>CAXUDL010000085.1:0-3122 GCA_964249855.1 uncultured Rhizobacter sp. | reverse complement strand
GTAATAGTCCGACCAGCACCGTTGCTGGCGGCCTTGTCGCTCAGACGTCGACGAGATGCCGTAGCAGTTCGAAGGCGACGCGCCATTTCTGGCCGTCGCAGTCGAGCGTGGCCGTGTGTTGGTTGACGCGCACGATCAGGCCGACACGGTGCTGCAGGTTCTTGTTGGTGAAGGTCACCCGGTTGCCAACGCGGAAGTCGGCGCGAGCGGCGGTCTCCGGTGGCGGCGTCGGCTTCGTGAGCTCAACCTCCGCGGGCATCGGGCCGCTTCCAGTGGGTGGCCCGGTCGGCTCGGTGACGATCGCCGCGTAGTGCACCTTGAAGGCCTTGCTGTAGCCCGCGTCCTGCACGGCCACATGGTCGCCGTGCATCCCCACGACGCGCGCCGAGCGCAGCTTGCCGTCGGTCCAGTGGAGGTACTGGACCTGCTGACCGGTGTGCAGCTGTGCCCGCACCTGCACGATGCGTCGCGGGTCGGCCAGCAGTTGCTCGATCACCCAGCTGAGCTGGTAGAGCTCCGCGCTGGTCGCCATGGGCAGCTCTTCGATCAGCTTGATGCGCATGAGCGCATTTTGCCGATGCCCGGCGCCCCCGCGTTCACGCCGCCAGCGGCAGGTCCTGCGCCTTGGCGTCGTCGCCCCAAGTCGCCGCAACCACCCACGGCAGCAGCTCGTCGATGCGGTTGCTCGGGTGCTCGGCGATCCTCTCGAGGACGTGGCGCAGGTAGCGCTGCGGGTTGATCCCATTGAGCTTGGCCGTGCCCAGCAGCGTGTACATCACCGCCGCCGTGTGGCCGCCCGCGTCCGAGCCGAAGTGCAGATAGTTCTTGCGTCCGAGGGCCACACCGCGCAGGGCTCGCTCGGCCGTGTTGTTATGCGCGTCGATGCGCCCGTCACCGACGAAGTTCGTCAGCGCCGTCCAGTTGCCCAGCGAGTATCCAATCGCGAGCGCCATCGGCGACTTCGCCGACACCTGCGCCAGGGTCTCGCTCAGCCACGACTTCAATTCCTTCAACACCGGCACTGACCGCGCCTGGCGCATTCGCCGTCGTCGCAGTGCCGAGCGCCCGTTGACCTCGGCCTCGATCCGGAAGAGCTCGCCGATCCGCACCAGAGCCTGGTGCGCCAGCGTCCCGGACAGGCGCTTTTGCTTGACGTGGATGTCCAGAACTTGCGGCGCGCGTGGCTCCAGCAACCCGCCTCGACGATCCGACCGTCGTCGAAGAGCTTGTTGTACCCGGCGAACGCATCAGCCTGCAGGACACCGCGGAAGGACTGGAGGTGCAGCGCCGGGTGCGCGCCCTTGCGGTCGGCCGAATACTGGAACCACACCGCCGGCGGCGTCGTGTCGCCGCTCGGGCGGTCGTCGCGGACGTAGACCCAGAGCCGCCCCGTGTGCGCCGCCTCGCCCTTGCCACCGAGCGCGCGGACCGGCGTGTCGTCGCCGTGGACTTTTGCGGCCTTCAGCACGTGGCGCCCGACAGCGTCGGCCAGCGGCGTCAGCAACAGGCCGCAACTGCCGACCATGTCGCTGAGGGTCGAGCGGCTCATCTCGACACCATCGCGGCCGTAGATCTGGCACAGCCGGTAGAGGGGGACATGGTCGGCGAACTTGCTCACCGCGATGTGCGTGAGCAGCCCGGCGCCGGCCAGGCACCGGTCCATCGGCCGGCTCGGCGCGAGCACCTGCGTGATCGTCTTGCAGCCGGCACAGGCCAGCTTCGGGCGGACGTGGCGCACCACGTGGAAGCTACCGGGCTCGTAGTCCAGCACCTCCGAGACGTCTTGGCCGATCTCGCGCAGGCCTGCGCCGCAGGAAGTGCAGCCGCAGCCGCCCAGCGGCGTGTGAACGACGGTGCGTCGCGGCAGGTGCGCGGGCAGCTCGCGCAAGCCCGGCCTCGTCTTGGGCTCGCGCTTCTTGCGCTCGGTGTCGAGCGAGGTCACGTTGGACTTCAAGCCGTCGGCCGCACCGCCACCCGAAGAAGCATCAACGACCGGCTGCGCGACTTGGCCGCCGACGAGTTCGAGCTGCGGGTGGTCGAGCCGCTCGCTCGAGCGGCCGTACTTCATGCGCCGGAGATAGGCGAGCTCGACCAACATCCTGTCGATGGTGAGCTGCGCGATCTTCAGAGCCTCGTGCGAGCGCTTGACCTCGCCGCTCAACGCCGCGTTGTCGGCCACAAGGTCCGCGAACGTCATGGCCATGACTTTGCCGGTCACGACCCTCTCTCGCAACGGGACATCTCCCGTCAACCGCTTGCACTCTTGGCTAGACCGCCATGCGGGGTTGCCACGTGCGTTCAGGGTGCCGCCAGTCGATCCCCTCGAGCAGCGTCGAGAGCTGCGCGGTCGTCAGCGAGACACTGCCAGTGTCGGCCTGCGGCCAGACGAAGCGACCTCTCTCGAGCCGTTTGGTCAACATGCACATGCCGTCGCCATCGCTCCACAGCAACTTCACCAGGTCGCCCCTGCGACCCCGGAAGGCGAAGACGTGGCCGCTGAACGGATTCTCGGTCAGCGCCGTCTGGACCTTCGCTGCCAGTGAGTCGATGCCGCAGCGCATGTCGGTCACGCCCGCGGCGAGCCACACACGGGTCACTGCGCGGGGGCCGATCATTGGCTTCGCCGCAGAGCGCGCAGGACGCTGCCGAGCGTGGCCTCGTCGACGGCGCCGCGAAGCCGCAGTTGGGCACCGGCGATCTCGACCTCGATGACGCCAGCGCGGACGCCTCGGTTGACCACAGGACCGACGGGCGCACTCGGCTGCGATGGCGGCACGGGCTCGATGTCCGGAATCACGCAGACCGGCAGCAACGTCGCGGCCGTCGGCGCGCCTTGCGCCATCGCCCTGAGGTGTTCACGACGCCACTTGAACAGAAGATTGGCGTTGATGCCGCCCTTCATCGCGATCGCCGAAACGGACGCGCCGGCAACCAGGCTCTGCGCGATCAGCTCGTCCTTGAACGCCTGGCCATGATTGCGACGCACCCGACCAGACCCGCTTGCTTGATCCTTCATGGTGTGCACCATCTCCGTTGGTGCACACCATCGAACGGGCGTGCATTCCAATCAGATCAGATGCTGCCGGGCAGCGAACCCTGGTGCAATGACGGTGCCGGTCGGA
>CAXUDL010000084.1:0-5130 GCA_964249855.1 uncultured Rhizobacter sp. | reverse complement strand
CGACCGCAGCGCCACCCGGGACCATCGCTTCGCAGCCGGGCGGCGTCCACGTCCGCCCGCCCGCGGCGGGCGACACGCTGCTCGACGTCGATGCGCTCTCGACCGTCGACGGCCGTGTCGACGCCGTCTCGCTGACCGTCGCCGCGGGCCGGATCGTCGTGCTGTACGGCCTCGCCGGCGCCGGCCGCACCGAACTGCTCGAAGCGGTCTACGGCCTGCGCCCGCGGCGCGGCGGCACGGTGCGCGTCGCCGGCCGGCCGCTCGGCGGCGGCGATGTGCGGCAGGCGCTGCGCCACGGCCTGCGCCTCGTGCCGGAAGACCGCAAGGCGCAGGCGCTCGTCGCCGGCGCCTCGGTGCGCGACAACCTCCATCTCGGCCAGCTCCGCCGCTTCGCGCGGCGCGGCATCGTCGACGCGGCGCGCGAGGCCGGGCACGCGCTGCAGGCGATCCGCCGCTTCGCGATCCGCACGCGCGCACCGACGCAACCGGTCGCCGAGCTCTCGGGCGGCAACCAGCAGAAGGTCGTCTTCGCGCGGACGATCGGCGGCACGGCGCCGGCGCCGGCGCGGCTGCTGCTGTGCGACGAGCCGACCCAGGCGGTCGACGTCGGCACCCGGCGGGCGATCCATGCGCTGATCCGCGCGCATGCCGACGCCGGCGGCGCGGCGCTGGTCGCGACATCCGACATCGAGGAACTGCTGAGCCTGGCCGACGGCGTCGTCGTGCTGTGCGAGGGCCGCGTCGCGTCGCGCTTCGAGCGGCCGCCGTTCGAGCGCGACGCGATCCTCCACGCCTGCTTTCCGCACGGAGCGGCGCGATGAGGGCGGGCACGCTCGGCTCGGCATCGCGGGCCTACGGCACGCCGATCGCGCTCGCCGCGATCTGCATCGTCTTCGGCCTCCTGAGCCCCGACGCGTTCGCGACGGCCGGCAATGCGTTGAACGTGCTGCGCCAGATCTCGGTGCTCGTGCTCGTCGCGACCGGCGCCACGCTCGTCATGGCGGCGGCCGAGTTCGACCTCTCGGTCGGCGCGATGGCGAGCCTGGGCGGCGTCGCCGCGGCGCAGCTCGCGGTGGCGGGCTGGCCGGTCGGCGCGCAGCTCGCGACGGTGCTCGGCGGCGCGTTCGCGATCGGCTGCCTGAACGGCTGGATCGTCACCGGCTGGCGCGTGCTGTCGTTCATCGCGACGCTCGCGATGGCAACGGTGCTCGGCGGCGTCACCTTCTGGATCAGCGGCGGCTCGACCGTCTTCGAGAACGTGCCGCCGTCGTTCGCCGCGCTCGGCCGCGGCGAATGGGCGCACGTCGCCGTGCCGACGTGGGTGATGCTCGGCGTCGTGCTGGCGAGCGGCACCGCGATGCGCAAGACCGTCTTCGGCCGGCAGCTGCTCGCGGTCGGCGGCAACCCGGTCGCGGCGCACCTGAGCGGCATCGACGTGCCGCGGCACAAGATCCTCGCCTTCGCGCTCTGCAGCACGCTCGCCGCGCTCGCCGGGCTGCTGCTCGCGTCGCGGATCGGCTCGGCCCAGCCGCTCGGCGGCGACGCGCTCTTCCTGCCGGCCTACGCCGCCGCCTTCCTCGGCGTGACCGCGAGCCGCGACGGCGTGCCGAACGTGCCCGGCACGCTCGCCGGCGCGGCGATCCTCGGCGTGCTCGCCAACGGCCTGACGATCCTCAACTGCCCGACCTTCGTGCAGCAGATGCTGACCGGCGCGATCGTCATCGCCGCGGTCACGCTGCAGCGCCTCGGGGGCCGCTCGTGAGCGGCCGCTACGTCGCCGCGATCGACATCGGCACGACCGCCGCCAAGGCCATGCTGCTCGACGCGGACGGCGCGGTCTCGCACCCTGTGACGGTCGCGCTCGACACCCGCCACGCGCCGGACGGCGCGATCACCCAGAGCCCGGATGCCTGGTTCGACGCACTGCGCCACGCGGCGCGTGCCTGGTGGGCCGCGGGCATCGACGCCGCGCAGATCGCGCTGATCGCGCCGTGCGGCCAGATGCAGAACATGGTCGCGCTCGACGACCGCGGCGAGCCGGTCGGCGACGCGCTGCTCTACGCCGACCGCCGTGCCGTCGACGAAGCCGCCGCGATCAACGCGCGCTTCGGCGCCGCCGCGCTGCACCGGCGCCTCGGCAACCCGCTCGACGCCGGCTCGCTGCCGCCCAAGCTGCTGCGCTGGCGCGACCGCGATCCGACCGCATTCGCGCGGACCTGCAGCGTGCTGCTCGGTGCCAAGGATTTCGTCACCTTCCGGCTGACCGGCGCGCTGGTCGTCGACCCGTCGACCGCGTCGACGACCGGCATGTACCGCCTGTTCGACGGCGATTGGGACGTCGACCTGCTCGCGGACCTCGCGCTCGAACCCGCGCTCCTGCCGCGCATCGTCGCCGCCTGCGACGTCGCCGGCCACGTCACGGCTGCCGCGGCGGCTGCGACCGGCTTCGCCGCGGGCACGCCGGTGCTCTGCGGGCTGGGCGACGCGGTCGCGACCGGCGAAGGCGCGGCAATCGCGACGTCGCTCGCGGCCGACCGCTATCTCTACCTCGGCACCAGCGCCTGGATCGCCGGCACGACGGCGCTGCCGCCGGCAGGTGCGGCGCCGCCGTCGGCCGGCGTGATCCGGCTCGCGGGCGTCGACGCGGGCCGGATGGTGCTGATCGCGCCGGCGCTCAACGGCGGCTGCGTGCTCGACTGGTCGCTCGGCCTGCTCGGGCACCGCGCCGGCGAGCCGCGCGTGCCGTACTTCGAGCGCTTCGAGGCCGAACTGCTCGCCTCGCCGGCGTCGCCGCGCCGGCCGCTCTTCCTGCCCTTCCTCCATGCCGAGCGTTGCCCCGTGCCGACGCAGGGCGCCGGCGGCACCTTCCTGCACGTCGGCAGCGACACGACGCGCGCCGACCTGCTGCGCGCGGTGCTCGACGGCACGGCGCTCGCCTTGCGCTGGTGCGCCGACCTGCTGCCCGCCGGCGAGGCGCCGGCGGTCCTGCCCGTCGTCGGCGGCGGCACGCACTTCCGGCCCTGGCTGCAGAGCATCGCCGACGCGCTCGGCGTCACGCTGCAGGCACAACCCGACGCCGATCGGCTCGCCGCGCTCGGCATCGCCGGCCTCGCCGCGCGCACGCTCGGCTGGGCGCCGCCGCGCGCCGGCGCTGCGCCGGCCGTCGAGCCGGTCGCACCGACCGCCGCCGGCGTCGCGCGCCTGGCCGCGAGCTCCCCCGCGTTCCGCCGGGCGACGGCCCTGCTCGGCCAGCTCGACCCGGCGCCCATCCACCCACCCGAGGACATCCCATGATCCCCCGTCGACGTCTCCTCCAAGCCGGCCTCGCGGCCCTCACGCCCGCCGTCGGCCCCGCACCGGCACGCGCCCAGCAGGGCAAGCGCGTCGTGCTGCTGACGCCGTACCAATCGGCGCCGGTGACCAACTTCCTGGCGCAGGCGATCGTCAAGCACGGCCAGGCCGACGGCTGGTCGGCGTCGGTCATCGACACCCGCGGCGACATGGGCCAGCTCGTCGCCCGGCTCGAGGACACGGTCTCCGCGAAGGCGGGCGCGATCGTCCTCGTCAGCGTCGACACGCAGCAGCTGAAGACGCAGATCGCGGGTGCGAAGACCGCGGGCATTCCCGTGTTCGGCTGCGACACGCGCTTCGTCGACGGCATGGCCGCGTCGGCATCGAGCGACGACAAGGCGATGGCGCGGACGATCGGCACCCGGCTGCTCGGCGAGATCGGCCACAAGGGCAAGGTCGTCGTCTTCACGCACCGGCCGCATCCCGGCGTGCTGCAGCGGACGCAGGAGTTCTACGCGCTCGTGAAGGCCGACCCGTCGGTGAGCGTGCTCGTCGAGCGGCACGTCGAGGTGCCGGGGCCGACCGAGAGCGCCCGCCAGCAGATGGAGAACATCCTGCTCGCCAACCCGGCCAAGGGCTCGATCGCCGGCGTCTGGGCCGCGTTCGACGCCGCGGCCGTCGGCGCGGCGCAGGCCGTGATGGCCGCGGGCCGCACCGAGATCCGGATCACCGGCGTCGACGGCGACGCGCAGGCGGTCGCGCTGATCCAGCAGAAGTCGCCGCTGTTCGCGACGATGAAGCAGGACTTCCAGGCCATCGCCGACACGGTCGCCGAGAGCATCACGCGCACGCTCGCCGGCCGCCCGCCCGAGGCCCGGCAGATCGACGTGCCGGCGCTGCTGATCACCGCCGACGCCGCGGGCAGGTAGGCCGGCGCCCTGAACCTAGAATCGCCGCTTTGCCCGGGCAACGCACCATCACCATGGCCACGATCCTCCAGCAGCTGCCCGCGGGCCAGAAGGTGGGCATCGCGTTTTCGGGCGGGCTCGACACCAGCGCCGCGCTGCACTGGATGCGGCTGAAGGGTGCGATTCCCTACGCCTACACCGCGAACCTCGGCCAGCCCGACGAAGTCGACTACGACGAGATCCCGAAGAAGGCGATGCTGTACGGCGCAGAGCGCGCGGTGCTGGTCGACTGCCGCGCGCAGCTCGTCGCCGAGGGCATCGCCGCGCTGCAGGCGGGCGCCTTCCACGTCTCGACCGCCGGCGTCACCTACTTCAACACGACGCCGCTCGGCCGCGCCGTGACCGGCACGATGCTCGTCAACGCGATGCGCGACGACGACGTCAACATCTGGGGCGACGGCAGCACCTACAAGGGCAACGACATCGAGCGCTTCTACCGCTACGGTCTGCTCGCCAACCCGTCGCTGAAGATCTACAAGCCCTGGCTCGACCAGCGCTTCATCGACGAGCTGGGCGGCCGCGCCGAGATGTCCGAATTCATGCGGCAGGCCGGCTTCGCCTACAAGATGTCGGCGGAAAGGGCGTACTCGACCGACTCGAACCTGCTCGGCGCGACGCACGAGGCGAAGGATCTCGAGCAGCTGTCGTCGGGCATGCAGATCGTCGAGCCGATCATGGGCGTGGCGTTCTGGCGCGACGAGGTCGACGTGCGGCGCGAGACCGTCACCATCCGCTTCGAGGAAGGCCAGCCGGTGGCGCTCGACGGCCGGCGTTTCCACTCCGCCGTCGACCTCGTGCTCGAAGCCAACCGCATCGGCGGCCGCCACGGCCTGGGCATGAGCGACCAGATCGAGAACCGCATCATCGAGGC
>CAXUDL010000083.1:0-5251 GCA_964249855.1 uncultured Rhizobacter sp. | reverse complement strand
GGTGACGAAGGCGGCGTCGCCGACGACGCGCTGGCCTTCTATTCCGGCCTGCTGCAACGTCGCGTCGTGAGCGCGCGGCATCTCGAGCGCGTCCTCGCCGACTACTTCGGCGTACCTGTGCGCTTGACGCAGTTCATCGGCCGCTGGTTCGAGCTCGACGCCGAGTCGCAGGTGGCGCTCGGGGACGCGTCGTCGCAACGCCTCGGCCGCGACACGGTGCTCGGGCCCCGCGTCTGGCAGCGCGACTTGCGCGCACGCGTCGGCATCGGTCCGATGAACCGCAACCAGCATCGGCGCTTCTTGCCCGGCGGGCCGGCTGCGCTCGCGCTGCACGAGCTGCTGACGCTCGTCAGCGGCGTGAGCATCGAGTACGAAGTGCATCTGTCGCTGTTCGCTGCCGACGTGTCGCCCTCGCGGCTGGCGGGAGCGGAACAGGCACAGAACGATGGCCCGCGCCTCGGTTGGGACAGCCATCTCGTTTCGAAGGCAAGCACTGAAGACCGTGCCGAGGCGGTGTACGACCTGCACGCACTTGCAGCCTGACCCGACCTCATGGGTCGTTCCATTCGCCATCCGTCGCGACGGCTCCTCGGATGCGGGACGATGCCCTGCTTCGGCAAGGTGCTCCCGAACGACCGATCCGAGCGACGTGCCGTCAGTCTTTCCACGATCGCGCGGCGGCATTTCGTGCGGTGTGGCCGACCAGGACCTTGACCGAGAAAACCATGAGCACCAGTCTCAAAACGCTCGTCTCCAAGCTCAACGACACCTGCCGCAGCGGCGCCGAGCGCGCGGCCGCCATCACGATGGCGCGGGGCCATCACGAGGTCGACATCGAGCATGTGTTGCTGGCGCTGCTGGAAGTCGCCGACTCCGATGTCTCGCTGTTGTGTCGTCGCTTCGGCGTGCCGAGCACCGGTCTGCAGCGCGATCTCGAGCGTGAGCTCGATGCGTTCAAGGCGGGCAACACGCGGACTCCCGTGTTCAGCGCCCGCCTGCCCGGCCTCTTCGAGCACGCCTGGCTCATCGCATCGCTCGATGCGCACGACGCGCGCATTCGCAGCGCCCATCTGTTGCTGGCGCTGCTCACCGAGCCGAGCCTCGCACAGCTCGTCGACCGCACGAGTCCGCTCTTCGCGCGCATCGACGTCGATCAGCTCAAGCACAAGCTGGACGAAGCGACTTTCGGCTCGCGCGAAGCGCGGCAGTCCGTCACGGCATCGAACGTCGGCGGCGGCTCCGGCAGGCTTGCCGAAGGAGACGGCGCGCCTTCCGCGGGATCGATGCGCACACCCGCGCTCGACCAGTTCACCACCGACCTGACGCAGCGCGCCCGCGACGGCAAGATCGACCCGGTGATCGGGCGCGAAGCCGAGATCCGTCAGGCCATCGACATCCTGATGCGCCGGCGCCAGAACAATCCGATCCTGACGGGTGAAGCAGGCGTCGGCAAGACCGCGGTCGTCGAAGGGCTGGCGCTGCGCATTGCCGATGGCGACGTGCCCGAGCCGCTGAAGGGCGTGGCAGTGCACACGCTCGACCTCGGCTTGCTGCAGGCCGGCGCAAGCGTCAAGGGCGAGTTCGAGAACCGCCTGAAGAACGTCATCGACGAAGTGAAGAAGAGCCCGCACCCGATCGTGCTTTTCATCGACGAGGCGCACACGATGATCGGCGCCGGCGGCCAGGCCGGTCAGAACGATGCGGCCAATCTTCTCAAGCCCGCGCTCGCTCGCGGCGAACTCCGCACCATCGCCGCGACGACCTGGAGCGAGTACAAGAAGTATTTCGAGAAGGATGCGGCGCTGGCACGTCGCTTCCAGGTCGTGAAGGTCGAGGAACCGAGCGAGCCGCTCGCTGCGGCGATGCTGCGTGGCATGGTGCCGCTGATGGAAGCGCACTTCAAGGTGCGGATCCGCGACGACGCCATCGTCGAGGCGGTTCGCCTGTCGGCGCGCTACATCACGGGCCGACAGTTGCCCGACAAGGCGATCAGCGTGCTCGACACCGCGTGCGCCAAGGTCGCGCTGGGTCAGGCGGCGACTCCGGCCGCCGTCGAGGATCTGAAGAAGCAGCTCGAACGGCTCGACGCCGAAGTGCGAGCGCTGGAGCGGGAAGCGGCGAGCGGCGCATCGCACGGCCGGCGGCTCGACGCGTTGGCGACCGAACGTCGCGCCGCGCAGCTTCGGCTCGACGAACTGTCGCAGCGCCTCGAAGCCGAACGACGGATCGTGGGCGAAGTCAACGCGCTCCGCGAGGGCCTGGAAGCGTCTTCGCAGCGGACGAAGGAGCCGTCGGCCCTCGAAGCTGGGGAATGCACCGGCGCGCTCGCCACGACCCGCTCGCAGAAGGCTGCGTCTGCCGCATCGGTCGACGCGACCGCACCGCTCCGGTCGAAGCTCGCCGAGCTCGCTGCGCTGCAAGCCGAGCAGCCGCTGGTGCCCGTCGAGGTCGACGGCGCCGTCGTCGCGAGCATCGTCGCCGCGTGGACGGGCATCCCGCTCGGCAAGATGCTCAAGGACGATCTGCTGACCGTACTCGGCCTCGAGCCGCTGCTCGAAGCCCGCGTCATCGGTCAGAGCCACGCGATCGGCGCCATCGCGCAGCGCGTACGGACGTCACGCGCCAATCTCGAGGACCCCGACAAGCCCAAGGGTGTGTTTCTCTTCGTCGGCCCGAGCGGCGTCGGCAAGACCGAGACGGCGCTCGCGCTCGCCGAACTGCTCTACGGCGGCGAGAAGAAGCTCGTCACGATCAACATGAGCGAGTACCAGGAGGCGCACAGCGTCAGCGGCCTGAAGGGGTCGCCGCCCGGCTATGTCGGCTACGGCGAAGGCGGCGTGCTGACGGAGGCCGTCCGGCGGAATCCGTACAGCGTCGTGCTGCTCGACGAAGCCGAGAAAGCGCATCCCGACGTGCTCGAACTCTTCTACCAGGTCTTCGACAAGGGCGTGCTCGACGATGCCGAAGGGCGCGAGATCGACTTCCGCAACTGCGTCATCATCTTGACGAGCAACGTCGGTTCCTCGCAGATCATGCAGGCCTGCATCAACAAGACGCCGGCGGACTATCCAACCGCCGAAGCGTTGGCCGAGGCGCTGCGGCCGGTCCTGTACAAGACGTTCAAGCCCGCCTTCCTCGGCCGCATGAAGGTCGTTCCCTACTACGCGATCGGCGACGAGGTGCTCGACCGCATCATCCGCCTCAAGCTCGACCGCATCGCCGCGCGCGTGGGCAGCAACCACCGCGCCGAATTCGTCTACGACACGAAGCTCGTCGACGCCGTGCTCGCACGCTGCACCGAGGTCGACACCGGCGCCCGCAACGTCGACCACATCCTGAACGGCACCCTGCTGCCGCAGGTGGCCGAGCACGTGCTCGAGCGCATGGCCGACGGTCGGGCCGTCAACCGGATCAAGGTCACGGCGGCCAAGAACGGCGACTTCAAGTACAGCGTGCAATGAGTCGGCAGCCCGATCGCACGGCCCTCTCCGACGCGTTCCGGAGGATGTGCGACGCCTGCGGCCTGCCGGAGTCCGCGGCATGGATTCGGTGAGCCTGCTCGGCGACGCCGTCTCCGGCCTTCTGGGCGGCCTGACCCAGACCGTGCGCCTGCTGCGGCTGCACACGCCGCTCGGCACCGACCGGCTGTTCGCGGAAGACATCGAGGTGTGGGAGGGTGTCGGTCCTTGCGACGGCCCGGCGTTGGGCGACGAGTCCCGCGATGTCGATGCCGGCGCGGCTGGAAGGGAACGTGCCGTCACCCAGTGGACCTCCGACGCATCGCTCGGCCCGACCCGCGCCGGCCTTCGCCTCGTCGTCCATGCGCTCAGCCCCGACGCTCACCTGCAACTCAAGACCCTCATCGGGCAGCCCGCGCTCGTCGAACTGCTCTGCCAGGAGAGCCGCAGCGAGATGCGTCCCTGGCACGGCCATGTCGTCGCAGCCGCCCTGATGGGCAGCGACGGCGGGCTCGCGCGTTACCGGCTCGTCGTCGAGCCTTGGCTCGCGGCGCTCGCTCACTGCGTCGACGCCTGGGTCTTCCAGGACATGAGCGTGCCGCAGATCCTCGACGAGGTTTTCGCGGGCTACGACGGCCAGGGCCGCCTCGTCCCCGCGTGGCGTTGGGATCTCGCCGATGCGAGCGTCTATCCCAAGCGCAGCCTCTGCATCCAGTACCACGAGAGCGATCTCGACTTCGTGCTCCGCCTGATGCGCGAAGAAGGCCTCGTCTGCTGGTGGGAGCACGACGGAGACGCCGCGAGCCCCGACCTCGGCCGGCACACGCTCGTCATCGCCGACCACAACGGCGCCTTCGCACGGAGCACCCAACCCGTCGTGCGCTTCACCGCGAGCGACCACACCTTCGCGCAGGACAGCCTGACCCGCTGGTGCGACGTTGCCCGGGTCACGAGCGCGCGCGTTGCGATGCGCAGCCGCGATCACCGTGGTCTCGGCGACCGACCCGTCGAGGCGGCTGTCGGCGCAGCGAGCTCCACGCCGTCTGTGATCTCCGGACTCGCCGTCGTCGATGTGCCCGGTGCCTACGCCTACGAAGACACCGCGCAAGGCGAGCGCCTCGCGCGGGTCCAGGCCCAAGCCCTCGCGGCGGTGCGCAGGCGCGGCGTCGCGCAGGGGCCCTGGCGGCGCGCCCAGGCCGGAACGGCCTTCACCCTCGCCGACCATCCCCGCCACGACGGCAGCGACCCCGGCCGTGACCGCTTCGTCGTCCTCGCCGCCCAGCACCGGGCGCGAAACAACCTCGCTGCCGACGAGGCTGCGCGCTTCGTCGGCCTGACCCGCGCCAACCTGCGCGCGCAACGGCAAGCGCCGAGCCGCAAGCGCAGCGCTGCCGACGACACCCCCTTGCACGAAGCCGCGCTCCTCGTGCAGCCGCTGGCCGTACCCGTGCGCATGGGCAGTGCCGACGCCAGGCCTGCCGCGCTGGCTCCCGAGCACCACTGGGGCGTCCTCGGTGCCGATCGCGCACACCGCGCACTGGCCGCATCGCCGTCCCTCTTCGACCCGCACGCCGTCGCGGCGCTCGGCCAACCCGAGGTGCGGCTCAACGTCCGTCCGACCGTGCGCGGAACCCAGACCGCCATCGTCGTCGGCAACGGCGACTGCGATCTGCACACCGACCGCGACAACCGCATCCGCGTGCAGTTTCACTGGCAGCGCGGCAGCAACGCGAGCCACCGGCTCGGCGCCCCCGGAGGCGACGACAACGCTCCTGCCTCCGGCGCGAGCTTCG
>CAXUDL010000082.1:0-5531 GCA_964249855.1 uncultured Rhizobacter sp. | reverse complement strand
CTCGTCGACGTCTGAGCGACAAGGCCGCCAGCAACGGTGCTGGTCGGACTATTACTATCTTGCGACGCGCCGGGCCCGTGATCCACGTTGCCCGGCCTGCAGGGCGTCTACATTCCGGCGTTCGCGGTGCCGAATCGCGCGAGTTTCGTCGGTCGGGCCCGGCCCGGTTCGGCCCGGCCGACGAGACATCACGTTCCGCGCGTGGCGTTCAGACGCTCGAGGCGCGCCCGGATCTCGGGTGCGTCGAACAGGCGGTCGGCCGGCGCCGGCAATCGTCGCCGCCAGTTCGGATGCTCGTCGACCGTCCCCGGCAGGTTGGGCTGCTCGACGAGGCCGAGCAGGTCCTCGATCGGGACCAGCACGAGCCGCGCGGGCGCGGACACGACGGCCGCGATGGCGAGATCGACGCCGTCCGCACCGGCGTCGATGTCCGGCGCCAGCGCAGCCAGCGCCTTTCGCTCGCTCTCGCGCTGACGGCGGGCAGCGGCCGCGTCGGGTTCGGTGCCGATGCGTTCGCGCCAGTCGATGTCGCGCCCGTGCCACCAACCCGCGGCGGTCGGCAGATCGTGCGTCGTCGTCATCGCGACGGCATCCACGGACCACTGCTCGGGCGGCCTGAAACCGATGCCGTCGCTCGACCGCTCGAGCCACAGCACCGCCATGCCCAGCACGCCGGCGCCGGCGAGCGTCTCGCGGAACCCGTCGGGCACCGTGCCCAGGTCCTCGCCGATGACGATCGCACGGTGCCGGTGCGACTCGAGGATCAGCAGATCGAGGAACTCGCGGAGCGGGTAGCGCACGTACGCGCCCTCGGTCGCCGGCAAGCCGTCGGGCACGAGCCAGAGCCGGTTGAGGCCGAGCACATGGTCGATCCGCACACCGCCTGCCTGGCGCATCGCCGCGCGCAGCGTCTGCAGGAACGGCTCGAAGCCGCTCGCGGCGAGCGCCCGCGGCGAGAACGCCGTCAAGCCCCAGCGCTGGCCGCGCGGATTCATCATGTCGGGCGGCGCGCCGATCTCGAGGCCGACGAGCAGGTCCCGGCGCGACGCCCACGCATGGCTGCCCGCACCGGTCATGCCGATCGCGAGATCGGAGACCAAGCCGACGCGCATGCCGGCGTCGCGCGCCGCGGCTTGCGCGCGCTGCAGCCCCCGCTCGGCGTGCTCCTGGAGCCAGACGTGGAAACGGACGTCTTCGGCATGCGCGTCGGCGAACGCGGCGACCTCCCGGCTCTGCGGATCCTGGAAGCCTTCCGGCCACTGTCGCCAGTCGAAGTGCCCCTGCGCGCGGAAGTGCGCGTGCAGCGCCTCGAACGTCGCGTGCAGCCTCAGATCGTCGGCGACCGGCGGCGACGGCGCGGCCGGCCGACGATCGAAGACCGCACGCAGCCAGCGCAGCTTGCATGCGCCCGCGGTGGCCCAGTCGATCAGCGGCGCGGCGTCTGGCGCAGCGGGCGCGTCGGGGTCGATCCCCGCGGCACGGGCGGCGTCGCGGGCCGCCTGCGCGCCTGCGACCGCGAGCGGATCGATGAAGAAAACGTTGTGGAACAGCCGGCTCGACGGCGAATACGGGCTGAAGTTCGACGCGTCCGCAGCGAAGCCCGCATGCGTCGGACTGATCGCGAGCACGTGCGCGCCCGCCGCACCGGCAGCCGTCGCGAAGGCCGCCAGGGCGCTGAAGTCGCCGACGCCCGGATCCGCGCCGTCTCGCGTGCTTTCCGGTGGCAGCGAATGCACCTGCACCGACGTGCCCCAGGCATGCGCGAGCCCGGCGTCGAAGGCCCGCGCCGGCGCCACGGCGACCGTCAACGTGTGCGTGCGGTCTGCACCGACGAGGTCGAGCCGGTGGTAGCCGGGAACGTCGAAGCCGTCGAGCGACACCGTCGGCGCCGCACCGAGCACATCGGCCTGGCGCAACGCGGGCAACAGTTCGCGCAGTTCGCCCGACTCGAGCCTCAGCGTCGCACGCAGGCCGTCGGCGGGCAGACCGGCCGGAAGCGGCAGCGCGAGCGTCTCGCCGATCCGCACCGTCCGCATCGACGGCGCGCCCTGCGCCTCAGCGAGCGCGGCCAGACTCGTCGCGATCGCCTGCGGGCTGTCGCACGGATGGCCGAGCGCGTCGAGCACGCGCAGCACGGTCTCGCGAGACACGGTCTGCGGCCGCCCGGCCTGGTCCGACCACTCGAGGGCGACGCCCGCGCGCGTGGCGAGGTCCGTCAAGTCCTTCGACAGTCGTGGGAGGGGCTGGGACTCGGAAGGCGAAGATGGGTCGTGCATGGAGTCGGACTGTGCGCCAACTCGGCGATGTCGGTGTCCGCGGGGTTTCCGCCGTGCGCGCGATGGGAACATCGATTGCCATTGCGGGCCCACGGCCTGCCGCCGTCGCCACGGCCGGCAGCTTTTCCTCCGACCGGCACAATGACTTCTTCCCAGCGCTCTCCGACCTCCACCATGATCCGAGCCAAGCGGGCTCCGCAAGTCGCCGTTCCCCCCATCGCTCCGGTCGACGGCGACGGCCGGGCGCGCGCCGTCATCGACGCGGTGCTGCCAGCCGTCGACGGCGGTCGCTTCGCGGTGAAGCGGATCGTGGGCGAACCCTTCGTCGTCACCGTCCACGCCTTCACCGACGGCCACGACAAGCTCCGCGTGCAGCTGTGCTGGCGCTTCGAGACCGATGGACCGGTGCAGGCCGTCGAGATGACGCCGCTCGGCAACGACGAGTGGCAGGCCGACTTCGCGCTCGCGCGGATCGGCCGCTTCCGTTACTGGGCGGTCGCCTGGGTCGATCACTTCCAATCGTGGCGCGCCGAGCTCGAGCGGCGCGTCGATCCTGCGGACATCCGCATCGCGGTACAGGCCGGCGCCGAGCTCGGCGACGAGGCGGCCGACCGTGCCAAGGGCCCGGACCGCAAGGAGCTGTCGCACTGGGCGCGCGAGCTTCGCAAGCGTGCGGCCGACCTCTCGGGCGACGTCGAGGCGATGAAGGCGAGGGCGCTCGACCCGGCGCTCGCCGAGATCGCCGACCGCTATCCCGACCGCCGCTTCGAAGTCCGTTCGGAGGTCGAGCTGCCGCTCGTCGTCGACCGCGAGCGCGCGGCGTACAGCACGTGGTACGAGCTCTTCCCGCGGTCTGCGGCCGAGAGCGAAGGCCGCCACGGGACGTTCCGCGACGTCGAGGCGCAATTGCCCTACATCGCCGAGCTCGGCTTCGACGTGCTCTACATGCCGCCGATCCATCCGATCGGTTACGAGAAGCGCAAGGGCCGCAACAACGCACTCGCCGCCGAGCCGGGCGACGTCGGCAGCCCGTGGGCGATCGGCTCGGAGGAGGGCGGCCACACCGACATCCTGCCGGCGCTCGGCACTGCCGACGACTTCCGCAGCCTCGTCGCGCAGGCGGCCAAGCTCGGCATCGAGATCGCGCTCGACATCGCGTTCCAGTGCGCGCCCGACCATCCGTGGGTGAAGCAGCATCCCGAATGGTTCCGCTTCCGGCCCGACGGCAGCGTGCAATACGCCGAGAACCCGCCGAAGAAGTACCAGGACATCTACCCCTTCAACTTCGAGAGCGACGACTGGCAGGGGCTCTGGCGGGCGTTGCAGGACGTCTTTACCCACTGGATCGGCGAGGGCGTGAAGATCTTCCGCGTCGACAATCCGCACACCAAGGCCTTCCCGTTCTGGGAATGGGCGATCGGCGAAATCAAGCGCGAGCACCCCGAGGTGCTGTTCCTCGCCGAAGCCTTCACCCGGCCGAAGGTGATGCACCGGCTCGCGAAGCTGGGCTTCTCGCAGTCCTACACCTACTACACCTGGCGCAACACCAAGGCGGAACTGATCGAGTACTTCACCGAGCTCAACGAGGCTCCGGGAGTCGACTACTTCCGGCCCAACGTCTGGCCGAACACGCCCGACATCCTGAGCGAGTTCCTGCACGACGCGCCGCGCGCCGTCTTCATGACGCGCCTCGTGCTCGCGGCGACGCTGACCGGCAACTACGGCATCTACGGCCCCGCCTACGAACTGATGGAGCGCACGCCGCGCAACCCCGGTGGCGAGGAATATCTCGACTCGGAGAAGTACCAGATCCGCCACTGGGACCTCGGCAGCAACGACAGCCTGCGCGGCTTCATCGCCACGGTGAACCAGGCGCGGCGGTCGAATGCGGCGCTGCAGGCGTCCGGCACGCTCCGCTTCGTCGAGACCGGCAACGACCTGCTGCTCGCGTATCTCCGTGCGACCGCGGACGGTTCGAGCGCGGTGATCGTCGTCGTCAACCTCGACCGGCAGTGGCAGCAGTCGGGCTGGGTGCAGCTCGACGCGTCGACGCTCGGCGTGGCCGACAGCGACGGCTTCCAGGTCGACGACCTGCTCACCGGTCAATCCTTCTCCTGGCGCCATGGCGCCAATTTCGTGCGGCTCGACCCCGGGGTGATGCCGGCGCACGTGCTGCGGGTCCGGCTCGTGCCCGCCGCCGCCTGATGATCTTCCCGACCAAGGAGCCGGCGATGACCGAGCCGACGACCGAGACGCCCCATCTGGCCGAAGCCGATGCGGGCCCCACCATCCCTGCGAGCGACGCTGCCCTCTGGTATCAGGACGCGGTCATCTACCAGCTCAACGTCAAGGCCTTCTACGACTCCAACGGCGACGGCGTCGGCGATTTCCGCGGCGTGGCCTCGCGTCTGGATTACGTCAAGGAACTCGGCGTCAACACGATCTGGCTGATGCCCTTCTATCCGTCGCCGCTCAAGGACGACGGCTACGACATCAGCGACTACGACGGCGTGCACCCGCAGTACGGCACGCTCGACGACTTCAAGCTGATGCTCGCCGAGGCGCACAAGCGCGACCTCAAGGTCATCACCGAGCTCGTCATCAACCACACCTCGGACCAGCACCCCTGGTTCCAGGCCGCGCGCCGCGCGCCGGCCGGCTCGCCGGAGCGCGATTTCTACGTCTGGAGCGACACCGACCGCAAGTACGACGGCACGCGGATCATCTTCACCGACACCGAGATCTCGAACTGGACCTACGACCCCGTCGCCAAGGCGTACTTCTGGCACCGCTTCTTCAGCCACCAGCCCGACCTCAACTTCGACAACCCGCTCGTGCTCGAGGCGATCTTCAAGGTCATGCGCTTCTGGCTCGACCTCGGCGTCGACGGCTTCCGGCTCGACGCGATCCCCTACCTGATCGAGCGCGAGGGCACGAACAACGAGAACCTGCCCGAGACCCACGCGATCATCAAGCAGCTGCGCGCAGCGATGGACGCGAGCTACACCAACCGCTTCCTGCTGGCCGAGGCGAACCAGTGGCCGGAAGACGTGCGCGAATACTTCGGCGACGGTGACGAGTGCCACATGGCCTACCACTTTCCACTGATGCCGCGGATGTACATGGCGATCGCGCAGGAGGACCGCTTCCCGCTCACCGAGATCATGCAGCAGACGCCCGAGATCCCGCCGAGCTGCCAATGGGCGATCTTCCTGCGCAACCACGACGAGCTGACGCTCGAGATGGTGACGAGCA
>CAXUDL010000081.1:0-5804 GCA_964249855.1 uncultured Rhizobacter sp. | reverse complement strand
GGCGACGAACAGCGCGTCCGGCCGCTCGGCGCTGGGGCCGTGCATGAACAGGTCCAGCGTGGCCTGCGCCGCGCGGTCGAACTGGTAGTCGCCGACGGCGCGCGCCGCCACGCGCAGCCCGCGCTCGGCCAGGCCGTCGGTCAGGCCGCGCTCACGGTCGTGGTTGGTCGACGAGTCCTCGATCGCCGGCGTCGTCACCCGCTGCGAACCGGGCGACCTGGCCTGCATGCCGATCCGCGGATCGCGTCGGCTTCTCGAGCGAGCAGGCCCTTGCACACGCGTTCCGACGCCACCGCAGCCGCACGGCAGGCACGCTGCGTTCGAAACCTGGCGGCGCGGCCTGACACGAGGAGCAGACCATGCCGGCTCCCGAACCACCGTCCTCCACCGTCGCGTTCACGCCCGACGCACCCGACTCCTCCGCCATCGAAATCATCGACCATCCTTGCCGGAACGGCCGTAGGGCTCGCGACACCCCTCGAGGCAAGTCGACCGGGCCCGTCCGGCGCCGAGGCCTTCCCCGCTCCGGGGCTAAGGCGAAGGCGTGGGTGTTCGCAGCTCGACTTGGGAACTATCGGGGCCGGACAGCGTCCCTCGACGCGTGACAGCGTCCCGCGGCATCTCGCCGCTGCCGAGCCCTGAGCGCAATCCAGGCCGGGTTGCACAAGCGAGCAAACGCGGCCATCGTTCGGACTTGACCATCCGCCAGGTTCCCCATGAACGCTTTCCCCGTGGCCATCGTCGTCGTGGTCCTCTTCTTCGCGATCGTCGTCCTCGCCAACTCGCTCAAGATCCTCGACCAATACCAGCGTGGCGTCGTCCTGACGCTCGGGCGGTTCACGCGCGTCAGCGGGCCGGGCCTCGTCATCCTGATCCCCTTCATCGAGACGATGCGCCGTGCTGACCTGCGGGTCCAGGTGATGCCGATTCCGAGCCAGGACGTGATCACCCGGGACAACGTCTCGGTGAAGGTTTCGGCCGTCGCGTTCTTCAGCGTCGTCAACCCGCAGGCGGCACTGCTCGGCGTGGGCGACTACGTCTCGGCCATCGCCCAGCTCGCGCCGATCGCGCTGCGGGCCAACATCGGCAAGCACAACCTCGACGAACTGCTCTCGAAGCAGGAGACGCTCAACAAGGCGCTCGGCGAAGCGCTCGACGTGCGCACCAAGGCCTGGGGCGTCCACATCCAGAACGTCGAGATCCGCACCGTCGACCTCGACCCGACCATGATCCGCGCGATGGCGCAGGAAGCCGAGGCCGAACGCGGCGCGCGAGCTCGGGTCATCACGGCCCAGGGCGAGTTCCAGGCAGCGGCCAAGCTCGCCGAAGCCGCCGACATGCTCTCGCGCAACCCGGCCGCGATGACCTTGCGAACGCTCGCGACCTTGAAGGAGATCGGCGCCGAGCAGAACTCGACCATCATCTTCCCGATCGAGGGCCTGGCCTCGCCGGCGATGTCGGGCGCGGCGATGGCGAGCGCCGTGGCCCGGCTCGAGGAGCCGCGCGAGCGCGCCAGGGCGGCGCGGTTGAGCACGCCCTCGGCGGACGTCAGCCGGCCCGCGGACAGCGAAGGCAGTCGCCCGGAGTGAACACGGGAACACGGGAATGCGGGCCGACGAATCCGGCGGTCCGGCACCCGGGTGCCTGCAGCTCGTCCACGGTGCCACGAGCTCCTGTGGCGCTTCGATCGGCTGTTTCCGAGCCACTCGTGTGGACTCGGGCTTGGACTTGAAGTCCGAAGACCGCCCAGGCGATGGCGCACAGCGAAGTGTGTCCTGGTGGGATGCCCTCAGTGCAACGCAGCGCTCATCAACCCCATTTCGGCGCTGCTCATCAGCGCCTCGATGTCAGTCAGGATCAGCATTCGCTCGACATCGCCACCGTCGATGCAGCCGATGCCCGTGATGTCGCCGGCATCGACCGATGCACAAAGCTCGGGGGCCGGCTTGATGCAGTCTGCCTCCAGCGCCAGAACGTCCGACACCGAGTCGACCACCGCCCCGATCACCCGGCCGCGAACGTTCAGCACGATGACGACGGTGAAGTCGGTGTACTCGGCGGATGCGCACGCCAGTTTCAGGCGCGGGTCGACGATGGGCACGATCACGCCGCGCAGGTCGATCACGCCATTGATGCGCTCAGAACGAAGCCCAGTCGTCGGTGCCGTTCTTGGCGGATGCGTTGGCGTGCGGGGTGGTCCGCGAAGTCCGGGCAGTCGCAGCGGCAGGGGGCTTGAACGCCGGACGGGCGACGTTCCTGGCTCGGTCCGGACCGCGCAGCTCACCGCCGGGTGCATTCGCTGCCGGGGTCGCGGCGCCCGCCTGCCCTTCTTGCTGCGACAGTTTGAACATCGCCACCGCCTGCACCAGCTGCAGTGCCTGGCCTTTCAGGCTCTCCGCGGCGGCGGCGCTCTCTTCCACCAGCGCCGCGTTCTGCTGCGTGGCCTGGTCCATCTGGCTCACCGCTTCGCCCACTTGTCGAACGCCCGAACTCTGTTCCGCGCTGGCCGATGCGATCCGGGCCACGATGTCGCTCACGCGCTGGATGGAGCCGACGATCTCGCCCATGGTCTTGCCGGCCTGGTCGACCAGCACGGTGCCCTGCCCGACCTGTTCGACGCTGCGGCCGATGAGGGTCTTGATCTCCTTTGCGGCCTCGGCGCTTCGCTGGGCCAGGCTGCGCACCTCGGAAGCCACGACGGCGAAGCCGCGCCCCTGTTCACCGGCACGGGCAGCTTCCACGGCTGCGTTCAGCGCCAGGATGTTCGTCTGGAAAGCGATGCCATCGATCACGCTGATGATGTCGCCGATCCTGCGGCTGCTGTCGGCACGGTCCCGCTCGTCATCGGCCACCGCGGGCTGCCGGGGCTCTACCCCGAGGAGACGCAGCCGGCGTTCGAGGCCGCGGCCGACGTGGGCGCCGACTTCCTCGAGGAAGACCTGCACCTCTCGAAGGACTGCGTGCTCGTCGCCCGCCACAACCCCTGGCTCAGCGACAACACCGACATCGCGACCGTCGCGCAGACCAATCCGAGTGTCGCGGCGCGCAAGCGCACCGTGCCGGGCCGGCGCGTCGACGTGGCGTACTCGCTCGCGACCTATGGCGGTCCGGCGCAATATCTGACCGACCGGACCGATCCGAACGACCCGAAGTCGGTGCTGAAGTCGCTCGTCGTCGACGGCGAGGACCACACCGGCGACTGGTCGATCACCGACTTCACCGTCGCCGAGCTCAGGTCGTTGATCGGCGGCACGACCTACGACGCCGCCAACGAGCGCCCGACCACGCTCAACGGCAAGTTCCCGGTCCTGACGATGCAGGAGGTGATCGACATTGCCAAGGCCAAGAGCGCCGCGCTCGGCCGGACGATCGCGGTCTATCCCGAAGCCAAGAATCCGTACTGGAACAACGTGCAGGCCATCGCCAACGGCTGCGGCACCGGCACGCACCCGTTCGAGGACGCGATCGTCAAGCTGATCAAGGACAACGGCTACAACAGCAAGACAGCGCCGATCATCGTCCAGAGCTTCGACCCGGCGAGCCTCAAGACCATGCGCTCGCTCGGCCTCGCGGCGCGCGCCGTCCAGCTGATCGACGGCAACGACGTCGACTACAAGACCGGCGCGATGATCTACCGGACCGACGACGCCTACAACTTCGTCGACGGCCGGCCGTACAGCTGGACGGTCGCGGGCGACGGCCGCGACTTCGGCGTGATGACGACGCCCGCGGGTCTTGCCGAGATCGCGACCTACGCCGACGGCATCGGCCCGTGGAAGCCGCAGGTCATGGCGCTCACCGGCGCGACCGGCACCTTCGCCGGCGTGACCACCGCGACGCCGACCGCGCTGGTGGCCGACGCGCACGCCGCCGGCCTGTTCGTCCACACCTACACCTTCCGCAACGAGTCGAAGTACCTCGCCGGCGTGTGGAAGGGCAATCCCGCCGCCGAGGCGATCGCCTTCTTCCGCGCCGGCGTCGACGGCATCTTCACCGACTTCGCCAACACCGGCGTCGCCGCCCGCGCGAGCTACCTGGAGGAGAAGGGCCGCTGACGCCACGGCGCCACGGCGCCGTCACGCCGACGTCACGGCACCGGCCTATCGTCGGGTCGTCTTGCGCCGGGGACCGATGCGGCGGCCGGGCGACCGACGCGGCTCGAGCGAACGGCGACGTCGACTTTCAGCCGAAGAACCCCGGACCGCATCGATCGCCGGCGCCAAGACAACCGACATCGCGGTGCAGCGTTCCGCGTTGCCCGGGGTGACGCTCCGACCGGCCGGCGCGCCGCTCAGCGCTGCACCCGCACCAGCGCCGCCTCGATGCCGGCACCGTTGAGCCGGTCGCGCGCGGCGTCGGCATCGGCCTTCGTGTCGAATGGCCCGACGCGGACGCGGTGCACCGTGCGGCCGGCCTGCTCGCGCTCGCTCAGCCGCGCCTCGAGGCCCATCATCGCGAGCCGTGCGCGCTGCTGCTCCGCGTCCTCGGGCGTGCCGTAGGCGCCGGCCTGGACGAAGTAGGTGAACGGGTCGTTGCCGGCGTCGATGGTCGACACCGCGCGGCCGACGGGTCGGTCGGCGAGGATCGCGGCCGGGTCGCGGTTGCTCGCCGGCGCCGAGGCCTTCGCGGTCGCGGCGGCCGGCGCCGATGCGCCCGGTGCCGCCGTCGGCGGCACTGTCGTCGGCGTCGTGGCGACGGCCGGCGGCGGCGCGACGATGCCGCTCGCCATCGTCGACGGCCGCGCCGGGTTCTTGCCGTAGAGCGGGCTGTTCGGATCCCAGTTGCGGTTCTTCTCGACCTCGGCGGCGTCCTGCGCCGGACTGCGTTGCGGCACCTTGTTGAGGAACGGCACCGGCACCTTCGTGATGTAGAGCGCGACGCCGAGCGCGAGCAGCAGGCCGAGCAGCAGGCCGACGATCAGGCCGACCGCGAAGCCGCCGGACTGCCGGGCACTGAAAGGTGTTCGGTGGATCATGTCGTGAGCGAGTCGGAGGGGCTGTCGCGGGTCTCGCGATCCATGCGTTCCATGCGCTCGGGCGCGGAAACGCCGAGCACGGCGAGGGCGTTGCGGAGGATCTGGCGCGTCGCTTCGAGCAGCGCGACGCGAGCTCGCTCGAGCGCCGGGTCGTCGCCCAGGATGCGCTCGGCGCCGTAGTAGCTGTGGAACGCGCCGGCGACGTCGCGCAAGTAGAAGACGAGGTCGTGCGGCGCGAGGCCGTCGGCGGCGGCGGCGAGCACGTCGGGCCAGTCGGCGAGCCGCTTCATCAGCGCGACCTCGGCCGGCGCGGTCAGCAGCGACGTGTCGGGCGGCGCGGCCGGCGCGCCGCCGAGCTTGTCGGCGTGGAGGCGGACGACCGAGCAGATGCGGGCGTGCGCGTACTGGACGTAGAAGACCGGGTTCTCGTCGTTCTGCTGCAGCGCGAGGTCGACGTCGAAGACGAACTCGGTGTCGGCCTTGCGGCTCAGCAGGAAGAAGCGCACGGCGTCTCGGCCGGTCCAGTCGATCAGGTCGCGCAAGGTCACGTAGCTGCCGGCGCGCTTGCTGATCTTGACCTCCTCGCCGCCCTTCATCACCGTCACCATCTTGTGCAGGACGTAGCGCGGATAGTCGGGCGGCACGTTCTCGCCGGCGGCGCGGATGCCGGCACGCACCCGCGCGATCGTGCCGTGGTGGTCGCCGCCCTGGATGTCGATCGCGGTCGAGTAGCCGCGCTCGAGCTTCGCGAGGTGGTAGGCGACATCGGGCACGAAGTAGGTGTAGGTGCCGTCGGACTTGCGCATCACGCGGTCCTTGTCGTCGCCGT
>CAXUDL010000080.1:0-6298 GCA_964249855.1 uncultured Rhizobacter sp. | reverse complement strand
TCCTCGATCGCCGACAGGTAGTCGATCTGGTCGGTGACCTTGCCGTCGGCGACGCGGCGGTACGGCGTCTCGAGAAAGCCGTACTCGTTCAGTTGCGCGTAGAGCGCGAGCGAGTTGATGAGGCCGATGTTCGGGCCTTCCGGCGTCTCGATCGGGCAGACGCGGCCGTAGTGCGTCGGATGCACGTCGCGGACTTCGAAGCCGGCGCGCTCGCGGGTCAGACCGCCCGGGCCGAGGGCGGACACACGCCGCTTGTGCGTGATCTCCGAGAGCGGATTGGTCTGGTCCATGAACTGCGACAGCTGCGACGCGCCGAAGAACTCCTTCAGCGCCGCGGAGATCGGCTTGGAGTTGATCAGGTCGTGCGGCATCAGCGCTTCGGTCTCGGCCTGGCCGAGGCGCTCCTTCACAGCCTTCTCGATCCGCGCGAGGCCCGAGCGGTACTGGTTCTCGGCCAGCTCGCCCACGCAGCGCACGCGGCGGTTGCCGAGGTGGTCGATGTCGTCGACCTCGCCGCGGCCGTTGCGCAGCTCGACGAGGATCTTGACGACGTCCAGGATGTCCTCGTTGCTGAGCGTCATCGCGCCTTCGGGCGTGTCGCGGCCGACGCGGGCGTTGAACTTCATCCGGCCGACGCGCGACAGGTCGTAGGTGTCGGCAGAGTAGAAAAGCCGGTGGAAGAGCGCCTCGACGGCGTCCTCGGTCGGCGGCTCGCCGGGGCGCATCATTCGGTAGATGGAGACGCGGGCGGCCAACTGGTCGGCAGTCTCGTCGGCGGCGAGCGTCTGCGAGATGTAGGCGCCTTCGTCGAGCTCGTTGGTATAGAGCGCCGGGATCTCCTTGACGCCGGCGACCCGCAGCTTCTTCAAGAGCGTTTCGGTCAGCTCGTCGTTGGCCTTGGCGATGATCTCGCCGGTGTCGGCGTCGACGACGTTCCTGGCCAGCATGCGGCCGGTCAGGTAGTCCTCGGGAACGCTGATGAAGGTGGTGCCCGACTGCTCGATCGTGCGCACGTGGCGGGCGGTGATGCGCTTGTCCTTCTCGACGACGACCTTGCCATCCTTGTCGGTGATGTCGAAGCGCGCGACTTCACCGCGCAGGCGGTCGGCCACGAACTCGAGCTGCGCGCCCGAGTCCATCAGCCGGAAGTTGTCGAAGACGAAGAAGTTGGCGAGGATCGCCTCGGGGTTGAGGCCGATCGCCTTCAAGAGGATCGTGACCGGCATCTTGCGGCGGCGGTCGACGCGGAAATAGAGGATGTCCTTCGGGTCGAATTCGAAGTCGAGCCATGAACCGCGGTACGGGATGATGCGCGCCGAGAACAAGAGCTTGCCGCTCGAATGCGTTTTTCCCTTGTCGTGCTCGAAGAACACGCCCGGCGACCGGTGGAGCTGCGAGACGATGACACGCTCGGTGCCGTTGACGATGAACGAGCCGTAATCGGTCATGAGCGGCACTTCGCCCATGTAGACCTCCTGCTCCTTGATTTCCTTGACCGTCTTGGCCTGCGGGCTCTCGCGGTCGTAGATGATCATCTGCAGCTTTGCGCGCACGGCCGCGGCGTAGGTCAGGCCGCGAACCTGGCACTCGCGCGTGTCGAACGCGGGCTTGGCCATGTTGAATTCGATGAACTTCATCTCCACGAATCCGTTGTGCGAGACGATCGGGAAGGCGGAAATGAACGCGGCCTGCAAACCCTCGGGCTTGCGTTTCTGCGGCGGAACGTCTTTCTGCAGGAAGGCGACGTACGACTCCTTCTGCATCGTCAGCAGATAGGGAACGTTCAGCACACTTTCGCGCTTGCCGAAGCTCTTTCGGATCCGCTTGCGCTCGGTGTAGCTGTAGGGGGTTGCGTGCTGCGCCATGGATGTTTCCACTCCGTCTCAGGCCATCGCACCGGCCGGGATGCGAAGAGCCGTCAACGACTGTCTTGCGAGCCCGCTGTCCCCGGCAGAATGCGGGGCGACGGCTCGAAGCTTGGTGGCTGGCCACTACCAACCGCTGGCGGACAACCCCGGCGTTGCACCGGAGCCCGACCAAACCCGCTCTCTGCAGTCGGATCAGAGAGCTCTGAAATCACTTGGAAGAACCGAGCATTGTCGCTCGAATGCTTCCAACTGGTTTCCTACAGGGTCATCCGGGTCAATCGGGGGCGACCCTGAAGCCCGGACTGCGCCTGCGCAAGAAGGCGCGAAGGTCCGGGCGCCGTCTCCGGCGCCCGGACCTCGTCCCGGAGACCGATTACTTGATCTCGGCCTTGGCGCCGGCGTCGACCAGCTTCTTGAGCGCCGCGTCGGCATCGGCCTTGGCAATGCCTTCCTTGACGGCCTTCGGCGCGCCGTCGACCAAGTCCTTGGCTTCCTTGAGGCCGAGGCCCGTCAGCTCGCGCACGGCCTTGATGACTTGCACCTTCTGGGCGCCGGCTTCGAGCAGCATCACGGTGAACTCGGTCTGCTCCTCGACCGGGGCGGCGGCAGCGCCACCGCCGCCGGCAGCCGGGGCGGCCATCGCGGCGGCCGAGACGCCGAATTTTTCTTCGATCGCCTTGACCAGGTCGTTGAGGTCCATCACCGACATGCTGTCGAGGGCGGTCAGGAATGCGTCTTTGTCGAATGCCATTTTGATGTCCAGTTCAGGATGAGATTGATGATCGGATCGTGGGGTCAGGCGGCGGGCGCGGCTTCGGCGGCCGGAGCCGCCTCGGACGTGGGCGCCTCGGCGGCGGCGGGTGCCGCTTCGCCTCGCTTCTCGGCGATCGCCGCCAGCACGCGCGCGATGCGCGAGACCGGCGACTGCATCAATCCGAGCAGCTGCGCCAACAGGACTTCCTTCGTCGGGATCGCCGCGAGCGACGCGACGCCTGCGGCATTCAGGGCCTTGCCTGCATAGGCGCCGCCCTTGACGACCAGCTTGTCGTTGGTCTTCGCGAAGTCCGACAGGACCTTCGCCGCCGCCACCGCGTCTTCGGAAAAACCGTAGATCAGCGGGCCGACCATGCTCGCCGAGACCACTTCGAACGGCGTGCCCGCCACCGCGCGGCGAGCGAGCGTGTTCTTCAAGACATGAAGATACACACCCTTCTCGCGCGCGGTCCGGCGCAATCCGTCGAGATGAGCCACGGTGAGGCCACGGTATTCAGCCAGCGCCAGCGTCTGTGACCGCGCCACCTGCGCGGTCACGTCGGCGACGACGGTCTGCTTCTCGCTCTTGTTGAGACTCAAGGTCTGCTCCTCACAACACTGCGTGCCTCGGCGGTTGCCCGCCTCGACACGCGCTTCGTTTCAGCGACCATCCGATCCGGAACTGGGAATGCCAATCCATTTCGGCGGGTTCGCCATCTGCGCTGGCGTCGGGCGCGCCTTGCGGCGAGCCGTCGATTAAGCGGCCGGAAGGCCGCGCCAGCGGTCTTGGATGACCTGAGACCGGAGAGTCGCTGCTCCACCGCGCACGGCCCTGGCGCTCGTGAGCGCCGGGTCGTTCACCGAGCAAGAAACCGACCGCGAGGACGGTTTCCTGTCCGAGCTCAGCCCACCGAACCCGTCGATCGGCGCCAGACTCGCGCCGACCGCCGTTTCTTGCTCTGTGCGTCAGGCCGCGACGGCCGGCGCAGCGTTGATCGACGCGATCTCGACCCGCGCACCGACGCCCATCGTCGACGACACCGCGACCTTGCGCAGGTAGATGCCCTTGCTCGTCGCCGGCTTCGCCTTGTTGAGCGCCTCGATCAGCGCGCGCAGGTTGCCGACGAGCTTGTCGTCGTCGAACGAGCGGCGGCCGATCGTGCCGTGGACGATCCCCCCCTTGTCGACGCGGAACTGCACCTGGCCGGCCTTGGCGTTGCGGACCGCCTGCGCGACGTCGGGCGTCACCGTGCCGACCTTCGGGTTCGGCATCAGGCCGCGGGGCCCCAGGATCTGCCCGAGCGTGCCGACGACACGCATGGTGTCGGGCGACGCGATGACGACGTCGAAATTGAGGTTGCCGCCCTTGATCTGCTCGGCGAGGTCTTCCATGCCGACCACGTCGGCGCCGGCGGCGCGCGCGTCGTCGGCCTTGGCGCCTTGCGCGAAGACCGCGACGCGCTTGGTCTTGCCGGTGCCGTGCGGCATCACGACCGCGCCGCGCACGACCTGGTCGGACTTCTTCGCGTCGATGCCGAGCTGCACCGCGACGTCGATCGATTCATCGAACTTGGCGGCCGCGCATTCCTTGACCAGTGACAGCGCCACGTCGAGCGCGTAGAGCTTCGTGGTGTCGACCTTGCCGGCCAGCGCCTTCTGGCGTTTCGTCAGCTTCGCCATGTCAGACCACTCCTTCCACGGTGATGCCCATCGACCGGGCAGTGCCGGCGACGGTGCGGACCGCGGCGTCGAGATCTGCGCCGGTCAGGTCTTTGATCTTCGTCTTCGCGATCTCCTCGGCTTGCGCGCGCGTGAGCTTGCCGACCTTGTCGAGGTGCGGCCGCGCGGAGCCCTTGTCGAGCTTCAGCGTCTTCCTGATGAGCACCGATGCCGGCGGACTCTTGAGCACGAACGTGAACGACTTGTCCGCGAACGCGGTGATCACGACGGGCAGCACGAGGCCGGGTTCCATGCTCGAAGTCTGCGCGTTGAACTCCTTGCAGAACGACATGATGTTGAGGCCGCGCTGGCCGAGGGCCGGGCCGATCGGGGGCGACGGGTTCGCCTTGCCCGCGGGGACTTGCAGCTTGATCAAGCCGACGATTTTCTTTGCCATCTTCTACTCCGTCTCGAACCGGCGCCTTCGCCAAGAGTCGTCGAGTGCAAACGCCCGAGGACTGGGTACCTGGGCTCCTCATGCCGGTGTCTCGTCACCGGCAGCAACGGCGGGGGTTCGGTGCCTTGCGGCGCCCAGCCCGCCCCGCGGGCTGCAATCCCAATGCTCCGCCTTGCTCGACCCGGAGGGATCGGGCGGGCGGTGCGTCGTCAGACCTTCTCGACCTGCGCGAAATCGAGCTCGACCGGCGTCGCTCGACCGAAGATCGTGACCGACACGCGCACCTTCGACTTGTCGTAGTTGACGTCCTCGACCGCACCGTTGAAGTCGGTGAACGGGCCTTCCTTGATGCGGACGAACTGGCCGACTTCCCACTGCACCTTCGGCTTCGGCTTCTCGACGCCTTCCTGCATCTGGTGGACGATCTTCAGCACCTCGGCTTCGGAGATCGGTGACGGCCGGTTCTTGGCGCCGCCGACGAAGCCGGTCACCTTGCCGGTGTGCTTCACCAGGTGCCAGGTGTCGTCGCCCATCTCCATCTCGACCAGCACGTAGCCGGGGAAGAAACGGCGTTCGGTGACCGACTTCTTGCCATTCTTGAGCTCGACGACTTCTTCCATCGGGACGAGGATGCGGCCGAACTTGTCCTGCAGCTCCGAGCGGTCGATGCGCTCGCGCAAATTGCGCTCGACCGCCTTCTCCATGCCCGAGTAGGCGTGCACCACGTACCAGCGCTTGTTGCCGACCGGCGCGACGGTCGCGGGGCCGACCTCGGCGGCATCGGTCGTGGAAGTCTCTTCGGTCATGCAATGGTCCTCGTGTCGCGGCGCGGGCGGTGCGCGTCAGCGCTTCCAGCCCAGAACCAGGTCGTACAACACCCACTCGAGCGTCTTGTCGGTCAGGAACAGGAAGAGCGCCATCAGGAAAACGAAGGCGAAGACGTAGAACGTCATCTGCCCGGCCTCCTTGCGCGTCGGCCAGACGACCTTCTTCACTTCCTTGACCGAATCCTGGCCGTAGGCGATGAGCTGACGGCCCCGCTCCGAGGTGAAGAACGCGGCGACGGCGAGCGCCAGCAGCACGATCAGCGCCGCCACGCGCAGCCACAGGTCCTGCTTGCCGAGCGCGTAGAAGACGACGACCGATGCGACGACGAGCACGGCGGCAGCGCCGAGCTTCGCCTTGTCGGCGCCGGTGGTGATCGTTTCGACGGGAGGAGAATTCGCCATGCTTGCCAGTGAGTCGACGGAGTGCCGGCAGGCAGGTGCCACGCCGGTTCCCGCCAAGAGCAAGGCCCGCTGTCGCTCGGAGCGACGTCGCGGGCCGGTGTAGCGCCGGATTCAGGCCAGGGTCATCCCGGGCCCGGGCTTGTCGTGGCAGGGGCGGAGGGCATCGAACCCCCAACCTCTGGTTTTGGAGACCAGCGCTCTGCCAATTGAGCTACGCCCCTTCGACAAACCCGTTTTCGATCAGGCGATGATCTTCGCCACCACTCCCGCGCCGACCGTGCGGCCGCCTTCGCGGATCGCGAAGCGCAGGCCCTCTTCCATCGCGATCGGGT
>CAXUDL010000079.1:0-6508 GCA_964249855.1 uncultured Rhizobacter sp. | reverse complement strand
CGCGTCGCCACCGCATGCGGCGTGCCGCGTCTTCGACCGACAACCGGTCATGCCCCGCGTGCGTTGAAGACCCGAGGAATGCCGACCCGATGTGCCAACTGTTCGCCCTGAGCTGCAACGCGCCGAGCGCCGTCACCTTCTCCTTCACCGGCTTGTCGGCGCGCGGCGGCCACACCGACGCGCATGCCGACGGCTACGGCCTCGCGTTCCACGAAGGCCGCGCCTGCCGCCTCTTCATCGACGACGGCCGGGCCAGCGATTCGGTGCTCGCCGACTTCCTGCGTCGCCACCCGATCCGCGCCCGCACCGTGCTCGCCCACATCCGCAAGGCGACGCAGGGCGCCGTTCAACTCGCGAACTGCCATCCGTTCGTCCGCGAATGGCAGGGACGCCACTGGTCGTTCTGCCACAACGGCGACCTGCAGGGCTTCCATCCGCGGCTCGCCGGCGGCGCGGTGCCGGTCGGCGACACCGACAGCGAGCGTGCCTTCTGCTGGATGCTGCAGGAACTTCGACGGCGCTTTCGCGGCCGCCGGGCCGCGGCTTGGCCGGAGCTCGCGCCGTTCGTCGCCGAGCTCGCCGACCGCATCTCGACGCACGGCCGCTTCAATTTCCTGTTGTCGGACGGCGAGGCGGTCTACGCCCACGCCTCGACGCGGCTGCACTGGCTGCAGCGCGGCCATCCGTTCGGCACCGCGCACCTCGTCGACCACGACCTGGCGCTCGACCTCGCCGTCGCCAACGGCCCGGACGACCGCATGGTGCTGCTCGCGACCGAGCCGCTCACGCGGAACGAGACGTGGGTGCCGTTCGCGGCCGGCGAGCTGCGGGTGTTCGTCGCCGGCGAGCCGGTCTGGCAACGCCCTGCCCGCGGCGCTTCGCCGGCGCGCGACGCCCCGGCTCGCCGGCCGTTGCCGCTCGCGGCCTGACACGAGCGGCGCAGCGCATCGCCGGGCGCCGCGGCGCGCTCGCCACGAGCACGGAGTCGACCGCGGCAGCGCGCGAGCCGCCTCGCCGGGGCACGAACGCCGGCGGTGAGCGACACGGGCGCTGCGGACATGACGCCTCACGCCGCCCCGCTCCGGCGCAGCTTCGGCGCCGTGGCCGGCGATGCGGCCCGAGCTGCGTCGCGGCGGTCGGATCTGCCGTCGCGAGCCTCAGTCCGGCCGCCCCGCCGCGGTCGCCCCGGCACCTCGATCAGCCTGCCCGTCCGGACGTCGTCGATGTAGCCGTGGATCGGAATGTCCCGCGCGACGAGCGGATGGTCGCGGATGCGCTCGACGTCCTCGAGCACGGCCTTCTGCGGGTCGCCGATCGTGAGCCAGCGGATGTAGCGACCGGCCGACGAGCCCGGACCGGCACCGACGTCGTGCCAGCCGTCGGCATCGACCGTCGCGGTGTCCAGGCTCCTCTCGAGCAGGCCGGAGAGGATGTCGTCGGTGAAGAGCAGCATGCCGCAGTCGGTGTGGTGGACGACGAAGTACTCGCGTGTGACCAGCAGCTTGTGCGAGATGACGAGCGACCGGATCGCGTCGTCGCTGGCGCGCCCGCCGGCGTTGCGGATGACGTGGGCGTCGCCCTCGGCGAGGCCGGCGTATTTCGCGGGGTCGAGCCGCGCGTCCATGCAGGTCAGGATGGCGAAGCGTCGCGCCGGCGGCAGCGGCAGGTCGGCCTTGGCGCCGAAATCGGCGGCGTAACGCTCGTTGGCGTCGAGGATCTTGGGCAGGACGGTCATGGCGTGACTCCGGTGCATGGTGGGCAGTCCGCTGCCGACGCGGCACCGCGCGTGCGGAGGCAGCGACACGAGGCGCTCGGTTCGAAGCATTGCGCGTTCCGTCCGGGCGGTCGCGTTGGGGCGCGGTCGGCCTGGATGTCCGGCGGCAAGCCGTGCGCGACGCGATCTCGGGGTGGCGTCGGCACGACGTCTTCGTTCGAGCGTGCCGGCGATGGTGGCCCTGCGTCCGGACGGTGCGAACGACGGATTGCAGCGATCGATATCCCGATGACGCGGATGCGGCAGGGCACCGCGAGCCGACGCCGACCTCTCCTGCTGCGACGGCAACAGATCCGGCCCGCGCCGCTTCGAAGGCGACGCGCGCTGCTCGCAACGCAACAGGAAGTGCCCGCCGAGGCCCGGACATCCGGGCCCCGGCTTTGCAAGCGCGGGCGCGACCGGCGCGCCGCGCCCGAGGGATCCCGCCATGCCGTCGACCGAACTCACCATGTCCACCATCGCGGTCGCGCGCCCCGCTGCTCTGCCGCCGCCGCCATCGGCCGGCTCGCCCACGCGGGCCATTGCGCCGGCAGCGTACCGACAGGAACGCCGCAGCGTCGTCGGCCTGGTGGCGGTGCTCGCCTTCCACGTCGCCGTCGTCTGGGTGCTCGTGAGCGGCCTGGGCAAGAGCGTCGTCGACGTGATCCGGGCGCCGATCGAGACCCGGGTCGTCGACGAGGCGAAGAAGCCGCCGCCGCCCGAGAAGCAGCTGCTGCCGCCGCCGACGCTCGCCGCGCCGCCGCCACCCGCCTACATTCCGCCCCCCGAGGTGGCGGTCGCGTTGCCGCCCGTGCCGGCGCCGTCGATCACGACCACCCGCGAGGCGCCGCCGGCCCCGGTCGCGATCGTGCCGAGCCCGCCTGCGACCGCGCCGGTCGCGGCGCTGCCGGCACCCGTCGCCCGACCGGCCGGCAAGCCGGCGCGCATCGACGTGACGAGCTGCGAGAAGCCCGAATACCCCGAGGCGGCGGCACGCGCGGCGGCGACCGGCACGACGAAGATCCGCTTCGCGGTCGACGCTGCGGGGACGGTCGTGAAGGCCGACATCGAGCGCCCGTCGGGCACGCTGCGCGAGCACCGGCTGCTCGACCGCGCCGCGGTCGCCGCGCTCGGCAAGTGCCGCTTCACGCCAGGCACCGACGAGCAGGGCGCACCCGTCGGCGGCGATGCGATCGTCGACTACGTGTGGCAGGTCGATTGAGAAAGGAGTCGCCCGTCGATGCACCTCGGGCTTGCGCGAGTGCGCGCCGAGCCGGCTCGAGAGCGCGCGACCGAGAGCCGGGGCGGTCCCGATCCGCGACAGGTCGAGTCCGTCGATGCCTGCCCGCCGGCCGGCACTGTCGATGCGGCGCAGCGTCCGAAACGCCCGCGGCTCGCCCGCCGGGCCGCTGGAGGGGCGTTCAGCCGGTGACCGCCGCCACCGCCGGTCGCTGCCGCGGTTGGCGCCCGAAGAACGGATGGCTCGGATCGTTGAAGCCCGCGGTCGACGCGTGGCCGGTGGTGACGAGCGCGTCGACGAAGGCCTCGTCCTCGTCGGTGAAGACGTACTCCAGCGCCGGCACGTAGTCCTCCCACTGCGCTTCGGTGCGCGGGCCGGCGATCGCCGCGGTGACGAGCCGGTTGGCGAGCACCCAGGCGAGCGCGAACTGGCCCGGCGTGATGCCGCGCGCCTCGGCGTGGCGCCGGACCTTCTGCGCGAGGTCGAGCGACTCGGGCCGCCACTCGGTCTGGCGGATCCGCTTGTCGTTGCGGCCGGCACGTGTGTCGGGCGGCGGCGGCTCGGCGGGGTGGTACTTGGCGGTCAGCACGCCGCGCGCGAGCGGGCTGTACGGCACGACGCCGATGCCGTAGTACTCGGCCGCGGGCAGGTGCTCGCTCTCGATCTGGCGGTTGGCGAGGTTGTAGAGCGGCTGGCTCGCCGCCGGGCGCTGCACGTTGAGGGCGTCGGCGACGCGGCTGAATTCGGCGAGCTTCCAGCCGCGATGGTTGGACAGTCCGTACGCGCGGATCTTGCCCGCCTGGATCAGGTCGCCGAGCGCACGCACGGTCTCGGCGACCGGCGTGCCGCGGTCCTCGCGGTGCAGGTAGAGCAGGTCGATGTGGCCGGTGCCCAGGCGTCTCAGGCTCGCGTCGACCGACTGGATCACGTTGTGCCGCGACGCGCCGCCGTCGTTCGGCCCCTTCGGCCCGGGGTTCGGGTTGACGAACTTGGTCGCGACGATCCACTGGTCGCGGCGCGCCGCGACGAGCCGGCCGACGACCTCTTCGGAGCGGCCGTCGTTGTAGCCGTTGGCGGTGTCGATGAAGTTGACGCCCTGCTCGAAGGCGCGGTCGGCGATGCGGCGCGCGGTCGCCTCGTCGGTCGGGCCGCCGAACATCATCGTGCCGAGTGCGAGCGGCGAGACCTTGAGGCCGTTGCGGCCGAGGTGGCGGTAGGACAGGGTCATCAGGGTCCTCCGGTGGGTGGTCAGTGGTCGGCGCGCAGCTCGATCGTCGGCGCGAGCGTGCGGGCGCGGGCGAGCGGCGTCGGGTCGATCCAGTCGTCGAGGTCGAAGTCGTTCGCGATGAAGCCCTCGGCGAGCAGCCAGTCCTTCTGGTCGCGCAGGCCCGTCACGTAGGTCTCGATGAGCGACGGCTCGAAGGCGAGGTGCAGCGTCGGGCCGAAGGCGCGGCGCACCGCGGCCTCGCTCGCCCCGGTCTCGGCGGCGATCGTCGCGACCACCTCGTCGGGCCGCGAGAGCGCCCACTGCGCCGTCTTGAGCAGCACGGCGAGGTAGCGGTCGACGAGGTCGGGAGCGCGTTCGAGCGTCGCGCGGTCGACGGTCACCGGCCGCGGCGAGCCGGCGCTGATCCGCAGCAGCGGATCGGCCTGTTCGTTCAGATCGAGGATCGGGCGGAGGCCGCGGTCGAGCGCGAGGGCGCCGGCCGTGCCCTTGACGAAGACCGCGTCGACGGTGCCCGCGAGCAGCGCCTCGACCGCGACGTCGCGGCGTTCCTCGGCGGGTTGCGGCGCGTCGCGCCGATCCCATTCCTCCGACGGCAGGTCGACCCAGGTCACCTCGTCGCGCCCGACGCCGCCGAGGCGCAGGCCGGTCAGCAGGCCGCGCAGGCCCTCGGCACGGCCGACGTCGACGAGCTCGCTCGCCGGCTTCCTCACGACACCGAGCCGCCGGCCGCGCAGATCGCCGATGGCGTGGAGGTCGCTCTCGGCCCGCACCAGCACGAACTGCACTTCGTCGACCCAGGTGATCGCGACGACGGCGGTCTGCTGGTCGCACGAGCGGGTCCAGATCGGTGGCACGTTGCCGCCTTCGCGGAAGCTGCCGGGCAGGCTGTGGCGGAAGTGCGATTCGCGCACGCCGCGGTCCTGCGACGCCCGGATCGATTCGAGCGCGATGCCGCTCCTGGCGAACTCGCCGTGCAGCCAGCGCTTGTGCTGGGCAATGCCCGAGGCGGTCGGCACGGGGCAGCGCGTGGTCCAGAGCGAGCTGGCGGCGGGCGGCTGCGCGGCAGCGTGCGCGGTATCGAGGACGGCTGACATGAACGACTCCTTCGGGATCAGGCAGCGTGCGCTGCGGTCAGGGGAATGCAGCGTGCGCGGCGGTCAGGGAACGCACGATTCGCTGCGGTCAGGGAACGGCAGCGTTCGCTGCCTTCCAGGGGACGGGCGCGGCGTCGGCCGCCACGGGACGGCCGAGCGCCGGCGGCGCGTCGATGCGCGCATGGCGGACGAGGCTCAGCTCGACGACCGTGTCGACGAGCGCGAGGCGATGCTTCGCCGGCTCGATCCGGATGCCGTCGTGCAGCGGCACGGTGCAGGCGGTCCGGACCTCGCCGTCGATGCGCATCGCGCAGAGCTTGCAGAGGCCGCGGCGGCACGAGAGCGCGTAGCCGAGCCGCGGGTCGACGCCGCGCTGCAGCGCCTGCAGCGCGCTGCTCACGCTCGCGCCCTCCCAGCGGTCGATGCCGAGGCCGCTGTCGCCGGCAGGCGGCAGTTCGACCTCGACGGGCGTCGGAGCGCCGTCGCGGTGCAGGACGAGGACGATGCGCATCGGCGTCAGCGGCTGAGGGTGTTTCCAGCGTGCCCGAGCAGCGCGCCGAAACGCGGCCGGTCCAGGAGCGAAGCGCAGTCATGGCCTGACCCATGACGAGCATTCGCAGCGACGGGCAGGCGTGGTTCGGCGTGATGAGCGGGCATGATCGGACGAGGTCCAGGCTCTCAGGCGGGCTGCAGGTGCGGGTGCGCCACCGGCTCGGCGCGCCAGGCGAGTGCGCCGCCGGGGTCGCGGCGGACGACCGAACGCGCGGGCGCCGGCGGGTCCGGCGTACGTGGCAGGTCGTGGCGCTGGTGCGCGCCGATCGAGGCGCTGCGGCCGATCGCGCCGAGCAGCGCCGCCTCGAGCACCGGCAGCGCGGCGCGGCACTCGAGCGCGTCGCTCCAGTCGCGGTTCCAGACCGGCGCGTCGTCGCGGCAGGCGAGCGTCGGCAGCACGTCGCGCTCGAGCGCCCGCACCGCGGCGAGCGCCGCCTCGAGCCGAGGGCCGTCGCGCGCCGCGCCGAGCGCCGATTCGGCGAGCGCGGTCAGGCGGTCCTTGAGCTCGAAGGGCGCGGTGCCGCCGCGGTCGCGGTGCGGTGCATGCAAGGCGTCGCGCACGCGGTCGGCGTTGTCGGCGCTGCGCAGCGACAGGCCGCCCGCGCGGCGCTCCCGCGCGTCGGCGGCCGCCGCGAGCCCGG
>CAXUDL010000078.1:0-6947 GCA_964249855.1 uncultured Rhizobacter sp. | reverse complement strand
CACTGGCGGTCACGCCGCTCGCGCACGCCGCGCATCCGTTGCAGACCGAGGACACCGGGACCCAGGGCACCGGCAACGTCGAGTGGGAGAACGGCTTTTCGTCGACGCGGACCGACGGCGCGAAGACCGTGGCCTATCAGCCGCAGTTCTCGTACGGCCTGACGCCGTCGATCGATCTGATCGCGCAGCCGGCGTGGGCTCGCCGCAGCGATGCCGGCGGTGCGAGCGCACGCGGCTTCGGCGATACCAACCTCGACGCGAAATGGCGCTTCGTCGGCGGTGCGCCGCTGTCGCTCGCCGTCCGCGCCGGGATCACGCTCCCGACCCATCAGCACAATCTCGGCCTGCCGCACGGCGATGCGTCGCCGCACGCCGTGCTCGTCGCGACCTGCGACGCGGCGCCGGTCTCCATCCACGCGAACGTCGGGGTGGCGCAGTTCCCTGCCGGCTCCGGCGTGCGCAGACGGATCGTGCAGGTGTCGGCGGCGATGATGTGGGCGGCGGGCGGGCCGTGGACACTGACCGCCGACGCCGGCATGGCATCCGACCCCGATCCGGCCCGCGGATCATGGCCGGCGACGGTCCTCGTCGGCGTGATTTACAGCGTGCGGCCGGGACTCGACCTCGACGCCGGCTACCAGTCGAGCGTGCGATCGTCGGTCGCGACGCGCCAATGGCTGGTCGGGATCACGGTTCGTTTCGCGCCTTGACGGCCGGGTCGTCGTCGGGTCGTTTCGGCCGGTCGCGCCGCAGCCGCACGAGCTCCCAGACGCCGAAGCCCAGCACGACAGCGAGCACCGCGCACATCTCGAGCGCGACGAGGAGTCCCGAGCTCACCCGGCACTGCTCCGCCGCAGGCGCGGCGCGACGACGCGGCGCTCGCGCTGCTCGAGGCTCGCGAAGAGCTCGAGCGTCCAGACGACGCGATCGGCGACGCCGCGTGGGCGCGCCGCCGCGCGGGTCGCCGCGGCATCGACGAGGAACGCGTTCGCGGGCAGCGGCGGCCGCGGCGGTGCGGAGCGGCAGAGCGCCGCGCCCGCGATCGCCTGCGCGAGCAGGCCGCCCTTGCGCCAGCGCGCGACCCGTGCCCGGGCGGTGACCGGGTCGCACCCCCGGCGCCCGACCTCGTGGCCGATCGCCGCGTAGAGGCGGCGCGCGGCCTGGATGCCCGGCCGGCAGGCGAGCGGAAGCAGCGCGATGCCGGCATCGGCGCGGGCATAGAGGCGGTCGGCCTCGTCGAGCAGGCGGCGCACGACGGAGCCGAGCGCCGCGCTCGGCATCGGCGCGGCGAGGAAGGCGTCGGCGTCGACACCCGCCTCGCGCAGCCAGTCGCGCGGCAGATAGAGCCGCCCCATGCGCGCGTCTTCGCCGACGTCGCGCGCGATGTTGGAGAGCTGCATCGCGACGCCGAGGTCGCAGGCCCGTGCCAGCGCTTCCTCCGAGCGCACACCCATCAGCAGCGCCATCATCGCGCCGACGCTGCCGGCCACGCGCGCCGCGTAATCGTGCAACGCTCCGATCGTGTCGTAGCGGCGCCCCTGCCGGTCCCAGTCGAAACCTTCGAGCAGGGCGTCGAACAGGCGCTGCGGCACGCGGTGCCGGGCGACGACGCGGGCGAGCGCGCGATCGGCCGCGGCGTCGCGCGGCGCGCCGGCGTAGGCGAGCGCGATGCGGGCGCGCAGGGCGGCGACCGGGTCGGTGCCGCTCCGGCCGTCCGCGGTGCCATCGTCGTTGCCGTCGTTGCCGTCGACCGCATCGTCGGCGAGCCGGCAGAACGCGTAGAGCGCGCATGCCGGCTCGCGGACCGTCGCCGGCAGCAGCCACGACGCGGCGCGGAAGCTCTTCGAGCCGTGCGCGAGGCTCGCGCGGCAGACCGCGAGGTCGGCGCGTTCGTCCGCCGATGCCGAACGGTCGTCCTGCCATGACGACACGCTGGCGCTCGGGATGCCGCCGAGCCGCATCGCCTCAGGCCCGCACGACGTGATCGCCACGGGCTTCCAGGGAGTCGTGACGGGCCAGGAGATCGCCATGCGGTACCACCGTGTCGAGAATGCGCGCCGAGGACAGCACCCCCGGCAGTCCGGCACCGGGATGCGTCCCGGCGCCGACGAGGTACAACCGCTCGACCTCCTCGCTGCGGTTGTGCGGCCGGAACCAGGCGCTCTGCGTCAGCACCGGCTCGAACGAGAACGCGGCGCCGCGGAACGACGAGAGCCGGTCCTGGAAGTCCTGCGGCGTCAGCAGCCGCGAGGTGACGACCGATTCACGCAGTCCGGGCAGCAGCGTCGCCTCGAGCCGTTCCTCGATCGCGCGGCGATACGGTTCGGCGCGCTCGGCCCAGTCGACGCCGGCCTCGAGATGCGGCACGGGCGAGAGCACGTAGAAGGCGTCGCAGCCGGGCGGCGCGAGCGCCGGGTCGGTCGCGGTCGGCCGGTGCAGATACAGGCTGAAGTCGTCGGCGAGGACCTTGCGGTCGAAGATGTCGGTCAGCAGCCCGCGGTAGCGCGGCCCGAGCGAGATCGTGTGGTGGGCGACGTCCGGATACTGCCGCTTCGTGCCGAAGTACCAGACGAAGAGGCTCATCGAGAAGCGCGAGCGCTCGATGCGCCGGTCGGTCCAGCGCTTGCGGTGCTCGCGGCCGAGCAGGTGGCGGTAGGTCCACGCCGAATCGGCGTTCGAGACCACGACCGACGCCGCGATCCTGCCGCCGCTCTCGAGTTCGACGCCGGTCGCGGCGCCGCCCTCGACCGTGATCTTTGCGACGCCGGCATCGCAGCGCACCCGCCCGCCCTGCCCTTCGATCAGGCCGACGAGGCCGCTGACGAGACTGCCGGTGCCGCCGATCGGAAAATGCACGCCCCAGCGCCGTTCGAGGAAGGCGATGAGGCAGTAGACCGACGTCGTCGCGAACGGATTGCCGCCGACGAGCAGCGACTGGAAGGTCAGCACGACGCGCAGCCTCGGGTCGGCGACATGCTTGCAGGCGAGCGACCAGACGCTGCGGTAGCTCTCGAGCTTGAGGAGGTCGGGCAGGACGCGGGTCATGTCCGACCAGCGGTCGAACGGCACGGCGCCGAGCGCCTCGAAACCGACGCGGTAGATCGCCTCGCTCGCCTTCAGGAAGCGCTCGTAGCCGGCGACGTCGCCTGGCGCGATGCGGCCGACCTCGGTACGCATGGCCGCGGCGTCGCCGCTATAATTGAATGTCTCGCCGTCGTCAAACCGGATTCTGTAGAACGGCGCGACCGGCCGCAGGTCGATGTCGTCGGCCATGCGCCTGCCGCACAGCGCCCACAGCTCTTCGAGCAAGAACGGTGCAGTGATGACGGTGGGGCCGGCGTCGAACGTGAAGCCGTCCTGCCGATGGACGCAGGCCCGGCCGCCGGGCGCGTCGAGCTTCTCGAGCACGGTCACGCGGTAGCCGCGCGCGCCGAGGCGCACCGCGGCGGCGAGACCGCCGAAGCCGCTGCCGATGACGACGGCATGCGGGCGAGGGTCGCGTGATGCCGTGTCGGCGGCCGGGTCGGGTGTAAACATATTGCAATCGTAGGAGTGTCAGCGTAAATTGACAACTGGTTCCAGGGTATTCACAAGCCGTTGTCCATGACTGCCGCGCTCGAGCTTCGCGACGTCTGCTGCATCCGTGGCGACCGCTCGCTGTTCATCCCGATCTCGATCGCCGTGCCGCCGGGCACGGTGCTGCGCGTCGAGGGCCCGAACGGTGCCGGCAAGACGAGCCTCCTGCGCCTCGTGTGCGGGCTCGCTGCGCCGGCCGACGGCGAAATCGCCTGGCGCGGCCTGCCGGTCTGGCCGTCGAGCGATGCCTTCAGTGCCGACCTGATCTACCTTGGTCATGCGCCGGCGCTGAAGGGAGAGCTGTCGGCCGCGGAAAACCTGCGCGCCGCCTGCGCGCTCGCCGGCACGCCGTGCAGCGTCGGCGACGCCATCGCCGCGCTCTCCGCGGCCGGTCTGCGCGAGCACGCCCGGACGCCTGCGCGGTCGTTGTCGCAGGGCCAGCGCCGGCGCGCCGTGCTCGCGCGGCTGGCGCTCGGCGCTCGCGCGGGCCTCTGGGTGCTCGACGAACCGTTCGATGCGCTCGACGACGGTGCCCGCGGCTGGCTGCGCGGGCACATCGCCACGCAGGTCGCGCGCGGCGGCGTCGTCGTTCTGACGAGCCACGACCCGGTCGTCTTCCAGCCGGCGCTGCCGCAGGTGATGCTTCGTCTGCAGCCGGTCGCGACGGAGCTCGCCGCGTGAATGCGGTGCTCCACCTCGCGCTACCGGCGGCAGCGGCCGACGCCGCGCCGCCGCGCCTCGCCGCCACCCTGCGCGCCGTGCTCGGCCGCGACCTGCGCGTCGCCACCCGCAGGCGCAGCGACGTCGCCGGCGCGATGCTGTTCTTCGTCATCGTGACGAGCCTGTTCCCGCTCGGCGTCGGCGCCGAACCGGCCCTGCTGCGCCGGCTCGCGCCCGGCATCGTCTGGGTCGCGGCGCTGCTCGCGACGATGCTGTCGCAAGGGCGGCTCTTCGCCGACGACTGGCACGACGGCTGTCTCGAACCGCTGTTGCTCGCCGCCGCGCCGCTGCCGCTGCTCGTGCTCGCCAAGACCACCGCGCACTTCCTGACCACCGGGCTGCTGCTCGCGCTCGCCGCGCCGCTCATCGCACTGCAGTTCGATCTCTCCGGCGCCGCGACTGCCGCGCTGGTCGGCTCGCTGCTCCTCGGCATGCCGGTGCTGAGCCTCGTCGGCGGCATCGGCGCGGCGCTCACGGTCGGCGTCCGCGGCGGCGGACTGCTGCTGTCGCTGCTCGTGCTGCCGCTGGTCGTACCGGTGCTGATCTTCGGCTGCGGCGCGGTCGCGGCGGTCGACGGCGGCCAGAGCCCGGCCGGCTACTTCTCGCTGCTCGGCGCGCTGCTCGCGCTCGCGCTCTTCCTCGCGCCGATCGCGACCGCCGCGGCACTGCGCATCGCCTGCGAATGAAAGGTCGACCCGTGAAACTGCCGTCATGGTCCCACTACGCCGCGCCGCAGCGCTTCCATGCGCTCGCCGGCCGCGCCGTGCCCTGGTTCGGCTCGCTCGCCGCCGTGCTCGCGATCGCCGGGCTCGCGATCGGCCTCGTCGTCGCACCCACCGACCGACAGCAGGGCGAGGCCTACCGGATCATCTTCGTCCACGTGCCCGCGGCGTGGATGTCGATGGTCGTCTACCTCGCGCTCGCGTTCTGGGCCGCGGTCGGCCTCGCCTTCAACGCCCGGCTCGCCTTCGTGCTCTCGAACGCGTTGGCGCCGACCGGCGCGATGATGACCTTCGTCGCTCTCTGGACCGGCGCGCTGTGGGGCAAGCCGACCTGGGGCGCCTGGTGGGTGTGGGACGCGCGGCTGACGTCGGAGCTGATCCTCTTCTTTCTCTACGTCGGCGTGCTGTCGCTGCATTCGGCGATTCCCGATCCGCGGCGTGCAGACCGCGCCGCCGCGCTGCTCGCGCTGGTCGGCGTCGTCAACGTGCCGATCATCTACTTCTCGGTCAAATGGTGGAACACGCTGCACCAGGGCGCGTCGGTCAGCTTCAGCAAGGCGCCGAGCATGGCGACGCCGATGCTGCTCGGCATGCTCGTGATGGCGCTCGCGTTCTGGGCCTACGCGATCGCGGTGACGCTCGCGCGGGCGCGGGTGGCGGTGCTCGAGCGCGAGCGGCACACCGGCTGGGTGCGGCGTGAACTGGGAGCTGCGGCATGACGGCGATATCCAATTGGGCGAATGTGTCGGACTTCATTTCGATGGGCGGCTACGGCCTCTACGTCTGGGGCTCGTTCGGCATGGCGGCGGCGGTGATGGCCGTCGAGTGCGTGGCACTGCGCAGCCGCCGCCGGGCGCTCGCGGAGTCCGCCGCGCCGGAGCCCGGTGTCGCCGCGACCGCCCCGCCGCGGTCGGCCGCCGACTTCAAGGCGGTCGCCCATGAAGCCTAGGTCGCGCCGCGCGCTCGCGATCGTCGGCGGGTTGGCGTCGCTCGGCATCGCCGCGGCGCTGGTCCTGAACGCTTTCCGCAGCAACCTCGTCTTCTTCTTCAGCCCGTCGCAGATCGCCGCGCAGGAGGCGCCGCGCGACCGCGCGTTTCGCATCGGCGGCCTGGTCGAGCGCGGCAGCCTGGTGCGCAGCACGACCGGCCTCGACGTGCGCTTCGTCGTGACCGACCTCGCGAAGGCGGTGCCGGTCGTCTACACCGGCCTGCTGCCCGACCTCTTCACCGAAGGCAAGGGCGTCGTCGCGCAAGGAACGCTGGGGCCGGACGGCGTGTTCCGCGCAGAGCAGGTGCTCGCCAAGCACGACGAGAACTATGTCGCGCCCGAGGTCGGCAAGGCGCTCGCCGACGCACGGCCGGGCGCGGGCGGAGCGCCGGCGCCGTGATCGTCGAACTCGGTCACGTCGCGCTGATCCTCGCGCTCGCGCTCGCGCTGGTGCAGTCGCTGCTGCCGCTCGCCGGCGCGGCGCGCGGCAACCCGACCTGGACGGCGCTCGCCGTTCCGGCTGCGCTCGGCCAGTTCGCCGCCATCGCGCTCGCCTATGCCGCGCTCACGTCGGCATTCGTCGCCAACGACTTCTCGGTGCTCTACGTCGCCCGCCATTCCAACTCGGGCCTGCCGCTCGTCTACCGCATCACCGCAGTCTGGGGCGGCCACGAGGGCTCGATCCTGCTCTGGGGCCTGATCCTCGCCGGCTGGACCGCCGCGGTCGCCGTCTTCGCGCGCTCGCTCGACGCCGCGACACGCGCCCGCGCCCTCGGCGTCATGGGGCTCGTGAGCTGCGGCTTCGTGCTCTTCACGCTGCTGACGTCCAACCCGTTCCAGCGCCTGCTGCCCGCCGCGCCCGACGGCGGCGACCTGACGCCGCTGCTGCAGGACCCGGGCATGGTGATCCACCCGCCGATGCTCTACATGGGTTACGTCGG
>CAXUDL010000077.1:0-9958 GCA_964249855.1 uncultured Rhizobacter sp. | reverse complement strand
GTGTCCTCGGTCTGCAACGGATGCGCGGCGTGCGCGAGCGGCGTGACCGCCAGTGTGGCGAGACACGCGCGGGCCTTGCGCCACGTCGCTCCGGTCAAGCTCGGTCCTCCGCGCAGCCGCGTCCGTGACGAGGCTACGTCGGAACGGTGACGTCGCGGTGAAGCGGCCGGTGCGGCGTCAGGTCCGCGCAACGCTGGCCGGTGATGCCGTGCGCGGCGAGAGCCACGGCGCGACGCGGACTCGTCCGAGACGCCCGCGGCGCAGAGGTGAAAGGAGGCCCCGCGATCTTTCCTTCGTCGGCCCCCTGCCGGGGCATGCCGAACGGTCTCGAGCGTCGTGCAGGCCGGTACGCAGCGACATCGACGGCGACTCGATCCCCAGGTGGAAAGACCCGGCCATCACGGACCTGCATGCGACGGCGCGCCGCGCCGACGCCCGAGGCGTGCGCTCACCGCGGCTCGACCGCGCCCGGCTCCATCGGCAGCCAGACCGTGAATTCACTGCCGCGGCCCGGCCCCGCACTCGTCGCGGTCACGTTGCCGCCGTGACCGACGACCAGTTCGCCCACCACCGCGAGGCCGATCCCCGGACCGCCGGCATCGACGCGGTCGTCGCGCGCGCCGCGAACGAACAGCGCGACGATGCCAGGCAGCGCGTCGGCGGTCATCCCGGCGCCCGTGTCGACGATGCGCACCGTGTGGCCGCCGACGTGCGGCGCCGCCGAGACCGTCAGGCGCCCGCCGGTCGGGGTGTGCTTCGACGCGTTGTCCAGCAACGTGGCGAAGACCTGCGCCAGCCGCTGGGCGTCGCCCCGGACCGGCAGTGCATCGGGGGGCAGCTGCAGCGCGACGCGCTGCTGCCGCGTCGTTGTGCTCGCCGTCCAGGTGTCGACGGCCGCGCACAGCACATCGGTGAGGGCGATCCGGCCGGCGCGCAGTTCGAAGGTCGCCGTGCTCGCCCGGGCGACGTCGCGCAGATCGTCGGCGAGGCGTGCGAGCAGCGCTGCCTGCCGCTCGACGAGCAGCTCGAGGCGCAGCGGCGGCCGTGCGCCGTCGGGCGCGGTGCGGCCGAGCAGCTCCAGCGCCGCGCCGATCGGGCGGAGCGCGTTGCGCAGCTCGTGCGCGAGCATGGCGAGGAACCGCACGCGGCGACGCTGCGCCTGCGCCGCGTGTTCGTGGCGCTCGTCGGCACGGATCGCCGCGAGAACCAGCCGCTCGTTGGCCTCGCGCAGGTGGGTTGCGTGCGCGGCAGCAGCGGTGTCGACCCGGGGGCGCGGCTCGGGCAGCGCTTCCGGCCGCGCGGCCTCGATGTCGTGGGCGAACCGATAGCCGGCGCCGCCTTGGCGCTTCGCCCCGTACATGGCGGTGTCCGAGCGCGCGATGAGCGTGTCGGCGTCGTCGCCGTCCTCCGGGTACAGCGCGATGCCGATGCTGGCCGACAGCGTCAGCGCGTGCCCGTTCACCTGTCCGTCCGCAGCCAGCGCCAGCAACATCTTGGCGGCGATGTGCGCGGCGTCGGCGGGCTGCGACACGTCGGCGAGCAGCACCACGAATTCGTCGCCGCCGAAGCGGCTCACCGTGTCCGAATCGCGCAGCGCGGATCGCAGCCGCTCCGCCGCGGCCTGCAGCACTTCGTCGCCCACCGCATGGCCGAGACGGTCGTTGATGGGTTTGAAGTGGTCGAGGTCCACGAACAGCACCGCGGCCCGCGTGCCCTGGCGCCGGGCGAGCGCGAGCGCCGTCTGCAGGCGATCGAGCATCAGCGCGCGGTTCGGCAGGCCGGTCAGCACGTCGTGGTGGCTGATGACGTTGAGCGCGTCGAACTGGCTCTCGGCATCCTGTGCGGCGGCCTGCGCGCGCATGGCGGCGAGCACGAGCTGCTCGTTGGCCGCGAGCATCAGCGCGCCACGCTGGCCCGCGAACTCGTGCTGCACCTGGGCCAGCTCGGCGCGCAGCCGCACGAGCTCCGCGCGCAGCGCCGCCGCCTGGCGCTCGAGCTGCGCCACCGAGCGGCCCGCCGCCGCGCGCTCCGGATCGGGCTCAACCATCGTCGGCCTCGACCACGGCGGGCGGAAGCGGCCGGCGGCGACGCGGCCGGCCGCCGAGCTGGCCCTCCTGGTCGCTCAGCATCTCGTCGATGTGCAGGCCGTCGTCGTCGATGTGGAAACGGCGCAGCTCGTTCGAGTGCGCGCTCGCCCGCACCTTGACCACCGCCAGCACCCGGTCGAGGCGACTGTCGACCTCGACGTAGCGCTGCACGACGATGGCGTCGGTCAGGAACGCGGTGCCGTAGGGGCTGAAGCGCAGGTCGGTGTAGCGGTCTTCGAGCTCCGACGTCATCAGCACCGTGACGCCGGTGCTCGCGAGCGCCGCGACCATCCGCGCCATCGACTCGCGGAATTCCGCCCGGAAGGTCGGCGCCAACGCCAGCTCGAAGCCGGAGAGCGAATCGATCACCACGCGCGAGGCGTCCAGCCGGCGCACTTCGCCGATCAGCAGCGTCGCGATCTCGTCGACCGACAGCGAGGTGGCGCGCGTGTCGACGACGCCGATGCGGCCGCTGTCGATCAGCTCGGCGATGCGTTCGCCGCGCGAGCGCCCCGGCCGTTGCTCGAAGGCGGCGATGACGCCCGTCTCGCCCTGCCGCGCACCTTCGAGCAGGAAGCCGGCGGCGAGGATGCTCTTGCCCGAGCCCGACGGCCCGGCCACCAGCAGCGAGTAGCCGCGCGGGAGCCCGCCGCCCATCATCGCGTCCAGCCCCGGCACGCCGGTGCCGAGGCGGGCCCGGGTCGCCTCGGGGGCGCTCAGCTCTTCCGCGCCGGACGCTTGCGGCGGCGCGAACACGCGCACGCCGCTCGGGTCGATGCGGAAGGTGTGCAGCCCGGGCAGGCTGGGCTGGCCGCGCATCTTCATGATCTCCATCTTGCGGACCATGGAGTTGTGCTGCACGCTCTGGCGCAGCCACACCAGGCCGTCGGCGACGGTGAACACCGGATTCGGATCGGTTTCGATGAAGTATTCGCCGATCAGGAACGTGGTGGCCTGCCAGCTCGTCATCAGCAGGCCGAGCTGCTGCACGAACTGCTGCAGGCCGATCGACGAGCCGCGCTCGCTCTGGCTCGCGAGCACGACCGAGCGGAACGAGTCGACGAACACGAGCCGCGGCCCGCGCGCCTCGACCTCGGCGACGATGCGCGCGAGCACGCGGTCGAGGTCGCCGTCGACCGTCTCCTGCGTGAGATTGACGAAATGGATTGCGGTGCCGATCAGCGCGTCGTCGAAGAACGCGAACTGCTGCTGGTAGCGCAGCATCTTCAGCGGCGGCTCGCCCAGCACGGTGAAGTAGAGCGCCGGCCGCTCCGGCGTGGCGAGCGCGAACATGATCTGGTGCGCGAGCGTCGTCTTGCCGCAGCCGGGCTGCCCCGCCAGCAGGTTGAACGAGAACTCGGGCAGGCCGCCGCCGAGCACCTCGTCGAGGCCGGGGACGCCGGTGCGCAGTCGATGGATGATGGCCTTGCCCGGGGTGCTCATGACGTGGGATCTTCCGCGGCAGCGCCGCTCTGGGGAAAGGCGGCGGCCGACCGCAACAGCCGCTCGGTGAGCGAGGCGCCGATCAGGCTCACGAGGAGGTCGTGGAAGGTCTGCAGCAAGGCGGCCTGGGCCTCGGCCGCCACCGGGCCGGTCTGCCCCGAGAGCGCTTCGTGCAGGCTCGCGAACGGATCGGCGCCGGGAGCGTCGGTCCGCACCGCGGCCAGGGCGGGCTGGCCGGCGCGGGCGAGCGACACGCTGCGGCGGAACAGCGCCGCCATGCCGAGCGGGCCGATGATCGGTGACAGTGCCGCATCGATGCGGCGCCAGGTCGCGGCGATCGCGTCGGCGGGCGCCTCGTTCGGGCCGTCGTTGCCGCCAACCGGCGCACCGTCGTTCGCCGCAGCGGGCGGCGCGGGCGTCGGCCTGGAACCACTCCCCTCGCTCTGCATGCCGGCTCCCGTCTCTCGCCCGTGGCGCGAGCACCCGATGGTATGCCTTCCCGAACGAGCGTTTGACAACGTTCGTCCGGATCGACGCTGCGCTCGAGCCCGGGGCGTCGGCGACCGGCGTCGGCACGGGCGACGGAGGCGGCGACGAGATTCCTCGGAAACCTCCGCCTGTCGAGCCGGACAACACCGCGGCGCGCGCCGAGCAGCGCCGCCGGTCCATCGCTCGCGAACCGGCGTCGGCATGCCGGCGGCTTCGGGCGGCGCCGACGCGACACGCCGCCTCTGGGCACCGACGGCCACCGCTCAACCGTTCGGCCGGCACGCCGCCCTTCGGCACCGACCGCCGGACCGCTCAACCGTTCGGCAGGCATGCACCGCTGCGCTTCGGCACGCGGAACGGCAACATCGCCTGCACCCACGGCGCGACGAAGCGCGGCATCGACAGGCTTTCGTGCATCGCCGTCACGCGCTCGCCCGACCAGCGCGCCTCGACGAGCGAGCGCGCGTAGAACGGCGCATCGGTCAGCGTCTGGACGATGCGGGGCGCGTGTCCGCGGTCGCTGCGCGTCGCGCGTGCGATGCCCCAGCGGCTCGCCGCCAGCGCCTGCTCGGCGGGGCGCTCGATCTCGTGCAGGCGGCCGTCCGCGGCGAAGCCGAGCGCCACGTGGAGCGGCGCGGCACCCGTTCGCTCGACGTCGTAGAACACCGCGGCGCGGCCGGCTCCGAGGTGCGCGCGCGACCAGTTCCAGTGGCCGAACGCGTGCTCGAGCGGCGCGTCGCCACGATTGGCATCGAGATACGCATCGCCCGACCACGCGATCCCCGGCTGCCGCAGCGCCACCTCGACCCGCGCCGCCGGTGCGATCGGGAACCAGCGGTGCCGCCCGGCCTCGCTCAACACCACCGGATGGCGAAAGCGCTGCACCGCATGCACCGTGACCGTTCCCCGGACCCGATGCGGCAGCGGCATCCCGACCTCGTCGAGCTCGATCACCAGACGATCGCCGTGCCATCTCAGCGCGCTCGGACCGATGCGCAGCATCGTCGCATCGCGCTCCACCGCGTCGCGCCCGCGTTCGGTCATCGTCCAGCGCTTCGCGGCGCCCGAGGCGCCGCGGCGGCCGTAGAGCGCCACGTTGACCGCGCAGTGGTCGAGCGGGTCGACCGCTGCGGCCCCGCGCCGCCGCCGCGCCCATGCGTAGTACGGCGAGAACACGCTGCCGAGGAAGGCGATGACGGTGAGCCCGTGCGCGCCGTCGTCGCTCAGCGCATCGACGTACCACCAGACGTAGCCGCCGTTCGCGACGTCGGTGTCGAAGGCGGGCGGGCCGTCGTCGTCGTGCGCGGCAGGTCGGCGAGCACGCTCGTCGCGGCCTGATGCCCCGACAGCGCCGCCATCGGCACGCCCGGACCCGGATGCACCGAGCCGCCCGCCAGGTAGAGGCCCGGCAGCCGGCTCCGCGCTCCCGCCCGGCTGAACGACGCCTGCCAGCCGTGCGACGCCGGGCCGTAGAGCGCCCCGCCCGTCGCCGGGAAGAGGCGGTCGAAGTCGGTCGGCGTCGTCCGCACCGGCGCCGGGCCCGGCTCCAGGTGAAGGCCGCAGCGGGCCATCTGCGCGAAGGTCCGGGTTTCGCATCGTTCGAGTTCCTCGGGGGTGAAGGGTCGGCTGTCGCCGCGCGCCGGCGCGTTGACGATCAGCAGCAGGCGTTCGGGGCCGACCGGGTCGGGCGCGCCGTCGCGGCGATCCTGCGCGCACACGTAGACCGACGGATCGGACGGCAGGCGGCCGGCGCCGACGACGTCGTCGAACTCGCGCCGGTAGTCGGGCGAGAAGAAGACGGAGTGACGGGCGAGCGGGAAGCCGCGGGTCGCGACGCTCAGGTTCCAGGTCAGCGCCGACAGCGATCGGCGGCTCGGCGGCGTCGCCGGTGCGGCGTTTCGCACGGCGCCGCCGAGCAGCCCCGCGCCGAGCGCTGCGGTGTCGCCGTTGAAGACGACGGCTGCGGCCTGCAGCGTCTCGCCCGACGCCAGCCGCACGCCGGCGGCCCGCCCGTCGCGGACGACGATCTCGGCGACGTCGGCATCGCAGCGCACGTGCGCGCCGCGCGCTTCGGCGAGCGCACGCAGCGCCCGCGCGACCTCGTGCATGCCGCCCTCGACGCTCCACACGCCGTCCTGCTCGACGTGCGCGACGAGCATCAGCGTCGCCGGAGCGAGGAACGGCGACGAGCCGCAGTACGTCGCGTAGCGGCCGAAGAGCTGGCGCAGTCGCGGATCGGGAAAGTAGCGGCCGAGCTCCTGCCACAGTGTCTGGAACGGCGCGATGCGCAGCAGGCCGGGGAGGCCGCGGGCGCCGACACGGGCGGTGAGCGACAGCGGATTCGGCCGCGAGCCGCGCAGGAAAGGCGCGTCGAGCGTCTCGAAGATGCCGCGGGCGCGCTCGCAGAAGTCGAGGAAGCCGCGCCGCGACGCGGACCCGGCGAACGTGCCGATCGCGTCGGCCGAGCGCTCGCGGTCGGCATACAGGTCGAGCCGCTCGTCTTCACTCCAGGCGTGGCGGGCAATCACGGCGAGTCGCGACAGACGCAGGTGCTCGTCGAGCCGCGCACCGGCGCGGGCGAACAGCGCGTCGAACACCCAGCGCATCGTGAACACGGTCGGCCCCGCGTCCATCGCGGCGCCGCCCGCCGACACTTGGCGCAATTTGCCGCCGGCGGTCGCGGCGCGCTCGAGGACGACGACCTCGACGCCGCTCGCGGCCAGCTCGAGCGCGGCGGCGAGGCCGCCCACGCCGGCGCCGACCACGATCACCGGCTGTGGCATCGCATCGCTTTCGGTTGACTGGAGGACCGCATGTGCCTATTCTGTGTCACGTGATGCTGACAGTCGAGTGTGACATTCAAAACTGACACATCGCGCCATCCGACTCGACCCGAGGGCCCATGAAGATCATCACCCGCATCGAACAATGCCTTGCAGCGGCTGTGGCCAGCGGCGAGCAGCCAGGTTGTCCGCCGAAACTCGCGGGCGCGATCCGCCATGCGGTGTTTCCCGGCGGCGCGCGCATCCGGCCGCAGCTGTGCCTCGCGGTCGCGAACGCCTGCGGCAACGATGACCCGGTGCTCGCCGAGGCCGCCGCGACGTCGATCGAGCTGCTGCACTGCGCCTCGCTGGTCCACGACGACCTGCCGTGCTTCGACGACGCGCCGACGCGGCGTGGACGCGCATCGGTGCACTGCGCATACGGCGAGCCGCTGGCGGTGCTCGCCGGCGACGCGCTGATCGTGCTCGCGTTCCAGGCGCTCGGCACCGGCGCCGCGGCGTCGCCGCGGCGGCTCGCGCCGCTGCTCGCGACGATCGCGGCCGGCGTCGGCATGCCGCACGGCATGGTCGCCGGGCAGGCCTGGGAGTGCGAGCCGCGCGTGTCGCTGACCCAATACCAGCGCGCGAAGACCGGCGCGCTCTTCGCCGCCGCCACGGTCGCTGGCGCGCAGGCCGCCGGCGCACCCGCGGCGCCGTGGCAGCCGCTCGGCGAGTGGCTGGGCGAGGCCTACCAGGCGGCCGACGACATCCGCGACGTCGCCGGCGATCCGCGCGTGCTCGGCAAGCCGGTCGGTCGCGACGTCGCGCTCGTCCGGCCGAACATGGCGAGCGAACTCGGTCTCGAAGGCGCGATCGCGCACTTCGGCCGGCTCGTGGCCGCCGCCGTCGCCGCCGTGCCGGAGTGCGACGGCGCCGAGTCGCTGCGCGCCCTCGTCCGTGCCGAGGCCGAGCGGCTGGTGCCGCGGGCGATGTCCGACGAACTGCTTCGTGCGGCGGTCTGACCAGGCCGTGACGCCGGTCCGGCAGCCCGCTGCGGCGCCACCGCGTCGCTGGAGTGCGCGCGGCGCGATGACCGTTGCCCAGGGCAGGTCCGGCGCGCGCGTCGACGTGCGACGCCGCTCGCCGACGTCCACGAAGCCGTGAACGCATCCGTGCCGCTCGCGCTGCCGCACGTGACGACGGCGCCCGTCGTTGCGACTGCGCGCCGGGAGAACGACGTCGGGCGCACGGCGCGCCCGGCGAACGACGCCGGCTGTGCTGCGCGCCCGGCGAACGCCGCCGGCTGCGCCGCGCGCCCGGCGAACGCCGCCGGCTGCGCCGCGCGCCTCGGTTCGCGCCGTCGCCGGCCGCCGCTGCCCGGCCGCGCCGTGCGCATCCACGGTTTCTGAGGCTGCGATGCCGGTGGCGGTGCGACCCTCTCCCGGCGACCGCGTCGCGTGGTCCGAGCGCTGGCGCGGCTGGCGTGACCGCCTGCTCGCGAGCCCGGCGTTCCAGCGTCGCGCCGCGGCCTTCGCGCCGACGCGTCCGATCGCGCGCCGGCGTGCCCGCGCGCTGTTCGATCTCGTCGCCGGCTTCGTCTATTCGCAGGTGCTGCTCGCGTGCGTCCGGCTTCAGCTCTTCGATCGGCTCGCCGCCGGGTCGCAGACGATCGCGCAACTCGCGCCCGCGCTCGGGCTCGACGCCGACGCGACGCAGCGCCTGCTCGCCGCAGCCGTCGCGCTGCGCCTCGTCGAGCGGCGGCGCGACGGCCGCTTCGGACTCGGGGCGCTCGGCGCGCCGCTGGTCGGCAACCCGGCGCTGACGGCGATGATCGAACACCACGACGCGCTCTACCGCGACCTCGCCGATCCAGTGGCGCTGCTCCGGCGCGACGCCGCGCCCGGTGCGCTGGCCGGCTACTGGCCGTACGCCGCGAACCGCGAAACCGCATCGCCGGTGCTTCCGACCGCCGACGCCGTCGCGGGCTACACGCGCCTGATGGCGGCATCGCAGCCGCTCGTCGCGAGCGAAATCCTCGACGCCGTGCCACTCGGGTCGCAGCGCTGCCTGCTCGACGTCGGCGGCGGCGACGGCAGCTTTCTCGTCGCCGCGGCGCGCCGTGCGCCGCGGCTCCGGCTGGTGCTCTTCGATCTGCCGGCCGTCGCCGACCATGCACGCGCCCGGTTCGCCGCCGAAGGCCTCGCCGAGCGGGCCACCGCCCACGGCGGCAGCTTTCTGCACGACGCGCTGCCGGCGGGTGCCGACATCGCCAGCCTGGTGCGCATCGTCCACGACCATGACGACGCCGGCGCGATGACCATCCTCCGCGCCGTGCGCAAGGCGCTGCCTCCGGGCGGGCGGCTGATCCTCGCCGAGCCGATGGCCGACACCCCGGGCGCCGAGGCGATGGGCGACGCGTATTTCGGCTTCTATCTGCTGGCGATGGGGCGGGGCCGGCCGCGCAGCGAGCAGGTGCTCGCGTCGATGCTGATCGCCGCCGGCTTCGATCGCGTCCGCCGCATCGCCACGCGCATGCCGCTGCAGACCGGCTTGCTGCTCGCCGACATCGAAGTGGCGTAAATTTATATTGACACTTCAAACAGTAAGCCTAAGATGACACTCATGCGATCGAACACCCGCTCCAACCGCCGGCTCCAGGAGCACTTCGCTTGAACGCGCAAACGGTCGTGATGAATGCGCCCCGCGGTTGCGCGCGGCACACGCTGGTGCTCGAAGGAGCGGACATCGCCGACGTCATGGTGGACAGCGACATCGGCAGTAGCACCGAGCGCCTGCTCCGGTCCGGCCGCATGCAGGCGCGGCGGCCGGCGCTCGACAGCCTCGTCACCCAGCGTGCGCCGGCGTGTGCCGCCGACAGCGCCTGCACGACCGCATTCGAAGATCCCGACTGTCTGAAGACGGTCCTCGACTGGAGAGACGCACCATGAGCCGCATCGCTGCCGCGTGTACCGAATCGAAGCTGCTCGAGGACCTGGCTCGTCTGCTGGGCCTGGCCGACTGGAGGAGCTGCGCATGACATCCCCCGTGACCTTCCTGCGCGACCTGCGCGCCGAAGCCGCGCTCGAGCCCGCACCCGTCGCGACCAGCCCCGCGTCGAAGACGACGCAGATCATCGCGATCTACGGCAAGGGCGGCATCGGCAAGAGCTTCACGCTC
>CAXUDL010000076.1:0-10078 GCA_964249855.1 uncultured Rhizobacter sp. | reverse complement strand
CGGCAGCAGCGGCAGCCAGTTCCACGACAGGAACGTGACGCCGAAGTCGGCGAACGTGCCACGCCCCTGCGACAACACGATGTCGGTGATGTTGAGGCTGCCGGTGACCATCAGCACGATGACCAGGCAGAAGCCGATCGCGATCTCGTAGCTCACCATCTGCGCCGATGCGCGCAGCGCGCCGAGGAAGGCGTACTTCGAGTTCGACGCCCAGCCGGCGATGATGACGCCGTAGACCTCGACCGAGGTGATCGCGAGCAGCAGCAGCAGGCCGGCGTTGACGTCGGCGAGCGCGACCTGCGGCCCGAACGGCATGACGCACCAGGCGGCGAGCGCCGGCATGATGGTCATGATCGGGCCGAGGAAGAAGAGCCGCTTGTTCGCGGCCGACGGCACGATGATCTCCTTGAAGATCAGCTTGACCGCATCGGCGATCGGCTGCAGCAGGCCGAGCGGGCCGACCCGGTTCGGGCCGGGGCGGATCTGGCTCCAGCCGATCGCCTTGCGCTCCCAGAGCGTGAGGTAGGCGACGCTGAGCATCAGCGGAACGACGAGCAGGACGATCTTGACGACCGTCCAGACGACGGGCCAGAACGGACCGAGCACGTTGCTGCCGAACGTGGTGACGCTGTCCATGCTCAGGCCCTGGCGAGCGTGACGGCACCGAACATGGCGCCGAGCGCGGCCGTCGTCGGATGACCGGCCGCGATCCGCACCGCGGTCGGCGCGAGCGTCGGGTCGAGCCGCACCGGCAGGACGGCGTTGGTCCCGCCGGCCTGCGCGACGCGGACCGAATCGCCATCGGCGAGGCCGAGCTCGTCCCAGACCGCCTGCGACACGGCGACCTTGGGCGGCCGGGCGTCGACCGTCATCTGCAGCGGCATGGAGCGCCGGACGATCGAGTCGGCCGCGTAGATCGGCACGTCGGCGATGCGCTCGAGGCCGGACGCTGCAAACGCCGGCCCGGCCGTCGTCGAGGCGTCCGGCTTGTTGTGCAGGCGGCCGGCGATCGCCTCGACGTCGCCGAGCGCCTCGGTGCGCACCTCTTCCGAGGTTTCGAAGTCGAAGCCCGGCAGCGACAGCAAGTTGCCGAGCACGCGCAACACCTTCCACGCAGGGCGCGTCTCGCCGGTCGGCTTCGACACGCCGTGGAAGCTCTGCACCCGCCCTTCGGCGTTGATGAAGGTGCCGGCGGTTTCGGTGAACGGCGCGATCGGCAACAGCACGTCGGCGACGTCGGCGGCCGATGTCTTGAAGGCGCTCATCGCCACGACCATCTGCGCCGACGCGAGCGCAGCGGCCGCAGCCGCGGGGTTCGCGGCGTCGAGCGCCGGTTCGATGTCGAGCAGCAGGCAGGCCTTGAGGCCCGCGGCCGCATCGAGCATGCGGCCGGCATCGAGCCCGCCCGGGCCCGGCAACGCGTTGACGAGCTGCGCACCGACGGTGTTGGCGGCCTCGGTCAGGTAGCCGACCGAGGCACCGGTCTTCTCGCCGATCCAGTCGGCGAGCTTGAGCAGCGTCGACGCCTGCGGATGCTGCGCGGCGGCGTTGCCGAGCAGGATCGCCTTGCGTTCACCGCCGCCGAGCGAGCCGGCGACCGTCTTGGCGACGTCGGTCGCGGTGCCGGCCATCGGCGGCGTCGAGCCGGTCGCCTCGCCGACCGCCGCGGCGATGTCTGCGAGCGCCTGTACCCAAGCGCTCGGTGCGACGCTGGTCTGCGACGCCATCGCCATCAGCCAGTCGTCGTGCAGTGCATGCAGGCTGTGGACCTTGGCGCCGCGGCGCGTCGCCTGGCGCAAGCGCTGCGCGAAGAGCGGGTGGTCCTTGCGCAGGAACGAGCCGACGACGAGCACGCGCTGCAAGTCCGACAGCGACGCGATCGAGGTGCCGAGCCAGCGCACGGCGCCAGGCCCTTCGCCGCCGCCGAAGTCGGCATGGCGCGTCCGGAAATCGACGTTCTCGCTGCCGAGGCCGCGAACCAGCTTCTGCAGCAGGTGCAGTTCCTCGAGCGTGGCATGCGCCGAGCCGAGCGCGCCGATGCGCGCCGGGCCGTGGTCGGCGGCGATCTGCTTGAGGCCGTTCGCGACGTACTCGAGCGCGGTCGGCCAGTCGACCGTGCGCCAACCGCCGCCCTGCTTCAACATCGGCGCCGTCAGCCGCTGGTCTCCGTTGAGCGCCTCGTACGAGAAGCGGTCGCGGTCGGCGAGCCAGCATTCATTGACAGCTTCATTCTCGAGCGGCAGCACCCGAACGACCTTCTGGCCCTTCAGCTGAACGATCAGATTGGTGCCGGTGCTGTCGTGCGGGCTGATGCCCTTGCGCCGCGACAGCTCCCACGTCCGCGCCTGGAACCGGAACGGCTTGCTGAGCAGCGCGCCGACCGGACAGACGTCGATCATGTTTCCGGAGAGCTCCGAGTCGATCGTCTCGCCGGCGACGGTCGTGATCTCGGAGTGCTCACCGCGATGGATCATGCCGAGCTCCATCTGCCCGGCGATTTCCTGGCCGAAGCGGACGCAGCGGGTGCAATGGATGCAGCGGTTCATCTCGCGCATCGAGATCAGCGGACCGACGTCCTTCGGGAAGACGACGCGCTTGTCCTCGGCATAGCGCGACGACGAACCGCCGTAGCCGACCGCCAGGTCCTGCAGCTGGCATTCGCCGCCCTGGTCGCAGATCGGGCAGTCGAGCGGGTGGTTGATGAGCAGGAACTCCATCACGCCCTGCTGCGCCTTGATCGCCTTGTCGGTCTTGGTGCGAACGATCATTCCCTGCGTGACCGGCGTCGCACAGGCCGGCATCGGCTTCGGTGCCTTCTCGATGTCGACGAGACACATGCGGCAATTGGCCGCGATCGAGAGCTTCTTGTGGTAGCAGAAATGCGGGATGTAGGTGCCCGCCTTGTCGGCCGCATGCATGACCATGCTGCCCTCGGCGATCTCCACCTTCTTGCCGTCGAGTTCGATTTCAATCATGGTGATGCAGGATCAAACCGTGCCGCGCACCGGCGCGTGGTGCTGGCCGACCGGCGACACCTGCGCATGGGCCACGTTCGCGAGCGCCGAGTCGTGCTTCGGATACTCGCTGTTGGCGCCGCCGATCTGGCCCTGGTGCACCGGCTTGGCCGCGCCTTCGATCAGTGCGACGAACTCATGCCGGAAGTGCTTGATCATCGCCCGCACCGGCATCGCCGCGGCGTCGCCGAGCGCGCAGATCGTGCGGCCCTGGATGTTGTCGGACACCGAATTGAGCAGCTCGATGTCCTGCATCCGGCCCTGGCCGTTGGCGATGCGCTCGACCATGCGGTAGAGCCAGCCGGTGCCTTCGCGGCACGGCGTGCACTGGCCGCAGCTCTCGTGCATGTAGAAGTACGACAGCCGCAGGAGGCTCGAGACCATCGAGCGCGTGTCGTCCATGACGATGACCGCGCCGGAGCCGAGCATCGAGCCGGCCTTGGCGATCGCGTCGTAGTCCATCGTCAGCTCGTTCATGATCGCCGCCGGCAGCACCGGGGCCGACGAACCGCCGGGGATCACGGCCTTGAGCGTCCGACCCGGGCGCAGGCCGCCGGCGAGCTCGAGCAGCTTCGTGAACGGCGTGCCGAGCGGGATCTCGAAGTTGCCGGGGTTCTGCACGTCGCCGACGACCGAGAAGATTTTCGTCCCGCCGTTGTTCGGCTTGCCGATCGCGAGATAGGGCGCGCCGCCGTTCCTGATGATCCACGGCACCGCGGCGAAGGTCTCGGTGTTGTTGATCGTCGTCGGCTTGCCGTAGAGACCGAAACTCGCCGGAAAGGGCGGCTTGAAGCGCGGCTGACCCTTCTTGCCCTCGAGCGACTCGAGCAGCGCCGTCTCCTCGCCGCAGATGTAGGCGCCGAAGCCGTGCGTGGCGTGGAGCTGGAAGCTGAACGTCGAGCCGAGCAGGTTGTCGCCGAGATAGCCCGCGGCGCGCGCTTCCTCGAGCGCTTCCTCGAAGCGGTCGTAGACCTCGAAGATCTCGCCGTGGATGTAGTTGTAGCCGGTCTTGATGCCCATCGCGTATGCAGCGATCGCCATGCCTTCGATGACGATGTGCGGGTTGAACCGCAAGAGGTCGCGGTCCTTGCACGTGCCCGGTTCGCCTTCGTCGGAATTGCAGACGAGGTACTTGGCGCCCGGGAACTGGCGCGGCATGAAACTCCATTTGAGACCGGTCGGAAAGCCGGCACCGCCGCGGCCGCGCAGGCCCGAGGCCTTGACCTCGGCGATCACCTGGTCGGCGGTCATGCCCCTGCCCTCGCCTTGTTCGAGGATCTTGCGCAGCGCCTGGTAGCCGCCGCGCGCTTCGTAGTCTTTCAGCCGCCAATTGCTGCCGTCGAGGCCGTCGTAGATCTGGGCTTCGATGTGGCGGCCGTGGAAGCAGCTCTCGCGGCCGGTGGATTGAAATTCGGACAGATCGAGAATCGGCGTCATACGGCACTCGCCTTCAAGGCGTCGACGAGCGCGTCGAGCCGCTCGTCGCTCATGAAACTGACCATCTGCCGGTCGTTGACCAGCATCACAGGCGCGTCGGCGCAGGCGCCGAGGCATTCGCTCTTCTGGACCGTGAAGAGGCCGTCCGCCGTCGTCCCGCCCTCGTCGACGCCGAGCCGCCGGCACAGGTGCTCGAGCGCGTGCTGGCCGCTGCGCAACTGGCACGGCAGGTTGGTGCAGACGTTGAACTTGAAGCGGCCGATCGGCTCCTGGTTGTACATGTTGTAGAAGGTCGTCACCTCGTGCACCGCGATCGGCGGCATGCCGAGGTAGTCGGCGACGATCTTCTCGCTCTCGGCCGACACGAAGCCGAGCTCCTGCTGGACGATCGCGAGGCAGGCCATGACGGCGGACTGCTTCTGATCGGCCGGGTACTTGCGGATTTCGGCGTCGAAGCGGGCGAAGGTCTCGGCGGACGGCCGCCAGCTCGACGTCGCGGGTTCGGCGCCTCTCATCGGGCGCCTCTCATCGGTCGATCTCTCCGAAGACGATGTCCATCGTGCCGATCAACGCGACCGCGTCGGCAATCATGTGGCCGCGCGACAGCTCGTCCAGCGACGCCAGATGCGCGAAGCCGGGCGGCCTGATCTTCAAGCGATACGGCTTGTTCGCGCCGTCGCTCACGATGTAGATGCCGAACTCGCCCTTCGGATGCTCGACCGCCGCGTAGGCCTCGCCCTCGGGCACGTGGAAGCCCTCGGTGAAGAGCTTGAAGTGGTGGATCAGGTCTTCCATGCCCGACTTCATGTCGAGCCGCGACGGCGGCGCGACCTTGTGGTTGGCGGTGATGACCGGGCCCGGGTTGTCCCGCAGCCAGGCGACGCACTGCTTGATGATGCGGTTGGACTGCCGCATCTCCGCGACGCGGACGAGATAGCGGTCGTAGGTGTCGCCGTTGACGCCGAGCGGCACGTCGAAGTCCATCTGGTCGTAGACGTCGTAGGGCTGGTGCTTGCGCAGGTCCCAGAGCACGCCCGAGCCGCGCAGCATCGGGCCGGTGAAGCCGAGGTTGAGCGCGCGTTCCGGCGTCACGATGCCGATGCCGACGGTGCGCTGCTTCCAGATGCGGTTGTCGGTGAGCAGCGTCTCGTAGTCGTCGACGCATTTGGGGAAACGGGTCGCGAAGTCGTCGATGAAGTCGAGCAGCGAGCCCTGGCGGTTCTCGTTGAGCTCGGCCATCGCCTTGGCATTGCGGATCTTCGATGCCTTGTACTGCGGCATCTCGTCCGGCAGATCGCGATAGACGCCGCCGGGCCGGAAATAGGCAGCGTGCATGCGCGCGCCCGACGCGGCCTCGTAGACGTCGAACAGGTCCTCGCGCTCGCGGAAACAGTAGATGAAGATGTTCATCGCACCGCAGTCGAGGCCGTGCGCGCCGAGCCACATCAGGTGGTTCAGGAGCCGTGTGATCTCGGCGAACATCACGCGGATGTATTGCGCGCGGATCGGCACGTCGACGCCGAGCAGCTTCTCGATCGCCAGGCAGTACGCGTGCTCGTTGCACATCATCGACACGTAGTCGAGCCGGTCCATGTACGGCAGCGACTGGATGAACGTCTTGCTCTCGGCGAGCTTCTCGGTGGCGCGGTGCAGCAGACCGATGTGCGGGTCGGCGCGCTGGATCACTTCGCCGTCGAGCTCGAGCACGAGGCGCAGCACGCCGTGCGCCGCCGGATGCTGCGGACCGAAGTTCAACGTGTAGTTCTTGATGTCAGCCATGAAAAGCAGCGTCTCTAGCGCAAGCCGCCGTAGTTGTCTTCGCGAATGATCCGCGGCGTGATCTCGCGCGGCTCGATCGTCACCGGCTGGTAGACGACGCGCTTCTGCTCGTCGTCGTAGCGCATCTCGACGTGGCCGGTGGTCGGGAAGTCCTTGCGGAACGGATGGCCGATGAAGCCGTAATCGGTGAGGATGCGGCGCAGGTCGGTGTGACCTTCGAAGAGGATGCCGTAGAGGTCGAACGCTTCGCGCTCGAACCAGTTGACCGAGCTCCAGACTTCGGTGAGCGAGTCGATCACCGGCAGGTCGTCGTCCGGGCAGAAGGTCTTCAGCCGCACGCGCCAGTTGTGCTTGACCGACAGCAGGTGCGAGACCACGCAGAAACGCGGTCCGTCCCGCTCCTGGTCCTTGTAGCTGGAGTAGTCGACGCCGCAGAGATCGAGGTTCTGCTCGAAGTGCAGCTCCGGGTGGTCGTGGAGCGCGTTCGCGACGGCAAGGTACTGCTTGGCGGCGACCGTCAACGTCAGCTCGCCGCGGGAGAGCACGAGCGTCTTGACGCGGTCGCCGAGCACGCTCTGCAAGGTCGACTGGAGGGTGTCGATTCTCATCGTGCGATCGTGTTCTCGCGCCGGATCTTGGCCTGCAGCTGCAGCACGCCGTAGAGCAGCGCCTCGGCGGTCGGCGGACAGCCCGGCACGTAGATGTCGACCGGAACGATGCGGTCACAGCCGCGCACCACCGAATAGCTGTAGTGGTAGTAGCCGCCGCCGTTGGCGCACGAGCCCATCGACAGCACCCAGCGCGGCTCGGCCATCTGGTCGTAGACCTTGCGCAGCGCCGGCGCCATCTTGTTGCAGAGCGTGCCGGCGACGATCATCAGATCGCTTTGCCGGGGGCTCGGCCGGAACAGCATGCCGAAACGGTCGATGTCGTAGCGCGCCGCGCCGGCGTGCATCATCTCGACGGCGCAGCACGCCAGACCGAAAGTCATCGGCCAGAGCGAGCCGGTCTTCGACCAGTTGACGAGGGTGTCGACGCTCGTCGTGACGAAACCCTCCTTGAGAACGCCTTCAATGCCCATGTGTTCGTGATTCCGAGGTTTGGCGTCGAGGGCGGCGATCGTCCGGGCCGGCGCAGGAGGCGCCGGGAACGCTCAGGCGGCGACCGCCCGCCGCGCGACAGGAACGACGGCCGATGGCCTCATTCCCAATCCAGCGCGCCCTTCTTCCATTCGTAGGCGAAGCCAACGACGAGGATGCCGAGGAACAGCATCATCGCCCAGAAGCCCGCAGTACCGATCTCGCGCAGCGAGACTGCCCATGGGAAGAGAAAGGCGATCTCGAGGTCGAACAGGATGAAAAGAATCGCGACGAGGTAATAGCGGACGTCGAACTTCATCCGCGCATCCTCGAACGCCTCGAAGCCGCATTCGTAGGGGGAATTCTTCGCCTTGTCGGGCCGCCGCGGACCGAGCAGCGAGCCCAGGACCTGCGGCGCGATGCCGACCGCCGCGCCGATCAGGATGAACAGGATCACCGGCAGATACGAGTCGAGGGTCATGGTCGGTCCGGAGCGCGAGGTCTCGCCGTCGGGCACTCGCCGTGCCGTGATTGCGACAGCCGCGCGACGCAAAGGGTTGGTGCCGACGGCGAGACTCGAACTCGCACAGCTTTCGCCACTACCCCCTCAAGATAGCGTGTCTACCAATTTCACCACGTCGGCCTGGGACGCTGCTCCGTCCCTCGCAAACCCGGATTGCGTGAGGTATTGCTCACCGGGCAATCCCGGATTCTATCCTGAAAGCCGCGTCGCTTCCGGGCCGGCGCTGTGGTGTGGCGAAGGCCGGCCGAGCCGTGCGACGACGGGCCGACGCATCACTTCGCGGCAGCGGAGCCGGCCGGCGCCACGGGGGCCGGCGTGACCGTGATCGGGGTGCTTGCGGCATTCGGGATCAGCGCCGCGCCGCTCGGCACTGCGGCGCTCGCGGCCGGCACGACGACCGTCGGCGTGTCGAGCACGCTGCCCGCGGAGCCGCGCGCGCGGTCGTTCGAGAAGTAGGCGAGCGCGAGCGTGCAGCAGAAGAAGACGCCGGCGCAGACAGCCGTCGAGCGCGACAGGAAGTTCGCGCTGCCCGTCGCACCGAACAGGCTGCCCGAGGCGCCGCTGCCGAACGACGCACCCATGTCGGCGCCCTTGCCGTGCTGGATCAGCACCAGGCCGATCATCACCAGCGCCGCAAGGATCTGCAGCACCACCACCAGGTTCACGATCACGTTCATGTCGTCGTTGTGTCTTCGATTGGGAGGGGTCGGCCGCGGGAACTCACCTGGCCGCACGGCAGATGGCCGCGAAATCGGCGGCCTTGAGCGAGGCGCCGCCGATCAGGCCGCCGTCGATGTCGGGCTCAGCGAACAGTTCGGCGGCGTTGTCGGCCTTGACGCTGCCGCCGTAGAGCAGCGGAATCGAGACGGCGTGTTCGGTCGCGGCCCTGAGCTGCGTCCGCAGCAGCGCGTGCACCGTCTGCGCCTGCTCGCGTGTCGCAGTGCGGCCGGTGCCGATCGCCCACACGGGCTCGTACGCGACGGCGACCTGCGAGATGCAACGCCCGAGCGTGTGGACGACGGCCGACAACTGCCGCTTGACCACCGCGTCGGTCTGGCCGGCCTCGCGCTCGTCGAGCGTCTCGCCGACGCAGACGATCGGCGTGAGGCGCTGCGCCAGCGCCGCCTTCGCCTTGTCGGCGACGAGCTGGTCGCTCTCGCCGTGCATCGCACGACGCTCGGAATGGCCGACGAGCACGAAGCGGCAGCCGAACTCGGCGAGCATCGCCGCCGATACCTCGCCGGTGTAGGCACCCGACGCATGTGCCGAGCAGTCCTGCGCGCCCCAGCCGATCGGCGCGCCTTGCAGCGACAGGGCGACGTCGGCGAGATAGGGCGTCGGCACGCACACCGCGACCTCGGCCGTCCAGGGCGCCTCGGCCTTCAAGCCGGCCAGGAGCTCCGCGTTCGCAACGCGACTGCCGTTCATCTTCCAGTTGCCGACGACGAGTCTGCGACGCATCAACACACCTTTGCGTTCGGGCCGGGCGAGCCGGTCACCAGGTCAGCACCAGCTTGCCGATGTGCTGGGTCGACTCCATCAGCGCGTGCGCCGCAGCGGCCTCGGCGGCCGGAAAGGCCCTGAAGATCACCGGCTTGACCTTGCCGGCGTCGACCCACGGCCACACCGTCTGGCGGAGCGCGTGGGCGATGGCCGACTTGAAGGCGACCGAGCGCGGCCGCAAGGTCGAGCCGGTGATGCGGAGCCGGCGCCGCAGCACCAGACCAGCGTCGATCTTCGCGTCGACGCCGCCCTGGACCGCGATGAAGACGAGCCGGCCGTCTTCGGCGAGCAGCGTCAGCTCGCGGGCGACGTAGTCGCCGGCGACCATGTCGAGGATCAGATCGACGCCGCGGCCGCCCGTGATGCGCATGACCTCTGCCGGGAAGTCCTGGCTACGGTAGTCGATCGCCTCGTCGGCGCCGAGCGCGCGGCAGGCTGCGCACTTGTCCGCACTGCCCGCCGTCACGATCACGGTCGCGCCCGCAGCCTTCGCGAACTGGATCGCCGTGACGCCGATGCCGCTGCTGCCGCCCTGGACGAGGATCGTTTCGCCCGCCGTCAAGCCGCCGCGGTCGAAGACGTTCGACCAGACGGTGAAGAAGGTCTCCGGAAGGCTCGCCGCTTCGATGTCGTCGAGCTTCTCCGGCGACGGCAGGCACTGGCCCACCGGCGCGACGCAGAGCTCGGCATAGCCGCCGCCAGCAACGAGCGCGCACACCCGGTCGCCGATCGCGAAACCGGCT
>CAXUDL010000075.1:0-10336 GCA_964249855.1 uncultured Rhizobacter sp. | reverse complement strand
CGGCGATGCTCAACAGCTCACACCAGCGAACAACGAGATCCAGTAACCGTCGACCAGGACTTCTGCCGAAACACCGGTACGGCGATTGCGGGCAGGTCACTCACAGCCAGCCCGCGCTCACCCGCAGATCCGCGGGCCATTGAAGGCTCCGCAACCGCTGCCGAGCCCCCGGCCCGGGGCGACCGCAGCGGGCCCTCTACTTGGCGTCGATCCGCTTTTGCATCTTCGCCGCGCGATCGGTCGACGACGGATGCGAGCTGAGCATGGAGCTCTTGCCGCCATCGAGTTGGGCGAGCTTCTGGAACGCCGTGACGAGGCCTTCCCGCTTCAACTTGTTCTCGGTCAGCAGGTCGAACGAGTAGCCGTCGGCTTCGCTTTCCTGGCTTTGCGAGAACTGGGCGTTGATGAACTTCTCCGCGAGGTCACCGAGTTGCGATTGCGACAGGGACGCGACGGTGCCACCGGCGGCGCCCGCGGCATCCCTGGCTGCAGCCGTGGCGTAGGCGGTTTGCATCGCCTTGCGGGTGTGGCCGAGGGCGACATGGCCCTCCTCGTGGCCGATGACGCCGCGAAGCTCGTCGTCGTTCATCAGGTCCATCAGGCCGCTGTAGACCCGCACGCAGCCGTTGGCCATGGCCCAGGCGTTGACGTCGGAGGTCAGGTAGACCTTGTAGTTCACCGGCTGGCCCTTGATCGAAGCCGGCATGCCGCGCATGACGTTGGTCAGACGGGTCGCGTACTTGTCGCTGGGACCGGCGACCCGCGATTTCGAATCGACTTCGACGCAGGCGCGGTCGGTGAGTTCCTTGACATCGTTGTCGCTCAGCGACACCGCCTTCATCGCCCCCTGGCCACTCTTCAAGACATCGTTGAAATCGATCGCATTCGCGGAGGCGCAAAGCCAGACGCTGGACAGCACAAGCAGACGAAAACGCACGGACTCGCTCCTCAAGGGAAAAGGGCGATGCTAAGTGACGCGTCGCTGGATGGAGGTCAGGTGGTCGATGGTCCGGTGCAGCTCTTCACGAAGGCGACGCGCCATATCTGGCCGTCGCAGCCGAGCGTGTCGGCGTGTTGATCGACGCGCACGATCAGGCCGACACGGTGCTGCAGTGCTTGTCGGTCAAGGTCACGGTCTGTGTGGCGTTCGTGGCGGACGTCTTCAGCCGGTGCATCGTCGGCTGGCGCCAAAGCAGTTCGATGTACACCGACTTCGTGCAGGACGCTCTGGAGCAGGCGCTGTATGACCGCAAGCCGACAGAAGACGACGGCCTCGTGCATCACTCGGATCGCGGGTCGCAATCGCTGTTCATCCGCTGCATCGAGCGTCTCGCCGAGGCCGGCATCGAGCCATCGAGCCATCCGTCGGCTCCACGGGCGACAGCCACGACAACGCCTTGGCCGAGACCATCAACGGGCTTTGCAAGGCCGAGGTGATCCACCGGCACGGGCCGCAGAAGGCCAACATGCGCAAGCGGTCAGCCGGCGCCGTGCTTCCACCGCTGACGCCGCCTTGGACGCGATCCCCACATTCATCCGACCGGCGTCATCCCGCCATCGACGACCACTCGATTGCGGCCCTCCGTCTTTGCTCTGTACAGGCGTCGGTCGGCCAAGGCCAGCAGCGTCAGCGCGGTCGGGCGCGCTTCGAATTCCGAGGTGTGCGTCATGCCGACACTCACCGTCAATTCAATCCGCGGGTCGATCGCAGACCAGTCCTCGGCTGCCACGGCGGCGCGCACGCGTTCGCAGACCTGACGGGCCGCTTTTGCGTCCAACCCGGACAGGATCAACACAAACTCCTCACCGCCGTAGCGCGCCGGCACATCGCTGGGGCGCAAATTCGCCTTGAGGATGTCTGCGACGCGGCGAAGCACCGCGTCACCTGCCAGATGCGAGCATTCGTCGTTGACGCGCTTGAAGTGATCCAGGTCCAACAGCGCCAATCCGAAACCTGCGGCGTTGGGCATCCCCTGCAGAGCCTTCTCCAACCGGATGTCGAGGTAGCGGCGGTTCGAAATCGCGGTGAGGCCGTCCTCCATCGACATGCGTTCCATCGTCGAGGCACGTGCACGTTCGAATTCCGCAGCGGCGACCGCTTGATGTGTCTGGAGTTTGACAGCCAATGCCGCAGCGTGTTGCCGTGCGGTTTGTGATGCCAGACGGACATAGGTCGAGTGGTAGCGGATGTGCATGTCCAGCGCGCTGTTCAAGTCGCCCAGGGCTCTGTAGGCCTTGTAGAGGATCTCGCAGCACAGCATCTCGGCCCGCGTTTGACCGCTCGCCTCGGTGATCGCGAGTCCTTTCAACGCATTGCGCACCGCAGACGCCGCGTCGCCGTCGAGAAGTTCGATTTCGGCAAGGTTGCCCAGCGTCAAGGCCAGATCGAAAGGGTCGGACGCGTCCAGCAGGCTGGCCATGATCCGGCGAGCCGCCGGACGATCGCCCAGGCGCAGCAAAGCCAAGGCCCGACCCTCCAGACCGCACCACATGCCGCGCACATCGCCGCGCAGTGCCGACAGCCGATGGTATTCGGCAGCGTGATCGCCGGCCCGCAGCAACCGGTCGCGTGAATGGTCGTAACCATCCCGCGCTGCCATCTCCATTTCCATCCCGGCCAGGCCGCCATGAGACTTTGCGAGCCATTCCACGCTGCCGGAGGCGATGGCGCATGCCTGCACGCGCCGGTAACTTTCGTGTGCCTCTTCCCAGTGCCCCAGATCCCACAGCGCGCTGCTCAGTGCGTCGCTGGCGGCCGCCAGGGTGTCGGGCTCGCCACATTTCTCGGCGAGATACAGGGCCTTGTAGCTTGCGTCGATCGCCTCTGAACTGCACCCCATGCCCGACAGGATGTGCGCATGTTCGGTGCAGGCGCGGCTCTCTCGGGCCGGGTCGCATTCGGCGATGGAGGCTTCAAGCGCTGCCGCTATATATCGCAGTCCTTCGTCGTGGCGTGCACGCCGCCGCTCGATTTGCGCTCCGATCGTCGCTGCATCGGCGATTGCCGCACGCGCGCCGGCATTTCTGGCTTGTATGAATAGCGCCGCCGCTGAGCCTGAAGCATCGATGAGCTTCCCTTGTAAAAAGGCCGTGGAAACAGCAGCCAACTGCTCCGCGAAGGTATCCGTCTTCACACTGTCGGTTGTCGCTTCCACAATCAGGCCTTGGTTCCTTCGATCCAATGCACCCCGCTCGCAGTGACACTGCGTTCATAGGCCTGGAACCTGTTCCATCGGCTCGCCCGGACCGAAATGAAGTGCAATTGCGACCTGGTGGGGAGGCAGGGGAAAGAATGAGCACGTTTTCGCGTCTCGACCGGGCGCGTGCCGTATGCAATAGGATGGATGCCCCCACCCGACGACGGCTTCGAGGTGCCGCAGTCGAGGTCTGAGCAACCACTCGAAAGCAGAAGGAGCGTCTGCCATGCACTTACGACAGTCGGGCTCGATTGAGCCGAGAACGTGTTTCAAGTCCATGGAGAGCGGCCGTGCGCATGGTGCGGAATCACCAATGGAAATATCTGCAGCCTCGCGTTGCACGACCTCGGCTTCATGCGTCGGGACGATGCCGGATTCCGAGCGCAGCCATCAAGAGCTTGTTCACACCAGACGGGAAGGTACTGTCGCCGTTTCTCGGCGAAATGCTCGCCGGTCCGTTTTTCGATCGCCTGGCCGGAGCTTCGACAAAGAATGTCATCACGCCGATCGAGACCTTCCTCAGCAGTACCGGGAAGCACCATGCCACCGCGACTTCCAATGCGACTGGACCGTCACGGACGGGACTCTCATCACGTTCAAGGTGATGGATCTCTTCACCCTCTAGCCGGCGACCATGAAGGTCGTGTCTCTCGACCTCATCGACGATACTCACCCGATCCGCGAGTCTTCGGGAAACAAGTACGAGTTCTGAGGACCGGAGCAATCCGACACCGCGAGTCCACGACGCGGACCGATCCATCCTCCGACCGACTGCCCGCGGCAGTCGCCGACGTCGATCGCTGAGATCCCCGAACCTGATCAACCACACGAGCAGACCATGTCCGCCATCCTTTCCAATCGATCGGTCGCCGCAACGCAACGGTCGTCGGCGCGAGAAAGACTTCGAGCACCGGTCGTCCTTCGGTTCGTGCTGCTGGTCGGCCTTGTCGCGGTCGTCGTCGTCGCTGCGGTGGTCCGCAGCCCCTCTGCTGCCACTGTCGCAGATGCCAAGCTCGTGTCTCTGCTTCGCGGCATGGCGTTGATCAAGGCCGGCATCGCGCTGGTCGCCGTCGCGCTCGCGGCTTGGCGCTTCGGGCGGCCCATTCCGTCCGCGGTCGCCTTCGGCTATCTCGTCGGTGCTTGGTGCCTCGCCGGCGCTGCAGTGCTCATCTGGCAGTTGAGCTTCATTCCTGCTGCGGCCGTGATCTTCCACGTCGGCATGCTCGGCCTTCTGGCGCTGGCATGGCGCGAGGGGCGCTTCGAGTCGCGCATGCGTTCGGTCTGACTGCGCCCTCGCGCGTCGAGGTCGGTTCGGCGGGGCTCCGCGGCAGCGATGTCGGCCAAGGCGTGGCCGCGGACGCTCGATTCGCGACCCGCGACCCGCGACCCGCGACCTCCACCGTTTCCTGACAGAAATGTCAGCCGTGCGACAGCGGCCAGCCCCGAGCCGCTGCGTACAGTGCGGATCCGTCTCGTCGTCGGTCGACCGCCACGCCATGCCTTTGCCTCTCCGCTCGACGGCCCTCGCGGTCGCCGTGTTGCTCTCGGCCTGTGCCGCCGGGCCCGACTACGTCCGGCCGACCGCGCAGGACGTGCCGGTCGCCTACAAGGAGCTCGGCGTCTGGAAGACCGCCGAGCCCAGGCCCGCCGAGCCGGCGCGCGCCTGGTGGACGAGCTACGGCGATCCGGTGCTCGACGCGCTGGTCGATGACGCCGAGCGCGCCAACCAGACGCTGCGGGTCGCCGAGGCGCAGTACCGTCAGGCGCTCGCGATCGTCGACCAGACGCGCGCGGCGCGCCTGCCGGTCGTGGGCGCCACCGTCGACGCGAGCCGGGCCCGTGCGAGCGCCGCCGGCACGGCCCGCGACGGCAACAGCCTCGGCGCCGGCCTGAGCGCGAGCTGGCAACCCGATTTCTGGGGCGCGGTGCGCCGCGCGGTCGAGGCCGACGAAGCGGCCGCGCAAGCCGACTTCGACACGCTCGCCGGCACGCGGCTGAGCATCCAGGCGAGCGTCGTCCAGAACTATCTCCAGCTCCGCACGACCGACCGGCTCGTCGCGCTCTATGCCGCGACGACGACCGCCTACGCCCGATCGCTCGAACTGACGCGGGCGCAGTACCGCGTCGGCACGGCGCTGCGCTCGGACGTCGCGCTCGCCGAAAGCCAGCTCGCGACGGCACAGGCTGCGGGCGCCGACCTCGGCGTGACGCGGGCGCAGTACGAGCACGCGATCGCCGTGCTCACCGGCCGCTCGCCCGCCAACTTCAGCCTCGTGCCGCTGCCCGCCGAGCGTCCGTTCGACCTGCAGCTGCCGGCCACACCGGTCGGCGTGCCGTCGGAACTGCTCGAGCGCCGGCCCGACATCGCGACCGCCGAACGCCGGGTCGCGGCGGCGAACGCCGAGATCGGCGTCGCACGTGCCGCCTACTACCCGACGGTGACGCTCTCCGGCAGCGGCGGCTTCGGCGCCGCGGTGATCGGCAGCCTGTTCGATGCGCCGAGCCGCGTCTGGTCGCTCGGCGCGGCGCTCGCCCAGACGGTCTTCGACGGCGGCCTGCGCCGGTCGCGCGACGCGCAGGTGGTCGCCGCGTACGACCAGACGGTCGCCAACTACAAGCAGACGGTGCTGAACGGCTTCCAGGAGGTCGAGGACAACCTCGCCGCGTTGCGCATCCTCGACCAGGAAGCGGCGCTGCAGGAACAGGCGGTGCAGGCCGCGCTGCTCGCCGAGCGGCTGTCGCTGAGCCAGTACCGCGCCGGCACCGCGACCTACCTCTCTGTCGTCACCGCGCAGCAGCTCTCGCTCGGCAACCAGCGTGCGGCGGTGCAGCTGCGCGGCCGCCAGCTCGCCGCCAGTGTCGGCCTGATCACCGCGACCGGTGGCGGCTTCGCCGCCGCTGCGCCGCTCGCCACGAACACCGACCCCGGAAAGCCGTCCTCATGAGCACTCCCACGCCTCCCGCGAGCCGAACGCCCGGTCGCGCCGACGCCGGACCGCAACCCCTCGACGGATCGGACGGCGCGCCCGCGGGGCGGCGGGTCGCGATCGCGCGCCGGCGCTCGACCTGGATCGGTCTGCTGATCCTGGTCCTCGTCGCGGCCGCCGCGTTCTGGCTCGTCCGCCGCGAGCAGACCGAGAAGAAGCCGAAGGCCGGACCGCCGCCGGCCATCGTCGCGACGACCGCCAAGGTCGTGCAGCGCGACATGCCGATCTACCGCGCCGGCATCGGCACCGTGACCGCGGCGCTGAGCGTCACGGTCAAGCCGCGCGTCGACGGCCAGCTCGAACGCGTCGGCTTCACCGAGGGCCAGGACGTGAAGGCCGGCCAGCTGCTCGCGAGCATCGACCCGCGCACGCTGCAGGCGACGCTCGCCCAGGCGCAGGCGACCCGCGCCAAGGACGCCGCGCAGCTCGCCAACGCCCGCGTCGACCTGCAGCGCTACACGACGCTGATCGCCGAGGACGCTGCGACGCAGCAGCAGCTCGCGACGCAGAAGGCGCTCGTCGCACAGCTCGAGGCCGCGGTGCAGACCGACGACGCGGCGATCCGCTACGCCCAGGTGCAGCTCGGCTTCACTTCGATCGTCGCGCCGATCAGCGGCCGCGTCGGCGCGCGGCTCGTCGACCCGGGCAACATCGTCCATGCGTCGGACGCGACCGGCCTCGTCGTCATCAACCAGATCGACCCGATCACCGTGCTCTTCACCCTGCCCGAGGCCGACTTCCAGGACGTGAACCGGGCGATCAACGCCAACAAGGGCAAGACCGACGGGCTCGTCGTCGAGGCGTATCCGCGCGTCGGTACCGAACTGCTCGGCACCGGCCGGCTCGTGCTGCTCAACAACCAGATCGATCCGACGACCGGCACGGTGCAGCTCAAGGGCCTGTTCCCGAACGCCGCGCACACGCTGTGGCCGGGGCAGTTCGTCAACACCCGGCTCGTGCTCGGCTCGCGGCCGAAGGCGCTCGTGCTGCCGGCCGCGGCGGTGCAGCGCAGCCAGGACGCGACCTTCGTCTACGTCGTCGACGACGCCGACACGGTGCAGCAGGCGCCGATCCACGTGATCCAGAACCAGGACGGCCTCGCCGTCTACGACCGCGGGCCGGCGGCCGGGCAGCGCGTCGTCGTCGACGGCCAGTACAAGTTGCGGCCGGGCCTGAAGATCGTCGAGGCCTCGAAGGCGGGCGCGCGCGGCGCGAGCGGCGTGGCGTCGGGCGGCGCCGGCGGCGGCGCTCCGGGCGGCGCGGCCGGCGGCACGAGTGCGGGACCGGGATCGACCGCCTCGCGGCAACCCTGAACGAGGACACCGGCATGAACATCTCCGCCGCCTTCATCAAGCGCCCCATCGGCACGACGCTGCTGGCGCTCGCCCTGCTGCTGATGGGCGGCGCGGTCTTCCCGCTGCTGCCGGTCGCGCCGCTGCCGCAGGTCGATTTTCCGACCGTGCAGGTCTCGGCCAACCTGCCCGGCGCGAGCCCGGAGACGATGGCGTCGAACGTCGCGCAGCCGCTCGAGCGCCAGTTCTCGCTGATCGCCGGGCTGGCGCAGATGACGTCGCTCTCGGGCCTCGGAAACACGCAGATCACGCTGCAGTTCGACCTCGACCGCAACATCGACTCGGCCGCGCTCGACGTGCAGGCCGCGATCAACGCCGCGACCGGCTCGCTGCCGGCCAACCTGCCGAGCCCGCCGACCTTCCGCAAGATCAACCCGGCCGACTCGCCGATCATGATCATCGCGGTGCAGTCGAAGACGCTGCCGCTGATCGAGGTCAACGACTACGCCGACAACATCCTCGCGCAGCAGATCTCGCAGATCTCGGGCGTCGGCCTCGTCAACATCGGCGGCGCACAGAAGCCGGCCGTGCGCATCCAGATCGACCCGGCGAAGCTCGCCACGCTCGGCCTGTCGCTCGAGGACGTGCGCACCGTCGTCGCGAGCGCCACCGTCAACCAGCCGAAGGGCACGGTCGACGGCGCGAGCCAGAGCTTCACCGTCTACACCAACGACCAGATCCTGAAGGCCGCGCCGTGGAACGACGTGATCCTCGCGTACCGCAACGGCGCGCCGGTGCGGGTGCGCGATCTCGGCGTCGCGGTCGACGGCCCCGAGAACACGAAGATCGCCGGCTGGGCCTATGCCGGTGCGGCATCGGCGCCCGGCAACACGATCATCGACGGCCGCGCGATCGTGCTCGCGATCACCAAGCAGCCGGGCGCCAACGTCATCGAGACGGTCGACCGCATCAAGGCGGCGCTGCCGCGGCTGCAGGCGTCGATTCCGCCGACGGTCGAGGTCAACACGCTGATCGACCGCACGCAGACGATCCGCGCCTCGGTGCACGACGTCGAGTTCACGCTGCTTCTGACGATCGCGCTCGTCGTCGGCGTGATCTTCGTCTTCCTGCGCAACGTGCCGGCGACGCTGATCCCGAGCGCGACCGTGCCGCTCGCGCTCCTCGGCACCGCGGCGGCGATGTACGCGCTCAACTACAGCCTCGACAACCTCTCGCTGATGGCGCTCACGATCGCGGTCGGCTTCGTCGTCGACGATGCGATCGTGATGCTCGAGAACATCTACCGCTACATCGAGGAGGGAATGTCGCCGATGGAGGCGGCGGTCAAGGGCTCGGGCGAGATCGGCTTCACCATCGTCTCGATCTCTGTGTCGCTGGTCGCCGTCTTCATCCCGCTCCTGCTCATGGGCGGCATCATCGGGCGGCTGTTCCGCGAATTCGCGGTGACGGTCACGCTGACGATCTTCGTCTCGGTGCTGATCTCGCTCACGCTCACGCCGATGCTCTGCTCGCGCTTCCTCAAGAACGAGCACGCGACGAAGCACGGCCGGCTCTACCTGCTGTTCGAGCGCGGCTTCGACGCGATGCTGAATGGCTACACGCGCGGGCTGCACGTCGTGCTGCGGCACCAGTTCGCGACGCTCTGCGTCTTCTTCCTGACGCTCGCCGCGACGGTCGCGCTCTTCGTCGTCATCCCGAAGGGCTTCTTCCCCGAGCAGGACACCGGCTTCATCTCGGGCTTCGCCGAATCGAACCAGGATTCGTCGTTCGCCGCGATGAACCGGCGCATGCTGCAGCTCGCCGACATCGTCCGCCAGGATCCCGACGTCTCGGCCTTCGGCATGAACGGCAGCTCGTCGACCTTCAACACCGGCAACTTCTTCATCGGCCTGAAGGACAAGGACGAAGGCCGCACGGCGAGCGCGCAGGAGATCATCGCGCGGCTGCGGCCGAAGCTCGCGCGCATCGAGGGCGCGAACCTGTTCCTGCAGGCGGGGCAGGACATCCGCGTCGGCGGCCGCTCGTCGCGCACGCTCTACCAGTACACGGTGACCGACGCCAACCTCGACGAGCTGAACCAGTGGGCGCCGCAGCTGCTCAACCGCTTCCGGCAGCTGCCGCAGCTGACCGACGTCGCGACCGACCTGCAGAACGGCGCCGCGACCGCGACGCTCACGATCGACCGCGACCGCGCGTCGAGCTTCGGCATCTCGCCTGCGCTGATCGACTCGACGATCTACGACGCGATCGGCCAGCGCCAGGTGGCGCAGTTCTACACGCAGATCAACAGCTACCGCGTGATCCTCGAGGTCACGCCCGAGCTGCAGCAGGATCCGTCGTTGTTCTCGAAGCTCTACCTCACGTCGCCGGCCACCGGCCAGCAGGTGCCGCTCTCGACCTTCGTCAAGCTCGACACCGACAGGACCGCCTACCTCTCGATCGCCCACCAGGGCCAGTTCCCGGCGGTGACGATCTCGTTCAACCTCGCGCCCGGCGCCTCGCTCGGCGACGCGGTGACCGCGATCAACAAGGCGCAGGCCGAGATGGGGCTGCCGCAGTCGCTGATCGGGTCGTTCCAGGGCACGGCGCAGGCGTTCCAGGAGTCGCTGAGCTCGCAGCCCTACCTCATCGCCGCGGCGCTGATCGCGGTCTACATCGTCCTCGGGCTGCTTTACGAGAGCTTCATCCATCCGCTCACCATCCTCTCGACGCTGCCGTCGGCGGGCGTGGGCGCGCTTCTGATCCTGATGGCGGGCGGCTACGAGCTGACCGTGATCGCGCTGATCGGCATCATCCTGCTGATCGGCATCGTGAAGAAGAACGGCATCATGATGGTCGA
>CAXUDL010000074.1:0-10342 GCA_964249855.1 uncultured Rhizobacter sp. | reverse complement strand
TCTACCCGCGGCTGCTCGAGGACCGCGAGGGCTACAAGCGCCGGTGGGGCCGCAGCCGGCCGGTCGCGCTGCTGGCCGCGCTGGTCACGGTCTGGCGCGGCGCACGCGATCTCCTGCTCGAGGTCGAGACCGGCGAGCAGGCGCGTCGCCTGCCCACGTCCTCGCTCATCGTGGCGAACAACCAGCTCCAGCTCGAACAGATGGGCCTGCCCGAGGCCGAGGCCCTGCAGCGCGGCCAGCTCGCGGCGATCAGCCTCAAGCCGTCGAACGCGTTCACGCGCTACGGCTTGCTGCTGCGCGGCGCCGCGGGCCGGCTCGGCGGCGCCGACGAGGTCGAGCGCTTCGTGTTCCGCAACATGGTCGTGCAGCCGCCGGCGCGCGGTCGCCGCGGCGTGCGGCTGAAGGTCGCGACCGACGGCGAGGTCGCCTGGATGACGCCGCCGCTCACGTTCCGCGTCGCACCGCAGTCGCTCATGCTGTTGCGGCCCGAGGACGGGGCGGTCGTTCGCGCATGAGGCCGAGGCGCATGGGCGGCGGACGGCATGTCCCGCGTCGCGCCCGCGTCGACGACGCGCGCTGCGCGCCGACTCGGCGGCGCGCGGGCCGGTGCCCGCATTCCCGGGCGCCCGGATGAGCTGCCTGCTGCAGATCTCGGATCCGCACTTCGGCACCGAACGGCCGCCGGTGGTCGACGCGCTCGAGCGCCTCGCACGGGTGCTCGAGCCCGACGCCGTGCTGCTGTCCGGCGACCTGACGCAGCGCGCGACCGCCGAAGAGTTCGACGCCGCGCGGCGCTTCGTCGACCGGCTCGGCGTCGCCAGGCGGCTCGTCGTGCCGGGCAACCACGACATCCCGCTCTACAACCTCGCGGTGCGGCTGTTCGCGCCGTATGCGCGCTTTCGCCGCGCCTTCGGTCGCGAGCTCGAGCCGAGCCTCGACACCGAGCGCTGGCTCGTGATCGCGGTCAACACCACGCGGCGCTGGCGCCACAAGGACGGCCAGGTTTCGGCGCTGCAGGTCGACGCGGTGGCGCGGCGGCTCGAGACGGCGTCGCCGGGCCAACTGCGGGTCGTCGTCGTCCACCAGCCGGTCGCGGTGACCGCTGCCCACGACGCCCACGATCTGCTGCACGGCCACGCCAGGGCGGTGCGGCGCTGGGCCGAGGCCGGCGCCGACCTCGTCCTCGGCGGCCACATCCACCTGCCGTACGTCGTGCCGCTGCACCGGACCGAGGACGGCGCGCGGCAGACGGTCGTCGGCGGCGCGCTGGCGCTACCGCGCAGGCTCTGGGCAGTGCAGGCCGGCACGGCGGTGTCGAAGCGAGTGCGCGGCGACGCCGGCAATTCGGTCAACGTGATCCGCCGCGAGCCGGCCGAGCGCGTGGGCTGCACGGTCGAACGCTGGGACTATTCGGCGGGCGAGGGCGACTTCGTCTGCGTCAGGCGCCATCGCCTCGAGCTCGGTCCGCTCGCCGTCGATGGCCGCGTCGGCGGCTGAAGCGCTCGCGCGCGCGGCCGGCGCCGAGGCGCTGCCCGGCTTCTTCGCCGGGTTGCTGCTGACGCTCGTCGCCGTCGTCGGTGTCTGGGCCGGCCTGCGGCGCCTCGGCCTGCCATGGGAGCACAACCGGCTCCCGCCCGCGGCGTTCCTGGCGCTGCACCTCGGCGCGGGCTTCGTCGGCGTCGTCGCCGCTGCGGCGCTGTTCGCAGAGATCGCCGAGGCGATCGGCGCGGGCGAGCCGCTCGGCCGGCTCGACCAGGTCTTCTCGGACGCGGTCGTCGCGGCCGCGCCGGCCGCGGGGCTCGCGGTCTTCGCCGTGCTCACGCACTGCGGCGACCGCGCGACGCAGACGACGGTCTGCATCCTCGTCGCGGTGCTGCTGCTCGCGCGGCGCCGCCAGGCGCTGGCGATCGCCTGGGTGCTCGCGATCGCCGGCAACGGCGTGCTCAACACGGCGCTGAAGAACGTGTTCGAGCGTGCGCGGCCGGTGCACCGCGGCGGCTGGGTCGAGGCGGGCTACAGCTTTCCGAGCGGCCACAGCTCGGGCTCGGTCGTCGTCTACGGCATGCTCGCGTACCTGGCGCTGCGGCTGCTGCCGCCGCGATGGCACCTGCCCGCCGTGCTCGGCGCTGCCGCGGTCGCCTACACGACCGGATGCAGCCGCGTGTTCCTGCAGGTGCACTTCGCGAGCGACGTCGTCGCCGGATTCGTTTCGGGCAGCGCCTGGCTGCTCGTCTGCATCGTCAGCGCGGAGTTGCTGCGCCGCCGGCGCGCACCGGTTGGCAACGGTCGATGAACAGCGCCGCCCGCCGCGCAATCGCATCGGGCGCGACGCATCCCCCATCGTCCGGACGCCGGCGCGGCGCCCATGCCGCCGCGCGGACCATCGAATCCGCGCTCCGGACACTCAGCGTCGCTTGACGATCAGCTGGTCGTAGATGCCGCCGTCGCCGAAGTGCTGCTTGTTGACGGCCGCCCAGCCGCCGAGCAGCGAGTCGACGGTGAAGGTCCTGACGGCGGGGAAGCGGCCGGCGTTGGCCTTGAGCACCGACGGATCGCGCGGCCGGAAGTCGTGCTTGGCGATGATCTGCTGGCCGGCGGGCGAGAACAGGAATTCGAGATAGGCCTGCGCCAGCGGCCGCGTGCCCCGCTTGGCGGTGACCTTCTCGACGACCGCGACCGGCGCCTCGGCTTCGATCGTGATGCTCGGGTAGACGATGTCGAAGTCGCCGCGGCCGACTTCGCGGGCGATCAGCGCGGCCTCGTTCTCGAAGGTGACGAGCACGTCGCCGACGGCGCGCTGGGTGAAGCTCGTCGTCGCGCCGCGACCGCCGCCGTCGAGCACCGGCACGTTCGCGAACAGCCGGCCGACGAAGTCGCGGGCCTGCGCGTCGCTGCCGCCCTTGGCGATCACGCTGCCCCATGCGGCGAGGTACGAATAGCGGCCGTTGCCCGACGTCTTGGGATTCGGGATGACGACCGCGACGCCCGGTCGCGCGAGGTCGGCCCAGTCGAGGATCCTCTTCGGGTTGCCCTTGCGGACCAGGAACACCGACGTCGTCGTGTAGGGCGCCGCGCCGTACGGAAAGCGCTTCGTCCAGTCGGCGGCGACGAGGCCGCGTTCGGCGAGCAGGTCGATGTCGGTCGCCTGGTTCATCGTCACGACGTCCGCATCGAGCCCGTTGGCGACCGCCTGCGCCTGTGCCGTCGAGCCGCCGTGCGACTGGTTGATCGCGACCGGCTGGCCGTTCCGCGCGCTCCACTCGGCGACGAACGCCGGGTCGATCTCCTTGTAGAGCTCGCGGCTCACGTCGTAGGAGACGTTCAGCAGCGACTCGGCACCGGCCGCGGACCGTGCCGGCCCGCACGCGACGGCGATCAGGCCGCAGACGGCGAGCCGGGCGAGGGCGCTTCGAACGAGGGAAGTGGACATGACGGTACGGCACGGAGGGGGGCGCGCATTATCGACCGCGCCGCGACCTGCCGCGACCCGCCTCGCCCCGCCTCTGCTCGGCTCGGCTCGGCTCGGCTCGGCTCGGCTCGGCTCGGCTCGGCTCGGCGCCGCGCCGCGCCGCGCCGCGCCGGCCGAGCCCGGGCCTCAGCCCGCGTTCACCTGGATCCGCCGCGGCTGCGCATGGGCGGCCTTCGGGATCCGCAGCGTCAGCACGCCGTCCTTGAGGTTGGCTTCGACGCGCGAGGTGTCGAGCTCGCGGCTGAGCGTGAAGTGGCGGCGGTAGCGCGCGACCTGCACCTCGGCCCAGAGCGGTTCGAGGCCGTCGGGCGTCTGCGGCTGGGCGCTGCCTTCGATCAGCAGCGAATCGCCGTCGACGCGCAGCTCGAGCTGCTCCTTCGGCACGCCGGGCATGTCGGCGAGCAGGGTGATGCCGGACTCGTCCTCGAAGACGTCGACGGCCGGCTGGACCGCGGGCTGCTCGGCCTCGCGCGACCCGGTCTGCGCGGCGGCCGTGCCGGCGTTGCGGGTGTTGGCGACGGGAGTGGTCTTGTCGTTCATGGTGTGCTCCTTCGATGTCGGGCCGTGGCTCACTGCACGGCGATGCGTTGCGGCTGCGGCGCCTCGCGGCGACCGATGCTCACCTGCAGCACGCCGTCGCGGTAGGTCGCCTTGACCTGCTCGGGATCGATGTCCTCGGGCAGCGAGACGGTGCGGCTGAAGCGGCCGGTGGCGCGTTCGCGCGAATACACGTTGATCTTCGGGTCCTGCGCCGGGATGTCGGACACGCGCTCGCCGGCGATCCGCAGGATGCCGCGGTCGACGACGACCTCGATCTTCGACGCGTCGAGCCCCGGCGCGAAGGCGTAGACCTCGACGCTCTTCGGCGTGCGCCCGACGTTGAGCGCCGGGACGCCGCCGAAGGCGACCGAGCGGATGCTGCGCGGCAGGCCGGTCGCGCCGAAGACGTCGTCGAGTTCGCGACGCAGGCGATCGAAGTGACCGAAGAGCGTGTCGGGACGGGTCAGACTGGATGCGTACATGAGTCCTCCTTTCGGTGGTGGAAACGGCGGTGCGGGTCCGCCGGCGATGCGACCGAGTTGCGCATCGGCGCAAGAATTTCAAGAGGGCGCCCGCACGGGCTCGATGCCGCGGAGCATGGGGGTCCACACCGCCTCGCCGGCGCCTCGTCCCGAGCCCTGACTCGCCTCGGCGCGGGCCGTGATGTCTGCCGCCCACGCTCCGCGCCCCGGAGTCGGCCGCCACGGCCGACGCATGGCGGCGCACGCCGGTCCACGGGTCGCGAACGCGAGCCGTCGCACCGCCGATTGCGTCACGCGTCGCGGGTTTCGCCCAGCTCGGGCGGGTCGTCGCGGCTGCCGATACAGGACCAGAGAACGCGCCGCTGTTCGACCCTTCCGGTGGCTCGGCCCCGCCAGACACTGCCGGCGCGCCGGGTCGGGCTCGAAAGGGCCATCGGCGACGAAACGTCCACAACCTTCCGCTGCCGGTCGATCGATGTCGCGTCCTGCCCCTGCCCTTCTCCTTGCCGTCTGCCTCGCGCTGGCGGCTCTCGCCGGCGGTCGTTCCGCCGCCGCAGCCCGCCCGCCTGCCGCCATCCTTCACAGCCCATCCTCGCCGGCCATGAACCAGTTCGCGAATCCCATCGTGCCTGCCAGCGGCGTCGGCGGCTCGGCCGATCCGTCGGTCGTCTACCGCGACGGCTACTACTACTACTGCAAGAGTCTCGAGGACCGGGCGATCGGTGTCGCCCGCGCCGAGCGGCTGCAGGACATCGGCAGCGTGCCGATGACGACGGTCTGGACGCCGCCGCCGGGCACCGCGTACAGCGAGCAGGTCTGGGCGCCCGAGCTGCAATACCTGCAGGGCCGCTGGTACGTCTACTTCGCCGCGAGCGACGGCCACAACGCCAACCACCGGATGTATGTCCTCGAGTCGCACGGCGACGACCCGCAGGCGGGCTACAGCTTCAAGGGCAAGATCGCCGCGCCGACCGACCAGTGGGCGATCGACGGGCTGACGCTCGAGAACCACGGCAAGCTCTACTTCCTGTGGTCCGGCTGGCGCGGCGCCGGCGACGGCTTTCCGCAGGTCACCTACATCGCGCCGCTCTCGAACCCGTGGACGATCAGCGGCGAGCGCCACGAGATCGCCGCGCCCGATCGGGCGTGGGAGCAGTCCGGTGCGCCGCTGATGGAAGGCCACGCGGTGCTCAAGCGCGGCGGCAAGCTCTTCGTCGTCTATTCGGCGAGCGCGAGCTGGACCGACGACTACGCGCTCGGCCTGCTCGAATACACCGGCGGCGACATCCTGCAGGCGTCGTCGTGGACCAAGAGCGCGTCGCCGGTGTTCGCCAAGCTCGAGCACGGCGGCTCGTTCGGCCCCGGCCACAATTCCTTCGTCAAGTCGCCCGACGGCGCCGAGGACTGGATCGTCTACCACGCGATCGACCGCAGCAACGGCGGTTGGGCCGAGCGCAGCGTGCGGGCGCAGCGCTTCGGCTGGACCGTCGAGGGCAGGCCGTCCTTCGGCGTGCCGGTCGCGAGCGGCGTGTCGATGGTCGAGCCGTCGGGCACGGAGGCGTCGGTCCGGCTCGCCCGCCGCGCGCCGCGGCCGCGTGTCGAGACCGACGTGCCGGTCGCCCGCGCATCGGGCGCCACGCTCCTGCGGCCTCTGCCGGTGATCCGCGCCGGCGTGTCGACGAGCCTGCTCAAGGCGGTGTCGTCGACCCCGCCGGCCGTCGAGCGCAAGCGCCGCAGGGTCGCGGAGTCCGTGCCGGGTTGACCCGTTCCGCGGCGCGGCGCGCGACCGGGCGCGCAGCCGCGCGCGATGCAGGCGCCCGACCGGTTGCCGACCGGTGCCCGACCGCGTCCCGACCGGCGCCCGCGCGACGCCCGCTCGACCGGTCGCCGAGCGTTGCCACGGGCGTGATCGCGCCGCCGCGCAGGTCAAGCATGCGGATTGCCTTTGCGCTGCATGACCCGCTCCCACAGCCCACGATGACCCGCGACCTCGAGCTCTGGATGGGACCCGAGGCGAGCGTCACCCGGGTCGGTGCCACCCGGATCGACCAGCTCGAAGCCACCGGCTTCGCGCACCGGCTCGACGACCTCGACCGCATGGCCGCGCTCGGCGCCCGCGCGGTGCGCCTGCCGCTGCTGTTCGAGCGGCTCGAGCCGCAGCCCGACCGCTGCGATTACGCATGGGCCGAGGAGCGGCTCGCGCGCCTGCGCGCGCTGGGCGTGCGGCCGATCGCGGGCCTCGTCCACCATGGCAGCGGGCCGCTGCACACGAGCCTCGTCGACCCTGGCTTCGCCGACAAGGTCGCAGGCTTTGCGGCACGCCTGGCCGAACGCTTCCCCTGGGTCGACGACTGGACGCCGATCAACGAGCCGCTCACCACCGCCCGCTTCGGCAGCCTCTACGGCGTCTGGCATCCGCATGCGCGCGACGACGCGACCTTCGTCCGCACCCTGCTGAACCAGATCCAGGCGACGGCGGCGGCGATGCGCGCGGTGCGGCGCGTCAACCCGGCGGCGCGACTGGTGCAGACCGAGGATCTCGGCCACTGCAGCGGTACGCCCACGCTCGCCGCGCAGGTCGCGTTCGAGAACGAGCGCCGCTGGCTGAGCTACGACCTGCTCGTCGGCCGCGTCACGCCCGACCATCCGCTGCACGGCTGGCTCGTCGAGCGCGGCGCCGACCCCGACGAGCTCGCCGGCCTCGCAGCCGAGCCGACGCCGCCCGCGGTCGTCGGCGTCAACGTGTACGTCACGAGCGAGCGCTATCTCGACCATCGTCTCGGCCGCTATCCCGAGGCGCTGCACGGCGGCAACGGCGTCCATCGCTACGCCGACACCGAGGCGGTGCGCGTGCGCCAGGCGAGCTTCGGCGGCTTCGCCGTGCGGCTGCGCGAAGCCTGGGAGCGCTATCGCCTGCCCGTCGCGCTGACCGAGGTCCATCTCAGCTGCACCCGCGAGGAGCAGCTTCGCTGGCTCGACGAGGCCTGGACCGCGGCGCTGCAGCTGCGGGCCGACGGCGCCGACGTGCGCGCGGTGACGGCGTGGTCGGCCTTCGGTGCCTACGACTGGAACCGGCTGCTCGCGGTGCAGCGCGGCGACTACGAGCTCGGGCTGTTCGACGTCCGCAACGGCACGCCGCGGCCGACCGCGCTCGCCACGCTCGCCAGCGAACTCGGCCAGGGGCGGGCCGCGAGTCACCCGGTCGTCGCCGTCCCCGGCTGGTGGCGGCGCGACGACCGCTTCCTCTATCCGCCGCAACCGTCCGCGCCGGCGCCCGAGTCACCGGCGCCCGCGGCCGGCCGGCCGCTCGTCGTCGTCGGCGGCAACGGCACGCTCGCCAACGCCTTCGTCCGCATCTGCCGGCGCCGGGCGATCGCCTGCCGCGTCCTGCGCCACTCGGAGCTCGACATCTCCGACGCCGCCGCCGTCTGGCGGACGCTGGCGGCGATCGAGCCGTGGGCGGTCGTCAACGCCGCCGGCTTCGTCCGCGTCGACGCGGCCGAGGCCGACGCGTCGCAGTGGCGCGCCAACGCGCTCGGGCCGGTGGTGCTCGCAGCGGCCTGCGAAGCGCTCGACGCGCGGCTGCTGACCTTCTCGTCCGACCTGGTCTTCGACGGCGGCAAGCGCCGGCCGTACGTCGAGAGCGACGACCCGAGCCCGCTCAACGCCTACGGCCGCGCGAAGCGCCACGCCGAGGTCGAGATCGCATCGCAGCCGCACGTGCTGGTCGTGCGCACCGCGGCCTTCTTCGGTCCGTGGGACACCGCGAACTTCGCGTGGCGAGGCCTCGAGCGGATCCGTCAGGGGTTCGCGTGGGCAGCCGCCGACGACCGCGTCGTCTCGCCGACCTACGTGCCCGACCTCGTCGACACGGGCCTCGATCTGTTGATCGACGCCGAGGCCGGACTCTGGCACGTCACCAACGCCGAGGCGACGAGCTGGTTCGACTTCGCCTGCCGCATCGCGGAGGCGGCCGCGCTGCCCCGGCACCTCGTCCGCGCCGAGCACGGCGCCGACCGCGGGCAGGCGGCCACCCGGCCGCCGTACAGCGCGCTGACGAGCGAGCGCGGCGTGCTGGCGCCGCGGCTCGACGACGCGGTCGAGCGCTTCCTCGTGCAGACGCCGGGCCTGCACCGCTGAGGGCGCGGGCGATGACGTCGACGGCGAGTCCTGTCGTGCAACGCCCGACGAGGGACTGCGGCTGAGCCATCAGTGGACGCACTTCGCGCCGACCGCCGCATACGCATCGTCGAAGGTCGACCCTGAACGTACTGCATCGAGCACGGCGGCGACGCCGCGCGGGCCGGCACAGGACAAGAGTCTCCTCACCTCATGGCCGGCTGCCGTGTAGACCACATGCAGGTTGCCAGGCACGTCACCGGCGGTCTCGCCGTACTCTCGGACGGCGTCACCCCAGTCGCTGAAGGAAATCAGCCTGCCAAGACTCGGAGTCGGCAGACGCCGGCGTTGGATTTCGTTCCAGTTCTCCTCCGAGTGACGAGGCTCATCGGCCACGACGACTGCCACGCCTTCATCGAACCACCGTGGAATCTTGCGGGCGTACCACCAGCCTCCAGCTCGATGGAACAGTTCCGCATGCGACCACTCGTGCGCGATCAGGGGCCCCGACAAGCCTTTGGCCGACAGTCGAATCGCAAGTTCGCCATAGGAGGCGGCTCTCTGACCGTAGGACCCGAAACGAACATCGCATTCGGTCGTGAGGCAGGCGACGAAGTAGGGTGATGTCGCGATGTCCCCGTAGAACATCTCGACCGTGGTGCGGCCGCTCTTGATCTGCCGTCGAACCTCTTGCCGTTGCTCGACCGACATCGTCGGCTCCACGAAGAGATGCGGATCGACTTCGTCCATTCCGGACGCTTTCGGAAACCACATCCGAGCACTGTGGAGTGCGCCGCATCCGGCCGATGTGATCGCGCAGATCCCGACGAGCATGCACCGGAGCAGACGCCCGAGGCCGAACCGAGCCACCTCGCGTCCCACGGCGGCGATCCGGGCCGAGACAGCGGCACGCCGGGCATGCGGCACGTCGTTCAGGTGCCGCAGAAGGTCCGGTAGCAGCGGGTGACGTCGGCGGGCGCCGGCTCGGCGAGGTCGGCGTCGCTCGCCGCCGGCTCGTCGAACGGCCGCGACAGGGCGCCGAGCAGGCGCTCGAACGGGCCCATGTCGGCGTCGATCGCCGACGCAGCCGCGAGCGCCTCCTCGACGCGGTGGTTGCGGGGAATGACCGACGGGCTGTGCCGCCGCATCCGCGCCGCGCGGTCGTCCGGCGCGACACCCGGCACGCCGTCCGCCGCGCAGCGTGCCCGCCAGCGCGCGAGCCAGCCGTCGAGCGCGGCCGGTACCGACCACAGCGCCCGCAGGCGGGCCTCGTCGCCCGCAGCGGCGTCGGCGAGCCGGCGCCAGCCGAGCGTGAAGTCGACGGCCTGCGCCTCGAGCAGCCCGAGCCAGTCGGCGACGAGCGCGGCGTCGTCGGGATGCGCCGTGCGCAGGCCGAGCTTGGCGCGCTGTCCGGCGAGCAGCGCCGCGGCGACATCGTCCTCGAAGGCGTCGACGACCTCCGTCGCCCGTGCGATCGCACGCTGCGTCGCGGCCTCGTCGTCGGTGCCGCCGGCGATCAGCGGCAGCAGCGATTCGGCGAGGCGCACCAGGTTCCAGCGCGCGATCGGCGGCTGGTTGCCGTAGGCGTAACGGCCGCTCTCGTCGATGCTGCTGAAGACCGTCCGCGGGTCGTAGGCCTCGAGGAAGGCGCACGGGCCGTAGTCGATCGTCTCGCCCGAGATCGTCATGTTGTCGGTGTTCATCACGCCGTGGATGAAGCCGACGTTCATCC
>CAXUDL010000073.1:0-11143 GCA_964249855.1 uncultured Rhizobacter sp. | reverse complement strand
TCAGCGCACCGGCGCCGGACAACGCTCGACCAGCGCCTGCCGCGTCTTCGCCGCCGGCGGCGTGGCCCCGCGCTGCGCCGCGTCGTCGGCGCGGATCGCGTCGAGGAAGCGCCGCACCGCCGGTTGCGCGAGCTCGGGGTCGGTCAGCGCCGACGCGAGCACCGCGGCGTCGACCGACCGCAGCTGGGAGAGCGCCGCACCGTACTCGCGGGCATGCTGGTCCATGTTCGCCTCCATCTCGGCGAGCCGCTGCCGGAACTTCGGGACCAGGTCGGCGAGTCCGGCGTCGCGCGCCGCCGCGACGCCCTGCGCCTTGATGCCGTAGTCGATCCACTCGCGGCACAGCAGGCCGAGCGCGGTGGCCGCATTGCGGACCGCATCGACCGCCGTCGCACGCGTGCGGACCGCATTCGCACGCGCGACCTCGGCGTTGCGCCGTTCGGCGGCACGTGCCGCTTCGCGCTCGTCGCTGCGCATCTTGTAGAGCCCGCCGGCGACGACGAGCGCGACCAGCGCGGCGACGACGAGGCCCGGCAGCCACGTCCGCTTCCAGCGCTCGCGACGCTGGTGCTCGGCGATCGCCTGCTCGACGTCGGCGCAGCCCTGGAAGCGCTGGTTCGGGTCGCGCTGCAGCGCCGTGGCAACGATGCGGGCGAGCGGCGCGGGCACGTCGGCGCGGACCGAGCGCAGGTCGGGTGCATCGTGCTGCAGCTGCGGCAGCGCGTCGCGGCCGGCGTCGGGTGCGAGCTCGAACGGCAGCCGGCCGCACAGCATCTCGAAGAAGACGACGCCGGCGGAGTAGACGTCCGAGCGGTGGTCGATGTCGCGCGGCGTCAGCACCTGCTCGGGGCTCATGTACTCGAGCGTGCCGGCGCCGACGACGCTGCTGTCGCCGGCGAGCACGCCGACGTCGCGCGAGATGCCGAAGTCGGTCAGCCGCGGCCGGCCGCCCGAGTCGACGATGACGTTGGCCGGCTTGACGTCGCAGTGCAGGATGCCGAGCGCGTGCGCGTGGTCGAGCCCGCTCAGGATGCCGCGCATCAGCGGCAGGGCGACGGCGGGTGCGAGGCCGCCCGGCTGCTCGGCGATCAGCTGCGCCAGCGTCTTGCCGGCGACGAAGTCCTGGAGCAGGCAGTACCGGCCCTCCCACGCGAAGAAGTCGATCATGCCGACGACGTTGTCGTGCTCGAGCCTGGCCTGCTTGGTCGCCTCGTCGCGCAGCATCGAGACGAAACGCGGGTCGGCCGAGAATTCGGGCCGCAGCACCTTGATCGCGTAGCGCTTGTCGGGCACCTCGACGTTCTCGGCGAGGAACACTTCGCCCATGCCGCCGCCGCCGAGCTTGCGGCGCACGACGAAGCGGCCGCCGACGAGCGTGCCGTCGGCGAGCCCGGCGTCGGACGCGGCCTGGCCGGTCATCGCGGAGACGCGGCGGCCGGCATCGGCCGCCCCGGTGCGCTGTCCCGCAAGGTCCTGCACACAAGACCCGCGTCTGCGAGCCCGGGGCGGCGTCGCAGGTCCTCGCGATCGCTCCGGGGATCGCTGCGGTGCGCGCCCAGCCCTGGCCTCGGATCCATCGATGTCACCTTGTGCAGGACCGCACGGGACAGCACATCAGCCGACCAGCAGGACTTCGAGCGCCTTGCGCGTCTGCTCCTTCAACGCCTCGGCGCGACGCGCCTTCTCGGGCGCCGGCAGCGCGGCGTCGGCCTCCAGCGCCCGGGTCCGGCGGCTCATGTCGTCGAGCCGGCGGGCGCGTTCGTCGCGCCGCTCGCGCTCGACCGGCGTCGCGACGGCTGCCGTGTCGTTGAGCCGGCGCATCCGCTCGAGCCGGTCGCCGAGCTGCGCCAGCGTCAGCTCGCGGCGGCCGAGGTCGGCGAGCAGCTGGTCGCGCTGCGCGGCGAGGCCGGCCTGCACCTGCCGCTCGCGTGCGAGCGTGTCGGCCTTCGCGTCGACGCGCGACTGGCCCGCGGCGACGTCGCTGCGCAGCTCGGCGATGGCGCATCCGCCGAGGCCGACGGCTGCGGCCAGCGCGCAGGCCGCGGTCAGGCCGGCCGGCGGCAGGCGACGCTGCGCCGAGCCCGCGCCGCGCGGCACCGGCCGCCGTGACATCGGCTCAGACACGGCTCTTCTGCGCCGCCAGCATCGCGACGAGGCGCTGCGTCTCGGCATTGAGTTGCTCCTGCCGCGCGAGGTCGGCGTCCAGGTCCGGCGACGCCGGCCGCGCCCGGGCCCGGTACGCCTTGGCCTCGGCGAGCGCCTCGGTGCTGCGCGCGGCCTGCGCGCTCGCTGCCCTCACCTCCTTGTCGCGGGCGTCGCGGGCCTGCGCGAGCTGCACGCCCGACACCTTGTTCTGGCGGATCTGCGCGACGAGGTCGTCGGTCGCCCGGGTCGTCTCGGCGAGGCGCTTGCCGAGTTCTGTGTTGAGCTGGCGGCTGTCCTGGTTGAGGCCGCGGACGTACTTGATGCGCGCGTCGAGGTCGTTCTCGCGACCGGCGAGCTCCTTCTTGCGGCGCTCGAGATTGGCGGCGTAGGAGTAGCAGATCGCCGCGCCGCCGACGCCGACCACCGTCGCCGCGCCGAGGCATTCGGCGTCGGAGCCGTGCATCGCCTTGCACAGCAGGTAGGCGCCTGCCGCCCCGCCGGCGCCGCACTGCAGGCTCGACGTCTGCGCCGCGGTCTGGCAGCCGACGAGCGCGACCGACGCGAGCGCGATGCCACAGCGTGAGGCGACCAGGCGCGTCATGCCGATCGGCGCCGGGCGCGCGGGCCGGCACCGCGCCGGCGGTCCGCGACCGCGCCGGCGTCAGATCGACACGTCTTCGCCGGGGCCACGCCGGAGGGTCGTCCGCGCTTCGGCGTCGGCGTCGAGGTCGCCGTCGTCGTGCACCGACGACGTCGGCGGCTCGGGCGGGCGCACCTTGTGGAAGACGAAGAGCGTCGCGCCGGCCTGGATCAGCGCGCCGTCCTCGAGGTCGATGCCGATGTTGTTGATCTGCTCGCCGTTGACGAAGGTGCCGTTGGTGCTGTCGCAGTCGCGGATGCGGTACTTCGCGCCCTGGCACAGGATGAGGAAGTGCTCGCCGGACAGCTTGTCGTCCTCGGTCAGGCGCACGTCGCACGGGCGCTGGCCTTCGCTCGCGACGGTGCCGGAGCCGACGAAATTGCGGCCGTCGCGCACCTCGAACAGCTGGCCGAGCGGCGACCAGCTGAAGGTGAAGACGACGCCGGTCAGGCGCCGGCCGCCGCTCGGCCGCTGGGACGTCTGCGCCTTCGTGTCGTCGGGGTCGAGCACCGAGGTGTGGCGGCGCGCCGACGGTGCCGGCCCCGGTGCCGCGACCGACGTGCCGGCCGGTGTGTCGGTGCCGACGCGGGTCTCGCGGCGCGAGGCGGTCGCGGCGCCGGCGTCGCGCTGCGCCGTGCCGGCGGACGTTACGGTGCCAGGGTCGAGCTGGCTCTGGCGGGTGCGCGCGGACGCCGTGTCGGCCGCCTTGCAGTAGGGGCACTCGCGCCAGTCGAGCGCCATCGGGTGGCCGTTCGGGCAGCGCTTGCCCGAGGTCGGCAGCGGCTTGGCCGAGGCCCGGCCGAGGATGTTGTCGAACCAGCCCGCCTTGTCGCTCATGATCCGCCCGTTCTCCGGCCTGCGAGCCCGACACGGCGCCGATGGGCGCCGGCCGGCGAAGCGGACGATGTTCGCGGCGGCCCGACAGCGCGTCAAGCCCGACGGACGCGTGGCGCCGACTGCAAGTTAGGGACGCGGTGCGCTGGCCGGGGCCGCGGGTGCGGACGGCGCCGATGGCGCGGTCGGCGACGTCGAGGCCGGCTGCGCCGTCGCTGTCGGCGGGGCTGGCGAGGATGACGCTGATGACGCCGCTGCCGCTGCCGATGCCGATGCCGCGTGCATCGACGCACGGGCGGGCGACGACGCGAGCGTCGGTCGCGCCGCGCCGACGTTCGGCGGGCGACCGACCGGCGATGCGGCAGCCGCGGTTCCGGGCCAGGCGGGCCAGGCGGGCCAGGCGGGCCAGGGTGTCGAGCCGAGCGGCCGCGCCGGGGCGACCGACGTGGCGCCCGGCTGCCGAACCGGCGCGTCGCCGGACACGGCCGGACGTGGCGTCGCCGTCGCCGTCGCCATCGCCGTCGTGGTCGGCATCGGCGCCGACGTCGGCCCCACCGACGGCGCGCTCGCCGGCGCGTCGCCGCTCCGCCGTCCGCCGGCCGCGGTCGGTGCCGCCAGGATCGCTGTGCCTCCCGCGTCGCGCCGCACGGCACCGGCAGCGTCCGCCGCAGGGGGCCGCGACCGCATCGCCTCGCTCGCCACCAGCAACGCCGTCAGCCCGACCGCACCCGCGGCGAGCGCGGCACGGCCCGCCGGTGCCTGCCACCGGCCGCGGCGGCGCGGCCAGCGGTAGGCGGCGAGTTGCACCGTGATGTTGTCGTCGCCGCCCTTGCCGAGCGCGCAGTCGACGAGGCGGTCGGCCAGCGCGACCGGATCGTCGCCATGCCGCAGCAGCGCGGCGATCTCGGCGTCGGAGACGCAACCGCTGAGGCCGTCGGAGCAGAGCAGCAGCAGGTCGCCCGGTAGCAGCGGCGTCCAGTCGCCGACGTCGGCGTCGACTGTCGGCCGGTGACCGATGGCGCGCTCGAGCACGCTCGCGTCGGGGTGCACGGCGGCCTGCTCCGCGCTGAGCAGCCCGGCGTCCTGCAGCGCCTGCACACGGGTGTGGTCGCGCGTCAGCCGGCACAAGCCGCCGCGGCGGCGCCAGAGGTAGGCGCGGCTGTCGCCCACGTGGGCGACGCGCGCGCGCTCCCCGTGGACGACGACGGCGACGCCGGTCGCGCCCATGTCGCGCGTCTCCGCGTCCTCAGGGTCGCGCGCCGCCCGGACCGCGTCGTTCGCCGCCGCGAATGCCGCCTGCACCCCATCCGCGACGCCGGGCGACGCCGGGTCGAGCACGCCGAGCCGCTCCTGCAGCGTCGCGAGGGTGATCGCTGCCGCGAGCGCGCCGCCGCGGTAGCCGCCCATGCCGTCGGAGACGACGTAGACGTCGCCCCACGCGGTGCGGACCCAGCCCATCCGGTCCTCGTTGGCGGTGCGCACGAGGCCGGTCTCGGAGCGCGCCCCGAGCCGCCAGGCCGGGCCGTCGGCCGCCATCGTCAGCCGACGCGCGACTCGCCGTCCCGTGGCTCGGCCGCCAGCACCTCGAACGTGCTGCGCCCGAGCGTCACGCGGTCGCCGGGCGAGAGCGACCGCGTCGCGTCGCCGAAGCGCACGCCGTTGAGTTCGCTGCCGTTGCGCGAGCCGAGGTCGACGACGTAGAGCGCGTTCGCCTCGGCCTTGAGCACGGCATGGTGGCCGGAGACGAAGTCGTCGTCTCGCAGCACGAGGTCGTTGTCCGCTGCCGCGCCGATCCGCACCGACGGCGACATGAGCCGGATCCGCTGGCCCTGCACGGCGCCCGCGACGCCGTGCAGCACCGCGACGGTCCGGCCGTCGCCCGGCAACGGCCAGCGGTGGCCGAAGCGCGTCGTCCGGTGGCCGGCGACGTCGCCGCCGCCGGGTTCGACGTCGCCGCCGCCGGGTTCGACGTCGATCGCGGGCGATGCCGGCTCGTCGACGACGACAGGCCCGACCACGGGCGGCACGGTCCGGCCGCGCCGCCGCAGCGCCGCGCCGACGAGGACCGCCGCCGCGAGCAGCGCCACCGCGCCACCCAGGCGAACGGCCGGCGGCAACGCGGCGAAGCGCTGCCGTGCGGCGTTCCAGCGGCCGGCCTCGGCGTCGGCCGCCTCGGCCGCCGCGTCGGCGGCGGCACGGCCGTCCGGCGGGGCCTGCAGCAGGTCGGCGGCGATCGCGAACGACGCCGGCGTGCCGGCCCGCGGGCGGTAGCGGAGCACCGCGTCGGCCGGCGAACGGCCGGGCGTCGACGGCGGCAGCACGAAGCGGACGTCGACCAGCGGCGGCGGCACGGCCTGCCGAACCATCCGCGCGAGCACGTCGCCGAGTTCGGAGCGGCTCGGCGACACCGCGAAACGGCCGCCCGTCGCGCCGGCCAGCGTGGCGAGCGAGCCGGATGCCGACGCCGCGAGCGCGCCGAAGCCGATCGCGTCGACCGCGACCGACGGCGGCTCGGCCATGCGCTCGATCAACGCCTTCTGCGACAGCGAACTGCCTTCGTCGTTGCCGTCGGAGACGACGAGCAGGCGCTTCTGGCCCAGGTCGGAGGCACGCAGCTCGGCCAGCCCGCCGGCGACGGCGTCGTAGAGCACGGTGCGGCCCTCGCGATCGCGGTCGGGCGTCAGGCCGTCGAGCGCCCGGGCGATGCGGGCGGGGTCGGTCGTCAGCCCGAGCAGATGCGTCGAGCGCGTGCCGAACGTGACGATCGCGACGCTGATCGGCAGCTCGGTCTCGCCGGGGCGCGGCACCAGCACGCGTCGAAGCACCGCCTGCATCGTCGCGATCGCCTCGGCGCCCATCGAGCCGCTGCGGTCGAGGCACAGCAACAGCGCCGCCGATGCCGGCGGCGGCGCCACCGGGGCGACCGCTGCCGCCGCGACGACGGTGTCGGGACCGAGCTGCAGCGTGAAGTCGCCCGGCTGGGGTTCGGTCTGCGCGTCGATGCGGGCGCGCGCGACGAGCTCGCCCTGCCGTGGCTGGCTCGCCGCGACGAGAGCGGACTGGGCGACGGCGCCGCTCGACGCTGCACCGCCGAGCACGAAAACGAGGACGAGAAGCGTCCGGCAGACCGCGCGTCGCCGCGGCGGCCGGCCGCGTTCCGGGAGCGTGGAGTCGGTCATGGCGGCGCGGGCAGGTTCAGCACCTGTGAATGGATCCGGCGCGACCGAGCGGCGGCCGGAACGGGCGCCGTTCGAGGCGCAAAGCGCAGTCGTCGTTTCTTCGACGGCGAGCCTCTGCAACGACGAGTGGCGGCGTTCGCGGCCGCAGAGCGGGGGTGTCGAATTCCCTCACGGGTTCTCGGGCGGCATGGCGCTTTCGGTCTCGGCAGTGCGGCGGCCGACGGCCCGTACGCCGCCGTGGCGCGGCGGTCAGGGCGACCGGCGGCACGATGGTGGCACGTCGACGCGGTGCCCGCGAGCGTCCGCGCGCCCCTAACCTGTGGGATGGGGCGGCACGGCGGCCGGCGTCCCAATCGCGGCGCGGAGGGACCGAGCCATGGCGATGCAGATCTGCATGGGTGCGACGATCGGCTGCAGCTTCGGCGCGGCACCGAGTGCGCTCGTGCCGACGCCGCGGCCGGTGCTCACCAGCAGCCGGATCGCGGCAACCGTGCTCGACCACGTGGCGCTCGCGAACATTCCGCCCTTCGGCGTCTGCCTGTCGCCGGCCAATCCCGCCGTCGCCGCGGCCACCGCTGCGGCGATGGGCGTGCTGACGCCGATGCCGTGTCTGCCCGTGACGCCGGCGCCGTGGACGCCAGGTGCACCGACCGTACTCATGGGCGGCGCACCGGCGCTCGATCAGACGTCGACCCTCGCCTGCGTCTGGGGCGGCGTGATCTCGATCGCCTCTCCGGTGCAGGCAACGCATCTGGTCTCGTGAAGGGCTGTAGCGCGCGAAAGCGGGAGCGGGTAGCCCGTCGTTCGCTGCCATTTCCGCCGCTCGTCACTCGTCCCCGGTTGCGTGTTGCCTGTTACCTGCGCCCAGGGTCGGTGGTCCGTGACCGGAATTCACCCGCCGTGCTCTCCTGCCCCTGGCGCCGCCCATTCTCGTTGATACCTTCTATCGACTAGAACTCACCTTCAGCAGCTTACGTCGGTCTACTGCTTCGATCAGTGGCATCCATCGAGCCGCAGCCAAACCGGTGTTTGGTGCTTTGATGCTTTGATGCTCTAGCGTCGCCCACCGGCTGAACCACCGTTCGTCAATCGAACAGCGCGGCCACCTGCTGCGGCTGGTCCCACTGCGGCATGTGGCCGGCGCCGGGAAGGAAGAACACGGGGATGCGCGGACCGGCGCGGACCGCGTGCCGCCACGGCACGATGCGGTCGTCGAGGCCCCAGACGACGCGCGCCGGCACCGTGAGCGCGGCGAGCTCCGCCACGATGTCGATCTGCTGCCGGCCGTGGCCGACGAGCCGATCGGCGAGCTCGCGGATCGCGGCGCGGCCGCCGGTGCGCCGGGCCATGTCGTCGAGCTGCTGCGGCGACAGCATGGGCGGATGCACGGCGATGCGGCGCAGCAGGTGGGCGATGCCGCCGCCCTGCGTGGCGGTCGCCATGCCGGCGACGAAGTCGGCGTCGATCTCGCTGCCGAGACCGGCTGGCGCGAGCAGCGTCAGCCGCTCGACGCGCGCCGCGAGCCGCTCGGCGGCGCGCGTGGCGACGATGGCACCGAGCGAATGGCCGACCAGCTCGATGCGGTCGAGGCCGAGCGCGTCGATGAAGTCGACGACATCGCCCACCATCGCCGTCGGGTCGACGCGGTCGAACTCGGTCGCGCCGTGCGACGGCAGGTCGGGCGCGACGACGCGGCGGCCGCGGCGCTGCAGGTGGGCGGCGAGCACCGCCCAGGCCTGGCTGTCGCCCGCGAAGCCGTGGAGCAGGACGATCGGCGGCGCGCCGGTCGGCCGGCCCGCCCAATTGCGATACGCCATCCAGCCGGCGCGGAGCGCGACCATCGCCGTCGCGGTGGCGGATGTGGGCGCGGCGTCGAGAGCGAGGGTGGGCGCGGCATCGGCACCGCGTGCGGCGTCGGCGGCGAGCGCAGCATCGACAGGGGGTGCAGTGGCGATGGCAGGCGCGGTGCCGGCAGCAGGCGCGGCGTGGCCAGCGGTCCCGGCGTCCGCAGCGGCCACGGTGTCCGCGACAGTCGCGGCGCCGGCTGCGCTCCCGGCGACGACGCGGCGGGCGGCCGGCGCGATCGCGGCCTCGACGTCGTCGCCCCCGATGCGGCCGCGCCGGCCGCTGCCCGGAATGTCGGCGAGCGTCAGGCCGTGCGCGCGTGCGAGGCGGCGCGCGTTGGGAGTCGCCCGAGGGCGTGGGTCGGCAGGGACTGCAGAGCGCGACGCGGGGACGGCCGGCACCGCGGCCGCGGCAGCGCTCGTATCGGCAGGCACAGCGGCACCCGCACCCGAAGCCGCCGTGGCGCTCGACGCGGCACGCGGGCCGACAGGCTGCGGCGGCGTTTCCCGCTGCCCTGTTCCGACGGTCGAGCCGTCGTGCGTCGCCGACCTGGTCGCGTCGCGGTCGGATCGCGCCGTTCCCGATCCCGCACCGTCCTGCGCCGCCGGGTCTGCCGTCGGCACGGCGTTGTCGTCCGGCGGCACGTCGGCGTCGGTACCGATCGGGTCGTAGGCGCCGAGCGGCGCGCCGACGTCGACGTCGGTGCCCACCTCGGCGTCGATCCGGCGCAGCACGCCGTCGGCGAGCGCGGGCAGTTCGACGACCGTCTTGTCTGTCTCGATCTCGACGATCGTCTCGCCGCGGACGAAGGCGTCGCCCGGCCGCTTGAGCCAGGCGACGACGCGCCCCTGCTCCATGGTTTCGCCGAGGCGCGGCAGCAGCAGCACGGTGCTCATCGGATCCCGCCGTCGTCGCGGGCGGCGGTCGAACGACGCACCGCGCTCATCGCTGGAACAGCCTCGCAACGGTGCCCGTGATCAGCGCCGCGGTCGGGATGCTGGCGCTCTCGAGCTCGGGCGAGACCGAGATCGGCACGTCTTCGCCCGCGAGCCGCAGCACCGGGTCCTCGAGGTGGTCGAAGCACTCCTCGGTGATGCGCGCGGCGAGCTCGGCGGCGACACCGGCCGTGAGCACCGCTTCGCTCACCACGACGGCGCGGCCGGTGCGCGTCACCGACGCCGCGACCGTCGCCATGTCGAGCGGATTCAACGTGCGCAGGTCGATGACCTCGGCGTCGATGCCGCGCCCGGCGAGCGCCGTCGCCGCCTCGAGCGCGACGTGGACCATGCGCGAGTAGGTGACGATCGTCACGTCGGAGCCCGCACGGCGCACCGCGGCGCGGCCCCACGGCGCGACGGGCGTGCGCAGGTCGGCGTCCTCCTTCTTCGCATAGAGCGCCTTGTGCTCGATGAAGACGACCGGGTCGGGAAGCCTCAGGCTGTGGCGCAGCAGGTGGTAGGCGTCGGACGCGGTCGCCGGCATCGCGACGCGCAGCCCCGGCGTGTGCATCGCGAACGCCTCCAGGCTCTGCGAATGCTGCGCGCCGGCCGAGCGGCCGGTGCCGCCCTGCGTGCGCAGCACCATCGGCACGCCGATCTGGCCGCCGAACATGTAGCGGATCTTGGCCGCCTGATTGGCGAGCTGGTCCATGACGAGGCCCAGGAAATCGACATACATGAGCTCGGCCACCGGGCGCAGGCCGGTCATGGCGGCCCCCACCGCCGTGCCGATGATGGACGGCTCGCTGATCGGCGTGTCGAGCAGTCGCTCGGCGCCGAACTCGTGGATGAGGTCCTTGGTGACCCCGTAGGCACCGCCGTACAGGCCGACCTCCTCGCCGATCACGAACACCGCGGGGTCCGCGCGCATGGCGTCCTGCAGGGCCTGCCGGAGCGCGTCGCGATAGGTGATCTCGACCATTCGGTTTCTCAGGCTCGGGCCAGGATGCGGTCGAGCCGCCGGGTGAGCGGCTCGGGCTCCGGTTCTCCGGGGCCGAAGACGTCGCGGAACATCGCCTCGGGGGCAGGCGCGGGATGGGCCACGGTGAAATCGATCGTGGCGCTCATCTCCGCCCCGACCTCCCGGTCGATCTCATCGAGGCTCGGCCCGGTGGCGAGGCCGCGCTCGAGCAGGGCCGCGCGCGCCCGCGCGATCGGGTCGCGCAGACGTCCCGCCTGTTCCTCCTCGGCTGTGCGGTAGGGGCTCTTGTCCTTCCGGCCGTGACCGAAGAAGCGGAAGCAGGAAATCGCCATGAAGCCGGGCCTGCCGGCCCGCGCCCGGTCGACGAGGCCCTGAGCCGTGCCATAGACATCCTCGACATCCTCGCCGTCGACCATCGCGGCCTCGAGCCCGAAGGCGAGGGCACGCTGCTCGAAGGCGACGTTGCGCGTCGCGCGGTCGATCCGTGTGCCCATGCCATACTGATTGTTGATGCACACGAACAGCACCGGCAGGTCCCACAGCGCCGCCATGTTCATGCTCTCGTAGAGGACGCCCTGCT
>CAXUDL010000072.1:0-11334 GCA_964249855.1 uncultured Rhizobacter sp. | reverse complement strand
CCATGCTCAACCGGCACCGTGAGCGAAATCAATGTGGTCGGACTAGACGCTTACGACAGAACACCTCGATTCCGCAGCCGCCGCCCGAATGCCAGATCGAGACCGCCCAGGTGCCGCCCGGCTGCATGAGCTGGCTCCCGGCTGCTCAATCGAACGTCTTGTTGGCGGTGATCGAAAACGGGCCTGGGCGACGCCGCCGCGGGTGACGAGGCCGGGTGGGCGCTGGCCGACCCGCCCCGTTCATAGCGTGGTCATGCCGTCAGGCCGGAATGCTATCGACGAAGCCTGCCAATGCTGAAGCTGGCGACCGGCAACGCGGCGACGCTCGGGCATTGCCTCGGGTGTAGGCCGCAGATCGACCTCGATGGCGACCGCCCCTTCGCTCAGACGCCCCAGCGCAAGGCCGCGGTGTGCACCGGCGAGTCCCAGAGTGCCAGCATGTCGGCGTCGAGCGCGCTGATCGTCACCGAACAGCCCGCCATCTCGAGCGACGTGACATAGGACCCCGTGAGATGGCGCACCACCTTGACACCCGCGCCGCCGAGCGCCTTGTGCACCGCGTCGACCATGAGGTAGAGCTCCATCAGCGGCGTGCCGCCGAAGCCGTTGACGAGCAGCAGCACTTCCTGCCCGCGGGCCAGCGACAGGTCCTGGAGGATGGCCTGGGTCAGCTCGCCGGCGATCTCGTCGGCGCTGGCGAGCGGGACGCGCCTGCGGCCGGGTTCGCCATGGATGCCGACGCCGACTTCCATCTCGTCGGCCGCCATCTGGAAGGTCGGCTTGCCGGCCGCCGGCACGGTGCACGAGGTCAACGCCACGCCCATCGACGCGGTCGCCTTGTTGACCGCGTCGCCGAGCGTCTTCAGGCTGCCGAGGTCGGCGCCGCGTTCGGCCGCGGCGCCGAGGATCTTCTCGACGATCAGCGTGCCTGCGACACCGCGCCGGCCGGTGGTGTAGGTCGAGTTCTCGACCGCGACGTCGTCGTTGACGATCACCGTCCGGTTCTCGCGGTCGAGCATCTCCGAGGCCATCTCGAAGTTCATCATGTCGCCGGAGTAGTTCTTGACGATGAACAGCACGCCGGCGCCGGTGTCGACGGCCTCGGCGGCGGCGAGCATCTGGTTGGGCGTCGGCGAGGTGAAGACCTGGCCGGGGCAGGCGGCATCGAGCATGCCGTGGCCGACGAAACCGGCGTGCAGCGGTTCGTGGCCCGAGCCGCCGCCCGAGATCAGCGCCACCTTGCCCGGCTTCAGCGTCCGGCGGGCGACGAATTGACGCGCGGGCCCGAGCGTCAGGATGTCGGCATGCGCCAGTGCCAGGCCCTCGAGGCTTTCGCCGAGGACGGATTCGACGTCGTTGATGAGTTTTTTCATGGGGTGCCTTCGGGAGGGGGCGAGGACGGCGGCTGCAGGCCGTCGCACACGGCGCCGATGATGAGTGCCATGGAGCGCGAACCCGGGTCGGTGTGGCCGAGCGCCCGGTCGCCGAGGAACGAGGCCCGGCCCCGGCCGGCATTCATCCCGGCCGTGGCCTCGGCGCTGTCGAACGCGCACTGCCGCACGCGGGCGATCAGGTCCGGGCCGCCGCCGGCGAGCGTCTTCTGCACCGGGTCGAGCACATCGAGCAGCGTCTTCTGGCCGACTTCCGCCTTGCCGAGCCGCGTCAGCGCGCGAATGGCGGCCTGCACGGCGGCCGCCAGGGCGGGTGCCGTCGGCGGGTCCGGCAGCTCCTTGCCGAGCGTGACCAGCAGCGTGCCGAATACCGGCCCGGAGGAGCCGCCGATCGTCGACATGCACAGCCGGCCCATCGCGCGCAAGGCGTCGTTGAGGCTCTGCCCGCCGATCTCACCGAGCGCGGCCTGGATCGCCTGGGCGCCGCGGCGCATGTTGAAGCCGTGGTCGCCGTCGCCGATCGCCGAATCGAGGGCGGTCAGCTCGTCGACATGGTCGATCAGCGTCTGCGTCGCGCTGCGGATGAGTTCAACGTGTGTCATGGGTCTCCGTTCGGGAAATGCGATTCAGGCCGCGATGCGTCGGCCGTCGGCGTCGAACCAGAGCGGCCGCAGCACCTCGACGCCGACCGGCTGGCCGTTCAGGTAGCGCGCGCCTGCGCCGGCCGTGGTGATGAGCGTCTGGTCGCTGCGGTCGAGCTGCACATGGACCAGGTGCAGGTCGCTCAGGCGCTCGATGCGGGTGACGTGCGCGGCGCGGTGCGCGCTCCCCTCCGCGGGCGGGTGCAGCCGCAGGTGTTCGGCCCGCACGCCGACCGTCACCGCGTGCGCGGGCCCGGGCAGCTCGCCGACGACCGCGCGCGGCAGCAGGTTGATGCGCGGCGAGCCGAGGCGCGCGGCCACGTAGCTGCTGACCGGGTCCTCGTAGATCTGCTGCGGCGTGCCGACCTGCACCAGCTCTCCGCGCTCGATCACGCCGATGCGGGTGGCGAGCGTCATCGCCTCGATCTGGTCGTGGGTGACGTAGATCAAGGTCGCGCCCAGGTCCTGCTGGATGCGCTTCAACTCGAGGCGCAGGTCGTTGCGCAGCTTGGCGTCGAGCGACGAGAGCGGCTCGTCCATCAGGTAGAGCGACGGGCTGCGCACCAGCGCCCTGCCGATCGCGACCCGCTGCATCTGGCCGCCGGACAGGCGCGTCGCCGGGTTCTGCAACTTGTCGTCGATGCGCAGCATGCGTGCCACCTCGAGCACCTTGCGCTGCACGTCGGCCTCGGCCACCTTGCGCATCGGCGAACGCAGCGGGAAGGCGAGGTTGTCGAACACCGTCAGGTGCGGGTAGAGCGAATACTGCTGGAACACGAAGGCCACGTCGCGCAGCGCCGGCGCAAGCGTGGTCACCTCGCGGCCGGCGATGTGGATCTGCCCCGCATCGGGCGTCTCCAGGCCCGCGATCAAGCGCAGCGTTGTCGTCTTGCCGGCACCGCTCGGGCCGAGCAGGACGAGGAATTCACCGCTGGCCACCGCGAGCGTCAGGTCGTGGACCGCGCGGACGTCGCCGAAGCGCTTGCCGAGTCCGGTGATTCGAAGCTCAGCCATGGCGGGGCCCTGCCTTGAAGGCGTGGTCGTCGCGCGCGGTGCGCAGCGCGCGGCCGGAATCCTGATCGAAGAGCGAGATCGCGGCCGGGTCGAAGGTCAGGCCGACGTGATCGCCGCGCTGCGCCGCGCTCGCGACATCGACCTTGGCACGCAGCGTCGCGCCGGCCGCGGTGGCGAGCGTCACGACGCGGCTGGTCCCGAGGTATTCGGTGCCGAGCACCTCGGCGCGCAGGGCCGAGCCGTCGTCGAGGCGCACGTGCTCGGGGCGCACGCCGCAGAGCAGCGCGCGCTCGGAAACCTCTTCGCGCAGCGCCGGCACGCGGATCTGTGCCGGGCCGAGGTCGAGCCGGTCGGCGCCTTGCGCGAGCGCGGCGTGGAACGGCAGGAAGTTCATCGCCGGCGCGCCGATGAAATCGGCGACGAAGACGCTCGCGGGCCGTTCGTACACCTCGAGCGGCGCGCCGAGCTGCTCGATGACGCCGCGGTTCATGACCGCGATGGTGTCGGCCATCGACATCGCTTCGTTCTGGTCGTGCGTCACGTACACCGTCGTGGCCCCGAGCCGGTCGTGCAGCGCCCGAAGCTCGTGGCACATCACCTCGCGGAACTCGGAGTCGAGCGCACCGAGCGGCTCGTCCATCAGGAAGGCGAGCGGCTGGCGCACGATCGCACGGCCGAGCGCGACTCGTTGCCGGTCGCCGCTGGTCAGGCCCGAGACCGGGCGGTCGAGCAGTTCGGTGATGCGCAGGGTGCGCGCCGCCTGTTCGACCTGCTGCTCGATCTGTGCACGTGGCACGCCTTGCGAGACCAGCGGGAACGCGATGTTTTGGCGCACGTTCAGGTGCGGGTAGAGCGCGAACATCTGGAACACGAACGCGATGTCGCGGGCCGAGGCACGCTTGAAGCTCACGTCCTCGCCGCCGAGGAAGATCCGGCCCGAGGTCGGCAGTTCGAGCCCCGCGATCATGCGCAGGGTGGTCGTCTTGCCGCAGCCGGACGGCCCGAGCAGGCAGAAGAACTCGCCGTCGCGCACGGTGAAGTTCGAGTCCTGCACGGCGACGAAGTCGGCGAATTCCTTGTGCAGACTCTCCACTCTGATCTCGGCCATGTCGCTGATCTCCTACTGCGGAAACTTCGACACGACCATGAACATCACGGTGCCGAACAGCGTCGTCAGGAACGACCAGGTGTAGAGCACCATCGCGAACGGCTGCAGCAGCATCAGGATGCCGAGGGTGATGATCGCGCAGGCGAGCGCCTCCATCGGCCCGCGCCGCAGGGGCTTCGGCCAGCGGCGTGGCGGGTAGGGATTCATTTGCGCACGGCTCCGAAGGTGATGCCGCGCAGCAGGTGCTTTCGCAGCAGGATCGTGAAGACGAGGATCGGCACCAGGAAGATTGTCGTGCCGGCGGCCACCGCCGGCCAGTCCTGACCGCCCTCGCCGATGATGATCGGGATGAAGGGCGGCGCGGTCTGCGCCGTACCGGAGGTCAGCAACACGGCGAACGCATATTCGTTCCAGGCGAAGATCAGGCAGAAGATCGCCGTCGCGACGATGCCGGTCGTCGCCTGCGGCAGCACGACCTTGCGGAACGCCTGCAGGCGCGTGTAGCCGTCGACCATCGCCGCCTCTTCGTACTCGCGCGGGATCTCGTCGATGAAGCCCTTCAAGAGCCAGACGGCCAGCGACACGTTGACGGCGCTGTACAGCAGGATCATGCCGACGCGCGTGTCCGAAAGGCCGAGTTCGCGGTACATCAGGTAGATCGGGATCGCGACCGCGATCGGCGGCATCATCCGCGTCGAGAGGATGAAGAACAGCAGGTCGTCCTTCATCGGCACCTTGAAGCGCGAGAACGCGTAGGCCGCCATCACGCCGAAGCCGACCGAGAGCAGCGTCGAGCCGCCGGCGATGACCAGCGAATTGACGAAGCGGGGAACAAAGTTCGAGGCGCCGGCAACCACCATCTGGGATTGGCGCGCCACCTTCTCGCAGTTGCCATCGGCCGGCGGCAAAGCCGCGATGTACTCGGCCGTCTGCCGCGACCGGGTGGTGAAGAGGTTGCAGTAGCCTTCGACCGAGGGTGAGAAGAGCACCTTCGGCGGGTAGCTGATGGCATCCGACGGCGTCTTCACGCCGGTCACGATGATCCACGCCAGCGGCACCAGCGTGACCAGCGCATAGAGTGCGACGAGCGTGCCCGCGACCCAGCGTGACCGCGCGCTCGGCTCGACGACGGAGTGCGCCGTGCTGATTCCCCGGCTCATTGCGGCCCTCATCGGTTCTTCACGTGGTTGAGCGCCTTGACGTAGATGTTGGCGAGGCCGAACACCGTCACGAACAGGATGATCGCGAACGCCGCCGAGTAGCCGGTGCGCCATTTCTCGAAGGCTTCGCGCTTCAGCGTGATCGAGGCGAGCTCGGTGGCCGAGCCGGGGCCGCCCGAGGTGAGCAGGTTGACCATGTCGAACATCTTGAAGTTCTCGATGCCGCGAAACAACACCGCCAGCATGATGAAGGGCAGCACCATCGGCAGGGTGATCGACCAGAACTGCCGCCACGGCGAGGCGCGGTCGACCTCGGCGGCCTCGTAGATGTAGTCCGGGATCGAGCGCAGGCCGGCCAGGCAGATCAGCATCACGTAGGGCGTCCACATCCAGGTGTCGACGATCACGATCGCCCACGGTGCGAGCTTGACCGAGCCGATCATCTCGAACGACGACGACGGAATGCCGGTGAAGAACGAGACCGCGTAATTGAAGAGGCCGGTCTGCGGCTGATAGAGAAAGGCCCAGAAGTTGCCGACCACCGCCGGCGACAACATCATCGGGATCAGGATCAGCGTCGTCCAGAAGCCGTGGCCGCGGAACTTGCGGTCGATCAGGTAGGCGAGGGCGAAGCCGATCAGGGTCTGCAGCGTGATCGTCCAGAACAGGAAGTGCGCCGTCGCCTGCATCGAGGCCCAGACGTCGGGGTCGGTCAACACTGAGACATAGTTGTCGATGCCGACGTCGAGCACATTGGCGTTCGGCCGGTTGGCGCGGTAGTTGGTGAACGACAGCTTGAGGGTCCAGATCAACGGGAAGATGTTGATGGCCAGCAGCAGCAGCATCGTCGGCCCGACGAACAGCCAGGCGACCGAGCGGTCGGAGAAGCCGCGCACGCGGGCGGCCATCGCCGGGGGCGTGGCGGCCGCGGCTCGGCCGGCGAGGGTCATGGGCATGGCATCGGCATGTGGGGGGCGGAGGGTTGCCCTGTCCCGGTGGCTCGGGGCAGGGCAGGATGGGCTCGAATGAGCGCGCGTCCTACTTCGACTTGCCTTCTTCCTTGAAGACCTTTTTCCAGTCGACCACCAGGGCGTCGAGCGCTTCCTTCGCAGTGCCCTTGTCGGCGACGACGTAGTCATGGACCCGCTTCTGCATCGCCAGCAGCAGCTGTGCGTAGGACGGCTCGGCCCAGAAGTCGACGACCATGTTCATCGAATCGAGGAAGGGCTGTGCGTAGGGCGCGCTCTTCGGGTAGGCCGGGTCGAGCAGCACCGCCTTCGCGGCCGACGCGCCACCCACGGCCTGCCACTTCTTCTGCACCTCGGGGTTGGCAAACCACTTGATGTATTGCAGCGCCTCGTCCTTGTGGGACGAATAGGCGACCACCGAGATGCCCTGGCCGCCGAGCTGCACGCCCTTGCCGGTGGCCGACGGGTTGGCGAAGAAACCGATCTTGTCGCCGCCGACGTTCGGGTCCTTGTAGAGGCCGGGGAAGAAGGCGAAGAAGTTCATCGCCATCGCCACCTGGCCCGACTTGAACGCGTCCAGGCCTTCGGTCATGTAGGCATTGGTCAGCCCCGGCGGGGTGCTGCCCTTGTAGATGGATTTGTAGAACTCCAGCCCCTTGACCGCCTCGGGCGAGTTGACGAAGCCGTCCATCGCATACGGCTTCTTCGGGTCTTCGTACTTGAAGCCCATCGGGTAGAGCAGGTTGGTCACGCCCATCGTGATGCCTTCGCTGCCGCGTTCGGTGTAGATGTAGGCGCCGTACACTCGTTTGCCGTCGACCATGCGGCCCTGGAAGAATTCGGAGACCTGCTTGAACTCGTCCCAGGTCTTGGGCGGTCCCAAGTCGCGATTGAACTTCTTCTTGAAGTCGGCCTGGATCTCCGGCTTGGCGAACCAGTCCTTGCGGTAGCTCCAGCCGACCGCATCAGCCATCGCCGGAAGCGCCCAATAGTTCGGCGTGTTCTTCGGCCACTCGGCATAACCGACCACGGTCGCGGGCATGAAGTCCGTCATCTTGATGCCTTCTTTCGCGAAGAAGTCGTTCAACTTGACGTAATGGCCGCTCTCGGCGGCGCCGCCGATCCACTGGCTGTCGCCGATCATCAGGTCGCAGAGCTTGCCCTTCGAGTTCAGCTCGTTGAGCATGCGGTCCGCGAAGCTGGTCCACGGCACGAATTCGAACTTCATCTTGACGCCGCTCTTGGCGGTGAAGTCCTTCGACAGCTCGACCAGCGCGTTTGCAGGGTCCCAGGCGGCCCAACAGAGGGTGATCGTCTTGTCCTGCGCCTGTGCCGCGGTGCCCATCGCCAGGCCGGCAGCCAAGGCCAGCGCGGCGGGCAGTTTGTTCGAGATCGGTTTCATGTCAGCGTCTCCAATTGGAATGTTCGACCAGGGACCACACCGGATTGCCGTTCACACCACGTTCTCGGCCGTCAGGATCTCGATGCGCGGCTGCACAACGTTCAGTGCGCCGCGGACGTTCTCGCACAGCGCGCGCAGCACGCGCGCCGCCGCGAGGACGCAGTAATGGATGTCTTGGTGCAGCACGAAGGCCAGGCTGTCGCTGCCGAGCAGCGCGCGGTGGATGTCGGTCGCGTCGTGGGCGACGACGTTGACCCGGCGCGCGAGGCCCGCCGCATCGAGCGCATGCGCGACACCGACCGCGCCCGAGCCCACGACGTAGATGCCGGCGACACGTTCGGGCTCGATGTCGGCGGCGATGAATGCCGCCAGCGTGTGCTGCGCACCGGCGTCGTCGGCCGGCAGGTCCGGCGTGCGGACCATGCGCAGCGCCGGGAAGCGCTCCTCGATCACCTGCGCGAAGCCGATCCGCCGCTCGATCTCCGCCGAGATGCGCGTCGCCTGCGAGCTCAAGAGCAGCGTGTCGGCACCGCCGTGACCGGCCATGCGACCGAGCAGCAACCCCGCGGTACGACCGGCGGCGCGGTTGTCGCTGCCGATGCAGGTTTCGCGCATCGAGCCGGCCACGTCGGAGAAGAAGGTCACGACGTGAACGCCGGCCCGAACCAGTTCGTTGATCGCCAGCTTCACCGCCGGCAGGTCGGGCGCGAACAGCGCGATGCCTTCGTAGCCCTGCAGCTCGGCGAGTTCGGCCGCGAAACGAGCCGGGTCGGTTGCGTCGATGCGGTGGGTGATCTCGGTGATGTGCTGGTGGCGGAAGTCGCTGGCCGACTGGGCGATCTGCCGGTCGACCAGGCCCAGAAATGCGGTGTCTTCCGCCGGCAACACGAACGCGAAGCGGAGGTTTTCGCCACGCCGCGGGCGGCCCGGCGGCTTCGGCGCGCCCAGATCGCCGATCACCTGCATGACCCGTCGCTCGGTCTCGGCGTTCACCCCGCCGCGGCGATTGACCACCCGGTCGACGGTGGCCGTGCCGACGCCGGCGTGGCGGGCGATTTCGGCAATGGTCGGAGGCGATGACATGCGTCGATGGATACTTTGACGGTCCATCTTAAGAACATCATCAAGTAAATCAATCAGGGTTTGAGAGCGGTTCAGCGCTGCGCGCGAGGACGCCGACCCGGCTTCTGCCCTTGTCGACATGCGTGGGCGGTATGCGCGCGCTCCCCTGATGAGGCGAACATTGCCTACCGAGGCGCTGGCGCCAGCGCACACGAGACGACAACTTCGACAGGGCAGGTCACGACGCATTGCAGCGGCGCTGACATCCAGTGCGTCAGCTCGACGTCCGCGATACGGGCCAACCATCGCGACCTTCGCAAGTGGGCACCGCGGTCCGAATGCACATCAGGCCGGTTGCAGCCCATGTCGATCGTCTCGATCGTGACGTCTAGCATCGTGTTCACGAGTTGCGTGTCTGGGCGCATGCCGATCGTCCAACTGACCACCTTGCCATCGACGCAGTCGTTCACAGGTGTCCAGCGTCAATCAAGGTGAGACCAGCGCGCAGGCCGCCCCCGGCATCCGGCCGTAGGCGATCTTCGACGAGTTGCGGCGCCGCCATGCCGATCTCGCTCCGAGCGTTCGCCGGACCCTGGAGCGCCGCATCCGCGCCTGGCGTGCGGTGCACGGCGATGATCGTGAGGTGATCTTCCGCCAAGTGCACGAGGCCGGCCGCATGGGGCTGTCGGACTTCACCGAGATGGCCGACCTGGGCGTCACCGTGGCCGGGCTTCCGCTCGACCATCGTCTCTACCACTTCCGCCTCGTCTGCTCCGGCTTCGAGCATGCCCACGTCATCCTCGGCGGCGAGAGCTACGTCGCACTCGCCGAAGGCCTGCAGAACGCGCTCTGGGCGCTCGGCGGCGCGCCGCGCGAGCATCGCAGCGACAGCCTCTCGGCGGCATTCCGCAATCTCGACGCCGATGCTCGAGAAGACCTGACCTCGCGCTATGACGCCCTGTGCGCGCACTACCGGATGGAGCCCACCCGCAACAACCGAGGCGTCGCCCACGAGAACGGCTCCATCGAGAGCGCGCACGGGCACCTGAAGAGCGCGGTGCGCGACGCGCTGCTGCTGCGCGGCGCGGTCGACTTCGCCGACCTCAGTGCCTACCGCCGCTTCATCGACGAGATCGTCAGCCGCAAGAACGCCCGCAACGCTCCGCGCATCGACGCCGAACGGGCGATGTTGCAACCGTTGCCGCCGGAGCGGACCTGCGACTACGAGGAGACCTTCGTCTACGGCACCTCCTCGGGCGGCTTCACCCTCCGCAAGGTGTTCTACACCGTGCCGTCGCGGCTGATCGGCCATCGGCTGGGGGTTCGCCTCTACGACGACCGGCTCGAGCTGCTGCTGGGGGCGACGCTGCTGATGACGCTCGAGCGTGGCCGCGGCGCCAACGGCAAGCACGTCCACGTCGTCGATTACCACCACGTCATCCACGCGCTGCGGCGCAAGCCCATGGCGCTGCTCAGCCTGGTCTACCGCGACCAGCTCTTCCGCGGGAGGCCTACCGGCGGATGTTCGAGTTCCTGCTGGCGCCGCTGAGCTCCTACGACGTCCTGATGGAAGCGGCTCTGGAGGTCGCGGCATGAACGAGAACTTCGACGCCGCGCGGCTGACGCTATTGCTGTCGGAGTTGCGCCTGCCGGCGACCAAGCAGATCTGGGCAAGCTTCGCCGAGCGGTCGGACAAGGAGGGTTGGCCGGCGGCCAAGGCTGCTCACGGTGATCGCCGAGAACGAGCTTGCCGAGCGAGACCGGCGGCGCATCGAGCGGCGTCTGGCCGAAGCGAAGCTGCTGCCGGGCAAGACGCTGGACAACTTCGACTTCCAGGCCGTGCCGATAGTCTCCAAGGCCCAGGTGATGGCGCTGTGCGCGGGCGACGAGTAGTTGCGCAGCGGCGCCAATGTGCTTCTTCTTGGACCGCCGGGCGGCGGGAAATCGCACTTGTCGTCGGCCATCGGCCTGGCGCTCTTGGAGAAGGGTTGGCGGGTGCTGTTTGCGCGGACCTCGGACCTCGTGCAACGGCTGCAGGTGGCACGCCGGGAACTGGCGCTCGAAGCGGCGCTGCACAGGCTCGACCACTTCGACGTGCTGATCCTGGACGACCTGGCCTACGTCACCAAGGACCAGGCCGAAACGTCGGCGCTGTTCGAGCTGAACAGCACGCGCTACGAGAGGCGCTCGATGATCATCACGGCCAACCAGCCGTTCGTAGAATGGGGCAAGGTGTTCCAGGATCCGGCCATGACGCTGGCGGCTGTCGAGCGGCTCGTTCATCACTCGACGATCTTCGAGATGAATGTCGAGAGCTACCGCCGGCGAACCGCCATCGAACGCAAGCAAGTCGGTGCCGGACGACCTGCCAGCTATGCGACGCCGAAGAACGTCGGCGTGCCCAAACCCGGCGACAACCAACCCCCACCGTAGAACACGCCCGCGACAATCAGAACTGCGGCATGATCGTCGCGCCGCAACACGGTTCTCATCCAGACTGTCGCGCGCCTCTCACGCAGATTGACGCGCCACAGTCGACATCGCAGTGGACTACGGCATCAGCGGGCAATACGTGATCAGGCTGCTGG
>CAXUDL010000071.1:0-11884 GCA_964249855.1 uncultured Rhizobacter sp. | reverse complement strand
GGCTGACGCAGTCGTTCTACCAGGGCCTCGGCTTCTCCGGCGTGCTGATCGCCTTTCTGGCGCGCAACAACCCGTGGGCCGCGAGCGTCGTCGCGCTGCTCTTCGCTGCGCTGCTCGTCACCGGCCGCAGCCTGCAGGTCTTCTACCAGATCCCGTTCTCGATGGTGCAGCTGATCCAGGCGATCCTCGTCATCGCGGTCGCATCGAGCGACTTCTTCATCCGCTACCGCCTGCGCCGGGTCGGGGGCGGCCGATGACCGCCGACATCGTCGTGCACTGGCTCGCCGGCACCCCCGACTTCGCGGTGCCGTACGCGCTCGCCGCGCTCGGCCTGATCGTCGCCGAGCGCGCCGGCGTGCTGTCGCTGCACGCCGAAGGCCTGATGCTCGTCGGGGCGCTCGCCGGCATCGGCGCGCAGATCGGCCTGGGCTCGCCGACGCTCGCGCTCGTGGCCGCCATGGCAGCGGCAGCGGCGGTCGCGGTGCTCTTCGCGCTGATGGTCGTCGTGCTGCGGCTCGACCAGGTGATCGCCGGGCTCGCGCTCGTCTTCTTCTGCCAGGGCGCGACGGCGCTCGTCGGCACGCTGGCCGGCTGGACCAACGTCGCGACGCCCGGCATCGGCCGGCTGCCGCTCGGCGCGGTCACGGCGCTGCCGGTCGTCGGGCGGCTGCTGGACCAGAACGCGATGGTCTGGGCGACGCTCGCCATCGTCGCCGCGACCGCCCGGTTCTTCTCGGCGACGACCGCCGGCCTCGAGGTCCGCGCGGTGGGCGAGAACCCGCAGGCGGCCGATGCCGCCGGGCTGCCGGTCGGCACGACGCGCTTTCTGGCGATCCTCGCCGGCGCTGCGCTGGTCGGGCTCGGCGGCGCTTACATCTCGGTCGTCAGCACCAAGATCTGGACCGCGGGCATGACGGGCGGGCGCGGCTGGATCGCCGTCGGCCTCGTCATCTTCGCGCGCTGGTCGCCGTGGCGCGCGCTCGGCGGCGCGCTGCTGTTCGGCGGCATCGAGGCGCTGATCCCGCAGCTCGCCGCGGCGGGTGTACGGCTGCCGCAGTACGTCGTGCTGACGACGCCGTATGCGATCACGCTCGCCGTGATGGTGTGGGTCGCCGCGACCCAGCGTGGCGGGGCCGGCGACGCACCCGCCGCGCTCGGCGTGCCGTTCATTCGCGAGGAACGCAGCGCATGAGGGCCTTCCCTGGACGAGCGCGCGCGGCACAGACGCGCATCAACAAGCCGCGGCGTGGGGCACGGTGTCGCTCACCGGAGTTGGTCGTCGCGTCGGCGGACCTGCGGGCGTCGTCCCCCAGGAGATGCAGGGCCGCGCCGGCCGGAAGACGCTGCAGGCGGTGTACAAAGCCTCCGATCACGTCGTTCCCACTCCATGCGCATCGGCCTCGTCTCCGACACCCACGACCTCGTCCGCCCCGAGGCGCTCGCGTTCCTGCACGGCTGCGACCACATCCTCCATGCCGGCGACATCTGCGGCCCGGCAGTGCTCGATGCGCTCGCCGCGCTGGCGCCGTTGACCGCCGTGCGCGGCAACAACGACCGGGGCGCCTGGGCCGACGGCCTGCGCCGGAGCGAGACGCTGCGTTTCGGCGGCGTGCGCATCCTCGTCGTGCACGACATCGCCGACCTCGCGCGCACGCCGCGACCACCCGACCTGCGCGTCGTCGTCTTCGGCCACTCGCACAAGCCCTCGGTCGATGAGCGCGGCGGCGTGCTGCACGTCAACCCGGGCAGTGCCGGGCCGCGGCGCTTCTCGCTGCCGATCTCGGTCGGCGAACTGACGATCGAGGACGGCGCCGTCTCGGCGCGAACGGCTGCGATCGTCGTCCGCTGACGGTCGAGATGGCGCGGCCCGTCGCCCGGAAAGGCCGCCCCCCGCCGACTGCCGGCCGCTCGACGCCGCGTTCCTCTCGAGCGGCTCGGCGTCCGGCCAGGGCATGGACTTCCGCGCGCGGGCGCATCGGCCGGGCGCGATGCGGTCACATCGGCGACTGCGCGAGTTCTTCGGTCCGCCCTGCCATCCGCGCGCCGAAGCGTCTCTCGCCGCTCACCGTCACGTACAGGCTCTCCGTCGCCCGCGTCGCCGCGACATTGAAGAGCCGCGCCTCCTCGGCCTCGTCTTCGCCCTCGGCAGGCATCTGGCCGACGCCGACGAGCGCGACCAGCGGGAACTCGAGGCCCTTGCTCGCGTGCATCGTCAACACCTTGACCGAGTCGTCGGCGGGATCGAACTGCCCGGATGTCTTCCGCACGCGGTGCGGCAGCCGGCGACGGCGCAGTGCGGCGGCGCACTCGTCCATCATGGCGTGGTGCCGGCACAGGATCGCCATCTCGTTCCACGCGCGGCCCTCCTGGTGTGCGACATCGACGATGTCGGCCACGCGTTCGACCTCGCTGCGCAGATCGGGCAGCCGGATCACCACCGGCGGGCGGCCGTCGCGGCCGTAACTGATCGGCTGCAGGCGGGGAACGCCGTCGTCGCCGCTCTCCTCGGGCTGCAGCAGGTCGGCGGCCAGCGTGCTCGCGGTCTGCAGGATCTGCCGCGTGTTGCGGTAGTTGATCCGCAGGATGGTGGTGCGGCCCTGCGCCTGGATGCCGACGCTCTTGAAGCTGAACTGCTTCGAGCGCTTCTGCTCGTAGATGTTCTGCGCGTCGTCGTAGAGCACCAGCAGGCTGTTGCTGGCCGGATCGACCACCTGGACGACGAGCTTCAGCCATTCCGGCTGAAAGTCGTGACCTTCGTCGATCAGCACCGCAAGATACTGGCCCGACGGAATCTGCCTGCGCTCGACGCCGCGGACGACGTTGTCGACCATCTCGGCGAACATTGCCCTGCCTTGCGCCGGCAGCGGCTGGCCGTAGGCGACGAGCTGCTGCCTGCACCATTTGTGGAAGTGCCGAACCTGCACCTTGGCCGTCAGCCCCTTGGCGTCGATCGACGCGGCGAGCTTGACGGCGAGCGGCTCGTTGAAGCAGAGCACGAGCACCGGCCGCTCTGGTGTTGCCGCCTGCGCGAGCAGCTCGGCGCGGTAGCCGAGGATCATCGTCTTGCCCGAGCCCGCCACGCCGTGGATCACGCGGTGGCCGTCGCCGATGCTGCGGGCGAGCTGCTCCTGCTGCAGGTCCATGACGCGGATCAGGTCGGGCGGCGCAGTGCCGCCACCGTCGTCGTCCCAAAGCGCGCCCTGCACCTCGACACGAACCTGCGGAAACATGATCCAGCGCGCCCGGTCGAGCTGCGGCAGCGACAGCACGCCGCCGAACGCGTGCGGGAACATGTCCCAGAGCCGCTGCTGGAAGGCCTCGGCGTCGACGCTCTCGGTCATCTCGTCGGAACAGACCACGAGGTTCGACGGGATCGCCTCGCCCAGGCCGGCGGTCTCGAACTGGTGTCGCGTGATGCGCGTCAGCACCACGCCGTAGCCCCACGGGAACGCGAGCTTGCCGGTGTGCGGGCCGGCGGGCTGCACGAGTTGCGGATCGCGCGCCAGCGCGTCGACGACCTGGAGCGCGCAGTGACGCGCCTGGGCGAGCGGGCTGATGACGACCTTGAGCTGACCGTCGGGCACGATCGTCCACGCCTGCTTCGACGCCTCGCGGATGGTGTCGAGCTTCCAGTCCTTGGTCTCGAGGATCAGCAGCCCGCGCCGGGGATGCAGGACGACGAAGTCGGGGTGCCACTGCTTCGGACCGATCGGCACGTCGTACCAGACCAGATAGTCGTCGTCGAGCTTGGCTTCGAGGCGCTCGGCGAAGCGGCGCTCGCCGGAGGTCATGCGCGACAGGCAGCTGCCGAGCGCGGGGATGAGGGTGGACATGGAGCGACGTCGGTGCCGTGCTGGAGACGTCGATTGTCGGAAGAAAATTGCCGGTGGCTGCACCATCGGCGTGGCGGATGTCACTCCCCGAAACGCGGGGCAGGCGGCCGTGCGGTCCGTCACGGCCCGCGTTGCGCTTGCGCGGCGATGTGCCGGTCGGACCGCCGCGCGGTCGCCAGCCCGGCCCGAGATCGCAAGGCGCCCGGGCCGTCGGGTCAGGCCGTCATGAAACGGACATCGGCGATGGTTGTGGCGCCGTCTGCCCGGGTGTTGGCGTCTTGGCACCGCTCTCAATCGGCTCGGCGTCGCGCGATGAGCCGGAGCTCCATGAAGACGAAGATCGGGGCGATGTCCGCCGGGTAGGCGTGGTGGGGCGTGCAGCGGCGAAAGCCGAAGGACTCGTAGAGCGCGATCGCCTCGCCGAAGCGGTACGAGGTGTCGAGCCGCATCCATTCGAAGCCGGCCGTGCGCGCATCGTCGATCAGCGCCTGGCACAGCCGCCGGCCGATGCCCTGGCCGTGCAGGCGTTCGGCGACGAAGACGCGTTTCATCTCGCAGCTGCCGTCGTCGCCGAGGCGGTGCCAGGCGCCGCCGCCGCCGACGCCGCCGCTGTCATCGACCGCGAGCAGCGTCCTGCCGTTCGGCGGCCCGTAGCGGACGGAGAGCGTCGGCACCTCGGCGGCGAATTCCTGGTGGCCGAAGACGCGGTCGACGAGGCTGCCGTCGGCGGCATGGCGGGCGCGGCACCAGGCGACGTAGTCGACCAGCAACGCCGCATAGGCGGCGTAGTCGGCGGCGCTGGCGGCCGGCCGGATCGACACCGCGTCGCCGCCGACCACGGCTCAGAGCCTGTGGAGGAAGCCGGCGCGCCCGGGCGGCGGCCGGAAATGGCGCCGATCGAGTCGCAAAGCGAAGGCGCCGCTTCTTCCAGGGCGAGCAGCTGCAGCGACGTGCGGCGGCGTCGCAGGTCGAGCAGTTGCAGCAACGCGCGGCAGCGTCGCAGGCCGCAGCGCGGGCGTTCCGGCGCCGTTCACGGGTGCTCAGACCGGCGCGAGGCCGGCGATGGCCGGGCGGCGCGCCTCGACGCCGGTGAAGGCGAAGTCGACCTCGGGCGCCAGGCCGCTGACGATGCGCGCGATGCTCTTGCCCGAGCCGCAGGAGTGCGTCCAGCCGAGCGTGCCATGGCCGGTGTTGAGGAAGAGGTTCGGCACCTTCGAGCGGCCGATGATCGGAAGATTCGACGGCGTCGCCGGCCGCAGCCCGGTCCAGAACTGGGTCCGCTCGGTGTCGCCGGCGCCGGGGAAGAGTTCCTCGGTGCGGCGAACGATCGCCTCGCAGCGCACCCGGTTCAGGTCGCGGTCGTAGCCGTTCAGCTCGGCGGTGCCGGCGATGCGCAGCCGGTCGCCGCCCGGCGCCCCCGGCGTCGGCAGCGTGGTCAAGCGCGAGAAGACGAGCTTGTATTCGTCGTCGGTCAGCGAGACCTGATGCGCCTTCGACGCGTCCTTGACCGGCATCGTCACCGAATAGCCCTTGGCCGGGTAGATCGGCAGCCGGATGCCGAGCGGCGCGGCATAGAGCGGCGACAGGCTGCCCATCGCGAGCACGTAGGCGTCGGCGGTGATCCGCAGGAAGCGGCCTTCGGCGTCGGTCGCCTCGACGTGGTCGATCGCGCCGCCCGCTTCGCGCAACGCGGTCACCGTGTGGCTCATCAGGAAGCGCACGCCGCTCGCCTGGCAGCGCGCGACCAGCTCGCGGGCGAAACGGTTGGCGTCGCCCGATTCGTCCTCGGCGGTGTAGGTCGCGCCGGCGAGCTGCGGCCGGATGTGGGCGAGCGCCGGCTCGATCGCGACCGCGGCGTCGGCCGAGATCACGCGCCGGTCGCAGCCGAGCGCGCGCATCTGCGCCGCCGGCGCCTCGGCGGCGTCGAACTCCTTGTCGCTCGTGTAGAAGTGCAGGATGCCCTGGCTGCGCTCGTCGTAGGCGATGCCGATGTCGCGGCGAAGCTGCTGCAGCGTGTCGCGGCTGTAGGTGCCGAGGCGGACGATCTGCGCGATGTTGTAGCGCGTGCGTGCCGGCGTGCACTCGCGCAGGAACTGCAGACCCCAGAGCCACTGGCGCATGTCGGCGCGGATGCGGAAGAGCAGCGGCGCGTCTTCCTTGCCGAGCCACTTCAACACCTTGAGCGGCGCGCCCGGATTGGCCCACGGTTCGGCGTGGCTGACCGAGATCTGCCCGCCGTTGGCGAAGCTCGTCTCGGCCGCGGGCGTGGCCTGGCGGTCGACGACGGTGACGTCGTGGCCTTGCTGGCGAAGGAAGTAGGCGGACGTGACGCCGAGAAGACCGGCACCGAGAACGACGACGTGCATGGAAGCTCCGAGGACGCACTGCCCGGCGGACGCTCTGCGACGCGCCGGGCGAGTTGCCGCTCCCTCTGTCCTCGGTACCTGAGAGATTCGACCGCGGCGGGCGCCGGCGGCCTTGCTCCTTCGGTGCGCCACGCGGTCGGTCAACGACGGCGCGGCGGCTCTCCAGACGGCAATGATCGGGTGCAGTACGGGACCTGAGCGTTCATGGGAGATTGCGCCTTCGGTGGCCGGCCCGGGGGCCGGCGCTCTCCTGCGGTCGCAAGTCTAGTGGTACACGCGCGTCTTGACCAGCGGCGCCGGGACCCTGTGAACCAGCCCTGCGCGCCCGAGCGACGGGCCGGAAACGGCGGCGATCGAGGCGAAAGACGCAGTCGTCGTCTCTCCTGCGGCGAGCATTCATTTGCAACGACGAGTGGCGCCGCTTCCGACCGCAGAGCGGGCGTGTCGGGTTGGTTCGAAGGTTCAGTCGCCGAGTGCCTCGTGGTGCGCGACGGCGCCACGCTTCCAGTAGGCCGCGGCGCGGATCGCCTCGCGCGGATGACCTTTCTCGTCGACGAGCACGCGGCGCAGCGTGGCCACCGTCGACGCCTCGCCGGCGCACCAGGCGTAGCCCTCGTCCGTCGGCAGCTCCAGCGCGCGGACGGCTGCGACCAGCGCGGCCGCGCCGTCGACCCACTGCACTTCGACCGTCGCGGCACTCGCCAACGCGCGCCGGTCGGCGGGGTCGGCGACGTCGCAGACCACGATCGCCCGGACGCCGGCGGGCAGCGATTCGAGCCGGCGCGCGATGGCCGGCAGTGCGGTGTCGTCGCCGACGAGCAGGTGCCAGTCGTAGTCGACCGGGATCACCATCGAGCCACGCGGCCCGCCGACGAGCACCTGCTGCCCAGGCGCGGCCTGCGCCGCCCAGTGCGCGGCCGGGCCGTCGCCGTGGAGCGCGAATTCGATCGTGAGCGTGCGCGCGGCGTGGTTGAACGCGCGCGGCGTGTAGTCGCGGCGAACGGGCTCGCCGGCGCCGTCGTCGAGGATGAGCTTGACGTGGTCGTCGAACGAGGCGGTGACGAAATCGGCGAGCGATTCGCCGTGGAAGACGACGCTGACGACATGCGGCGTGAGGCGTTCGACGCGTTGCACGGTCAGCGCGCGGCGCTTCGCTTCGTGGCGGACGCGCTCGACGCGCCGCGCGGGGGTGAAGGTGGTCATGGACGGTGAGGATCGTTGATAATGTCATCCATCATGCGCAAATCCGTAGACATTGTCAACCACCCGCGGCGCGCGCCCACTGACGCCGGCGACGACGTGCTCGACTCGGTCCACGCGCTCATGCACGCCTACCGGTCGCTGCAGTACCGTGCCCTGCGCGACGGCCCGCACGACATCACGCACATGGACGCGAAGGTGCTGGGCTTCTTCGCGAGGCACCCCGGCGCGACGCAGCGCGACCTCGCGCTGCACAGCGGCCGCGACAAGGCGCAGCTCGCCCGGCTCGTGAAGTCGCTCTGCGACAAGGGCCTGCTGGCGCGCACGTCGGATGCGGAAGACCGCCGGCAGGTGCGCCTGGCGCTGACCGACGCCGGCCGCGACGTGCAGCAGGTGCTGCGGACGCAGGCGTGCCGACTGACGGCCACGGCGACTGCCGGGCTGACCGAGGCGGACCGTGCGCAGCTCGCCACGCTGCTGGAGCGGGTCCGGGCCAACCTCGAGGCAGCCGGGTAGCTCGGCGGTGGTCGGCGGCATCGTCGCCCGCGACGACCGTGGGCCGATGACTGCCCGGTGCCGTCGTCCGCCGCGCACATTGCGGGAAATCCGCTTCACGCGACGGCGGTGCGTGTCCGCGCGAGCTGCGCATCGGGCGTGAACCGGCGCCCGCTGCAGCGCTCCGCGCGCAGGCCGCCGGCGAAGACGTCGCGACCAGGGCGATGGACGACGCCGTCGCCGGGCGGGTCGCGAAGCGGTGCCACCCGCCGCGGCTGGTTCAGTCGGTCACGGGCGACGCCAGAACCGACGCCAGGCCGGCCGCACTGCCGTCCGCCGAGTCCGCCTGGACGCAGCGTTCGCCGCCCTCTGGGAGAGAAGTCGCCGTGCGCTCACGATCGCCGACACGGCCCGGACGGCTCACGGGCCCACGCACCGGAAGCTCGCCGCCGCGTTCACGTCGCCGGTGCCGAGATAGCGCGGCCATTGCGGGTAGTCGCAGAGCGGCCGGCTCCGCCCCGGCACGCCGACCGTGTCGACGACACGCTGATCGCGCGGCGCCACGCCGCGCTCGACCCAGGCCTCGAGCGCAGCGAGCGAATCCCACGCCGCGTTGAACACGGTGCTCGCCGCATGGTTGTAGCCGGGGATCTCGTAGTAGCGCAGAAAGTCGTCGGCGCGCGCCGTGCCCATCTTCGCCCGCACGCGGCCGACGTAGTCCTCGGTCGCCCGCGTGCTGACGAGCTGGTCGGCGGTGCCGTGGGCGATCAGCAGCTTGCCGCCGCGCGAAGCGAACGGAGAGAGGTCGACGGCGTTGACGTCCTGCAGCTTCGTGAGTTCGCTGATGCGCGATTGCCAGCGGCCGGGCTTCTCGGGGTCGAGCGTCAGCGCATCGAAGCCCGGATCGCGCGTCACGAAGTACTTCACCCACTGGTCCCAGAAAACCGGACCGTAGCCGGGCCCCGGCGCGCCGATCGCGGGCGGCGCGGGCATCGGCGAGGTCGGCGGTGCGGTGTTGAGGCCGAGAAAGTTGACCGTCGTCTGCACGCCGGTGCCGGGCCGGCCGAAGTCCGAGCCCCAGGCGTTGAAGCCCGGATAGCCGGTCTCGCCGCTCGCGACCGGGGCGCCGAAGACGATCGGCGTGTCGATGACGCGAAAGCCGGCGATCTGCGCGTCCGACAGGCAGTCGTCCCCGGTGTCGGCGCCGCCGGCGCACCGCAGCGCGCGGCCGTTCGACTGCGCCGTCGCCGGGTCGAAGCGGGTGTTGCAGTCGGCCTGGTTGCCGACGAGGCCGTCGACGACGCCGTCGGCCGCGTCGCAGGTCTGCATCACGGCGTCGTAGAGCGCCTTGCGCTTGGCGAGGTTCGCGAACGCGCCCGGCTTGGCGAGCGCGCGGGCGATGCGGCCGAACTGCAGGTCGAGGCTCGCCGCGTTCCAGGCCGGATAGAGCGCGATGGCGCCGTCGAAGTCGGCCGGCCACTTCTGCACGACGGCGAGCGCCTCGCGGCCGCCGGTCGAGCCGCCGGCGAAGTAGCGGCGCTCCGGGCCTTCGCCGTAGCGCCGTGCGATCAGCGCCAACGCCGTGTCGCGCGTCTTCTTGAGCGCTTCGAAGGAGAAGTTGCGGACCGCCTCGTCGTTCATGCCGAAGGCGCCCTGGTTGCTCGCGCCGGCGTGGCCCGAGTCGCTGCCGAAGACGGCGTAGCCGCGGCCGACCGGATTCGGCACGTCGACCGGCCCGGCGGACACATTGCCGACGACATTCGGCACCGTGCCGTCGTAGCCGCCGCCGCCGAGCATCAGTGCACGGTGGTTCCACTCGGCCGGCAACGCCACCTGCAGCCGGATGACCGGCGCCGCAGGATCGACCGGGTCGATCTCGGCCGCGACGAGGCAGTGCTCGCCGACCGTCTTCGGCGCCGTGCCACCGGCTGCGACGACCTTCGCCGACGTGACGCGCGCGCCGCCGGTCGGCAGCCCGATCACCGTTGCCGGCACGACCGTCCCCGCGAGTTGCTCGCAGCGCACCGGCTCGGTCTTCCCGGGCGGCCCGCTGGCGCAGGCGGCGAGGGCAGTGGCGACCGCAAGCGGTGCGAGGACGGCGCGGCGACGGGTCATGGCGAGGCGGGGCGAGTGGCGGAGCGACGATGCTCGCCGATCGCGCGCGGCCGGCGCTGCAGCGTTTCCCCCGCTTGCGGCCGCGCACTGGACGCCAGCGGCGGAACGGCCGCATCGGTCGTCCGCTCGATCTGCGGCCGGGGCGCCCCGTCTCGTGGCGCGGCACGACGCCCACGTCGCCGTCGCCGATGCCGATGCCGATGCGCGCATCGCACGGGCAGGCGTACGGCGAGCATCAGCACCATGGTCGCGTCGCCGCGTCGGCGCCGCCGGCAGCGACGTGCGCGATAAAAAATCGACGCCCGGCGCCTTTTTTCCGCCCGCCGGCGGCGCCGTGACGGCGACACTCGGCGCTGGCCGCGGGCTCTTCCTCGTGCCGCCCGGGCCCGAGCGCCATGCAGTCCTTCGGAAGTCGCCGCCTCAGTTGCGGCATCGTCATCGTCACCGCCGAGCGCGAGCTGCTGCTCTGCCACGTCACCGGCCAGAACCACTGGGACCTGCCCAAGGGCGGCATCGATGCCGGCGAAGCGCCGGTCGACGCCGCGCTGCGCGAAACGCGCGAAGAAACCGGACTGCAGCTCGACGCGAGCGCGCTGGTCGAGATCGGCCGGCTGCCCTACACGCCGAAGAAGTCGCTGCACCTCTTCGCCGCCCTGACGCCGCGGTTGCCGCTCACCGACTTCCGCTGCGAGACCTACTTCTTCGACCGCTACAACGGCCGCCGCCTGCCCGAGATGGACGGCTACGGCTGGTTCGGCTTCGACCGGATCGCCTCGCTCTGCACCGCGAAGATGACCGCGGTGCTGACCGCGCAGATCGATCTCGACGCCGTGCTGCGAGGGCTGGCCGCGCCACGGCTGGCGGCCTGACGGCGGACCGCTCGAGCCCCGACGCCACGGCCGCCCGAACGACTCGGCCGCGAGGCCTCGGGCAGGCGGCGCCGGCGCTCGGCGAGCCGCGCTGCGCGGCCGGCGAATCGCGCGCATCATCGCGCCTCGGCTTCAGGGAACGCGCATGCGACGCTGGTGGTCAGGTCTCTTCATCCTCGCGGCGTCGCTCGGCTGGCTGACCGCCGCGCTCGCCGCCGGTCCTGCCGACGTCTCGGCGAGCGACGCGAAGGCAGTGCGCGTCGTCGTCGAGGCGCAGCTCAAGGCGTTCGCGGCCGACGATGCGAAGACGGCGTTTCGCTACGCCTCACCGAAGATCCGGGAGATGTTCGGGTCGCCGGACAACTTCATCGCCATGGTGCGGCGCGGCTACCCGGTCGTCTACCGGCCGGCGAGCATCGCGTTCCTGCAGCCGGAGCGCGTCGACGACGTCGTCGTGCAGTCGGTGCACATGACCGACGCCGACGGCACGCTCTGGCTCGCGGTCTACCAGCTCGAGCGTCAGGCCGACCGGTCGTGGCGCATCGGCGGTTGCCAGGTCGTGCCCGCCTCCGGCCGCGTGACCTGACCGCCGGACGTGAAACAGGCCGGGGCGACCCGGCCTGTTCGCTTCGGCGAGCGCCGATTACTTCATCGAACCCGACGCCGCGTCCATCGGCGCGTGCGCCTTCTTGGACTTGTGCGCCTTGTGCTTGCTGCCCATGCTGCCCGACGCGGCAGCCATCGGCTTGTCGGACGACATCGGTGCCGAGGCTTGCGCGAAGCTGGCACCGGCGAAGGCGGTGAGGACGGAGGCGAGAACGAGGGACTTGATCATGATGCGGTTTCCAAATAATTGGGGGGACGAGGGGACCGGAGGCCCGGGCACCGGCCCGGCATGCGACGGGCTTGCCGCAGACAACGCGGCAGCGCGAGGCTCGGTTTACGCCGCCAGCTCGAAATCGAAAAAGAAATCCATGAAGGACGGTCAGGCCTGCCAGACGCCGAA
>CAXUDL010000070.1:0-13106 GCA_964249855.1 uncultured Rhizobacter sp. | reverse complement strand
AGGCTCTCTGCCCGGGCGACACGAAACAGCTGCCGAGACGGCCATCCCGTGCCACGGAACCAAATGAACTGGTCTCGACCGAGCGGACTTGAGCTTCGGCGGCCGATGACGGGCAGTGCCCGCGGCGGGCGCCACGGAGGCCTCAGTTACGCAGTGGCAGGCGTCCGGGAGCGTTGCCAAAGGCCATTGGCAGGCTTGCGAGCGACTGGTTCAGGGTTGCGGCCTTCAAGGACTTGTCTGACTGCTTGGGGTCGGCCAGCACCGGTCGGCCGCGCGAGCTCACCGCCGGAAAGCTGACCCCCAAGTTGAGCCACCGGATAGCCGACATCCGTGGTTGGCAGTGGACGACCCGTTGCAGCCAGTCAGTTCTTGGCAGGAAGTAGGCGGGCGTTTCCACCGCGACCGCGTCCCCGGGCGCAGGAAGGCGCGGCAGATCAGGTCGATGGCGTGCGTGCCGCCGTACGTCGTCAGCACGCGGCCGGCGTCGACGGCAATGCCCTGCGCACTCAGCATCGTCGCGATGCGCTCGCGCAGCTCCGGCAGGCCCTGCGGCGGGCAGCGCGAGGCCATGCCGGCGGTGGCGCGCGACAGGCCGCGCTGCACGGCAGCGGCGGGGACGGTGTCTTCCAGCCACGTCGCCGGCAGGGCGCCGCTGCTGGCCAGCGCCAGGCCGGCCTTCTGGTCATTGGCCTGCTGGGCCAGCCAGACGGCTTCCTGCTCCCGCCGGCCTCCAAGCGCACCGCGTCGAGCATGGCGTTGCCAGAGTTGTCGGCAACGAAGAAGCTGGACATCAGCGTGCAGTCGGTCATCAGGGACAGCAGTTCGGTCATGCCGACATTGCAGCGGGCGGCGCGGCGGCGTGAAGGGACAGCGGGGCAGGTTGCGCGGGGCGCTGTATCCGCGCGCGTACCCCCACAAAACAGTGTGGCGGGCGTTGTCGATCCGGCGCGGGCTCGCGCATTTACAAGTCAGGAGCCCGCGCGGGGCTCAAGGACAGCTTATTGGCATTGCGCAACTGCACAACTGCAGAGCAGCGCCTGCGCACAAGACGTAGCACCTAAACCTCGGTCTCGAGACTGCGCGACATCCATCGCCGCGATCCCACGCCGTCCGGTCCCAAGGCCGCACCTCTCCGCTCGGTCCCTCGCTGCCCGCCGCACCTGTCTCCTGTGCGACAAGTCCGAAGGGTTTCGCCCCTGCAGTCCGTCCGACCCGCGGGCTATTCTCGAACGCTGCCCAACGCGCCACCAGAGCGCCTTCCCACACCCATTCCGGAGACTCCCCTTGACCTTCCGCTCGTCACCCCTCACCGCCATCGCCATCGCTTCCGTCGCATGTCTCGCCGCCTGCGGCGGTGGCGACGACGACACGCCCGTTTCCGAGGAAACCCGTGCCCAGGACGCGCGCAACAGCTTCGTCCCGGCCGATCCCACGGCCACCACGTTCAACGCAATGACCGCCGCGAGCGGCGATGTCGTCGACGTGAGCACGACCAGCCGTTGGGCCGGCGTGCTCAACGGTGCCGCCTACCAGGTCGAGGTGCCTGCGAACTGGAACGGCAAGCTGGTGATGTACGCCCACGGCTATGCCGGCACGGGCAACACGCTCTTCGTGCTGCAGCCGCTGATCCGCCGCTATCTGATCCAGAACGGCTACGCGTGGGCGGCGTCGAGCTACAGCAAGAACTACTACGACGTTCGGGTCGGCGTCGAGGACACCAACGCCCTCGCCCTCGAATTTCCGAACATCGCCTCGAAGAACGGCCGCGCGCTCGCCGCGCCGACCAAGTACTTCATCACCGGCGTCTCGATGGGCGGCCACATCACGGCGGCGGCCATCGAAGACGAAGCAGCGGCCACGGCGGTGCACAAGGTCAAGTACAGCGGCGCGGTGCCGATGTGCGGCGTCGTCGGCGACACCGAACTGTTCAACGAGTTCACGGCGATGCAGGTCACCGCGCAGGCGCTCGCCGGCCAGCCGAACTACCCGGTCGACAAGTTCGCGGACATCCAGGCGCAAGTGACGGGCACGCTGTTCTCGACTTTCAACACGACGTTTGGATATCCAGCGCCATCGATCGTGCCCACTGCCGGTGCCGGCACGAAGTACGTCGCGGTGTTGCAGAACATCACCGGCGGCCCTCGGCCGCTGTTCGACGTCGGCCTGAAGTACGGCCAGAGCTTCCCGTCGGCCTACGGCACGTTCGTGTCGGACCCGACGGTGCCCTACGGCTCGGTCACCGGCATCCTGAACAAGAACGTGCTCGACACCACCGGCTTCACCTACGTGATCGACGGCGACAGTGCCGGCTCGGCCGCGTTGAACGCCGCGGCGCAGAAGATCACCCCCGCCGCCGACGCGAACCGCTTGCGCACCGACGGCCTGCGCTGGATTCCGAAAGCCAACGGCGAGTTCAAGATTCCGGTCGTCTCGATCCACACGCTCGGCGATCTCTTCGTGCCCTTCAGCATGGAGCAGGTCTACCAGAAGCGGGTCGCGGCCAAGGGCAACAGCGCCTACCTGGTGCAGCGCGCGATCCGCGGCATCAGCCATTGCGACTTCACGGTCGCCGAGGCCTCGACCGCGTTCGACGACATGCTGAAGTGGGAAGCGGGTGGCGCGCGGCCGGCGGGCGACGACGTCGTCACGCCGGCGACCGTGGCAGCGCCGACCTACGGCTGCGCCTTCACGAAGAACACGGTCGGCGCCGACGACTCGGCGAGCACCCGCGGCCTGCGCCAGATCGTCGGGGCGGAGACAGCCGCCGGGCGCGTGGCGGCCTGTCCCTGAGGCGACCTGTGTGGCGGCGGCCGGCGGCCGCGCTGCGCTCGTCGCGCACCGGGCGCCTCGACAGGCGACGGCGGCTGCGACTCGCCGCGCGTCGGGCAGCGCGCCCGGCTGCACGGGTCGCCGCCAGGTCCAGGCAGCCGATGCTGCCGTCGTTCAACGGCGCGGCGGGCTGCGTGCCGGCAGGCCGCGAATGTTCGCTTCCACGACACCGACGGCATCCTGAAGCAACGCGTTGATCGTGTGGACTCGCTGCTCGCTCATCCGGTGCGACAAGGCCGCGACGCTGAGAGCTCCGGTGGGCTGACCGAACGAGTTGCGGAACGACATGCCCACCGCGCGCACGCCGAGGCTCACCCGGTTCTGGATGACCGCGGCTCCGACCAGGCTGGCTTCGATGCAGGCGGCACGCAATCCCTCGGCCGTCAGGTCTCCGAAGCCGGGCAGGGCAGGGGCGACGCGTTCGATGATGTCATCGCGCTCGTCAGCCTCGATGGCGGCAAGGATGGCCAGTCCGCCCGCTCCGACGCCGAGCGGCCGCCGGCTGCCCACTTCGAGCACCAGCGCTCGCACGGGGTAGGCGCCTTCACGGCGATGCATGCACACGGCATCGAAACCGCTGCGGACGACCAGGTACACCGTGTCTTCGGTGGCGCTGGCCAGTTCGTTCATCGCCGCCTCGCACAGGTCGCGGATGTCGTAGAGGCCGGAGCTCGCGACGCCGATCTCGAAGGCGAGCGGGCCGAGCGTGTACCGCCGCGTGTCGACATGGTGCGCGACGAGCCGCTCGGCGATGAGCTGACGAAGAATGCGGTGGGCCGAAGGGTGCGGCAGTCGGGCGCGCGATGCCAGCTCGGTCAGCGCGAGCCCACGTCGACCGGCGCTCGCGAGCAGTTTGAGCAGGGCCACACCACGCTTCAACGATCCTGCTTCGGACGGGGATGTCATGTTCGGCTGGTGGACAAAGCTCTGGCAAGGGCACTGCGGCCGGCAAACAATCGGTCATGCACCGGCATCCTAATGTTGCTGGCGCAGTCTCATGAGCCACAGCCCATCTCTCGCCGGAAAGTCGGCCGTCGTCACCGGAGCGAGCAGCGGCATCGGCGCCGCGTGCGCTCGGGCGTTGGCCGCCGAAGGCGCCACGGTCGTGGTCGGATACGACCGTGGCGAGGAGCGGGCCGAAGCGGTGCGTGCCTCCTTGCCCGGTGCCGGCCACTGGATCCAGCGCATCTCGCTCGAGGACGACAAGGCTCACACCGCGCTGTCGGAGGCCGTGAGCTCGACCGTGGGCAGCCTCGACATCCTGGTCAACGCCGCCGGTTTCACGCGGCGGATCGCGCACACCGATCTGGACAGCCTCACGCCGGCCTTGTTCAACGACATCCTCGCCACCAACGCCGGTGGCACCTACGCCGTCATCAGAGCGCTGATGCCGCTGCTCGTCGCCTCGGGCAGCGCCACGGTGGTCTCCGTGTCGTCCGTGTCCGCGTTCACCGGCCTGGGCAGCACGATCGCCTATTGCGCGGCCAAGGCAGCGATCGACATCATGTCGGTCAGCCTGGCTCGCGCCTTCGGCCCACAGGTGCGCTTCTTGAGCGTCTCTCCGGCATCGGTGGACACCGACTTCGTCCCGGGCCGCAATCGGGACGAGATGTTGGCGAAGGCCCGGGGCACGCCGCTCGGCCGTGTCGTCACCCCGGACGATGTCGCGCTGGCGGTGCTCGGCTGCATCACCCACTTGCGCACGGCCACCGGCTCGCGGGTGGTGATCGACGGAGGTCACTCCCTGTGAGCGCCGTCGACGCCGAGGCCGCGGACTCGAACGTCGCTGCAGAGCTTCGAGCTCTGCGCGGCTCCGTTGCAATGCCATGAGCGAGCGGATCGATGTTTCTCTACTTTCCTGACAATTACCGTTGGTCCCTCGCCGTCCTGCGGGCCATCGCCGCCGGCGGTCTTTTCGGCGAGATCGACTGGGCCTGCTCGCGGTTGAAGGAAGCGTCCGGCCACGGCCCCTCGGGCGATGTCGAGGCCTGGCACCGGGCATGGCACGCGCTGGCCGGCCAGCTGGAAACGTCTGCGTCGGAGGCCGAGCGGTCAGGGCATCGCGTCAGTGCCGCCGACTTCTCGCTGCGCGCGTCGGTGTATTACCAGTGGGCCGAGGGCCTGCTCGATCCCGACGACGAACGCGCCGAAGCGATGTATGCGAAGCATCTTTCATGCTTCGCGGTTTTCGCATCGCAGAGCGATCCGCGGATCGAGCAGGTGGCGGTTCCGTACGGGAGCGAGACGATCCCGGCCTACGTCGTGCCGGCGGTCGGCCGCAGCGGCCGTGCGCCGGTGGTGCTGCTGTGCGATGGCCTCGACGCCAACAAGGAAGAGATGCTCTACGTCGCTCTGTCGCTGGCTCGGCGCGGCATGACCACAGTGGCTTTCGATGGGCCGGGCCAAGGCGCTGCGCTGCGTCTGCAGGGCTTGACCGCACGGCACGACTTCGAGGTGCCGGTCACGGCATGCGTCGACTGGCTGCACACGCGCGACGACGTGGACGCGGAGCGAATCGGCATGGTCGCTGCGAGCTGGGGCGGCTACTACGCGCCGCGGGCCGTCGCCTTCGAGAAGCGGATCAGGGCATGCGCGGTGATGGGCGCCGTGTTCGACACGCACGCCTGCATGGCGCGCCGCGTCGGCTACGTCGCCGGTCAGGGCGCGACGCAGCTCGGCGGCAATGCGCCGCTCGGAACCACCGGGAAGACGATCCTGCGCATTCTTGGCGAGCCCGACTGGGAAGCTGCCTTCCGAAAGCTCGAGCGGTTCCGTCTGCAAGACGTCGCAGCACGGATCGACTGCGACTTGATGATCGTGCACGGCGCCAATGATCGGCACGCACCGCCTTCCGAAGCGCAGCATCTCTTCGACGCGGTGTCATCCAAGGAAAAGCAATTGCGAATCTTCACCGAAGCGGAAGGCGGCGCGGCCCACGTCAACCTCGATCGGCCCGAGCCGGCCCTGAGCCTGCTGTGCGACTGGATGGCCGATCGCCTGCAGGCAAGCGGAGGTCGACATGGTTGACGGGATCCGCTTCGGCCTCCAGGGCGACGTGGCCACCGTCGTCATCGACCGGGCGAAGGCCGGCAACCGGCTCACCAACGCCATGCTGGCCGGCCTGGTCGCAGCACTCGATGCCGCGGCGGATGCGCGCGTGATCGTGCTGCGCGGCGAAGGCGCCGACTTCTGCCTCGGTCGCGACTTCGAGCCGCCCCCGCCGGGTTCGCGCGCGTCCGCTCTCGACATCATGCGTGACGACGCCGCGCCGGTGATCGCGCTCTACGACGCGCTGCGCAGGCGCAGCCAGCCGATCGTCGGTCTCGTCGACGGCAACGCCTGGGGTCTGGGGATGGTGTTGGCGGCCGCGTGCGACCTCACCGTCGTCTCGTCGCGAAGCCGCTTTCGATTGCGCGAGCTCGAGCGCGGCATCCCGCCGTGCATCGCCATGGCTCCGCTGATCGACCGCATGCCGGTCAAGGCCATCGGCTACCTCGTCTACTCTGCGCAAGAGGTCGACGCGGCGTGGGCGCAGCAGGCGGGGATCGTCAGCCAAGTCGTCGCCGCCGACGAGCTCGACGACCACGGGCAAGCGGCAGTGCAGCGGCTGCTCTCCTTCCCCGACGAGGCGGTGCGCGCCGTCAAGCAGTTCCTGGCCACTGCGCCCCGTCACCACGACAGCCAAGCCGCGCTCTACGGCGCGAGCCTGCTCAGCAATGTGCTCGGCTCGCGTTGAGCGGCAACCATCGAGAACCAACCATCATGAAATTGCGGACGCGGGTGTTGTCGATCGGCGCTTCGGCCCTGTTCGCTTCGGTGTCGGCGTACAGCGCGTATCCCGACAAGCCGATCAAAGTCGTCGTCGGCTTCCCGCCGGGCAGCAGCGGCGACGTCATTGCCCGAACGCTGGCACCCCGCCTCGGCGAAGCGCTCGGCCAGCAGGTGATCGTCGACAACCGCACCGGTGCCGGTGGCAGCATCGCCGCCGAGGGGGTCGCCCGGGCCCCGGCGGACGGCTACACCTTGCTTCTGAGCACGACTGCCAACGTCATCAATCAGAGCGTCCCCAACCATCTCCGATTCGACTTCGTGCGCAATCTGGCACCGGTCCTGCTGGTCGCCGAGAGTCCTGTCGTGCTGGTGGCGTCCGCGGCGTCCCCCTATGGATCGATCGCCACGATCGTGACCGCAGCAAAGGCCAACCCCGGGAAGATCACCTTCGCGTCTTCGGGAAACGGCACCTTCACGCACCTGTACGGCGAGTTGTTCAACCAGTCGGCCGGCATCAAACTGAACCACATTCCCTATCGTGGCAGCACACCTGCGCTGACGGACATCCTTGCCGGTCAGGTCGACCTGTCGTTCACGCCGGTCGCGCCGGTCCTCGGCCAGATCCAGGCCGGCAAGCTCAAGGCGATCGCTGTCATCGGCAAGAGCCGCGTTCCCAGTCTGCCCGACGTGCCCACGTTCGCCGAGGCCAAGCTTCCAGGCTTCGATCTCCCGCTGTGGTTCGGCCTGCATGCCCCTGCAGGAACGCCTCCGGCCGTGATCGAAAAGCTCGGTCAGGAGCTTGCGAAAGTGCTCGAGACGGACGAGGTCAAGAGGCCGCTCGCCGCGCAGAGCATCCTGCTCGTCGGCGAAAGTTCGACGCTGTTCGCCGAGCGCATCGCCCGCGAGAGTACGCAGTGGGCGCGTGTTGCCAAGACAGCCGACATCAAGGCGGACTGACCCCATGACCGCGATCGTCGACTCCGCACAGGTCACCGGCACGGGCCCGGTTCGCGTCATTGCGTTGCACGGCTGGTTCGGCAGCGCGGCAACCTGGAAACCGTGGGTCGACCTGTTCGACCCTGCGCGCTTCTCGATCGCGTGCTTCGACTATCGCGGGTACGGCGCTCGCATCACCGAAGCCGGCGACCACACCCTCGAGGAGATCGCCGCCGACACGTTGCAACTCGCGGACGAGCTGGGCTGGCAGCGGTTCCACCTCGTCGGCCATTCCATGGGTGGAAAGGCGATCCTGCGAGTTCTCGCGACGGCGCCCGACCGAGTCGGTGGTCTGCTCGGCATCACGCCGGTGCCTGCCTGCCCGATTCCGTTCGACGAGCCGACCTGGGCGCTGTTCAGCAGCGCCGCCACCGACATCGACGCGAGAAAAGCGATCATCGACCACTCCACCGGCAACCGGCTGCCGAAGCGCTGGATCGCAGCGGCCGCCGCGTCCTCCTGGGGCCATGCAACGCCTGCAGCCTTCGGCGCCTATCTGAACGCGTGGGCGAAGACCGACTTCGTCGCCGATGTCTCGGGTCTGCACGTGCCGATGCATGTCGTGGTCGGCGAGCACGACCCGTCGCTCACGGCCGATCTGATGCGGGCGACGACGCTCGCCTGGCTGCCACGAGCCACGCTGCAGGTGATGGCGAACGCAGGGCACTACCCGACCGACGAGGCGCCGCTCGCCATGGCGGCATGCTTCGAGAATGCCTTCCCGGTACCCGCTTGACCAGGACAGCCTGATTCAGCGCCACGCCGGGTGAACTTGCCGGCAGCTGGTCGGTCGCTTGACACGGTCTGCGACCCGACGTTCCCTGCAGACCCCGTCCCGTGGGCCGCTTGCGGCGCGATGCAGGTGACCACCCGACCGCCGCGTGCCGTGTGGCTGGAACCCAGCGCGCCTCCGACCACGCGATCACAACGTCCTTCGCGGCGGCGAAAGTCCCGGGTTCACGCGCCGAGCGACGACGGCGCGAGCGCGCGAGTCGATGCAGCTACCGCGCCGCCGCCGGAAACGCCGGCAGCTTGCCGATGTCGCGCGGATCGTGCTGGATCACGACCGTCGCCTTGAGGTTCTTCTCGATCTGCTTGACGCGCTGGATCGAAGCGAGCGTCTGCGCGCGGTCGACGTTGAAGCCCGGCACGCCGTCGTGGTCGTAGTTCTCGCGCATGTGCACGGCGTCGCCGCTCAGCAGGACCGGGCCCATCTCCTTCAGGCGGACGAGCAGCATGCTGTGCCCCGGCGTGTGGCCCGGCGCGCGCAGCATCATCACCGTGCCGTCCTCGAACACGTCCTTGTCGGCGACGAGCGGTTCGACCTTGCGCTTCTCGGCGATCCACTCGGCGAAGCCCTTGACGTTGGCGCTCGCCAGCGGCGGGCTGGCGTTGAGGCCGTCCCAGTCGCCCTTGCCGATCAGCAGCGTCGCGTTCCTGAACGCGCCGAGCTGGCCGGTGTGGTCGGCATGGAAGTGGCTGATGCCGACGTACTTCACGGCGGCGGCGTCGATGCCGAGCTGCGTCAACAGCTCGGCCAGCGGCTTGTTCGTCGCGCTCGGGACGGAGCCCGGCAGGTGGCCGGTGTCCCACACCATCACGTCGCTGCCGTGGCGGATGACATAACAGCTGAAGGTGAACGGCATCGTCGTCTCGGTGTAGGCGAACGTGTCGCTGAAGCGCCGCGGATCGTTGACGCCGTTGCCGCAGTCGAGCCGCGTCAACGTCAGCTCCTGCGCCGCCACCGACAGCGACAGCAACGCGCCCGCGACGCCCGCCAGCCAATGCATCGATTTCATGGACTCTCCTTCGTTCGGCGCGATGGTAGCGATCGGCGGACGAGGCCGTCGCCGGACGCCGGAACCGCGCTGACCGCGACGGACGCAGAGGCGCCGACCCTAACCGCACGGCGACGCCCGACCGCGCCACGCCCGCGCGCTACAGCTGCCGGCTCCGCGCGAGCGGCGGGTTCCTCGAGAAGTACCGCTGGATGCCGACCGTGAGCGCCTGCACGAGCTGCTGCTGGTAGTCCGGGTCGCGCAGCTTCGCTTCCTCGTCCGGGTTCGAGATGAACGCCGATTCGACGAGGATCGACGGAATGTCGGGCGCCTTCAGCACCGCGAAGCTCGCCTGCTCGACGCTGCCCTTGTGCAGCCTGCCGACGCGGCCGATCTGGCCGAGCACCTCGCCGCCGAGCTTCAGGCTGTCGCGGATCTGCGCCGTGGTGCTCATGTCGAGCAGCGCGCGCAGCACGTTCGCGTCCTTCGCCGCGACGTTGACGCCGCCGACCGCATCGGCCTGGTTCTCGCGGTTGGCCATCCAGCGCGCCGCCGCGCTCGACGCACCGCCCTGGCTCAGCGCGAACACCGACGCACCGCGCGCCTGCGGTGTGATGAAGGCGTCGGCGTGGATCGAGACGAACAGGTCGGCCTGCACGCGCTGCGCCTTCCTGACGCGCTCGTGCAGCGGCACGAAGAAGTCGGAGTCGCGCGTCAGCATCGCGCGCATGTTCGGCACGGCGTTGAGCCGGTCGCGCAGCTGCAGCGCGATCTGCAGCACCACGTCCTTCTCGTGCAGCCCGCTCGGCCCGCTCGCGCCCGGGTCCTCGCCGCCGTGGCCGGGGTCGATCGCGACGACGACGAGGCGGTCGATCCTGCCCTGCACGACCGGCGGCAGCCTGCCTCCGGGAACGAGCGGCGGCAGCGGCGGCGGACGCGTCGGTGCGGCGGCGACCACCGGTGGCGGCGGTGCGACGACTAGGGGCGGGGCGATCACGGGCGGCGGCGCCGCTGCGACCGGCGGCGGCATCGCGCTGCCGGCGCCCGGTCGCTCGCCCATCCGCCCGATGAACTCGCCGAGCGCGTCCTCGACCGACTTCGCCGCCGCCTGCTCGGCGCGCTCCTTGTCGCGGATCAGCGCGAGCAGCGGATCGGGCGCTTCGGTCGGGCGCAGGTCGAAGACGAGGCGGTGCCGGTACGCGGCGACGGGCGTGAGGGTGAAGAGCTGCGGCGCGGTCGCCTGCTTGAGGTCGATCACCATCCGCACGACGCGCGGCTGGTTCTGGCCGATGCGCACGCCGGCGATGAACGGGTCGTCGGCCTGCACCTTGCCGACGAGCTCGCGCAGCGCCGGGCTGAGCTCGAGGCCGTCGATGTCGATGACGAGCCGGTTCGGGTTGTCGGCGATGAAGTGCTTCTCGGCGAGCGCGGCGTCGGACTCGATCGTGACGCGGGTGTAGTCGGCGGCCGGCCAGACGCGCACGGCGACGATCTCGGCGCCCGCGGCGATGTCGCGCACGCCCAGCAACAGCACTGCCGCGCCCATGCTGCGCAAGGCGCGCCGGCGCGAGGCGATCGCCGCGTGCTCGCGCGAGGCGCCTCGGTGCGGGGCCACGGCGCGGGCGGCTCGCGTCACGGCGCCGCCTCCGCGCCGCGCACGTCGCAGCCGCGTTGGGACACCGCGTCGCGCCTCATGGCAGCAGCGCCCGTCCGAGCGCCGAGCGCGCATCGAGGCGCACCGAGCGCGCGTCGCCCTCGCGCGGCTCGATCGTGATCGCGAGGTCGGCCGGCGGCAGCAACCCGGCCGCCTTCTCGGGCCACTCGGCGAGCTTCAGACCCGGCCCGGCGAACACGTCGCGGAAGCCCGCGTCCTCCCATTCCTGCGGGTCGTCGAAGCGGTAGAAGTCGAAGTGAAAGATGTCGAACGCTTCCGGGTCGGCATCACCGGCCTCGCCGGCACCGGCGTCTCGGCCGCCGCCGACGCCCGACCTGTACGCCTCGAGCACGGCATAGGTCGGGCTCTTGATGCGGCCGCCCACGCCGAGCGCCTGCAGCAGGTGGCGGGCGAACGTCGTCTTGCCGGCACCGAGCGGCCCGTGCAGTTCGATGAAGGCGTCGCTGAGCCCGCCGCGATGCGCCAGCGTGGCGGCGGCGCGGGCGCAGGCCGCCTCGTCGGGCCAGTGCTGGATGCGGCTTTCTAGAATCGGCACATGGACACCGTGGAGGAGAAGGGCGACGCCGTCGCGACGCTCGGGGCGTCGGTGCTCGACGAGCTCGGCGGCTGGGCGGGCGCGCTCGGATTTTCCCAGATCGGGGTGGCGGACGTGGACCTGGCGCATGCGGAGCCCGGGTTGACGGCATGGCTCGACAACGGTTTCCACGGCGCGATGGATTACATGGCGGCGCACGGTCTGCGCCGCGCGCGGCCGGCCGAGCTCGTGCCCGGCACCGTCCGCGTCGTCACCGTGCGCATGGACTATCTGCCCGCGGCGACGCCCGTCGACTGGCAGGCGATCGAATGGCGGCGCCTCGGCGACGCGTCGCGCCCCGTCGTGTCGCTCTACGCCCGCGGCCGCGATTACCACAAGGTGCTGCGCTCGCGCCTGCAGCGTCTCGCCGACAGGCTCGCCGAGCGCGTCGGGCCGTTCGGCCACCGCGTCTTCACCGATTCGGCGCCGGTGCTCGAGGTCGAGCTCGCGGCGAAGAGCGGCATCGGCTGGCGCGGCAAGCACACGCTCGCGCTGCACCGCGACGCCGGCTCGATGTTCTTCCTCGGCGAGATCTTCGTCGACCTGCCGCTGCCGACGACGCCGCCGGTCGAGGCGCATTGCGGCAGCTGCAGCGCCTGCATCGACGTCTGTCCCACGCAGGCGATCCTCGGCCCCGGCCGGCTCGACGCGCGCCGCTGCATCTCGTACCTCACCATCGAGCACCCCGGCCCGATCCCGCTCGCGCTCCGGCCGCTGATCGGCAACCGCGTCTACGGTTGCGACGACTGCCAGCTCGTCTGTCCGTGGAACAAGTTCGCCGGCAGGAGCGGCTTGCCCGATTTCGACGTCCGCGAGGCCTTCGCCGCGCCGACGCTGCTCGGCTTCTGGTCCTGGGACGAGGCTGCGTTCCTGCGGCGGACCGAGGGCAGCGCGACCCGCCGCATCGGCTTCGCACGCTGGCAGCGCAATCTCGCGGTCGTCAGCGGCAATGCATTGCGCGCCGCCGACGACCGGGCGCTGCGCGCAGCGCTCGCCGCAGCGCATGACTCCGCGGACGCGCTCGTCCGCGAGCACATCGACTGGGCGCTCGCGGCACCGCTGCGGTGACGCCGCGGCGGGCAGAATCGCCGCCGGTCCGCCACTTCCGAGGACGTCATGATCCACCGCAACACCTGGAACGACACGCAGGGCCTGGCGCCCGACGCGGCTGCCGCCTACGCGCGCGACGGCGTCGTCGTCCTCGAGGGATTCGTCGACGCGGCGCGCTGCGAGGCGCTGCGCAACCGTGCGCTCGCGCTCGTCGAGGAACACGCGCCCGCGGCCCGCGGCACGGTCTTCTCGACGCGCGACCAGCGGCATGCGAAGGACGCCTACTTCGAGGCCTCGGCCAACCGCATCGGCGTTTTCTTCGAGGAGGGCGCGCAGGATGCCGACGGCCGGCTGACCGTGCCGCTCGCGAACGCCGTCAACAAGCTCGGCCACGCGATGCACGACCTCGATCCGGTGTTCGACGCGTTCTCCC
>CAXUDL010000069.1:0-13111 GCA_964249855.1 uncultured Rhizobacter sp. | reverse complement strand
CCGCACGACGATCGCTACGACCAGGCCGACGAATACCTCGAGGTCGTCTACAAGCTCTGGGAGCACAGCTGGGCGGACGACGCGGTGCGCCGCGACCGCGCGAGCGGAATCTACGTGGACCCGGCGCGCGTCCGTCCGATCGCGCACCATGGCGCGCACTACGACGTGCCGGGCATCCACCTGAGCGAGCCGTCGCCGCAGCGCACGCCGGTGCTCTACCAGGCCGGCACCTCGTCGCGGGGCACGCGCTTCGCGGCGCGGCATGCGGAATGCGTGTTCGTCAGCGGCCCGACGAAAGCGATCGTCGCGAAGCAGGCGACGTCGCTGCGCCGGGCCGCGGCCGAGGCCGGCCGCGATCCCGCCGGCTTGCTGATCTACGCGCAGGCGCTGGTCGTCACCGGCCCGAGCGAGGCCGACGCCCGCGCGAAGCAGGCCGACTACGAGCGCTACATCGATGTCGAGGCGTCGCTCGCATTGCTGTCCGGCTGGACGGGCGTCGACTTCGGTCGCTTCGCGCTCGACGCGACGATCGAGTACATCGACACCGATGCCGGTCGCACCGCGCTCGCGTCGTTCAGCGCAGCCGATCCCGCGCGTCGCTGGACGGTCGGCGAGGCAGCGCGCTTCGTCGGCCTCGGCGGGCGCGGGCCGGTGCTCACCGGCGACCCGCGCCAGGTCGCCGACCAGCTCGAAGCCTGGGTCGACGAGACCGGCATCGACGGCTTCAACCTCACCTACGCGATCGCGCACGAGACGATCCGCGACATCGTCGAGCTGGTCGTGCCGGAGCTGCAGCGGCGCGGCCGCTACCCCCGCTCGTACGCCGACGGCACGCTGCGCCACAAGCTGTTCGGCCGCGGCGCACGCCTGCCCGCCGGGCATGCGGCGCGGCAGCTGCGGCTCGGCACCGCCGCCGACACCGCGGCGGAGCCGGCGCACCGCGACATTTCCACAGCCTGACCGGAGCACCTCCATGACCGCGATCTCCATCCGTCGTCGCAGCGCGCTCGTCGCTGCCGCACTGGCGCTGACCCTGTCCCTCGCGCACGCCCGAGAGACGGTGCGCATCAGCTACCAGCGTTCATCGACGCTGCTCACCCTGATCAAGCAGAACGGCACGCTCGAGAAGAAGCTCGCACCGCTCGGCGTCGACGTCAGCTGGCACGAGCTCAACGGCAATGCGCTGCTCCAGGCGCTCAACAGCGGCAGCGTCGACATCCATGCCGACGTCGCCGATGCCTATGCGTTGTTCACGCAGGCCGCCGACGCGCCGCTGACCTACTTCGCGAAGGAGACCTCTGCGCCCAGCGCGCAGGCGGTGATCGTGCCCGTCGATTCGCCGGCGCGTTCGATCGCGGACCTCAAGGGCAAGCGTGTCACGGTGCTCAAGGGCGCGGGTGCGCACTACCTGCTGCTCACCGCGCTGAAGCAGGCCGGGCTGAAGACCGGCGACGTCGACCTGCGCTTCCTCGAGGCGCAGGACGGCGCGACCGCGTACGCGACCGGCGCGGTCGACGCGCTCGCGATCTGGGACCCGCTGCTCGGCGGGCAGCTGAGCGGCGGACGCAGTCGCGTGCTCGCCGACGGCCGCAGCACGGGCGTCGAGTACGCGCGCTACTACACCACGACGACCGCCTATGCGAAGGCCCATCCCGACGTGCTGCGCGCCGTCTTCGACGAACTGCAGCGAACGGGCCTCTGGGTCAAGGCGAATCCGAAGGACGCGGCGCAGCGCCTGTCGCCGCTCTGGGGCAACGTGGCGCCCGAGGTGGTCGAGCAGATCAACGCGCGCCGCAGCTACGCGATCGTGCCGGTGCAGCGCGAGGGCCTGGCCGAGCTGCAGCGGATCGCCGACACCTTCCGCGACGCCGGCCTCATCGCCCGCGAGCTGAAGGCGACCGAGGTTCCGATCTGGAGCCCGTCCCAGCCTTGACGGGACACGCCACGGACCGACGCTGTCTTCCACAGGCCGACGCCCACGCAAACGTGCCGGTCGGGCGCGATGGTCTTCGAGACCGAGCGGTTCCTCGATGTTCGCGAAGAGGTCCGTGCGACACAGATCGCTCTTGTCGTTGGTAGGCCGTGTTGGGCTCGAACCAACGACCAAAGGATTATGAGTCCTCTGCTCTGACCAACTGAGCTAACGGCCCGCGCCACGGATTGTAGGCAGCGGCTTCCGACGCCCTACTTCGCGCTGAGCGCGTTGCTGACGAGCTTCGACGTGATGTCGACGATCTGGATCATGCGGTCGTAGGCCATGCGCGTCGGGCCGATGACGCCGAGCGTGCCGACGACCTGGCCGTTGACCTCGTAGGGCGCAGAGACGACCGACAGTTCCTCGAACGGCACGACGCGGCTCTCGCCGCCGATGTAGATGCGGACGCCCTCGGCGCGGCTGCTGCCCTCGAGCAGGCGCATGAGCTGGGTCTTCTGCTCGAAGAGGTCGAAGAGCTTGCGCAGGCTGCCCATGTCGCTCGAGAAGTCCTGCACCGTGAGCAGGTTGCGCTCGCCCGAGATCACGACCTGCTCCTGGCTGTCGGCATGCGCCTCGGTGCCCGCCTGCACCGCGGCCTGCATCAGCGCGGCGATCTCGTCGCGCAGCGCGTCGACCTCGGTGCGCAGGCGCTCGCGCACTTCCTCGATCGTGCGGCCGGCGTAGTGCGCGGTCAGGTGCTGGCTCGCCTCCTGCAACTGCCCGGGCGTGTAGTCCTGCGCCGTGAAGACGACGCGGTTCTGCACGTCACCGTCGGGCGCGACGAGGATGACCAGCACGCGGCGTTCGGAGAGCCGCATGAACTCGATGTGGTGGAACACGCTCGCCTTGCGCGGCGCGGTGATGATGCCGACGAAGCTCGACAGGTTCGACAGCAGCTGCGCCGCGTTGGCGATGACGCGCTGCGGCTGGTCGGGCTTCAGGTCGGGCGGCGTCGCCGACGCGAGCGGCTGCGGCTGCGCGGTCAGCATCGTGTCGACGAACAGCCGGTAGCCGCGGGCCGTCGGAATCCGACCGGCGCTGGTGTGCGGGCTGACGATGAGGCCGAGATCCTCGAGATCGGCCATGACGTTCCGGATCGTCGCCGGCGACAGCTCGAGTCCGCTCGCCCGCGAAAGCGTCCGCGAACCGACCGGCTGCCCGTCCGCGATATAGCGTTCCACGAGCGCTTTCAGGAGGGTGCGGGCACGCTGGTCGAGCATCTCTTCGATTGTAGGAGCGCGGGGCTTCGGCGCCGGCTGAAAAGGGTCGCTGTGGTGTAATCGTCCGCATGGAAAGCCGGTTCCGACACGCGGGTCTCGTGGGGAAGCACCAGGCGCTCGGCATGCGTGCGATGCTCGAGGAAGTCGCCCGATTCCTGCTCGCGCAAGGCCTCGAGGTCTCGCTCGAGAAGCAGACCGCGGTCAACACCGGCATCGCCGATTTCGGCGCGCTCAGCGTCGAGGAACTCGGCCGCGATTGCGACGTGGCGGTCGTCGTCGGCGGCGACGGCACGATGCTCGGCATCGCCCGCCAGCTCGCCCGCTTCGGCACCGCGCTGGTCGGCATCAACCAGGGCCGGCTCGGCTTCATCACCGACGTCAACCTCGCCGAATACGCCGAGGCGCTCGCGCCGATGCTCGCCGGCCATTACGAGGAGGAACGCCGCACGATGCTCGAAGGCGAGGTCGTGCGCGAGGCCGACTCGATCTTCGAAGGCTTCGCGATGAACGACGTCGTCGTCAGCCGCGGCGCGTCGGCGAGCATGGTCGAGCTGAAGGTCGAGGTCGGCGACGAGTTCGTCGGCAACTTCCGCTCCGACGGGCTGATCATCGCGTCCCCGACCGGCTCGACGGCGTATGCGCTCTCGGCCGGCGGCCCGATCCTGCACCCGGGGATCGCGGGCTGGGTGATGGTGCCGATCGCGCCGCACGACCTGTCGAACCGGCCGATCGTCCTGCCCGACACGGTCGAGGTCGGCATCGAGATCGTGTCCGGCCGCGACGCGACCGTCAGCTTCGACATGCAGTCGCTCGCGAGCCTGCAGCACGGCGACCGCGTCCGCGTGCGCCGCTCGCCGCACCAGGTCCGCTTCCTCCATCCGCACGGCTGGAGCTACTACGCGACGCTGCGCCGCAAGCTCCACTGGAATTCCGGCGTCGCCTGACCGCCCGGACGCCCCGCGCCGCCATGCTCCGCCGCCTCTCGCTCCGCGATTTCGTCATCGTCGGCGCCCTCGAGGTCGACTTCGACGACGGCTTCTCGGTCTTGACCGGCGAGACCGGCGCCGGCAAGTCGATCCTCGTCGACGCGCTGCAGCTCGCGCTCGGCAGCCGCGGCGACGCGGGCGTCGTCCGCGAAAGCACGGCGCGTGCCGACATCAGCGCCGAATTCGACGTGCCGGCCGGCCTCGTCGGCTGGCTCGACGCCGCCGGCTTCGACGCCGAGGGTGGCACCTTGCTGCTGCGCCGGACGATCGACACGCAGGGCAAGAGCCGGGCATGGGTCAACGGCAGCGCGGCGACGATCGCACAGCTCCGCGAGGCCGCCGACCACCTCCTCGACCTGCACGGCCAGCACGCCTGGCAGAGCCTGACCCGCGCGCCGGCGGTCCGCGCGCTGCTCGACGGCGCGGCCGGCGTCGCGACCGACCGGATCCAAGCGCTCTGGTCGCGCTGGCGGACGGCGACCGAGGCGCTCGCCGCGGCCGGCACCCGGCAGGCCGAACGCGACCGCGAGCGCGAGCGGCTCGCGTGGCAGATCGACGAGGTCGGCCGGCTCGCTCCCGGCGACGACGAATGGAGCGAGCTCGAGGCCGAGCACAAGCGGCTCGCCAACGCGCAGGCGCTGATCGACGCGGTGCAGCGCGCCCGCAATGCGGTGTCCGAGGACGACGACAGCGCCGAGTCGCGCGTCGCCCGGGCGCTCGACGCGCTCGACGACGTCGCCGCCTTCGACGCGTCGCTCGCCGGCGCGATCGAGGTGCTGCAGAGCGCGCAGGCCCAGCTGCAGGACGCCGGCCACACGCTCGGCGGCTACCTGCACCATGCCGAGCTCGAGCCCGAACGACTGCAGGCGCTCGACGACCGCATGTCGGCGTGGCTCGGCCTCGCCCGCCGCCATCGCCGCCCGCCGGCCGAGCTCGCGGCACTGCTCGCGCAGTGGAAGGACGAGCTGCGTGCGCTCGACGTCGCCACCGACGCCGACGCGCTCGCCCGCGACGCCGACGCCGCGCTCGCCGACTACCGCGCCGAGGCCGACCGCGTCTCGGCGGCGCGCCGTGCCGCCGCGCCGAAGCTCTCCGCGGCGGTCACGCAGGTCATGCAGCAGCTCGGCATGGGCGGCGGCCGCTTCGAGGTCGCGCTGCTGCCGCAGGACGCGCCGCAGTCGTTCGGCCTCGAGGCGGCCGAGTTCCGCGTCGCCGGCCATGCCGGCAGCACGCCGCGGCCGCTCGCCAAGGTCGCGTCGGGCGGCGAGCTGTCGCGCATCGCGCTCGCGATCGCGGTGACGACGAGCGCCGCGGCCGACCGCGAGACGAGCGCCGGAACGCTGATCTTCGACGAGATCGACGCCGGCGTCGGCGGCGCGGTCGCCGAGACCGTCGGCCGGCTGATGAAGCAGCTCGGCCGCGAACGCCAGGTGCTCGCCGTCACCCACCTGCCGCAGGTCGCCGCCTGCGCCGACCACCATTTCGTCGTCGCGAAGCGCCTTCAGGGCGGCGCGACGCTGAGCGCGGTCGACGCGGTCGCGGGCGAGACGCGCGTCGCCGAGATCGCGCGGATGCTCGGCGGTGAACGGCTCTCGGGAACGAGCCTCGCGCACGCCCAGGAGATGCTCGAGGTCGCCGCCGAGCCGCCGCAGCGGCCGGACCGCAAGCGCCGATGACGTCCGCCCGGCCGTCGTCGCTGCACGAGGTCGTGCTCGTGACCGGCATCTCGGGGTCCGGCAAGTCGGTGGCGCTGCATGCGCTCGAGGACGCCGGCTTCTTCTGCGTCGACAACCTGCCGCCCGAACTGCTGCGCGACTGCGTGCGCCTCGAGCACGAACGGCTCGACCGCCGGCTCGCGATCGCGGTCGACGTGCGCAGCGCCGATTCGCTGCCGCACCTGCTCTTGCCGCTGCTCGCGCAGCTCCGCGGCGAAGGCATCGCGACGCACGTGCTCTTCCTCGACGCGAGCACCGACGCGCTGGTCCGCCGTTTCTCCGAGACGCGGCGCCCGCATCCGCTGACCGACGCCGGCGCGGCGCGGCGCACGCCCGAGCGCCGGCGCGTGGAGCGCAACGCACCGACGCGCCGGGCGCTCGTCGACGCGATCGAGCTCGAGCGCGAACTGCTGGCGGCACTGCGCGAGGTCTCGACCGTCGTCGACACCAGCCAGCTCCGCCCGGCGCAGCTCCGCGCCTGGGTGCGCGACATGGTCCGTGTCGCCGGCTCGGGCCCGACGCTCGTCTTCGAGAGCTTCGCGTTCAAGCACGGCGTGCCGCTCGATGCCGACTACGTGTTCGACGTCCGCGTGCTGCCGAATCCGTACTACGTTCCCGAGCTGCGGCCGCTCACCGGCCGCGACGCGCCGGTCGCCGACTTCCTGCGCGGCCACGCCGAGGTCGGCGACATGCTGACGCAGATCGGCGACTTCCTCGAGCGCTGGTTGCCCGCGTTCGCGCTCGACCAGCGCAGCTATCTGACGGTCGCGATCGGCTGCACCGGCGGCCAGCACCGCTCGGTCTACCTCGCGCTGCAGCTCGCGGCGCGCTTCGGCGACCGCGCCGCGACCCTCGTCCGCCATCGCGAGCTCGACGGTCGCGAGTGAAACCGGCCGACGAACAAGGCGCGCCCGCGCCGCAGCCGAGGACGACGTAACCCCTCGTTGCAGATACGCGGGCGTCGACACGACGACGCTGCGCGTCGCGCCTCTCTCATGGCGATGTTCCCCGCCGCCGCTCGGTCGCGCCGGATACGGTCACAGGCACCGACGCCCCGGCCGCACCGGCACCCACAGGAACGCGAGTTGCCGGCGATCCGCCTCGAGTGCGGGTTGTCACCGACGGCCCGGTTGCCCGCCGAGAGGCTTCCCTTTCTGCAGCCAGCGCGCTGTCGGTCGCCGTCCCATGCACAGCCCCAGGCTCTTCGACACCTTCTTCCTCGGCGGATTCGAATGCGCCTCGCACCGCCGCGGGGACGACAATCGCCGCCTCGACCTGATCGAGGCCTGCGCCCATGACCGCTTCGCCGCCGCCGACTATGCGGCACTGCGCCGCCACGGCATCCGCAGCGTCCGCGACGGCCTGCGCTGGCACCGCATCGAGGCCGAGCCGCGGCACTTCGACTTCTCGAGCTTCCTGCCGATGCTGCGCGCCGCGCGCGGCGACGGCGCCGACGGGCAACGCACGCAGGTCGTCTGGGACCTGTGCCACTACGGCTATCCCGACCATGTCGACATCTGGCGGCCGTCGTTCGTCGATGCCTTCGCCCGTTTCGCGCGGGCGACCGCGACCGTCGTGCGGCAGGAGACCGACGCCGTGCCGTTCTACTGCGTCGTCAACGAGGCGTCGTACTGGTCGTGGGCCGGCGGCGAGCACGGGCTGATCAGCCCGCTCGCGACCGGCCGCGGGCTCGAGCTGAAGCACCAGCTCACGCGCGCGGCGATCGCGGGCATCGAGGCGATCCGCGACGTCGACTCGCGCGCCCGCTTCGTCCAGACCGATCCGCTGATCCGCACGCACCCCGGATCGCCCGACCACGTCGAAGCGGCGGCCTCGTACAACCGCGCGCAGTTCGACGGCTGGCTGCTCCTCACCGGCGAACTCTGGCCCGGGCTGGGCGGCGATCCGCGGTACCTCGACATCGTCGGCGTGAACCACTACTCCGACAACCAGTGGGAACACGGCGGCGACGGCCACGGCCGGACGATTGCGCCGGCGGACCCGCGCTTCCGGCCCTTGCGCGAGCTGCTCGCCGACGTCGCGGCGAAGTTCCCGCAGCGGCCGATCCTGGTCGCCGAGACCGGTGCGGAAGCCGACGCCCGGACTCCCTGGCTGCGCTACGTCGGCGACGAAGTGATCGCGGCGCTCCAGGCCGGCGTGCCGATCGAAGGCGTCTGCCTCTATCCGGTCGCCGACTATCCGGGCTGGACCGACGAGCGCCACTGCCCGACCGGGCTCGTCGGCTACGCCGGACCGGACGGCCGGCGGCCGGTCTGCACCGCGCTCGCCGACGAGCTGACGCGCCAGCAGCAGCGCGTCGCCCAGGCCGTGTCGGCCGCACGGCCCGCACCCGCCGCACGCCGCCTCGCCGACCATGCAGAAAGCCGCTGAGTCCAACGTGGTCCGGCTGCGCACGATCCCGGTGCCGCACCTGCACACGCGTCCGATCCCGTTCCTGCTGTCGTACGCCCTGCGCCGCCGCTGGGCCTTCCTCGTCCTGCTCGCGCTCATCTGTGCCGCGGCGACATCGGCGGTCGGCGTGCAGTACGGCATGAAGCTCGTCGTCGACGCGATGTCGACCGGCGACCGCCAGGACCCGGGCATCTGGCACTGGCTGCGCATCTTCATCGCGCTGATCGCCCTCGAGAGCGTGCTCTGGCGGCTCGCCGGCATCATCGGCTGCCGCACGATCGTCGCGACCGGCGTCGACATCCGGCTCGACCTCTTCCGCCACCTCTCCGGCCACCCGCTGCGCTACTTCAGCCGCCACCTGTCGGGCGCGCTCGGCAGCCGCGTCACGTCGACCGCCGGGTCGGTCGGCGCGATCGTGGGCACGCTGACCTGGAAGATCGTGCCGCCGTGCATCGACTTCATCGGCGCGGTGGTCGTGCTCTGCACCGTCGACGTGCGGATGGCGCTCGCGCTGATCGGCTTCGCGGTCGTCGTCGGCGCGACGATCACCGCATTCGGCGTCCGTGGCCGGCCGCTGCACCAGACATTCGCACGCGAGTCGGCACGCGTCGGCGGCGACGTGACCGACGTCGTCGCCAACATGTGGACGGTGAAGGCGTTCTCGGCCCGCGACCGCGAATACCGGCGCCTGCAGGGTGCGTTCGGCATCGAGGCCAAGGCGCAGCGGCACAGCTGGATGTACCTCGAGAAGGCGCGCGTCATGCACGACGTCTGCCTGTGGCTGATGGCCGGCGGCATGCTCGGCTGGGCGATCCATTCGTGGCAGAGCGGTGCGGCGACGCCGGGCGACGTCGTCGTCATCAGCGCGCTCACCTTCCGGATCCTGCACGGCTCGCGCGACTTCGCGCTGGCGCTGGTCGAGGCGTCTCAGCATTTCGGCGTCATCGGCGAGATGCTCGATGTCGTCGCCGGCGCCAACGAAGTCGCCGACGCGCCCGGCGCACGCGACTTCCGCGCGGGCCGCGGCGACATCCGGCTCGAGAACGTCAGCTTCTCGTACGAGAACGGCCACAAGGTCTTCAGCCACTTCAACCTGTACGTGCCGGGCGGCCAGAAGGTCGGCATCGTCGGGCCGTCGGGCGCCGGCAAGTCGACGCTGATCGCGCTGCTGCAGCGGCTCGACGACGTCTCCACCGGGCGCATCGTCATCGACGGCCAGCCGATCGCGAGCGTGCGCCAGGACAGCCTGCGCGACGCGATCGCCGTCGTGCCGCAGGAGATCTCGCTGCTGCACCGCTCGGTCGCGGACAACATCCGCGTCGGCCGGCCGCTCGCCACGCACGCCGAGGTCGTGACGGCGGCGCGCGAAGCCGCATGCCACGACTTCATCGAGGCGCTGCCCGACGGCTACGACACCGTCGTCGGCGAGCGCGGCGCCAAGGTGTCGGGCGGCCAGCGGCAGCGCATCGGCCTGGCGCGCGCCTTCCTCAAGAACGCGCCGATCCTGCTGCTCGACGAGGCGACGTCGGCGCTCGACAGCGAATCGGAGAGCGAGGTCCAGGCGTCGCTCGAGCGGCTGATGCGCGGCCGCACCGTCATCGCGGTGGCGCACCGGCTGTCGACGTTGTCGTCGTTCGACCGCATCGTCGTCGTCGACGGCGGCCGGATCGTGCAGGACGGACCGCCGTCGGAGCTGCAGGAGGACGAAGGCATGTTCTCGACGCTCTGGCGGCTGCAGACCGGCGGCGCGCGCGAGACCGCGTAGCCGCACGGTGCGGACGGCGAAAGGCCGGTCGCCTCGCGGTCGACCGGCCCGGTGCGGAGTAGCGCGCCGAAGGATCAGACGATCGCAGCCGGCCTCACCGACGCGAACTGCACCTTGAACTGGCTGCTGACGATCGACGTCTGCGTCGGCGACAGCTTCTGGCGCAGCTGCGGGTAGTAGTTGCCTTCCTCGTCCTCCTTGGCGTGCTTGAGGACGGCCTGTTGCAGCGTGCGCGCGGCGTCCTTCCAGGAGTCGCCCGACTGGTTGAGGAGCGCGTTCATGTCGATCTCGGCGTTCAGGATCTTGGCGTGCGCCTGGTCGAGGTAGAGCTTGTCGGCATCGGCCTGCATGCCGTTCTGCGCGATCAGCGGATAAAGGACGTTCTCCTCGGCCGTCGAGTGCGCGGTCAGCTGGTAGGCGATCGCTTTCAGCAGGCTCGCCTTCGGCGGGCCGGACTTGGTCGCGAGCAGTGCGTCGAACGACTTCGCGATCATGGCGTGCTGTGTCTGAACGCTCGTGAACCAATCGCTGCCCTCGCCCATCGCCGCGGTGCGTTGGGCGAGCACGGGACGGGACGAGAAGAGCGTGGCGACGGCGGCGCTGCCGACGACGAGGGTTCTGCGGGACAGCCGGGACGGGTGGGACGGGTGGGACATGGGACCTCCTGAAGTGGTCGACCATTCCGGCAACCTGCATTCCCGTGCAGCGTCGGCGGGGTGTCGTCGCCCCGTCGGGCGGCGCAGCGGGACGGCGTCGACGCGGTCGTCCACGCGCGTGACGGCGCTCAGGCGTCGCCGGCGTGGCCGCGCAGGTGACGCGCGTACGTCGCGTCGGTCGCCTCGCCGCGGTCGGTCTGCTCCTTGGAGCTCTGCTGGTCGCGCGCCGCCTGCTCGATCTGTGGATCGGGTGGGCGGGTGCCGCTGTCGGACGACTCGTCGTGCTCGTGCGGAAGCCGCGGCGCGATCTCGCCCGTCACGCTGGCGTGCGTCGAGCCGGTTTTCGTGACCTGCGGATCGGTCGCCGATTCGATCGGCTTGCCCGAGGCGTCCTCGGTGTCGGCGGTGCTGGTCTGGGGCATGGAAGTCCTCGGGAACGGAAGCGAACGAATCGATCAGGATGCGGCGTCGGGCGGCGCATCGGCGTGCCGGCCTTCGAGCGGCACCTCGCCTTTCGCTGCCTTCAGCGCGTCGGGGTCGGCCTCGATGTTCGGGCCCTCGGGAATGGCGTCGAGGGCTTTCCGCATGTCGTCGGGCGTCGGCGCCGGATGCGTGCCGGTCGGGTCGTCGGGCATGGTCGTCGTCTGCGGATGGCGGGGAACCGCCTCGGCGGCAAGCCACGTTCCCGTCAACAGTTTCCTGAGCGGCGCGGGCAGCGGGCCGGCGAGCGCTTCGTCGAGCGTGCACCAGCGGCCGGGGCCGAGGGAATCGGCGATGACGGCCACCGTGGCGCTCGGCGTGGTCGGCGCGAGCGTCCAGCGCACCGGCCGCAGCGTCCAGTCGAAATGGGTGAGCGCATGGCGCACGGCCGGCAGCGGCTCGGGCGCGCCCGGCCAGGCCGCGGTCGCACGGTCGAACGCCTCGGCATCGACGAACTCCGGCAGGCTCCAGAGGCCGGCCCAGACGCCGGTCGCGGGCCGGTCGACGAGCCGGATCCGGCCGCGCCATGCGAGCCAGAGCCAGACGTGCTCGCGGCGCCCGCGAACGAGGCGGCGGGTCTTGACCGGATAGCGCGATTGCGTGCCGCGGCGCGCCGCCTCGCAGATCGCCTGCACGGGGCAGAGCAGGCACGCCGGCGAACGCGGCGCGCAGAGCGTCGCGCCGAGGTCCATCAAGCCCTGGGTGTACGCCTCGACGCCTCGCTCGGGCAGCAGCCGCGTCGCCTCGCGCCAGAGCGCGCGCTCCTGCGATGCCTCGGCGAGATCGCCGTCGAACGCCAGCAGCCGCGTCAGCACGCGCTTGACGTTGCCGTCGAGGATGGCGACACGCTCGCCGAAGCAGAACGCCGCGATCGCCGCCGCGGTCGAGCGGCCGATGCCGGGCAGCCGCGCGAGCGCCTCGCTCGTCGACGGGAAGACGCCGCCGTGCTCGTCGACGACCACCTGCGCGCACCGGTGCAGGTTGCGCGCACGGCCGTAATACCCGAGGCCGCTCCAGAGTGCGAGCACCTCGTCCTGCCCGGCGGCGGCGAGTGCACGCACATCGGGACAGCGCGCGAGGAAGCGCGCGTAGTAGCCCAGCACGACGCCGACCTGCGTCTGCTGCAACATGATCTCGGACAGCCAGACGCGGTACGGATCGCGGGTGTTCTGCCACGGCAGCGCGTGGCGGCCGTGCTCGCGCTGCCAAGCGATTAGCGTCTCGGCGAACGGCGGCGAGACCGGCGCCTCGGCCGGGCGCGGGCTCAAGGCGCCAGCGGCACCGGGACGCTGACGAGCTCGATGTCGACCACCGTCGCCGCCGCGGCGGCGCTCGGGCCGGCCGCCGTGTCGCTCGCGGCGGGCTGGTCGTCGTGCAGTGCCGCGATCAGCGCCTCGACCCGGCGCTCGAAGCCCTGCAGCCGTTCGTCCTGCGTCGTGAGCTCGTCGAGCCGCGACTCGAGTTCGCCCGACGCCGTCTGCACGCGCTCGAGCGTCTCGCGGCGGCGGCGAAACGCCTTGCGGCGGTCGCGGAGCTGCGAGTCGACCTGCGCCGACGCGCCGCGGTTCCAGAGCTCGAGCTCGCTCGACGCGCCCTCGAAGACGACACGCAGCTTCGAGACGAGCATGCGGCGGAACTGCTCCATGAACTTGGCGTTCGACAGTCGCAGCGCCTGCGTGAGGCCGAGGTACTGGACGTAGCTGCGGTCGATCAGCGCCAGTTCCTCGAAGAAGCCGTCGAGGTCGGGCGGATCGCCGATCGCCAGGCTGAAGCCGAACTCGGCGTTCAGCTTGGCGAACGACGCCGAGAGCATCGACTGGATCTCGACGCTGCGGCGCTCGGCTTCCGCGAGCAGCGAGCGCAGCCGCTCGACCAGCGCGACGAAGGCCTTCTTCGCGCCGA
>CAXUDL010000068.1:9141-13130 GCA_964249855.1 uncultured Rhizobacter sp. | reverse complement strand
GATGCGGTGGTCCGCTTCGCTCGGTCACGGCGAGCACCGCGAGAAAACGCCGGTAACTGCGGCCGCAAGCGCGAGCGACCGCTCAGGTCGACGGCTTGACGTGGACGTGCGCAGCGGCGTCGCGGCGGCGGCCGCGCCGGCCGTCGCCGTGCGGCTCGTGGAGGTCGACGCCGATGATGTTGAGCTTGCCGTGGTGGACGCCGCGCTCGGCGCACACCGCGTCGGCGAAGCGGCTGACGTCGACGCTCGGACCGCGCAGGATGGCCGTCTCGAGGCAGTGCTCATGGTCGAGGTGCGCATGCATCACCGAGATCGTCAGGTCGTGGTGCGCGTGCTGCAGCGCCGTCAGCCGCTCGGCGAGTTCGCGTTCGTGGTGGTTGAAGACGTACGACAGGCAAGCCACGCAATGGCGGCCGACGCTCGTCTGCAACTGCGCCTTGCCGATCTCGGCGCGCAGCAGGTCGCGCACGGCCTCGGAGCGGTTGGCGTAGCGGTGCTCGGCCATCCAGGCGTCGAACTGCTCGGCCAGGCGGTCGTCGAGCGAGATGGTGAAGCGTTCCACGGACGGTCCTGTCGGGGTCTCAAGCGGTGCGAAGGGGGCTTGCGTCGCCGAACGAGCTCGGCCGCAGCGCGACGCCGAGGCGCGCGGCACGGGCGCGGCCCGGGCCCGCACGGCGGCGGCTGGCGTGACCTCGAGGTGCCGCGTCGACTGCCGGTGCGAGCGCGCCGCGGCGGCGGGCGACCGGCACGGCGGGGAATCGGCCTCGCGCGGGACGAGTGGGCATGGCGGTTGAATACACGGGTGTCAGAGGCGAACGGCGCGACCATAGCCGATCGCGGCCGGCCAGCGGTCGGCGGTCGGCGGTGCCGCTGCCTGCTCGGCGAGCCAGCGCGCGGCGCTGATCCAGCCGGCGTGACCGACGGCGAGCACCGGGCCGGCGTCGGCGAGACAGTCGGCACAGCGCGCGAGCAGCGCTCTCACGGACTCGCCGCCGCCCGGCGCGTGCCGCGCGAAGTCGTCGGTCCAGGCGCCGACCGCGTCGGCGCCGATCGCGTCCCAGCGGCGGCCATCCCAGGTCCCGAAGTCGAGCTCGGCGAGCCGTGCGTCGATGTCGTGGCGGAAACCCCAGCGCGCCAGCCAGCGGCCGACCGCGGCGGCGCGTTCGAGCGGCGAGGTGACGACATGGCGGGGCAAAGCTTCGCGGCGCGCGACCGTGCGAATGCGGTGCGCGAGGCGCTTGGCCTTGCGGCGGTCGACCGCGACGTCGGTGCGGCCGATGCAGCGGCCCGCGACGCCGCGCGGCCGTGGATGGCGCCAGACGACGAGTCGGGTGCTCACGACACGGCCTTCCGGACGCCGGTGAAGCATCGCACGCCACGGTCCGCGCTCGTCCACGGTGGCGGGCCGGCGGCTGGTTTCGCGAGCTTCCGGCTGTCCAGCTCGCTTTGCACCGGCGGCCTCGGCGGGACGAAGCAGGTCATGCCGAGGGCGACGCCAGCCAGCACGCCCTCCGGCCGATGGACAGCAGCGATCGGTCGAACGTCAGGCCATTCATGACCGCTGTGACGACACCCTTCGATGGGCACCTGAACCAGGCAGGGAGCAGGAGACTGCTTCCGCGACGATCGAGCCTGGCAGCGACCCCCGCGTCGGAACGGCATCGCGCCGACGCGTTCCCGGCGGCCCGAGCGAGAGCGAGCGCGCGAACGCCTGCCCCGTGTGTGGGTGCGGACACCGGAAGGGCGCCGCACGGGGTCGTCCACGACAACGCCGGCCGGCGCTCACGCCCGTGCGACCGCGAGTGCGAGGAGCAGCGCGGCGAGCTCGGCGATCTGCTGCGTCGCGCCGAGCGTGTCGCCGGTGTAGCCGCCGAGGTGCCCGCCCAACCAGCCGGCCGCCGCGACCGTGACGCCGCCGACCGCGATCGTGCCGAGCGCGATCGGCACCGCGCTGTGCGGCGCGACGGCGGCGATGGCGACGCCGATCACGGCCGTCGACAGCGCCGCGACCGCGACCTCGCGCGCCGAGACGCGCTGCGCCATCGGCTTGGCCTTGGCGTGGGCGACGTCGCCGGCGTAGGCGAGGCCGCGGATCAGCAGCACCGGCGCCAGGCGGCTCGCGGCGTGGGCGAAGACCGTGACCGGCACGGCCAGCGCGGGCGCCATCGTCGCGAGCGTGGTCGCCTTCAGGCCGAGCACGACGACGAGCGCGATCGCGCCGTAGCTGCCGATCCGCGAGTCCTTCATGATCTCGAGCGCGCGTTCGCGGCCGACGGCGCCGCCGAGCGCGTCGCAGGTGTCGGCCAGGCCGTCCTCGTGGAACGCGCCGGTCAGCAGCAGCGTCGCGGCGATCGAGAGGCCGGCGGCGACGCCCGGCGTGAAGACCGTGCCCGCGGCCCAGAACACCGCGGCCGCCACGAGCCCGACCACCGCCCCGACCGCCGGAAAGTAGCGGGCGCTCGCGTTGAGCCATGCCGGCTCGAAGCCGGCGGCCGCGGGCACCGGTACGCGGGTCAGGAACTGCAGGGCGACGAGGAAGAGGCGGGCTTGGTGGTGCATGGCGCGGCGCGCGCCGGGCGGCGGGCGTGACCGGCCGAGCAGCGAGGCCGTGCTGGGGATCATCGCTGATCGCTGGCCGCTGGTCGCTGGTCGCTGGTCGCTGTTCGCTGTTCGCTGTTCGCTGTCCGCTGGCCGCCGATCGCCGATCGCCGGTCGCCGGTCGCCGGTCGCCGGTCGCCGGTCGCTGGCCGCTGGTCGCTGGGCGCTGTTCGCTGTTCGCTGTTCGCTGGTCGCTGTTCGCCGGTCACTGGGCGAGCGGCGTGGCGCCCGCACAGCTCCGCGCCGCACGACCGGCCAGCCGGCTCAGTCGGACGGACCCGACACTCCCGCCGACGCGAAACTCGCCATTCCGTCGAGCAGGCGCACGGCGCTGACGACGAGCGGCCAGGCGAGCGCGGCGCCCGAGCCCTCGCCGAGCCGCAGGCCGAGGTCGAGCAGCGGCTCGGCGCCGAGCGCGTCGAGCAGGAGGCCGTGCCCGGCTTCGGCCGAACGGTGGGCGAAGACGCAGGCGTCGAGCAGCGTCGGCTCGAGCCGCGCGGCGACGAGGATCGCGGCGCCGACGATGAAGCCGTCGACGACGACGAGCCGCCGGTCGCGCGCGGCCTCGAGCGCGGCGCCGACCATCATCGCGATCTCGAAGCCGCCGAACGCCGCGAGCGCGTCGAGCGGCGCGTCGCGGCCGGCGTGCAACGCCAGCACGCGGCGCAGCACGGCGCGCTTGGCGGCGACACCGGCGTCCGACAGGCCGGTGCCGCGGCCGGTGCAGGCGTCGATGTCGGCGCCGGTCAGCCGGGCGACGAGCAGCGCCGCCGCCGACGTGTTGCCGATGCCCATCTCGCCGAGCAGCAGCGCGTTGCCGGGCAGGCCGGCGACGATCCCGCGGCCCGCGTCGACGGCGGCGCGGCAGTCGGCGTCGCTCATCGCCGGGCCGAGCGACGCGTCGGCCGTGCCCGGGCCGATCCGGCGCTCGACGAGCCGCGGATGCGGCGGCGGCGGGCTGCGCACGCCGGCGTCGACGACCGTCAGCGCCAGTCCGTGCTGCGCCGCGAGCACGCTGACCGCGGCGCCGCCGGCGAGGAAGTTGCCGACCATCTGCGCCGTGACCTCGGCCGGATACGCCGACACGCCCTGCGCCGCGAGACCGTGGTCGGCGGCGAAGACGACGAGCTGCGGCGAGACGAGCCGCGGGTGGTCGGTCCGCTGCAGCAGGCCGATGCGCAGCGCCAGCGCCTCGAGCCGGCCGAGCGCGCCCAGCGGCTTGGTCAGGTGGTCGATGCGGTGCTGCAGGCGGGCGGCGAGGGCGGGGTCCGTGGACATGGGGTCGTACTCGGTCGGAATAGGTCGATGGCGGGGCCTACGCCAGTGGGCGGCTGAGCAATCGGACGCGCGGTCCCGACGTGAGCGACGCGGCCGAGCGGCGAAACGAGTGG
>CAXUDL010000068.1:0-9041 GCA_964249855.1 uncultured Rhizobacter sp. | reverse complement strand
CAATCGGACGCGCGGTCCCGACGTGAGCGACGCGGCCGAGCGGCGAAACGAGTGGGCGGCGCATACGGTATCGCCGGGGTGGCAGGTGCGGCAGGTGCGGCAGGTGCGGCCGTGGAGGTTGGGGTGTCCGGGGAGGCCGGGGAGGTTGGGACGGTTGGAGCGGCGGCGGGCCGGACAATGCCTGGGCGCGGGCGCGTCCGTGGCGTCGCAATCGCACGGCGCTCGACCGCGATCGGAGCGGGCCGGTGCGTCCCAACCGTCCCGGCGGATCTCCAGTCTCGGCGGCCAGCGTCGCGTGCCGCGGCGACGACCCGCGCCCGGGACGTCACGGCCGTTTCACCGGCACCGCGATGCCGGCGACCATCAGCGTCACCGCCGGGCATACCGCAGCGACCGACTGGTGCAGCCGGCCGATCGCGTCGACGAAGCGCCGCGTCGCGCCGCCGAGCGGCGAGACGCCCATCCCGATCTCGTTGGAGACGAGGACCACCGGCCCCGGCGCCTCGGCGAGCGTGCGGCCGAGCGATGCCGTCGCCGCCGCGAGCGCCGCGTCGTCCACCGGCATGCTGCCGGGCGCCGGCATCAGCAGATTGGTGAGCCAGAGCGTCAGGCAGTCGACGACGACGAGCCGCTCGGGGCACGCAGCGCGGCGGATCGCATCGGCGAGCGCGACCGGCGCTTCGACGGTCGCGAGCCGCGGCGAGCGGTCGGCGCGGTGCCGGGCGATGCGCTCGCGCATCTCGGCGTCGGCCGCGAGCGCGGTCGCGACGAGCAGCGCGCTGCGGCCCGGCGCGCTGTCGAGCCAGGCGAGCGCCCGGCCCTCGGCATGACGCGACTTGCCGCTGCGCTGGCCGCCGAGGACGAGTTCGTGCACGAAGGCGTCGTGGTGCATGCGTCTGCCGCTGGGCGAGCTGTTCCGGGATCGGGCATGTGGTGGCGGCGCACCGTGAGCGGCGAGCGCCGCCGTGTCGAGCACCGTGGCGGCAGGCGAGGCCGACGCCTCGTGGGCCGGAGGTCCGCGGTCTGTCGACCGTTGCGGCCGGCGCCGGGGCACGCCGGCTTCGGGGCACGCGGGCGCCGATTCTAGAGCCGGCCGCACGCGAATCGTCGGCCGCCGCAGCCGGTTGCCGACGCGCCGGCGACGGTCGTCGACGCGCCAGCAGCGGTCGTCGACGTGGTGCGACGGTCGTCGACACGGTGCGTTGTCGTCGACACGCCAGCGCCGGTCGCCGACCGGTGCGCCGACCCGCCTCGCAGCGCACGCGCGGGCACTGGCCGGGTCGCGCGAACGCTCCGCGGACTCCCCGACTCGCGGAGCCACGACGCGGTTAGAGTCGCCGGGCGGCGACTCTCCGCGATCTCCGAGCGTCCCATGAAGCGACCTTCCGACGCGCGGGCCAGGCTGGGCATCGATCCGCAGATCCTGTTCTGCGACATCGGCATGCCGGGCATGACCGGCCACGAGGTCGTGCGCCGGCTGCGCGCCAGCGCCATCGCCGGGAGCCGGCGGCCGCTGCTCGTCGCGATCACCGGCTGGGGCAACGAGACCGACCGCCAGCACGGCCCCGACGCCGGCTTCGCCCTGCATCTGACGAAGCCGGTCGATGCCGAGCGGCTCGGCGCGATCATCGCCGCGGCCGCGGCCGACGGCGACGCCGGCCGCGCGTCCGGCTCGCTGGCGGGCGCGCCATGAAGGGCTTGCAGGGCCTCGCGCTGCTCCTGTTGTTCGAGATCGCGGGCGAAGCGCTGACGCATGCGCTCGGCCTGCGGCTGCCGGGGCCGGTCGCCGGCATGATCCTGCTGCTCGCGGCGCTCGCCTGGACGCCGCTGCGCGAGGCCGTCGCGGCCGCCGCCGACGCGCTGCTCGGCCACCTGTCGCTGCTGTTCGTGCCGGTCGGCGTCGGCGTCGTCATGCATCTCGACCTGGTCGCGCAGCACGGCGTGGCGCTGCTCGCGACGATCGTCGTCTCGACCTGGGCGGGCATGGCGGTGACCGGCCTCGTCCTCGGCCTCTTGCTGCCGAAGTCGCCGTGAACGAGTTCGTCCAGCTCTGGGTCTACCTCGCGTCGACGCCGCTTTTCGGCCTGACCGCGACGCTCGTCGTCTACGTCGGCGCCGCGGCGGTGTACGAGCGCGCCGGGCGGGCGCCCTGGGCCAATCCGGTGCTGTGGTCGGTCGTCGTGCTCGGCGCGCTGCTCGTCGTGACGCGCATGCCGTACCCGACCTACTTCGCCGGCGCGCAGTTCGTCCACGTGCTGCTCGGCCCGGCGGTGGTCGCGCTCGCCTGGCCGCTCTGGCAGCGGCGCCACGAGCTGCGCCGCCGCGGGCCGGCGCTGCTCGTCGCCGCGCTCGTTGGCGGCGCGACGGCGGGCGGCTCGGCGGTCGCCGCGGCGTGGGCGTTCGGACTGCCGGGCGATGTCGTCCGCTCGCTCGCCACCAAGTCGATCACGGCGCCGGTCGCGATGGGCATCGCCGAGCGGATCGGCGGCGTGCCGGCGCTCGCGGCGGTGTTCGCGGTGCTGACCGGCCTCGTCGGCGCGCTCTCGGACAAGGCGCTCTTCGGCCGGCTCGGCATCGACGCCTGGGCGGCGCGCGGCTTCGCGCTCGGCACCGCGTCGCACGGCATCGGCGCGGCCCGGGCGCTCCAGCTCGACGCCGACGCCGGTGCGTACGCCGGCATCGCGCTCGGCCTGCAGGTGCTGCTGGCGTCGCTCCTCGTGCCGCTCGTCGCGCGCTGGCTCGGCTGAACGGAGCGGACCGCGTCCGGCACGGCGGCGTCGCGGACCGGGACGACGTTGCGCGTCGTCGTGGGGCCGGGCGGCGAGGGCGGCGGCTCGCGGTCGATCCGCAACAGCCGCGGTTCCAGCGGCTGCCCGAGCGCGCCGGCCCGGGTCACACCTCCGGACGCCCCGCGCCCCGGTCAGACCGTGATGCCGACGATGACGCTCGAGGCCTTGAAGACCGCCGTCACCGGCAGGCCGGCGGCGAGGCCGAGCGCCTCGGCGCTGTCGTTGGTGACGACCGCGACGACGCTTGCGCCGCCGCCGCCCGACAGCACGATGCCGACCTCGGTGTGGATCGCGCCGGGCACGACCGTGTCGATGGTGCCGGCGAGCTGGTTGCGCGCCGAGAGACGGACGTCTGCGGCCTCGGCGACGAGCAGGATCGACGACGCCTTGACGAGCGCGAAGGCCGGCCGGCCCGCCTCGATGCCGAGCGATTCGCGGCTTTCACGCGTGACCGTCGCGACGACCTGCAGGCCGCCGTCGATCTCGAGCACGATCTCGTCGTGGATGGCGCCGGCACGCACGCTGCTGACGGTGCCGGTGAAGTGGTTGCGGGCGCTGGTTTTCATGCGGAACGTTCCTTGAAGCAGGTGGTGAGGCGTCGGACGGTCTCGAGGCGCGGCTCCGGCCGCGGCGCGTCGACGCTCGGCGTCGGCGCAGCTTCGATCATGCCGTCGCCCGGTGAATTGCCTCGTCGCCGAACCAGGCGAGGTTGTCCGGGTCGCGGGAGATCGTCCGGGCCGGGATGATGTCCACGCGGCGGAGCAGCGTGTCGAGCCCGGCACGCAAGCGCTGGCGCACACCCGGGTCGAGCCGGTCGCTGCGCCGCAGTGCTTCGATGTCGACGTCGAAGTGCATCGGCCGCAGCCGTTCAGCGGGCGCAGCGCCAGGGTGATCCATGTGCACGAACCCATCGCTCCGCTGCGGGCCCGAGTCGAGAGTCGAAAGGCGCCCGGACGGCAGGTGCGTGCGCGACCCAGGCACGAGCGGTCATGATCGGTCAGCACCCGCCCGGGAGCTCGGATCTGCGCCGGGCGACTCGGCTCAGAGCCGCAGTGTCATGAACACGCTGTTCGGATCGTCGCGGTAGTCGGCGAACGGCCCGCAGCGCTCGAAGCCGGCCTGCGCATAGAGCCGGCGGGCCGGCTCGAACGCCGCCTGCGAGCCGGTCTCGAGCGACACCCGCTCGTAGCCCCGTGAGCGCGCGACGTCGAGCAGGTGCATCAGCAGCGCTCGACCGGCGCCGCGGCGGCGCCGTGTTTCGGGCGTGCGCATCGACTTGATCTCGCCGTCGGTCGGGCCGAGCGCCTTGAGTGCGCCGCAGCCGAGGAGCGTCGCGCCCTCCCACGCCGTCCAGACGCTGATCTCCGGGCGCTGCAGCCGCGCGAGGTCGAGCGCATGGACGCTGTCCGCCGGCGACTGACTGCGCATGCTCGCGAGGTGCTCGGCGAGCAATGCATGGACGACGGGGCGGCTGAGGTCGTCGGCTTCGATGTGCATGGCAGCGGCATTTTCGCTCGGCGGGCGGGCAGCCACGGCAGGGTTCGCCGTTCGTTGTCGGCCGGCTGCGCGGCGATGGGCTCGATGCGGCGACCTCGAGCGCTGACGTTCTCGATGCAGTGTTCGGCCATTTCCCGACGTCGGCGATCGACTGCTCGCGGGAAGGTCATCGAATCGATTCGATCCCGATGCGTCGTCGCTCACTGTCGCGATGATCGAGACACGCTCTGCCGAAGATCCTGATGTCCTTGTCCTGCCTGCCGCTCAGGCGAGCAGCGGAAATGTGACGGCGATGAACGCGCCGAACGCCAGCGCATTGGCCACCGCGGCCACGGCAGGATGGCCGCTGGCACGGCCCACCCAGCGGCTGAACAGTCCGTACACGATGAACAACAGCAGGATCGCCGGCACGATGATGGCCAGGAAGAACAGCCGCTGGGGATTCAGTGCGATGGCGCCGACCAGCGAGAGCAGGAAGCACAGCTTGGTCACGACGTAGGCGCCGGGTGCCGCGCCGGCGCCGCGGGTGAACCACTCGTCGGCCAGGAAGTACGGCAGCGCGCTGGCGCACAGGACTGCGATCAGCGGCAGGCGCACGGCCTCGGGGCTGACGTTGAACACGTAGCGGTCGACCGGCACCCCGATGGACAGAAGCGCCCAGGCGCTGGCCAGCACGATCGCCCCGGCGAGCGCGACGGCGTCGGCGCGCGGCGGGCGGCGGCCTGCCCAGACCAGCCCCGCCAGCGTCAGCACGCCGTACAACACGAAGTGCAGCGCCAGATAGTCACCCAGCAGCAGCGGCAGGACATCGGTCGGCAGCTTCCACAGCAGCAGCGGCGTGAGCACCGCCGGCACGACGGCCAGCGCGAACTGGCGGCGCCAGGCCCGCCAGCCCGGGCGCGGCAGTCCGCCAGGCGACGCGAGTTGCCGACCCACCGCCCGCGGCAGCAGGTGCGAGAGCGGCCAGGCCAGCGCCACGACACCCAGGAGCAGCAGGCCCAGCCACAGCCCGCGCGCGTCGATGAAGGGGCGCTGGGCCGGCGGCCGGCCGAACGCCTGGTCCAGCCAGGCCAGCGACTGGCCCAGCGTGTGGGCGCTGTACAGCACGCCGATGTGCTCGACCCCCGGCGACAGCGTCGCCCGCCGCGCCGTGCCGTCGGCAAAGCGGCCGTAGGTCATGTCCCGCGCGGCTGCCGGCCCGACCACGCGCAGCGCCTCGGTGGCCATCATCCCGGGTTCGAGGCCGCCGTCGATGACCAGCAGGTTGCGCGGGCTGTCCGGCGGGGTGGTGGCCGTGATGCTCGGCGCGAACAGCGAGACGCCGACGCTGGCCTGCACCGCCTGGTGCGCCTGGGCGTGGCGCACGATGATGTCGGACGCCATCGAGTGGCCGACCACCGCATACGGGCCCGGCACATCGCCGGTGCCGGCCAGGCGGCTCGCGTAGGCACCCATCCGGTCCATCGCCGTCAGCAGCACGCGCAGGCTCTCGTTCGGGTCGGCCAGGCCGCCGGTCATCGGCGCTGCGTTGCGCCCGTGGCCGGGAAAGTCGAAGGTGATGGCCACGTAGCCGTTGCGCGCCAGGGTCAGCGCGAAAGGCTGCATCAGCTGCTGCGAGCCGGCGAAACCGTGGGCGATCAGCACCACCGGCGCCGGGCCGGACGGCTGCTCCGGCCGGAACACCGTCACGGGTGTCGTTCCCAGACGCTGCGACACGATGCTCACGCCCTCGCGTGCGCGCTCGAGCTGCCAGACACCCACGCAGATGGCGAGCATTGCCAGGCACGCCACTGCCCAAGCCGCCAGGCGGCGGAGCCCGCCGGCGTGCTTCTCCAGGGTACCTTCGTGCTGCGCGCTCCGGTCCTCGTCCATCGAGCGGCCCGGCGGGCTCATGCGAGGCCGACCAGCTTCTCGCTCAAGCTCCAGAGCCGGCTGGACCGCGCAGCGTCGCTGGCCTTGGCCGACAGCGGCTGCGCGAAAGCCTGGCGACCCTCCTGCTGCCGGTTGCCCCAGCTCCAATGCACGCCGCTGCGCGCGAAGGCCTCGTCGGCCACCACCTGCGCCACGCGCTCACCGGCCAGCGCCTGCGTCACATAGCCCTTGGTGATGTGCTTCTGGAACCACGGGAAGATGGTCCGGAAGGCCCTCGGGGTGTCGCGGAACAACGCCGTGTCGGCGACGCATCCGGGGTACAGCGTGCTGAAGACGATGCCGGTGTCGGCGTGGAAGCGACGGTGCAGTTCGCGGCTGATGACCATGTTGCAGAGCTTGCTGTCCTTGTAGGCCTTCCCGGGTTTGAAGGGCCGGCCGTCGATCATCGCCACCGGTGCCTGGAAGCCGGCTTCCAGGCCCTGCAGTTCGCCCAGGTCGGCCGGCGCAGGGATCGGCACCTTGCCTCCGAATTCCTCGGAGTTGGCGGTCACCGTGCCCAGCGTGATCAGCCGCGCCTTCGAACCCGTCGCCGCGGCTGCGCGCTTCAAGTCGACGAGCAGCAGCCGGCCGAGCAGGAAGTGGCCGAAGTGGTTGGTGGCGACGCTGATCTCGTAGCCTTCGGGAGAGCGCCGGGGCGCCTTCAGGCGCGGCAGGTACACCGCGGCGTTGTTCAGCAGCACTTGCAGCGGCCGGCCCAGGTCATGGAAGCGGGCGACGAATGCGCGCACGCTGGCCTGCGATCCGAGGTCGAGCTCCAGCACGGCGTGGCGCTCGGCCGGGATGCCGACCTGTCGTGCGGCGTGCGCCGCCTTGGCCAGGTCGCGACAGGCCATCACGACGAACCAGCCGCGATCGCTCAGTGACTTGGCGGCATGCAGGCCGACGCCGGAAGAGGCGCCGGTGATGATGACTGTGGGCGGATCGGTGTTCGGCACGGTGATGGACGAGAACTGCTGGGTCGCCGCATTCTGGCGCGACCTGCCGCATCGCTAAGATCGCGTCGCCACCCCAAGCGATCGATTCCCATGACCCAAGCCCGTGCCATCGTCTTCGACGCGCCGAGAACACTGTCGGTGCAGAGCTTGGAACTCAAGCCCTTCGAGGCCGCAGACCTGGAAGTCGAGGTCAGCTCCAGCGGCATCAGCACGGGCACCGAGCGGCTGCTGTGGGACGGCACGATGCCGCCCTTTCCCGGCCTGGGCTACCCGCTGGTGCCGGGCTATGAGACGGTGGGTACCGTGGTGCGCGTCGGTGCGTCCACCGACATCCGGGTGGGCGAGACGGTCTTCATCCCCGGTTCGTACAGCTTCCAGGGCGTGCGCAACATCTTCGGCGGCGCCGGCTCGCGCCTGATCGTCGCGCACGAACGCGTCGTGCGCGTCGCACCCGCGCTCGGCCCCAAGGCCGTGCTGCTGGCGCTGGCCGCCACCTGCTATCACGCAGTGGCTTTCGGAGGTCTGCGCCAACCGATGGTGCCGCCGGAACTGATCGTCGGCCACGGTGTGATGGGCCGGCTGCTGGCGCGCATCTGCCTGGCGCAGGGCTGGACAGCGCCGACCGTCTGGGAGACGCAGCCGGCGCGGCGCGGCGGCGCCACCGGCTACTCCTGCGTCCACCCCGACGAGGACACGCGCAAGAACTACACGTCGATCGTCGACGTCAGCGGCGACGGCAGCATCCTGAACGGCCTGATCTCGCGCCTGGCGCCCGGCGGCGAGGTGGTGCTGGCCGGGTTCTACAAGCAGGACCTGGGCTTCGCCTTCGCGCCGGCCTTCATGCGCGAGGCCACGCTGCGCATCGCCGCCCAGTGGAAGAAGCACGACCTGCTGGCGGTCACGGCGCTCGTCGAGCGCGGCGCGCTGTCGCTCGAAGACCTGATCACCCACACCTTCGACCCGGCAAGCGCGCGCGAGGCCTACGAGGTGGCGTTCGGCGACCCGCAGTGCCTGAAGATGATGATCGACTGGCAGGCCTGATGCAGCGCCGCGTCTTCGTCATCGGGGCCACCGGCACCATCGGTCAGGCCACCGTGCGGGCGCTGTTGCGCCGCGGTCACGAGGTGGTGTGCTTCGTGCGCCCGCGCGCCGGCGTCGGCGGCCGTCTGTCGTCCGAGGACAGCATGGAGCTCTTGCGCGGCGCCACGGTGCGCGTGGGCGACGTGTGCGACGCGGCTTCGCTGGCGAGGGACGGCTTCCGCGGCGAGCGCTTCGACGTGCTCCTGTCGTGCCTGGCCTCCCGCACCGGCGCGCCCAAGGACGCCTGGGCCATCGACCACCGTGCGCATGTGCTGGCGCTGGACGCAGCGAAAGCGGCCGGCGTGACGCAGGTCGTGTTGCTGTCGGCGATCTGCGTGCAGAAGCCCCTGCTGGCCTTCCAGCACGCCAAGCTGGCCTTCGAGAAGGTGCTGATCGAATCGGGGCTGAATTATTCGATCGTCCGCGCAACGGCCTTCTTCAAGTCCTTGTCCGGCCAAGTCGAACGCGTCAGGGCCGGCAAGCCCTTCCTCGTCTTCGGCGACGGCACGCTCACGGCCTGCAAGCCGATCAGCGACGACGACCTGGGTGACTACCTGGCGGGTTGCGTGGACGACCCCGCACGCCGCGACCGCGTGTTGCCGATCGGCGGCCCCGGCGCGGCGATCACGCCGCGCGAGCAAGGCGAGCGACTCTTCGCGCTGCTGGGCCGGCCCGCGCGATTCAAGCAGGTGCCCGTGGCCCTGCTGGCCACCATCGTCGCCGTGCTCGGGCTGCTCGGCCGGGTGTTGCGGCCGCTCGCCGACAAGGCCGAACTGGCGCGCATCGGCCGCTACTACGCCACCGAATC
>CAXUDL010000067.1:0-15549 GCA_964249855.1 uncultured Rhizobacter sp. | reverse complement strand
GCCGACCGACGCCGGCCTCGACGAGTGGATCGAGGCGGAACTGCGCTCGACGTCGCTGGATCCGGCGGTGCAGCCATCGGGAGCCGTGCGCCGGGCGACGACCCGGGCGTGACGACGCACCGGGGAGCCGGCCGCGGCGCTGGCCGGGCAGGCCTGCCACTCGATGTCGGCCCCCCGCCGGGGGCTGCCGCAACGACGCTCGTCTGGCGAGGCCCGCCGCGTGCCGACCGCCGCGGGGCCGGCCCGGCGGCCGGCCGCTCGATGTCGACCGCCCGCCGCGCGCCGGCCGCCGCGGCGCCGGCCGGCAGGACCGACGCTCTGCAGCGACCGCGATCGGCCGTCGTCGGGCTCGGCGCGAGCCGAAGGTCGTCCATCCGGTGTGGCGGCTCGACGCGGCGTTTGCGGCCGCCGGTCGGTCACCCTACCATCCCGGATTCGCTACCAGGACTGTCACCATGGCCACCTCCAAAGCTTCCTTTCGCTGGGACGACCCGCTCCTCCTCGACCAGCAGCTCGACGACGACGAGCGCGCCGTGCGCGACGCCGCCCGCACCTACTGCCAGGAGCGCCTCGCGCCGCGCGTGCTGCGGGCGTTCCGCGAGGGCACGACCGACCCGGCGATCTTCCGCGAGATGGGCGAGCTCGGCCTGCTCGGTGCGACCATCCCGGAGCAGTACGGCGGCGCCGGCCTCAACTACGTCTGCTACGGCCTCGTCGCCCGCGAGGTCGAACGCGTCGACTCGGGCTACCGCTCGATGATGAGCGTGCAGTCGTCGCTCGTGATGGTGCCGATCAACGAGTTCGGCACCGAGGAGCAGAAGAGGAAGTACTTGCCCAAACTGGCACGCGGCGACTGGATCGGCTGCTTTGGCCTGACCGAGCCCGACCACGGCTCCGACCCCGGCAGCATGGTCACGCGGGCCCGCAAGGTCGACGGCGGCTACTCGATCAGCGGCGCGAAGATGTGGATCACCAACAGCCCGATCGCCGACGTCTTCGTCGTCTGGGCCAAGGACGACGCCGGCGCGATCCGCGGCTTCATCCTCGAGAAGGGCGCCGAGGGCCTCTCCGCGCCGCCGATCCACAGCAAGGTCGGCCTGCGCGCGAGCCTCACCGGCGAGATCGTGATGGACGAGGTGTTCTGTCCCGACGAGAACGCCTTCCCCGAGGTGCGCGGCCTGAAGGGCCCGTTCACCTGTCTCAACAGCGCCCGCTACGGCATCGCCTGGGGCGCGCTCGGCGCGGCCGAGGACTGCTTCGACCGTGCGCGCCAGTACGTGCTCGACCGCAAGCAGTTCGGCCGGCCGCTCGCCGCCAACCAGCTCGTGCAGAAGAAGCTCGCCGACATGGAGACCGAGATCGCGCTCGGACTGCAGGGCTGCCTGCGGCTCGGCCGCATGAAGGACGAGGGCACGGCGGCGGTCGAGGTCACGTCGATCATGAAGCGCAACTCTTGCGGCAAGGCGCTCGACATCGCGCGGCTGGCGCGCGACATGATGGGCGGCAACGGCATCAGCGACGAATACGGCGTGGCGCGACATCTCGTCAACCTCGAGGTCGTCAACACCTACGAGGGCACGCACGACGTGCACGCGCTGATCCTCGGTCGGGCGATCACCGGCATCGCCGCGTTCTCGAACTGACGGGCTCGCGCGGCTCGACGGGTGCCGCGCCGGCGGCGGTCGTGGTCGACGCGCTGCGTGCCCGCCCGTCGCCGACGTCCAGCGACGCCAGGAACGATCGCGCCAGGCATCGAAGCGGATCGTCATGACGACCGCGCGAGCCGCGGTGCGCCGAGCGGCAACGTGACCGGGCGATCCCCGGCACGCTCGCGATCAGCCGGAGGCCGCGGCGATGGTCCCGCCGGTGCGCTTGCAGCGCGAGCCGCGTTGCGACCGTGTTTCGGCGGGCTTCCGATGTCGCGCGGCGCGCCGCCGTGGCACGGCGCCGCGACCCGTTCGAAGCCGGCGGCCGCCGGCCGACGCGCTCAAGCGCCCAGGGTACGGGCCAGGCGCCGACCGCTGACGAAGCGGCGCGGTTCGCCGGTCACCGGGTCGATGAAGGCGACCTCGCGAGCGAGCAACTGCAGCGGCTCGGCGTAGTCCGGCGGCGCATCGGCCGCGGGCTCGGGCCAGTGGCGCGGGTAGATGCGGTCGCCCACGATCGGCATGCCGAGCGCCGCGAGCTGCACGCGCAGCTGGTGCCGGCGGCCGGTGCGTGGCAGGAGCCGGTAATGAGCGAGCGATGTGCCGCGCTCACCCGCCGAACCGGTCGCAGCCGCAGCTCCGCAGTCGGCGGCGTCGGGAGCGTTCGGCGCATCCGGAGCGCGGCCCTTGTCGTCGCGCACCTCGTCGCCGTCCGACCGGGCGGTCGCGTCGGCGCCGCCCGACGGATCGAGCAGGCCAAGCAGTTCGATCCGTGTCTCGGCGTTCGGCTCGCCGTCAGCCACCACGACCGGCAGGTGGTGGGCGCCGGCGCGGTCGACGAGCCGGTGGCGCGCGGTGCAGGGCAGCGCGAGGTCCGGCCGGAACGGCGCGACCGCCTCGTAGACCTTGGCGACGCGCTGCTCGCGCAGCAGCGCGTGGTAGCGGTCGCGCGTCGCTGGCCGGGCGCTGAAGAGCAGCACGCCGGCGGTTTCGCGGTCGAGCCGATGCAGGGCGACGAGCGCGTCGTTGCCGAGCATGCGGCGCAGACGCACGAGAACCGTCTCCTGCAGATAGCGGCCGCCCGGCAGCGTGGCGAGGAAATGCGGCTTGTCGACGACGACGAGGTCGTCGTCGCGGTGCAGCAGGCCGAGCTCGAACGGCACCCGGGGCTCGGGCGGCAGCCGGCGCCAGTACCAGAGCGCCTGGCCGGGACGCCACGGCGCATCGGCGCCGAGGGGCCGGCCGTCGGCATCGACGACATCGCCTGCGGCCAGCCGTGACCGCCAGTCGATGCCGGCGCGGAGCCGGGCGGCGAGCCCGTCGGCGACCGTCGTCCACGGTCCGGCATCGAGGACGATGCGGCTCGGGCTGACGCCGTCGCGCACCGGCGGCGACCTCGGCGGCGGGCGGCTCACGGCGTCGCCGGCGGCGGCGCGAGCGCCGCGGCGAGCGCGTCGCCGAGCTCGTCGATCAGATACTGCTTGCGCAGCAGCGCACGGATTCCCAGCCGCTCGGCCTCGCCCGCGAGCTCGTCCGAGACGTTGCCCGAACCGAGCAGGACCGGCAGCCCGGGGCGGAGCGCGGCGAGCGCGGCGGCGAGCTGCAGGCCCGAACCGCCCGGCATGTTGAAGTCGCTCACGACCGCGGCGAAGCCGTCCGGCGCGGCATCGATCGCGGCGAGCGCCGCGGCGGCGCTGCCCGCGGTCGTCGCGCGGTAGCCGAGGCGCTGCAGGAGCTGCTCGACCATCGTCAGCATGACCTCGTCGTCGTCGACGTAGAGCACGCGTTCGCCCCGGCCAGGCGTCTGCGGACGCGGCACGGGCGGCGGGACGGCATCGGCCTGCACCGGCGGTCGCGCCGGCCGAAGGTAGACGTGGAAGCAGCTGCCGCTGCCAGGTTCGCTGTCGACGCGCAGGCCGCCGCCGTGCGCGCCGACGACGCCGTGGACGACGGCGAGCCCGAGCCCGGTGCCGGCGCGCGCCGACTTGGTGGTGAAGAACGGCTCGAAGATCCGCGCGAGCGTCGACTCGCTCATGCCGTCGCCGCTGTCGCGCACCCAGAGATGAACGTAGCGGCCGGGCTCGAGCTGTGCCCGCCGGGCGTCGTCGGCGCCGAGCTCGACCGCCGCGGTGCCGACCTCGACCTCGCCGCACCCGTCGACGAGCGACTGGACCGCGTTGGTGCAGAGGTTGAGCACGACCTGCGTCATCTGCGTCGGGTCGGCGTGGATGCCGAGCGGGCCCGGCGCGAGCGCGAGCGAGAGCCGGGCTGCCGCCGGCAGCGCCGAGCGCAGCAGGCCGACGCCGTCCTCGACGAGCGCGTTGAGCTCGCATGGCTGCAAGGCCTGCGGCCGGCGCTGCGCGAAGCTGAGGATCCGGTCGACCAGATCGCGGCCGCGGCGGCCGCCCTTGTCGATCTGCCGCAGATGGGCATGCGCGGGATGCGCCTCGCCGACCGCGTCGAGCGCGAAGCGGACGTTGCCGAGCATGCCCGCGAGCACGTTGTTGACATCGTGTGCGACGCCGCCGGCAAGCGCGCCGATCGCCTCGAGCTTCTGCGCCTGCTGCAGCGCGTGCGCCTGCTCCTTGCGCGCAGTGATGTCGCGGATGCAGGCGGCGAACATGCGCTCGCCGTCGAGGTCCATGTCGGCGAAGCTGATCTCGACCGGGATCTCGCGGCCGTCGCGGTGCAGCGCCAGCGCCTCGGTGGCGCGCCAGTCGAGCCGCCGCACGCCGCTCCGCAGATAGCGCGCGAACCCGCGGCGGTGGGCCTCGCGCAGGTGCTCGGGCTGCAGGATGGCGAGATCCTCGCCGACGAGCGTGTCGGGGTCGTGGCCGAGCAGTTCGCGCACCGCCGGATTGACGAAGCGGATGCGGTTGTCGTGGCCCATCATGACCACGACGTCGGTCGTCGTCGACCAGAGCAGCCTGAAGCGGTTCTCGACCGTGCGCAGCCGGCGTTCGGCCTCCTTGGCGGCGGAGATGTCCTGCAGCGTGCCGACGACGCTCTCGACCGGCGGGCCGCCGGCGCTCGGTCGCCGGACCGGCCGGCTGACCCAGCGGACCCACCGCTCGCCGCCGTCCGCGGTGGCGAGCAGCAGGTCCTCGGACACGGCTTCGCCGAGCGCCGGCGCGAACGGCCGGCCGTCGGCGTGGCGCAGGCGGCCGACGAAGTCGTCGAACAGCAGCGGCAGCGCGGATTGCTGCAGCAGGCGCAGCGTCTCGGCCGAGAACAGCGCCTCGCCGCTCGCCGGCTGCAGCTCCCAGCTGCCGAGCCGCGCGACGCGCTGCGCCGCCGACAGCATCGACTCCGAGCGCTGCAGCGCCGCGCGCAGCGCCGCGTTCTGGTTCTCGCGCTCGATCCGGAGCCGGCGGTCGTTGCGTTGGCGCAGCAGGTCCGACGCCATCGCCGCGAGGTCGGCGAGGACGGCGCGCTCGGCGGCGGACAGCGTCCGCGGCCGGCGGTCGAGGACGCAGACGGTGCCGAGCACGATGCCCTCGAAGCGCACCGGATGGCCGGCGTAGAAGCGGATCGCCTCGGGGCCGGTGACGAGCCGTGTTTCGCGGACGCGGTCGTCGCGCTGGGTGTCGACGATCTCGAGCAGCCCGCTGCGATCGACCGCGAAGCGGCAGAACGCGTCGGCGATGGGCATCGAGCGGGTCGACCAGCCGACGCGCGCCGCCAGCGACTGCCGCTCGCGGCCGAGGAAGGTGATGAGCGCGATCGGCGCGCCGGTCGCCGCGGCGGCGATGCGCGCGAGGCGGTCGAAGCTGTCGTCGACCGCGTCGCCGAGCAGGCCGAGGCGATCGAGCGCGTCGTGTCGGCGGGGTTCGTCGTCGGCGAGGCCGGAGGCCGGCATGGCGGTCTTTCCAGTCGACGCGGGTCGCGGGGCGAGGATGATGCAGGACGCGACGCGGCACGGCAATCGCGCCGCTCGGAGGCGCGAGAAGCGCACCACGACGACCCGCAGCATCGCGGGCGACCCCGGCGCGGCGAGCGCTCGTGCGGGCTACGGTGCCGGAGCCGGCCCGGCGAGCGCCGCGCCGGCCATGACGACGTCGTCCGCTGCGGGCCTCGGCGCGCGGGGCCATCCGACGGCGTCGCACGCGCGTCGCGACACCGCCGCGCGGCGCCGCGTCCCGCCTGATCGACCGCCATCGTCCGGCAGAAAGGCGCGGGAGCGATCGACTAGAGTTTCGCGTTTTGGACGTTCGACAGCCGGGGAGCGACGGAACTTTGGAGCTGCATCACGACGACGACCGCGGGACCTCGGCGGGGCGAACGGAGCGTGAGTCGATCGCCGCCAGCGACAACCGGCGCATCGACGCCGAGATCCTCGGCCAGGACGACGGCACCGATCCATTCGTCGCTGCGGTCCGTGCCACGCGGATGCCGATGGTCATCACGAATCCGCGCTTGGCCGACAACCCGGTCGTCTTCACCAACGATGCCTTCTGCCGCCTGACCGGCTATGCGCGCGCCGAAATCCTCGGGCGCAACTGCCGCTTCCTGCAAGGTCCGGACACCGATCCGGCGATCGTCGCCCGCGTTCGCCAGGCGGTCGACACGCGCCAGTCGATCCATGTCGACATCCGCAATTACCGCAAGGACGGCGAGGCGTTCTGGAATCGGCTGCTGCTCGCGCCGGTGCGCGACGCGACCGGCGAGGTGGCGTATTTCTTCGCGAGCCAGGTCGACGTGACGCTCGAGCGCGAGAAGCTCGTCGGGCTCGAAAGCCAGAACGCCGCGCTGATGGCCGAACTCGGCGACCGCCTGCGGGCCCAGGAGGCGAGCGAGGCGCGGTTGCGCTTCGCGACCAAGGCAGGCGGCCTCGGCGTCTGGGAGCTCGACTGCGCGACGGACGCGCTCTACGCTTCGCCGGCATCGCGCGACAACTTCGGCCTCGCGCCCGCCGCCGCGCTCACCGGTGCCGCGCTGCGTGCCGCCGTCCATCCCGACGACCGCGCCCGCTTCGAACGCACCGTCGCAGACTGTCTCGCGAGCGGCGACGACTTCGCGGTCGACCTGCGGATGCGCCGCCGCGACGGCGGCCTGCGCTGGGTCCAGATCCGCGCGCAGGCCGCGATGCACGAGGACGGCACGCCGGCGCGCATCGCCGGCACGTCGCTCGACGTCACGGCGTCGACCGTCGCACGCGAGCGCACCGAGGTGCTGCTCGGGCTCGACGAGACGTTCAACCGGACCGACGACCCGGCCGACATCGCGTTCGCCGCTGCCGAGGCGCTCGGGCGCTCGCTCGACGTGAGCCGCGCCGGCTATGGCACGATCGACCCGGTCGCCGAGACGATCACCATCGAGCGCGACTGGAACGCGCCCGGCATCGTCACGCTCGCCGGCGTGCTCAGGTTTCGCGACTACGGCAGCTACATCGAGGACCTGAAGGCCGGCACGACGGTCGTGATCGCCGATGTGTCGAAAGACCCCCGAACGACTTTCACCGCCGAGCCGCTCGCCGCGATCAGCGCCCGCGCGTTCATCAACATGCCGGTGACCGAGTCGAGCGGCTTCGTCGCGCTGCTCTACCTGAACCACGCCGAGGTCCGGCCGTGGACCGACGACGAGCTGTCGTTCGTCCGCGAGGTCGCGCACCGCACGCGCATGGCGGTCGAGCGGCGGCGCGCCGAGAAGGCGCTCGCCGGGCTCGCCGAGACGCTCGAGGCGCAGGTCGTCGAGCGCACGTCGGCGCTGATGCGGACCGAGGAGGCGCTGCGCCAGGCGCAGAAGATGGAGGCGGTCGGTCAGCTCACCGGCGGCATCGCCCACGACTTCAACAACCTGCTCGCCGGCATGAGCGCGAGCCTCGAGATCCTCGAGCGCCGCATCGGCCAGGGCCGCCTCGCCGATGCCGAGCGCTACATCGCGTCGGCCCGCACATCGGCGCGCCGGGCTGCCGCGCTCACACAGCGGCTGCTCGCGTTCTCGCGCCGGCAGACGCTCGATCCGAAGCCGATCGACGTCAACCGGCTCGTCCTCGGCATGGAGGAACTGATCCGGCGCAGCGTCGGTCCCGCGGTCGAAGTCGAGGTCGTCGGCGCCGGCGGTCTCTGGGCGACGCGCGCCGATCCCGCGCAGCTCGAGAATTCGTTGCTCAACCTCTGCATCAACGGCCGCGACGCGATGGCGCCCGGAGGCGGCCGCCTGACGATCGAGACCGCCAACAAGTGGCTCGACGACCGCACGGCCCGCGAGCGCGGCGTCAACCCCGGCCAGTACATCTCGCTGTGCGTCACCGACACCGGCGCCGGCATGTCGCCGGAGGTGATTTCGCGCGCCTTCGATCCGTTCTTCACCACCAAGCCGCTCGGCGCCGGCACCGGCCTCGGCCTGTCGATGGTCTACGGCTTCGTGCGGCAGTCCGGCGGCGAGGTGCGGATCTATTCCGAAGAGGGCAAGGGCACGACGGTCTGCCTCTATCTGCCGCGTCACGCCGGGCCGATGGAGCAGTTGCCGCCGCAGTTGCCGGAGGACATCGAACCGGGCGACGGCGAGACCGTGCTCGTCATCGACGACGAGTCGACGATCCGCGAATTCCTGGTCGAGGAACTGACCGACAACGGCTACCGCGTGCTCGCCGCCGCGGACGGCCCTGCGGGCATGCGCATCCTGCAATCGCCCGTCCGTGTCGACCTGCTGATCACCGACGTCGGCCTGCCCGGCGGCATGAACGGCCGCCAGGTCGCCGACGCCGCCCGCGAGTCGCGGCCGGACTTGAAGACGCTCTTCATCACCGGCTTCGCCGACAACGCCGCCGTCGGCAACGGCCAGCTCGACCGCGGCATGGAGATCATGACCAAGCCCTTCGACCTCGCGTCGCTCGGCGGGCGGATTCGCGCGATGCTCGACCGGTGAGGGGCCGGTGAGGGCCGGTCGCCTTTGTTTCTGCCTACGGTTTCGTTCGATCTGTTCACCGCGCCGGGCAACGTGGCCGGCGGGACGGATTCATGCGGGCAGCCCGTCTGCCGGACTGTCGCGTTGGGCGGTTCGACGACCGGCTCCGGCCAGGTGCGGTCGGTGGCGACAGACCGTTTTCGGGCAGGCTGAATTCCGCTGACGCTGGCTCCGCGCCCCGGACATGACGCTAGCTGGCGTCGAGGGCGGCCGCGCAGCGCTTGAGCAACTCACAGAGAACCAGCGCCTCTTCGGCCGAGAGCGTGGAGAGCATCTGCCGTTCCACCATGTCGGCAGCTTTCGCGCCCACGGCGACCGCCTGTTGGCCGGCCGTCGTCAGCTCGGTCATGATGACCCGGCCATGCTCGGGATGCGGGCTGCGCACGATCAGACCTCCGCGTTCGAGATTGACCAGGATCGCCTGCATGGTCTGCGGCGTCACGAACGCAGCGCGAGCCAACTCGGCATTCGAGATCCGCGGATTGCCGGAGACAGCAAGCAGGACTGCGTTCTGAGGCGCGGTGATGCCGATCTGCGCGAGTTCGGCATCCAGGCGTTGCCTCAATCGATGCTGCGTGATCTTCAGGTTGTAGCCGATCCAGTCGACTCCGCTCCGAGGTGCTCGATCCGCCATTGACATGTCAGGGTCCTTATACTAATATCAGGTCACTGATATTACGAGACAGGTTCCGACATGACAGCACCGACCGGCCCCGACTTCATCGCCTTGCAAGTGCGCGACCTCGCCGCATCTCGCAAGTTCTACCGCGAGATTTTCGGCTTCGAAGCTTCGGCGCACTGTCCGCCCGGCGCAGTCGTTTTCAAGACCGAGCCGATCCCATTGGCACTGCGTGAGCCTCTGCGTGCACTTCCTGAGGCGGGGCCGCTCGGTGTGGGCTTGGTGCTTTGGATCGCATGCGCCGACGCCGATGCACTGCACGATCTCATCACCAAGCGGGGCGGCGCGATCCTCAGCCCGCTCGCCGACGGCCCTTTCGGTCGCTTCTTCGTCGCAGCCGATCCTGATGGTTATGCGATCACCTTTCACACGGCGCGGGGCTGACCGAATTCATCGAGCACGTCCGCTATGAGGCGTTCAACTCTTGAGACCGCTGCGCCCGCCACGGGTCGTTTTCGGCCGCACAGTACCGCGCAGACTCGGTCTGACCAGAGCCGAGCAGGGGCCGACGCGCTTGGGCCCGGACATCGGCGTCGCCTTATGGCAGTGCGGGACGTCTCGGCACGGCGATTCGCTCGATCCCGGAGAAGTGAAGGCGGAGCTGGTCGCGGGTGCCGGTCTGCCTGATCGGATTCGATCGATTCAGTGACCATCGAGAATTGCGCTCGGTGATCAGATCGTCCCGAAGGCAAGTACGCAGTACTCGAATGCCGGCCGTGAAGGCAAGGCCATGGTGCATCGAGTACGCCGCGACGGTTGGCGCGACGGGCGTGCCGGCATGAGCGCAGCTTCGGACGAACACTTCGGTCCTCACCGAGCTTCGCGAGCGTTTCGCAGCGCTGCGGGCGCACCGCGCGGCGCCGCACAGCCGACCAACGTGGCCGCGACGAAGTTGCTGGCCGCCAGGCGGCTGACCCACCGCCTCGAGCCAGCGTGACGGCGGCGCCCGGGAGGGCCGTTCGAGCGGTCGTGTCGGAGCGGCGTCCCAGTCTGGCCTTGTCACCGCTCGGGGCCGGCTCGACGGCCGATGCGGTGGGCGTCGCGACGGTCGCGGAGGCGTTCGGTACGTGCCGGCGGAAGACGGGTCGCGCGCTGCCCGCTGCGGCGCGCCGCGCGGACCGCGTCAGCTTTCGTGGACGCCACCGGCCTCGACGTCGCGCTCGGTTCGTGGAATGCAGGTCCGCGCCTCGCGCCGCTGCGTTCCAATGGGGACCGCCGCCTCGGCGCGCTGCAGCCCGCCGCCGACGAGGCCGATAGGCGCGCCATCCGGCCGACGTCGCGGGCGGCCTCAGCCGCCGCCGAGCAGCCGCCGGGCGACGTCGTCGTCGGACGCGTGCGTCAGGTCCTTCGACAGCTCGTCGACGACGGCCGCCTTGACCTGCGCGCTCAGCTCCTGCCGCAGCAACCCGAGAAAGCGCGGCGCGGCGACGATGCGCAGCGTCTCGAACTGCTTCTGGCGGTGCGCGTCGGTCAGGTGCTGGGCGAGCCGCCGGGCGAAGGCGCGGGCGACGAGGTGCTGGTTGCTCTCGCCGGCCGATGCGGTGACGCTGTTGCTGCCCGCTTCGCCTCCCGCGCCCATGCGGCCGCCGTCGCCGCCGACCCGACCGCTGCGCCTGCCGCCGTCGTTGACGTGCAGTTCGCCTTCCTTCCTGTGCGCCGCAGGGTCGGTCAGCGCATGGAGCGGCACGAGCTCGCCCGGTACGTCGGTCGTCGTCAGGAGTCGCGCGATGGCCTCGTCGGCGACGACGACCCAGCCGGTACCGCCGCCGCCGCTCGGCACGACGCCGCGCTGCGCCCAGCGGCCGTCGTCGGCGTTCGAGGACGCGGCTTCATCGGGACGTCCGGCGTCGGCGGAGGATTGCGGTTCTGCGCTCATCGAGGTCTCCGAAAAAGTGGACGCTCCGACGTGCAAGCGGCATTCCCGCGCCCGCGCCCGCGCTTGCGCCCGCTGCCGACCCCGGGCGCTGCAGCGAACGACGCGCAGACTCAACGTCCGACCGGCTGTCGATGCGGATGCCGATGCGAGTCGTTGCCGCCCCACCCGCAGCACGCACGCGCCGGGTGCGCATCGTCGGGAATTGCCACACGTGTAGCGTCGGCCCAAGCGAACGCCGAGCGGTATGCCGTTTGCCGCCCCGTCAGTCCCAGCCCACGAAAGACCCCTCGCCATGAGCTTCACCCGATTCGTTCTCGTCGCCGCTGCGGCGGCCGGCGCAACGTACTACCTCAAGGACCGCGGGATGTTGCCGGGCCTGCGGCAGCGCCTCGCCCTGGGCGGCGGCATGGGTGCGGCCGTCCCCGCGGGGTCGCCCGTCGCAGAGACCATGTGGACACCGTCCGATCCGGCTGTCGACGCTGCGCAGGCCACGACGCCACCCGCCGCGAGTTGACCGGTCCTGCCCCGGCGCGCAAGTTCGGCGTCTCCTCGCCGTCGCGCCGCGGGGACCGGGGCGGACGCTTGTCGTCGATGTCGTCGTCACCGCTGTCCGGCGTGCTCGGCGACTCCGAGACGTCGCGCGTCGGCCTGCGCCGGACCACGCGTATCGCCGCCGAGGCGCGAGAGACCATCGAGCCGGCGAATGACGCCGGGCGAATCACCGTCGCCGTCGCCGCCACCGTCGCCGTCGGCGTTCGCTGAAGGTGCCGAACGCGAGGCAGTCGACGACGGCGCTCTCGTGCCAGAGTCCCTGAAATCGCATTTGCGCAAAAGGAGTTGCCGATGTCCGCAGACGCCTGGTGGCGCGAGGGCGTGATCTACCAGGTCTACCCGCGGTCGTTCCAGGACAGCGACGGCGACGGCATCGGCGACCTCGACGGCATCCGCGCACGCCTGCCCTATCTCGCCCGGCTCGGCGTCGACGCGCTCTGGATCTCGCCGTTCTATCCATCCCCGATGGCCGACTTCGGCTACGACGTGGCCGACTACTGCGGCGTCGATCCGATCTTCGGCTCGCTCGCGAGCTTCGACGCGCTCGTCGCCAAGGCGCACGGTCTCGGCCTGAAGCTGATCGTCGACTTCGTCCCCAACCACACGTCCGACCGCCACCCGTGGTTCGTCGAGAGCGCGACGAGCCGCACGAGCGCGAAGCGCGACTGGTACCTGTGGCGCGACCCGGCGCCGGACGGCGGGCCGCCCAACAACTGGCTCAGCAACTTCGGCGGTCCGGCATGGACGCTCGACTCCGCGACCGGCCAGTACTACCTGCACCTGTTCCTGAAGGAGCAACCCGACCTGAACTGGCGCAACCCGCAGGTCCGCGTCGCAATGTCGGGCGCGATGAACTTCTGGCTCGCGCGCGGCGTCGACGGCTTCCGCGTCGACGTGATCTACCACTGCATCAAGGACGCGCAGTTCCGCGACAACCCGCCGAACCCGGACTTCGCCCCGGGCGGCGACCCCGCGCACCGCCTGCTGCCGCTCCATACCGCCGACCGGCCCGAGGTGCAGGATGTCGTCGCCGAGATGCGATCCGTGGTCGACGCGTTCGCCACGCCCGAGTCGGCGCGCGTGCTGATCGGCGAGGTCTACCTGCCGATCGAGCGGCTCGTGCGCTACTACGGCCGCGACGCCGCGACCGGCGTGCTCCGCGGCGCGCAGCTGCCGTTCAACTTCCACCTGATCGGCACGCCGTGGCACGCCGATGCCGTCGACCGCATCGTCCGCGCCTACGAGGCCGCGCTGCCGCTGGGCGCGGCGCCGAACTGGGTGCTCGGCAACCACGACAAGCCGCGCGTCGCGAGCCGTACCGGCCCGGACGGCGCTCGCCTCGCGGCGATGCTGCTGCTGACCCTGCGCGGCACGCCGACGCTCTACTACGGCGACGAGCTCGGCCTCATCGACGTGCCGATCCCGCAAAGCGAGGTGCAGGACCCGTTCGGGCGCCGCGAGCCCGGCAGGGGCCTCGGCCGCGACCCGCAGCGCACGCCGATGCCGTGGACCGGCGAGCCACCGGCCGCCGGCTTCACGACCGGCCGGCCGTGGCTGCGGCTCGGTGCCGACTGGCGCGAGCGCAACGTCGCGCGGCAGGACGCCGATCCGACCTCGATGCTCGCGCTCGTCCGCCGGCTGCTCGCCGCGCGGCGTGCGCGACCGTCGCTGCACCGCGGCGATTTCGTTCCCGTGGCCGTGCACGGCGACGTGCTCGTCTATGCGCGCCAGGAGGCGGACGAGCGCAGCGCCGTGCTGCTGAATTTCGGCGCCGGAGGGGCCGACGTCGACGCCGCGACGCTGCAGTCCGCGCTCGACGGCGGCCGCGGCGAGATCGTGGTCTCGACGCAGCTCGACCGCTACGGGCCGGTCGGCGACACCGTTCGCCTGCGTCCGAACGAGGGCCTGCTCGTCGCCGCTCGATCGTCCGCCTGACGTTCGGCCCGCGGGAGCCGGCAGGCGAGCCGCTCCAGCACAGGCAGGCCGGGGCGACGATGTGCCTCTCGTCGCCGCTGGCGCTGCCGTCGGGCGGCGACGCCATCCCTGCAGACCTGACATTGCGCGCGGTGACGAAGCCGGATCGCTGCGCCGGCCGGCCCGGCGCTATTCTTCCCGTCACCCTTCGACCGGAGACCCCCATGGAACTGCGTGCCATCCACGACACCCGCTCGACCGATGCCGAGCGCGTCGTCCGCGAGGACCTCGCCGCGGCCTACCGCCTCGTCGCCCACCACGGCATGGACGACAGCATCTACACCCACATCTCGGCGCGCGTGCCGGGGCACGACGACCAGTTCCTCATCAATCCCTACGGCACGCTCTTCCGCGACATCACGGCGTCGTCGCTCGTCAAGATCGACCTCGCGGGCCGCATCCTCGACGACTCGCCGCACGATGTGAACCCGGCCGGCTTCACGATCCACAGTGCCGTGCACTCCGTGCGCCACGACGCCGCCTGCGTGCTCCACACGCACACGGTCGCGGGTGTCGCGGTCTCGTCGCTCGAATGCGGCCTGCAGCCGTGCAACCAGTGGGCGCTGCAGTTCTACAACCGGGTCGCGTACCACGCGTTCGAGGGCATCGCGCTCGACCACGGCGAGCGCGAGCGCCTGATCGCCGACCTCGGCCCCACATCCCGCGTGATGATCCTGCGCAACCATGGCCTCTTGACCCTCGGCCGGACCGTCTCCGAGGCGTTCATCCTGATGCTGAACCTCGAGCGCGCCTGCCGTGTGCAGATGGCGATCCAGGCGAGCGGGCAGACGGTGCATCCGGTGTCGCCGGAGGTCTGCGAACTCACCGCGCGGCAATACGAGGGTGGCGGCAGCAAGAAGCCGGTCGGCCAGGACGACCCGAACGCGCGCGAATGGCGGGCGCTGTTGCAGCGGATCGAACCCGGCCCGGTCCGCTCGTTCCGCGAATGACGCGGCGTCCCTGCATCGTGCTGTCGAGCAGCGTGGTCGACATGCGCTACCTCCGCCCGGCGTTCGAGGCTGCCTGCCCCGGCGTCGAGCTGCGCTATGCCGGCGTGCACGAGGCGCTCGGCGACGTCGTCGACATCGAGGCCGCGGTCTGCTGGCAGTCGCCCGACGGGCTGCTCGCACGGCTGCCGAACCTGAAGCTGGTCCAGTCGCTCGCCGCCGGCGTCGACCACCTGATCGCCGACCCGGCGCTGCCGCGGCAGCTCGCGGTCTGCCGCGTCGTGGACGCCGCGACGCTGGCGGCGGGCATGACGGCTTACGTGACCTGGGCGATCGTCCAGCACCATCGGCGCATGCAGGGCTACATCGCGAGCCAGGCGGCGCGGCGCTGGCGCGAGCAGGCGGTGACGCCGCCGGTGCGCCACGTGGTCGGCATCGCCGGGCTGGGCACGCTCGGCACCGCGGCGGCGGCGGCGCTGGCGACCATCGGCTACACGGTGCGCGGCTGGAGCCGCAGCCCGCGCCCCGACGTGCCGGCCGGCGTCGTCGCGTTCCACGGCGCCGGGCAGCTCGAGGCGTTCCTCGCCGACTGCGACGCGCTCGTCTGCCTGCTGCCGCTGACCGCCGAGACGCGCGGCTTCCTGAATGCCGCCTGCTTCGCGAAGCTCGCCCGCGGCGCCCACGTCGTCAACGTCGGCCGAGGCGACCACCTCGTCGAGTCCGACCTGCTGGCCGCGATGGCGAGCGGCCAGGTCGGCGCGGCGACGCTCGACGCCTTCTCCCAGGAGCCGCTGCCGCCCGGGCATCCCTTCTGGACCGAGCCGCGCATCGTCGTCACGCCGCACATCGCGACGCGCACCGACCCGGCGGTCGTCGCGTCGCAGACGCTCGCGAACCTCGAGGCCGTGCGACGCGGCGCGGTGCCGTCGAACGCGGTCGACCTCGAACGCGGCTACTGATTGACTT
>CAXUDL010000066.1:0-15655 GCA_964249855.1 uncultured Rhizobacter sp. | reverse complement strand
GCTTGTAGACGACCTCGAGGTATTCGTCGGCCTGGTCGTAGCGATCGTCGTGCGGCCGCCGCGGCAAACCGAGGTTGCGGGCCGCGCTGTCGAGATAGCCGGTGACGATGTTCCAGCCGATGCGGCCGCGGGTCAGGTGATCGAGCGTGCTGATGCGGCGCGCGAACGAGTACGGCTGCTCGTAGCTGATCGACGCGGTGACACCGAAGCCGAGGTGCGTCGTGACCGACGCCATCAGCGGCACCAGCGCGAGCGGATCGTTGAGCGGGACCTGGATGCCGTGGCGCAGCGCAGCGTCGTGCGAGCCGCCGTGCACGTCGTAGACGCCCAGCACGTCGGCGAGAAAGATGCCGTCGAACACGCCGCGCTCGAGCAGCCGCGCGAGCTCGAGCCAGTGATCGGGATCGGTGTAGCGATGCGACGCGTCGCGCGGATGCCGCCACAGCCCGGGCGACTGGTGCGAAGCCGCGTTCATCTGGAACGCGTTGAAACGGATCGGTTGGCTCATGTCAACGCGGCGTCGTTCGGCTGCGGCGGTGGTCGGGGCCTGCTGCTCGTGCGTCTTCGCGAAGCCGGTGAACCGCTCTGCGACTTCGCCGCCCTCACGACCTGCAGGTCTCCTTTCAATCGGTCGACGCTACGGACCATCGCCGCCGCTGTGAACGAAGAAGAATGGCTTTGATTAGTCGAATCAGGCATAGGTCGGCGGCGCCCGCTGGACCGACGCGCTGCGCTTCGTCGATCGGCCGACGCTCGAGCCGGACTCGCCCGTGCGCCGCGTCGGACGTCGCTGCACCGGCGCGCTCTGCCGACCCCCGGCCGACCCGCCGGCGCGCTCGGGCCGCATCTGCTCGCGCTGCGAGCGGTCGGGCTCGACGCCGACGAGCACCTGCTCGACGCCATCCACGCCGCCGCGATGTCCGCCTGGGCGAATCGGCTGATGCGGCATTGGGCGCACCGGTGCGAATGGCGGGACGATGTCGCCGGGCCGAGCGCAGCGGCGACCGGCTGCCTGCCGGCGGGTCGGCGTCGCGTGACCCGGCGGCCGTCGGTACGATGCGCCCCTCGCATGCAACGGGTCACGTCACGGCATGAGCGAACGTCGACAACTCCGCCTCGGCGCCTTCATGCGCCCCGTCAGCATCCATACCGCGGCGTGGCGCTACCCCGGCGCCTGGCCGGACGCGAACTTCAACTTCGCTCACCTGAAGGCCCTCGCACGGCGGCTCGAGGCCGCCAGGTTCGACGCGTTCTTCATGGCCGATCACCTCGCCCTGTTGAACATGCCGATCGAGGCGCTGCGACGCAGCCACACGGTCACGTCGTTCGAGCCGTTCACGCTGCTCTCGGCGCTCAGCCAGGCCACCGAGCACATCGGCCTGATCGCGACCGCATCGACGACGTTCGACGAGCCGTTCCACGTCGCCCGCCGCTTCGCATCGCTCGACCATCTCAGCAACGGCCGCGCCGGCTGGAACGTGGTGACCACGTCGAACCCCGACGCGGCGTTGAACTTCGGCCTCGACGAGCACATGGACCACGACGAGCGCTATGTCCGCGCCCGCGAGTTCTTCGACGTGGTCACGGGCTTGTGGGACAGCTGGGCCGACGACGCGTTCATCCGCGATGCCGCGAGCGGCCTCTATTTCGATCCGGCCCGGTTGCGCACGCTCGATCACAAGGGCAAGTACTTCTCGGTGCGCGGCCCGTTGCACATCGCGCGTCCCGTGCAGGGCTGGCCGCTGATCGTGCAGGCCGGCTCGTCCGAACCCGGCAAGCAGCTCGCCGCGGAAACTGCGGAAGCGGTGTTCGCGGCGCCGGCCACGCTCGCCGACGGGCAGCGCTTCTATGCCGACGTCAAGTCCCGCATGGCGGCGCTCGGCAGGCACCCGGACCACCTGAAGATCCTGCCTGCCGCGTTCGTCGTCGTCGGCGACACGGTCGACGAAGCGAAAGCGATGCGCGCTGCGCTCGACGCGCTGGTGTTCGAGGAGAGCGCCATCGGCGCGCTGTCGATCGCGCTCGGCTTCGATGCCACGCGCCTCGATCTCGATGCTCCATTGCCGAACGGCCTGCCCGACACCAACGACAGCAAGAGCGGTCGCGAACGTGCGATCGAGCTCGGCCGGCGCGAGAACCTGACGGCGCGTCAGGTCGCGCAGCGCCTGGGCGGCTACGCGGGCCTCGCGTTCGTCGGGACGGCGCAGACGATCGCCGACCAGATGGAAGAGTGGCTGGTGACCGAGGGCTCGGACGGCTTCAACATCATGTTCCCGTTCCTGCCCGCGGGACTCGAGGCGTTCGCCGACAAGGTCGTGCCCGAGCTGCAGCGGCGCGGCATCTTCCGCACCGAGTACGAAGGGCGCACGCTGCGCGAGAACCTCGGCCTGCCCCGGCCCGCGGACCGGTTCGGCTGAGACGCCGCGCGCTGCGAGCGCAGACCGAACCCGGCATGCCCGCTCGAGCGGCCCGAAGGCGCCCGCTCGGCGTTGCGAGGTCTCGTCGCCGTCCGAGCGACGCCGCCGGTTCGCGCGTTGGTCTGACGACGTCGGACAGGCCGCCCCGACGCGCCGGATGCATGCGCAGCGGCCGCCCCGACGGCCCGACCGCATCGCCACGTCGATGCGCCGTCGCCGCGCGACCGACGGATGCGAACGCGCCGTATATGTTTATGCAGACAACGACGTTGGCAGGGCGCTGCGCTGCTGCCATCCTCTCGCTTTTGCCTGCCCGCTCAAACCGATGAAGACACTCGTTCGCCGCTCCTGGCTGGCCGTTGCGCTGCTGATCGCCGCCACGGGCGTCGCAGCGCAAGATGCCGCGTCCGCGCCGTGGCGTGTGCGCGGCACGATCGATCGCGTCGAAGGCTCTCGCATCACGATCAAGGAGCGCAGCGGCGACCTCGTCACGGTCGTGCTGGCCGACGCGTTGACCTTCCAGGAGGTGGTCCCTGTCGACATCGCCGCGATCCGGCCCGGCGCTTTCATCGGCACCGCGGCCGTGCCGCGTGCCGACGGCCAGCTGCAGTCGTTGGAGGTGGTGGTGTTCCCGGAGTCGGCGCGCGGCACGGGCGAAGGCCATTCGCCCTGGGACCTGCAACCGCAGAGCACCATGACCAACGCCACAGTGACGCAACTCGAGCGCTCGGCACAGGGACGCGAACTGACGTTGCGCTACAAGGACGGCACGAAGCAGGTCGTCGTGCCGGAAGGCGTGCCGATCGTGACCTTCAAGGCCGGCGACCGTGAATTGATCAAGCCGGGTGCCAAGGCGTTCGCCGTGGTGGTGCAGCGCGACGGGCAGCCAACCGCAACCCGACTCGTCGTCGGCCGCGACGGCTTCGCGCCACCGATGTAGCAGGCCGCGGCTCGGGCCGCGGCGCCGGCTCGTTCGCCGATGCCGGGTCGGCCCGCGCGCAACGGGTGCCGTCGTCGCCGGCAGCGTGCGGGCGAACCCGCAGTCGCCGCCCGACCGGGTCGATCTGGCTCCCGCGTGCGCATCGGCGTCGTGCCGAGACGCCTCGCGGCCTCGCAGACCGTCACGCCGAGCGCTGCGGCTCCTGCAGCATCTCGGCCGCCTTGCCGACCAGCGCCGCGAGCTCGAACGGCTTGGTCAGCACGGCCATCCCGGGCTCCATGTGGCCGTGGCCGACGGCGGCGTTTTCCGCGTAGCCGGTGATGAAGATGACCTGCAGGCCGGGACGCCCGACACGCGCCGCATCGGCCACCTGGCGGCCGTTCATCCCGCCGGGCAGGCCGACGTCGGTGACCAGCAGATCGACGCTGCCGGCCGACTGCAGCGCGCGCAGTCCGGACGGCCCGTCCTCGGCCGCGACCACGCGGTAGCCGGCGTCCTCGAGCACCTCGACGAGCAGCAGCCGCAGCGTCGCCTCGTCGTCGACGACGACCACGGTGCGGCCGTTGCCGGGTCGCTGGAGCGGTGCGGCGGCCGCGGCTCCGGGCTCGCTGGCGCTGCCCCGGTGACGCGGGAAGACCATGCGCATCGTCGTGCCGACACCGAGCTCCGACTCGATGCGCACCTCACCGCCGGATTGCCGCACGAAGCCGTAGACCATGGACAGCCCGAGGCCGGTGCCCTGGCCGAGCGGCTTGGTCGTGAAGAACGGGTCGAACGCACGCGCGGCGACCGCGGCGCTCATGCCGGTGCCGGTGTCGGCGACGGAGACGGAGAGGTATTCGCCCGGCGGCAGATCGAGCTCGCGGGCAGCGGCATCGTCGAGCCACTGGTTGGCCGTCGCGATCGTCAGCCGGCCGCCGGCGGGCGCCATCGCGTCACGCGCGTTGATGCAGAGGTTGAGCAGCGCGTTCTCGAGCTGCGACGCGTCGACGTCGGCGATCCAGAGCGCGTCGGCGGCGACGATCGCGAGCTTCACCGCCGGTCCGACGGTTCCGCGGATCAGTTCCTCGAGGCCGGCGATCAGGCGGTTGACGTCGGTGGGTCGCGGGTCGAGCGTCTGGCGCCGCGAGAACGCGAGCAGGCGCTGCGTCAGCGTGGCTGCGCGGCGCACCGCCGCCTTGGCCATGTCGACGTAGCGGTCGACGCTGTCCAGGCGGCCCTGCGCAATGCGTCTGGCGATCAGCTCGAGACTGCCGGACGCGCCCGCGAGCAGGTTGTTGAAGTCGTGCGCGATGCCGCCGGTGAGCTGGCCGACGGCTTCCATCTTCTGGCTCTGGCGCAACTGCTGGCGCGTGGCCTCGAGTGCCGCCGCGGCCTCCTTGTCGTGCGTGACGTCGCGGCCGCTGGCGTAGACGCGGCCGCCTTCGCGCGCCGCGACCCACGAGATCCAGCGGCCGCTGCCGTCCTTGTGGAGGCAGAGCGTCTCGTAGGCCGGCAGCGTGCCGCGCAATGCGGTCACCAGCGCCGCTTCGCTCTGGACGCGATGCGCCGGGTGGTTGAAGCGCAGGTGGCTCTGCCCGACCACCTCCTCCGGCGTCCAGCCGAGCAGCGTCGTCCAGGCTTCGTTCGCGGCCAGCACCCGGCCGTCGCTGTCGAGCACTGCCTGCAGGTCCTGCGATTGCTTCCACGCCTGATCGCGCTCGCGGGTGCGTTGCTCGACGATCCGCTCGAGCTCCTGGCGCGACCGGGCGAGCACGTCGCGGGCATCGACGATGTCCTGGATGTCGGTGCAGGTGCCGTACCAGCGCACGATCGTGCCGGCGCCGTCGAGCACCGGCTGGGCACGTCCGAGCACCCAGCGGTACTGGCCGCTGCGGTGCCGCAGCCGGTATTCGATGCGGTAGGGCGCGCCTGTCGCGAGCGATTCGCGCCAGGTCGACCATGCACGCTCCCGGTCGGCCGGGTGGAACACTTCGCTCCATTCCCTGCCGTCGGTCGAGCCGGCAGGCACGCCGGTGTACTCGTACCAGCGCTGGTTGTAGAAATCGTGGAAGCCGTCGGCCCGCGTCGACCAGACCATCTGGTCGATCGAGTCGGTGATCGCCTGCAGCCGCGCCTCGCTGGCCCGCAGCCCGGCGACCGCGTCGGCGCGCTCGGCAGCGTCGCGCACCCGCTCGATGTGCGTCCAGCAGCGGTCGACCACCTCGGCGATGAGCGCCACCTCGTCGGCGGTCCAGCGTCGCGGGACCGCCTGGTGGACGGCCATCAACGCGACGAGCCGGCCGTTCTTGACCAGGCTCGCGCAGACGATGGCCTTGATGCCGATCGCGTTGAACATGCTCGCGCCGTCGTCGGGCCCGAGCTCGCGGTCGACGTCGTCGACGATCAGCGGCCGGCCCTGGCGCAGATCCGTGCCGGCCCGCGTGCCGAACAGGTCGAGCGAATACACGCCCCGGCTGCTCGGCACGCCCGGCATCGACCAGTCGCTGCGGATGGTGAAGCGGTCGTTGTCGGGCTCGACGTCGGCGTAGGCGCAGCGGGTCGCGCCGAGGAATTCGCCGAGCCTGCGGGCGACGACGGCCATCACCGTCGAAGGATCCTCGAGGCCGCGGGTCGCGCGGCCCAGCTCCTCGAGGAACGCCAGACGGTTCTCGCTCGACGCCCGCGCCTCGTCGGCGCGGGCATGGTCGGTCGTGTCGATGCCGCCGGCGAGCCAGCCGTCGCCGCCGTCGCCGCGCGGCTGGCGGACCTGCTGCGCGACGATGTCGCGGTAGACGCCGTCGGCGCGGCGGAGCCGGAACGCGAGTGGCCGCAGGTCGCCGACGCGCATGGCGTCGCGCCACTCGGACTCGAGCTGCGCGCGGTCGTCGGGATGGACGGCGGCGAGCCAGCCGCGTCCCGCCGCCGCCGCGGCCGACTGGCCGGTGAACGCGGTCCACGACGCCGCCGCATCGGCGCGCACGCCGCCCGCGTCGCCACCCCAGACGAGCAGCACCGGCGGCGCCGAGCGACGGCCGAGCGTGGCAGCGACCGCCTGCGGCGCCTCGTGGAGCTGGCTCGTCCGGTGCATGCGCCGATGATGCCGCAAGGTCTTTGGTGCACCGGCATGGAGGGGCGCACGCACGTCGGCAGCGTCCGGGGAGCTCGATGTGAGGGCCTGGACGCGGCAAGCACTGCAGCCAGTCGCGCCGTCTGCCTCGCCCGCCGCGGCGGAACGACCCGTGACGAGCGCGGTCGTTGTCCGGCGCGCCGGCCGTCGGCGTCGCCGGGGCGGCATCGGCGAAGCGCCCGGACCGATCGGCCGGCCGCACACGACTGTGCAAGCCTCGGCCGGAGCAGCCGGCCTGCCGCTCAGATCACGCCGTCGCCGCGCATGACGTCGATGGCTTCTGCAGACCAGCCCAGTTCCGCGAGGATGGCCTCGGATTGCTGCCCGAGTCCGGGCACTGCGTCCATGCGCGGCGCGTACGCGTCGGTGCGACCCGGCGGCAGCAATGCCGGAATCGGCCCGTTGGCCGTGGGCACGCTCGTCCAGCGTTCGCGGGCTTGCAGCTGGGGATGCGCCCACACGCCGTGCATGTCGTTGACACGCGCGTTGGCGATCTGCACTTCTTCGAGCCGTCGGACGACCTGTTCGGCAGTCATCGCCGCGAACGCTTCGAGGATCAGCGCATGCAGTTCGTCGCGATGGGCGGCGCGGCGCGCATTGGACGAAAAGCGGACGTCGGTCGCCAGCTCGGGGCGGAGCAGGACGCGGCTGCAGAAAGCCGCCCACTCGCGCTCGTTCTGGAGCCCCAGCATCACGGCAACGCCGTCGCCGGCCGCGAACGGGCCGTAGGGGTAGATGGTGGCGTGCGCCGCACCGGCGCGCGGCGGTGGTGCGGCACCGTCGAACGCGTAGTACATCGGATAGCCCATCCACTCGACCATGCTCTCGAGCATGGACACGTCGATGCGGCTGCCCCGGCCGGTCCTGCCCCGCTGGATCAGCGCGGCGAGGATGCTGCTGTAGGCGTACATGCCGGCCGCGATGTCGGCGATGGAACACCCGGCCTTGGCCGGCTCCTCTCGCGACCCCGTGACCGACAGGAAGCCCGACTCGCTCTGGATCAACAGGTCGTAGGCCTTCTTGTCGCGGTACGGGCCGTCGGCGCCGTAGCCCGAGATGTCGCACACGATCAGGCGTGGATGCGTTTTCGTCAGCGCGTCGAACGACAAGCCCAGGCGCGCGGCGGCGCCCGGTGCCAGGTTCTGCACCAGCACGTCGGCACGTTCGAGCAGCCGCGACAGCACCTCCGCCGCGACCGGTTGCTTGACGTCGAGCGTCAGGCTTTCCTTGGAGCGATTGGTCCAGACGAAGTGCGACGACATGCCGTTCACGCGATCGTCGTAGGCGCGTGCGAAGTCTCCGCTCTCCGGACGTTCGATCTTGATCACCCGCGCGCCGAGGTCGGCGAGCTGGCGCGTGCAGAACGGTGCGGCGATCGCGTGTTCGAGCGTGACGACCGTGATGCCGTCGAGCGGGCGTGGCATGGCCGCTTCCTTTCGATAGGACCTCGGCAGCCCGAGCAGGTGTTCGGCCACGTCGGCGTTGATCAGGTGGGTCGAGACCGGCGCCGCCTGGGACAGCCGCGCCTCGCGGAACTTGCACTCGGTGTCGTACTCGGCCGCGACGACGAAAGCGCCGTCGATCTGGGTCCAGACGTCGGCGGCCTTCCGGCTGGCTTTCGCTGCCAGGCAGTTCGCCGTGTCGGCCTGCGCACCGCAATTCTCGCGGGCTTCGAAGCGACGCGCCGCCTCGAAGCGCATCGGGTTGGCGGCTTCCACTTCGATGAGTGCATCGGCATTGGAAACTGGAGGCCTTGATCCTTGCCGATCGGCCGGGTCGACGACGACGCGCCAGTTCGCACACTTGTGCGCGCGCGTTCGATGAACCAGAAGCCGCCGCCGATGCATTCTGCTGCGTTCAGCGTGCGCTCGGCACGACGCGGCGCATCACGAACGGGCTCGGCGGCGGCGCCGGACCGGCCGGATGTCGAAATCCAGCGGATCACCCGTACGGGCAACGCCGGCAAGCCCGCAGGCGCTCGGGAGCGGGCGTCTTGCACATTGGCCTGCACGAGCGGTCGCGATGCCGCGACGCAGGTCCGTTCAGCGGCCGCGACGAGGCTCGAGCCGGCACCGAAGACGCCCTGCCGAACGATGGCTCCGGTTCACGCGCTCACCCGGCACTCCGCCGACCGGACCGGCGCGCGATGCAGCGCAGGTTCCGCGCCGCTCGCTTCAGTCGAGCAGGCGCCGCAGCGCGAGCGGCAGTTCGTCGAGTGCGTCGACGCGCACGGCGCCGCGCGTGCCGAAGATCGTCGAGGCATCGCCGCGGCCGTCCGGCTCGAACACGAGGCACGCCATGCGCACGCCATGGCGCGCAGCAGCCGCGACGGCGTGCCGGGCGTCCTCGAGCAGATACGCCGGGTCGTGGACATCGATGTCGTGAGGGCTGCCGTCGGACAGCAGCACGACCCAGCGGCGCGCGCCCGGACTCCGTCGCAGGCGGTGCGCGGCATGGCGGAGCACTGCGCCGAGCCGCGTCGAGCCTTGCGGGTGCAGCGCCTGCACGCGGCCGGCCATCGCGTCGTCGGCACGTTCGGCGAAGGACTTGACGGTCTGCCAGTGCACCGCCTGTCGTCCGTTCGAGTCGAACGCAGCGATGCCGAAGGCGATGCCGCGGGCCTCGAGCGCGAGACCGATGGCGAGCGCGGCCTGCGCGGCGAGCCGCAGGGCGCCGCCACCGCTCGACGCCGATCGGTCGATCAGCAGCCAGAGCGCCGTTCGCGCCGCGACGGTCCGCGGCGCCCGCCAGACGCGCGGCTCGGTCGCCCGGCGCAGGCGGCAGTCGACCCGCCAGTGCACGAGCGCGTCGAGGTCGAGCGACTCGCCCGAGTCGCTGCACGCGTGCCGCACGGTCCGGCGGGCCAGCGCGCGCGTCGGCGCGAGCAGCCGCCGTGCCGCGGCCCGGGTGGTGTCGGCGATGGGCGCAGGCGCGACCTCGGGCGCGGCGGCTTCGACGACGCGGCACCAGGCCGGCCGCAGCCGCGCGATCAGGCGGTCCCATTCGGGATGGTGGGTGCCCTGCGCCGCGTCGGCGACGGGCTCGTCCGGCGGCTGCGGGTCGGCACCGGCCGCAGCGAGCGGCGGCGGCGGTGCAGCGTCGAGCACGTCGGCCGCCCACATCCAGCGGTGGTCGTCGCGGTAGCTCGGCAGCGGCAGCGGCGCCCTGGCGTTGAAGGGCAGCCGCATCTGGCCGATGTCGTGGCCGAGCCGGGTCGCGACCGTGCGCAGTTCGGCCGGCGTGCGTGTCGCCGGGATGCCGAGCGCCGGGTCGAGGAAGCAGAGCGCGCGGCCCTTGCGCACCCACGGGTGCGGGTCGTCGTAGGCCGGGTCGCAGAGGCTGCGCGCGAGCCGCACGGCCAGCCCTTCGAAGCCGACGCCGGCATCGGGCCGGGCGGTGTGCAGCGGCCGCCAGAGGCGCGCGAGGCCGGGCAGTTCGCGGATCGCGAGCGCCTCGACGCGGGCGTCCTCGAGCAGCGCCAGCAGCACGCGGGCGATCGGCCCGAGGCCGGCGCCGTCGAAGCGCGGCGGCGAATAGACGAGGTGTGCCGTCGCGTGCGCCGCGGCAGCGGTGTGCTGCTGCCAGCGGGTGCGCGGCGGCAGATGGATCGCTCCGCCGGCGATGTAGGCGTTGTCGGCGTCGAACGCGAGGCGCGGCGCCGTGCCCCACAGCAAGCGCAGCCAGTGGGTCAACGGAGCCTGCATGGGCGCGTCAGAGCGCGGCGTCGAGCGCCGACCGCAAGGCCTCGTGGATGTCCGCGTCGTCGCTGAGCGCGTCGACGATCGCGAGGCGGCAGGCCTGCGCGAGCTCGAGCCCCTGCGTTGCCAGCAGCGCGGCGTGGACGAGCATCCGCGTCGACGCGCCTTCGTCGAGCCCGTAGCCCTGCAGTCGACGCGTGCGCAGGCCGAAGGCGACGATGGCCGTGGCCCTTGCGACGTCGAGCCCGGACTCCCGCGCGACGATGCCGGTCTCGGCTTCGGAGTCCGGGTAGCCGAACTCGATCGCGCAGAAGCGCTGGCGGGTCGACGCCTTCATCTCGCGAGCGGTGGGGGACGGGTTGTACGAGACGACGAGCTGGAAGTCGGGATGCGCGTGCACCAGCTCGTTGCGCTGCGCGAGCGGCAATTGCCGGCGCGTGTCGGCGAGCGGGTGGATGACGACCAGCGTGTCGGCGCGCGCCTCGACCAGTTCGTCGAGGTAGGCGATGCCGCCGTGGCGCACCGCCTGCGTCAGCGGGCCGTCCTGCCAGCGGGTGCCGTCGGCGTCGAGCAGCCAGCGGCCGACGAGGTCGCCGGCGCTCAGGTCCTCGTGGCATGCGACGGTGACGAGCGGGCGCTGCAGCCGCCACGCCATGTGCTCGACGAAGCGCGTCTTGCCGCAGCCGGTCGGGCCCTTGAGCATCAGCGGCAGGCGGCGCGCGTGCGTGGCCTCGAACAGCGCCAGCTCGTCGCCGGTGGCCTGGTAGTACGGCTCGCGAACGATGCGGTACGCGGCCAGGGCATCGGGTGAATCCGTGTCCTCGTCCTCGAGCGTGACGTTCGTGAGGCGCGCTCGGTCGCGAGGGTCGGGCGCGTGGCTCGGCAGCGAGGAAGGGCGGTTGTCGAGCATGGGATGGCTAGCGACGCTCCACGTGACCCGCGCGGCGCGTCAGCGGTGGCCGACGGTCGATGCGTTGGGAATGCCGTCGATCGGCGCCTCGTCGGTGCCGACGGTGTCGCGGGTGAACGCCTCGACGCGCTTTCGCGTGCCTTCCGGGTCGTTGATCCACTGCCCGTAGAAGTCGTACGGGCAGGCAGCGACGCCCTTGTCGCCCTCGCGCGAGTTGATGAGGCCGGTGTAGCCGCGGTGCAGCAGCTTGAAGAGGTGGTTCTCGCTCTGGCCGTTCTTGCGGAAGTCACGGATCAGGCTCTTCGACAGCGCCGCGTACTGGATGCCCATCTCTTCCTCGCCACATTCGCCGAGCGTGCGGCCGTCGAAGCCGATGATCGCGCTGTGGCCGAAGTACGAGTAGACGCCGTCGAAGCCGGCCGCGTTCGCCACCGCAACGTAGGTGTTGTTGGCGAAGGCCATCGCCTTCGAGATCATGATCTGCTGCTCCTTGGCCGGGTACATGTAGCCCTGGCAGCGGATGATGAGTTCGGCACCCTTCATCGCGCAGTCGCGCCAGATCTCGGGGTAGTTGCCGTCATCGCAGATGATCAGGCTGATCTTGAGGCCCTTGGGGCCGTCGGACACATAGGTGCAGTTGCCCGGGTACCAGCCCTCGATCGGCACCCACGGCATGATCTTCCTGTATTTCTGGACGATCTCGCCCTGGTCGTTCATGAGGATCAGCGTGTTGTACGGCGCCTTGTTCGGATGCTCCTCATGGCGCTCGCCGGTCAGCGAGAACACGCCCCAGACCTTCGCCTGGCGGCAGGCGGCGGCGAAGATCTCGGTCTCCTCGCCCGGCACGGTCGCCGCGTTGTCGTACATCTCCTTCGAGTCGTACATGATCCCGTGGGTGCTGTACTCGGGGAAGACGACGAGGTCCATGCCCGGCAGGCCCTGCTTCATGCCGACCGCCATGCTTGCGATGTTCTTCGCGTTGGCGATGACCTCGGCCTTGCTGTGCAGGCGCGGCATCTTGTAGTTGACGACGGCCACGCCGACCGTGTCCTTGCTGCTCGAGATGTCACCGTGGTGCATGGTGGGCCTTGTGGTTCGGGTGAATGACGAATGCATGGTGCGTGGGTGCGCACGGGCTGCGAATACGTTGATTGACGTAGAAGGGCCGGGGGGCAGCGGGGTTCGTGGTGGCGGCACGAAGGCGGGCTGCACGAGTCGACGGCATCTCCGGCTTCGGCACATCGAGCAGCGGTGTCGACCGTGCCTCGTGTGCTGACGGTCGCCCGCCGTCCAGCGACGTTTGCCGGCCATGGGCGGTCGGTCGCGAGCGGCTGCTCGCGGTACCACCCGCGACGCGCATGAGCGTCACGATCGCTTCGCTGGCTCTCGCGTCGCATCGATACGAGGTACTGCAAAGCTTTTAAGTCGCTTCTCGCGATCGAACTGAATCGCGCCGTTCACGACGCTGACACACCTTCGCGATGAAATGGCGGACGAAGCGGAGCCGGTAGAGGGCGCACGCAGTGCCAACGAGAGCGGCTGAGGAGCGTGCGTAGCGAGAGGGTCGCTTCCACCGACGTGGCTGGAATCTTTCCACAGAAAACTTCGAAGAGAGATGCGATGAATCCTCTCGCCCTCAAGGCGATCTGCGCCGCCGTCGTGGCGGTGGTCGCTTCATCTGCCAACGCCCAATGGGCTGGCCTCGGCAACTACGTGAACCTTGCCACCTACGCGCTGCCCATTCAGGCGCCGGGGCTGGCGATTCAATACGAAGCGTCTGCGGTGGCCTGGAACCGCGATACCAACACTCTGTTCATCGTCGGTGACGGCGGCCGCTACATTCAGCAGACCAGCTTGACGGGTGCCGTCATCAACTCGATGGCCTTGCCTCTGGCGACTGGACCGTCGCGCGCGGGCGTGGAATTCGATGACCCCGAGGGCCTGACCTGGTTGGGTGGCAGCACCTTCGTGATGACCGAAGAGCGCAAGCGCGACGTGGTGCGCTTCAACTATGCGGCGGGAACGACGCTGGACCGCGCCAATGCGTCCACCGTGGCCTTGGGAACCACCGTCGGCAACACCGGCCTGGAAGGTGTCACCTACGACAGGCCGTCCAACAGCTACATCCTGGTCAACCAGGCGGCCGGCAGCGGTGCCGCTCAGAACATCTTTCAAAGCTCGATCACGTTCTCAGGTAACGGCGGCTCAGCCACCAACGGCTCGTCCAGCACGGTCAATGCCACTTCCCTGTTCCCGTCGGCCAATATCGGCTTCACCGACCTGAACGATGTATTCGCACTTTCGAATGTGGCCAGCTTCGCCGGTCTGGCATCGAACAACCTGCTCGTGCTCACCAACGCTGGCGGACTGAAGGAAGTGAGTCGTACCGGCGTGGTGCTCAGCCAACTCGACTTGCCCAGCGGAACGACACAGATTGAAGGCATCGCGATGGATGACCGGGGCTACATCTACCTGGTATCCGACAACGGCGACTCCGGCAACAGCCAGATCGCGTCCTCGTTGTTCGTGTACGCGCCGTTCACGGCGCCGGTTCCGGAACCGGAGACCTACGCCTTGCTGCTGGCCGGATTGACCGCAGTAGGAGCTGCCGCCCGCCGTCGTCGGGCCACGACCTGAGCATCGTCCCGCACTGAACCCGCAGTGCGGCCGCTTCACTGTCGAAGGAGCTCATCATGAACTTTCGCGCCCTCCGCATTGCCCTCGGCGCCACCATGGCCGCCGCTGCCTTCGCGACGCCGGCGCATGCCCAAGTGCGCATCACGGAAGTTGCGGCCTGGAGCAGCGGCACTTCGCCCATCGGTGCCGACTGGTTCGAGCTGACCAACACGGGCAGCTCCGCACTCGCAATCACCGGCTGGACGATGGACGACGATTCGGCCAATCCCAACAGCGCGCCGCTGGTCGGCATCACCAGCATCGCCGCCGGCGAGTCTGCGATCTTCGTCGAGCTCGCGTCTGGCGGTAACGCGGCAGCTCTCGTCAACCTGTTCAAGAGCACTTGGTTCGGCGCAAGCGTGCCTGCCGGTCTCAAGGTCGGCACCTACACGCAGGGGGTCGCCGGGGGTGTCGGGCTCAGCACCGGCGGCGACCAGGTCAACATTTTCAACGGGACGGCCGGCACGTTGCAGGCGATGGTCGCGTTCGGCACGTCGGACAGCGTGTCGCCGTATCGGAGCTTCAACAATGCTGCCGGACTGAACAACGCGACAATTTCGACGCTGAGTGTCGTCAACACCAACGGCGCGTTCGTCGCCGTCAACGATGCTGCCGCGATTGGTTCGCCGGGTACGGTCACTGCGTTCGCCGCGGCTGTCCCCGAGCCGCAAACCTACGCCCTGATGGTCGCCGGTCTTTTGGTCATTGGACGCGTGGTGCGTTGCCGCCGGGGCTGAGCCCGAGCAGGCTTTCGTTGGCGGCCCGCGCCGTCTGGGTGTGACCCGTCAGCCCTCGCCAGAACAGGTCGGGAGCCAACCGCGAGAATCGAGAGGACCGCGTATTGACGCCGCAGTCGAGCGTGAGCCTGCGGCGAACCGCTTCGACGGCGTGGTGCTGGTTGGCCGTGGCAAGCAGCTCGTTGCCAGCGTTCCATTGGCTGGGCCGACTCCTCGCCGCTCGACGCATCGCTTGACCAGGCGCACATGGTCGAGAGATCGAATCTGATCCAGAAGCGATGCGGCGCCCGTCGTCCACCCAGCCTTTCCGCGGATTGCGTCGGCGCACAGCCCGCACCTGCTCTCAATGACTGATCATCCACGGCCGCTTGCTCGGAAACGCCTTCTGACCGACGGCGCCGGTCACGGTCGCGCCGCGCTTGCCGGTCGCGCAGCAACCGCACCCGGTGGGATGCTTCAACCGCGCGTACTCGCGCGAGCTCTTCGGCTCGTGCCGGGCCCGCTCGTGGGTCGCGAGTGCAGTGCGCGCACCGCCGTCGAGCAGCGCGAGCCGTGGCGCCGCGACGAGCACGCGCGGGGCCGCGGCGCCGCAGTCGGGGCAGGCCGCCGGTGCGTCGCGCTGCGCGAGCGAGCGGATCGCGTCGAAGCCACCGCAGCCGGGGCAGGCGTAGTCGTAGGTCGGCATCGCCGCAGCCTCAACCGACGTCCTGCGACAGCGGCATCACGACCGAGCCGTCGAGGTGCTTGATCGGCCCGGCGGCGCTCGGGTTGATGTCGAAGTCGAAGATCTGCGTCGGCAGCCAGAGCGTGGCGCAGGCGTTCGGCACGTCGACCACGCCGCTGATGTGGCCCTGCACCGGCGCCGTGCCGAGGATCGAATAGGCCTGTGCGCCGGAGTAGCCGAACTTCTTCAGGTACTCGATGGCGTTGAGGCACGCCTGCCGGTAGGCGACGTTGACGTCGAGGTAGTACTGCTTGCCACTCTCGTCGACCGAGATGCCCTCGAAGATCAGGTAGTCGTTGTAGGTCGGCGTGATCGGGCTCGGCTTGAAGATCGGGTTCTTGATGCCGTACTTCGCCATGCCGCCCTTGATGAGCGTGACGCGCATGTGCACCCAGCCGGCCATCTCGATCGCGCCGCAGAAGGTGATCTCGCCGTCGCCCTGGC
>CAXUDL010000065.1:2502-15928 GCA_964249855.1 uncultured Rhizobacter sp. | reverse complement strand
GACGGCAAGCAGCATTGGCTCAATTGGGTGGTTCGTGACGCATCGGGGGCACTGTGCGGCTACGTCCAAGCCACGGTCGAGGAGACGAAGGATACGAATGTCGCATTCGTCTTCGCGCTGAGCCAGCAAGGCAAGGGAATTGCAACCGCGGCCGTTCGAACGATGCTCGACCTGGTCTCGAGCCGCTACGGCGTCGGCCGCTTCTTCATCCTGACCGAGGCGAACAACCTGAGGTCGATTCGCCTCGCGCAGAGGCTCGGCTTCGTGCCGGCAGAGAAACACGTGTGCGCCGCTCGGCGGGTTGCGCCGAGTGAGCTACTGTTCTGCAAGCTTGCTTCGCCGAGTGAGCCGTGACTGCTCGGGCAAGCGGAGCGCCGACCGACGCCTCAAGGCTTCAGCGTCCCCGTCACGTCGCCGCCCTTGATTCCTGCCGCCTCGAGCAGCGACTGCACGAGCGGCGCCTGCAACTGGTACTTGAGCGCACTCGTCATCACCTGGTCCGAGACGCTGCCGACCGATGCGCCGGCGTCGGTCGACGGCGCGCCGCCGCTGCCGCCGAGGCCGTCGACATGGACGATGCGGATGTCGCTGATGCGTTCGAGCGGCCGGGCGCTTTCGCGCACCACGGTCTCGATGCGGTCGATCGCCGCGAGCTTCGCGCGCAGCGCCATCGCGTCGGCGCTCATGACGTTCTCGGCTTCGTTGAGCGAGCGCCGGCCGCGGGCCTCGACCGCGTGCCGCAGGTCGGTGCTCTCGTGCCGCAGCCTGTCGGCGTCGGTTTCGGCAGCGGCGAGCAGGCGCACGGTGCCGGCGCGCCGCTCGGCCGCGTCGTGCTCGGCCTGCGCCTGCTGGACGATCGCCAGGCCCTTGGCCTCGACGTCGCGCATCGCGGCGACGAGCGCGAGCGACTTGTCGCGCCCCGCACGCTCGAGTTCGCGTGCGGTGATCACCGATTCCTCGGCCTTCACGGTCAGCGCGCGCGAGTCCTCGGCGGCGGCGAGCACCTCGTTGCGACGCTTCGAATGCTCGGCGATCTCGATCTCGCTCGCCTGCTGCGCGAGCTCGAGCGCGCGGCGGCGCTCGGTCTCGGCGAGCTCGACCGAGCGCGAGCGGTCGATCTCGATCTCGCGGATCTGCTGCTCGAGCCGCACCTTTTCCTCGCGCACCGTGCGGTCCGACGCCAGCCGCGCGCGCTCGACCGCCTCGCCGGCGTTCACTTCGGCGACCTGCGACGTCCGCTTCATCTCGGCGGTCTCGACCGTGATCTGGCTCTGCTGCTGGGCGCGGCGGATCGCGATCTCGCGCTCCTGCATCAACCGCGCATATTCCTCTTCCTTCTGCAGCTCGAGCATCTGCTGCTCGGCGGCCAGGTTCTTGCGCTGGATCGCGACCTGCGAATCGCGTTCGATCTCGTTGCGGCGGCGGCGGCGCTCCTCGATCTCCTGCGTCAGCTTGGTCAGGCCGGCGGCGTCGAAGGCGTTGTTCGGATTGAAGAATTCGCGCGCCGCCTGGTCGAGCTTCGAAATCGAGACGCTGTCGATCTCGAGCCCGCTCGCGTCGATGCCGCTCGAGGCGAGCTCGCGCACGCGGGCCGAGAAGGCGCCACGGTTTTCGTGCAGCGCCTCCATCGGCTGCTGCGCTGCGGCGGTGCGCAGCGCGTCGTTGAAGCGCGCCTCGAGCAGCATGCGCATGCCGTCGGCGGACGTCGTCTTGCTGCCGAGCGCACGCGCGGCAGCGCTCACCGACGCCTTCTCGGGACGGACGCGGACATAAAAGTCAGCGTCCACGTTCACGCGCAGCCGGTCCTGCGTGATCAGCGCGTTCTGGTCATGGTGCGCGACGCTGATGCGCATCGTGTTCATGTTGACGCGCGTCACTTCGTGCAGCACCGGGATGACGATCGCGCCGCCCGAGATCGCGACGCGCTCGCCGAGAAAGCCGGTGCGCACGAACGAGAGCTCGGTCGTCGAACGCTGGTAGAGCTTCGAGAGCGCCCACCAGAGCACGGCGATGACGACGACGACGACGACGATCGCGAGGAGGACGAGGCCGAAATTGATTTGCATGGCGGTGGCGGCTCAGGCGTCGAGGGGCGGCGCGGGTGGCTCGACGAGGATGCGAAGGCATTTGAGGAACAGGGGCCGGTATTCCTCGGGCAGGCGCGCGAGGACGCGGCGCTCGATGTGCTGGTCGCGCGGCATCACGCGGTTGAGCAGGGCCGCGCCGGCATCGGCGAGAAAGAGCTGGTAGGCGCGCTGGTCGTCCTTCGCGGCGACGCGGCGCAGCAGTCCTGCGGCGGCGAGGCGCCGCGCCATGTCGGCGACGGTGTTGCGGTCCATGAAGAGCCGGTCGGCGAGTGCGTTCTGGTTCAGCCCGGGGTGCTGATAGACCGCGACGAGCGCGGCCTTCTGCCGCGGCGTCAACGACTCGTCGGCGAACTCCTGCGCGAAGAGGTCCTCGGCCAGGAAGTGCGCGCGCCGGAGCAGATGGGACGGCACGTCCTCGAGCCGGAAATCGTCGAGCAGCTCGCGCACCGCCGGTGCGACCTGCGTGCGCGCGTCGATGCGCTCCCGGGGCCTGCGCGCCGGCGCCGGTGTGGCATCGGCAACGGTGCGGGCGCGACGGTTGCGGGCGACGGCTTCGGTCATGCCGTGCGGTGCCGCGTGATGCGCCCGTTCGCCTGGCGATGTCGCGTGCGCACCGGGAAGATCGTCTCCATACGGGGTTCTTTCGCGCAGCGGACGCCGCCTGCGCTGCTTTATAGGTCGTCGTCCGGACAGCGTCAAGGACTGCAGCGCCAACGGTACGCTGCAGGCAGCGTGCGCTCCGGCGGGCAGAAGCCGGTCCGACCCGTGTCGGCAAACACCGCTTGACTTCACCCTGCCGCATTCCTAGACTGGATCGAACTCGCACGTACACGGCCTAATCTGCCGGTCGATCCGCTGCCGCCACGCGCGGCCTTCAGCTGGACGCCTGATGCCCGACGTCTCATCGCCCGCCCGCCGGATCGTCGCCTCGCGCAGCCTCCCGCCGCCGCGCTTCGCATACAGCCCGGTCGTGCTGGCCGGCGGCTTCGCCTTCGTGTCGGGCCTCGTCGGCCTCGATCCGGCCACCGGCGCGCTGGCATCCGGCGGCGCCGCTGCCGAGACCGCGAGGGTCCTCGCCAACATGCGTGCGCTCGCCGACGAGCACGGCTGGCCGCTCGACCGGCTCGTCCTGGTCCGCCTCTTCTGCAGCGATTTCTCGCGCTTCGGCGAGGTCAACCATGCCTGGGAAACGTTCTTCGACGGCGTGGTGCCGCCCGCGCGCACATCGGTCGGCGTGAGCGCGCTGCCGCTCGGTGCGCTGGTCGAGATGGAGTTCCAGTTCGTCGTCGACCCGGCGCCGCGCTGACCGCCGGGCACATCAGGAGACCCCATGGCACAAGGCGAAATCCTCGCGGGCTTTCTCGCGCCGCATCCGCCGCACCTGGTCTACGGCGAGAACCCGCCGCAGAACGAGCCGCGCTCGCAGGGCGGCTGGGAGCCGCTGCGCTGGGCCTACGAGCGCGCGCGAGAGCACCTCGACGCGCTCAAGCCCGATGTGCTGCTGATCCATTCGCCGCACTGGATCACCTCCGTCGGCCACCACTTCCTCGGCGTGCGGCAGATGAGCGGCAAGTCGGTCGACCCGATCTTCCCCAACCTGTTCCGCTACGACTTCAAGCTCGAGGTCGACGTCGAGCTCGCACAAGCGTGCTGCGACGAAGGCCACAAGGCCGGCCTCGTGACGAAGATGATGCGCAACCCCAACTTCCGGGTCGACTACGGCACCATCACGACGCTGCACATGATCCGGCCGCAATGGGATCTGCCGATCGTCGGCATTTCGGCCAACAACTCGCCCTACTACCTCAACACGAAGGAGGGCATGTCGGAAATGGACCTGCTCGGCAAGGCGACGCGCGAGGCGATCAGGAAGACCGGCCGGCGCGCCGTGCTGCTGGCGTCGAACACGCTCTCGCACTGGCATTTCCACGAAGAGCCGACGATCCCCGAAGACATGTCGAAGGAGCATCCGCAGACGATGGCCGGCTACCAGTGGGACATGCGCATGATCGAACTGATGAGGAAGGGCCGCACGCGCGAGGTGTTCAAGCTGCTGCCGCAATTCATCGAGGAAGCCTTCGCCGAAGTGAAGTCGGGCGCCTTCACCTGGATGCACGCGGCGATGCAGTATCCCGAGATCCCCGCCGAGCTGTTCGGCTACGGCACGGTCATCGGCACCGGCAACGCGGTGATGGAGTGGGACCTGCGCAAGGCCGGGCTCTCGCTGCTCGGCGCCGCGCCCGAGGCGCCGCGCGCGGAATTCGGCAGAACGGGCAGCGCGTCGCTCGGCAGCCTCGTCGACTGAACAGTCCGTGAACGAACCCGACACGCCCGCTTTGCAGCCGCGAACGACGCCCCTCGGCGGCGCGAATGCCCCCCCGGGCACAGGCGACCTTGAAGCGGCGCGCCTCGATCGGCGCCGGCGCCGGCCGCCGCTCGGGTGCGCTGCATTCGTTCACCGGTCTTGAGCCGGACGACCATCCCGACGATGCCGGTCGTTTCCGCCTTCCTGGTCCCCGGGTCGCCCCTGCCCTGGCTCAAGCCCGAGGTGTCGGTCTGGGGCCGGCTGCTCGCGGCGATGCAGCGCGCGGGCCGCGCGCTCGAGGCCTCGAAGCCTGACGCGGTGCTCGTCTATTCGACGCAGTGGCTCGCCGTGCTCGACCAGCAGTGGCTCACGCGCCGGCGCAGCCAGGGCGTCCACGTCGACGAGAACTGGTACGCGTTCGGCGACCTGCCCTACGACATCCATGCCGACACCGAGCTCGCCCACGCCTGCGTGGCCGCCTCGCCGCGCAACGGCGTGCACGCGCGCGGCGTCAACTACGACGGCTTTCCGATCGACACCGGCACGATCGTCGCGTGCAACGCGCTCGGCATCGGCGGAACCAGCCGGCCGCTCGTCGTCGCGTCGAACAACCTCTATCACGGCGGCGACGTGACCGAGACGCTCGGTGCGCTCGCCGTCGCGGCTGCCGACGACCAGGGCAAGCGCGTCGCGGTCGTGGGCATCGGCGGGCTGTCGGGCTCGCTGTTCCGCACCGAGATCGATCCGCGGTCCGACCGCATCGCGCGGGCCGACGACGACAAATGGAACCAGCGCGTGCTGCAGCTCATCGAGTCGGCGGACGTCGGCCAGCTGCGCCGCGTACTCCCCGACTTCGCGAGCGAAGCCCGCGCCGACATGGGCTTCAAGCACTTCCACTGGGTGCTCGGCGCCCTGAAAGGCCGCTTCGCCGGCGCGCGTGTCCACGGCTACGGGCCGGTCTGGGGCACGGGCGCGGCGGTGGTCGAGTTCTCCCTCTGAATCGCCTTCCAACCCCGTCCCGTCCAGGAGCCCGCATGCGTTCGACACCGACCCCTCTCGTTCCATCGGCCCTTCGTCTCGGCGCGCTCGCCGCGCTCGGTGCGCTCCTGACGCTCGCGGGCGGCGGCGTCGCGGCGCAGGAGTGCACGATCAAGATCGGCCGTGTGGTTCCGGTCACCGGTCCGCTCGCCGATGTCGGCAAGGACACGCCCTGGGTCGACGAGCACAAGGTCGGCGCGATCAACAAGGCCGGCGGCCTCGCGGTCGGCAACCAGAAGTGCAGGATCGATTTCCAGATCTACGACAGCAAGAGCACGGTCGCCGGCTCCGCCGACGCCGCCACGCGCGCCCTGCTCTCCGACAAGGTCGACTTCCTGATGGCGCAGGGCACGCCCGACACGACCAACGCGCCGTCGGACCTCTGCGAGCGCAACCAGGTTCCTTGCGTGATGGCCAACACGCCCGTCGAGGCCTGGCTCTACGGTCCCGACGGCAAGCCGAAGACCTACAAGTACGCCTACGAGTTCTTCTTCTCGGTGCCCGACCTCGTGAAGAACCACATCGGCATGATCAAGGCGCTGCCGGGCGGCTTCAACGGCTCGATCGGCTACCTCTACCCCAACGATCCCGACGGCACCGTGTTCGCCTCGCTGTTCGATCCGGCGTTCAAGAAGGAAGGCTGGAAGCCGACCGATCCGGGCCGCTTCGCGCAAGGGTTGCCCGACTTCTCGGCGATCATCAACCAGTTCAAGCGCGCCCGCGTCGAGGTCGTGACCGGCGTGCTCGCGCCGCCGGACCTGCAGAACTACCTGCAGCAAGCGGCGCAGGCCGGCTACAAGCCGAAGATGTACGTGATCGACAAGGGCACGGGCTACCCCGAGCCGATGAACGCGGTCGGCAAGCCGGCCTACGACATCCTGAGCGTCAATTTCTGGTCGCCGGCGTATCCGGGCAAGTCGAAGTACGGCGGCTACGACGGCCAGGGTCTCGTCGACGCCTACGAGAAGGCCACCGGCAAGCAGTACATCCCGCCGCTCGGCTACGACGACGCGTCGTACGACGTGCTGTTCGACGCCATCCAGCGGGCCGGGTCCAAGGACCGCGCCGCCGTGCTGAAGGCGCTCGACGCGACCGACCTCGAGACGGTCGTCGGCACGGTCAAGTTCAATGCACAGCACTACTCGGTGCAGCCGCTCGGCGGCGCGCAATGGCGCTACGACGACGCGAAGAAGAAACTGGTCAAGGAGAACGTCTACAACGCCGTCTACCCGTCGGTGAAGAAGACCGCCGATATGAAGCTCTACCAGCAGTGACGCGCGTCCGACGGTGCCGGCGCTCTACCGCGACTTCACGACCCAGGCGCAGATCGATGCGCAGTACGACGTCGAGCAGTCGGTGCCCGACTTCATGGTCTATGCGCGCCACTATGCCGACGAGAGCCGGCTCGCGCGCCACCGGCTGCGCTGCGTGCTCGACGTCCCGTTCGGCCCCACGCGCGACGAGACGCTCGACATCTTCCCCGCGGCGCAGCCCAGCGCGCCGGTGTTCGTCTTCCTCCACGGCGGCTACTGGCGGATGCTGTCGAGCAAGGAATTCAGCTGCGTCGCGCTCGGCCTGCATGCGCTCGGCATCACGACCGTCGTCGTCAACTACGCGCTCGCGCCGAAGGTCAGCCTCGACGAGATCACCCGCCAGGCGCGCGCGGCCGTTGCCTGGGTGCTGCGCCGCATCGACCGCCACGGCGGCGACCCGTCGCGCGTCGTCGTCGGCGGCCATTCGGCGGGTGCGCACCTGACCGCGATGTGCCTGCAGACGCAGTGGGCCGAGGACTACGGCCTGCCCGACGACCCCTGCGCGGGCGCCGTATTGGTGAGCGGCGTCTACGACCTGCAGCCGCTGCGCTACAGCCTGATGCAGCCGCAGATCCAGCTCGACGACGGCGTGATCCGGCGCAACTCGCCCATGTTCGCCGTCCGGCCGTGCAGGACGCCGGCGCTGATCAGCTGGGGCGAGGCCGAGCCCGACGAGTTTCGCCGCCAGTCGGACGACTTTCGCGACGCCTGGGCGGCCGCCGGCAACCGCTCGAAGCGCCTGCCGCAGCCCGACGCGAATCACTTCACCGCGATCTACGGCTTCGAGCAGCCGAAGAGCCTGCTTTGCCAGTGGGTCGCGCAGGCCGCCGGATCGCGGAGCTGAGCTCGTGCCCGACATCCTGCGCGTCGAGCATTTGAGCAAATCCTTCGGAGCCGTCCGCATCGCCCACGACGTGAACTTCACGGTGCAGGAAGGCGAGATCCTCGGCGTCATCGGCCCGAACGGCGCGGGCAAGACGACGCTCTTCGGCATGCTCTCGGGCCAGGTCGCGCCGTCGGCCGGCAAGCTCACCTTCCGCGGCGAGGACATCACCGCGCTGCCGAGCCACGACCGCGCGCGCAAGGGCATCGCCCGCACCTACCAGGTCCCGCGACCCTTCGGCCAGATGACGGTGTTCGACAACCTGCGCGTCGCCGCGACGTTCGCCGGGTCGCTTTCGGGCGCCGAGGCGACCGAATGGATCGAGCGCACGCTCGCCGCGACCGGCCTGACGCGCTTCGCGGAGACGCTCGCCGGCCGCCTGCCGCTGCTGGTGCGAAAGCGCCACGAGCTCGCACGGGCGCTCGCGATGCGGCCGAAGCTGCTGCTGATCGACGAAGTGGCGGCCGGCCTGACCGAGCTCGAGGTCGGCGAATTCATCGAGCTCGTCCGCCGCATCCGCAACATGGGCACGACGGTGGTCTGGATCGAGCACGTGATCCGCACCATGCTCACCGCGACCGACCGGCTGATGGCGCTCGCCGGCGGCGAGGTGCTCGCGATCGGCATTCCGCACGAGGTCATCCGCCTGCCCGAGGTCCAGCGTGTCTATCTCGGCAGCTGAAGCCGCGGGTACCGCGCCGCCGCTGCTCGCGGTGACGAGCCTCTCGGCGTGGTACGGCGAGCTGCGTGCGATCTCCGACATCTCGATCGAGCTGCGGCCCGGCGACGTGCTCGCGGTCATCGGCGCGAACGGCGCGGGCAAGTCGACGCTGCTGAAGTCGCTCGTCGGCCTGATGAACCAGGGCGCCCGCGCCCACATCCGCGGCGCGATCGAGTTCGAGGGCCAGCGGCTCGACAAGCTCGACGCCGAGCGCATCGTCGACGCCGGCATCGCGCTCGTGCCGGAAGGGCGCAGGCTCTTCGCACGCATGTCGGTCGAGGACAACCTGCTCGCCGGCGCCTACCTGCCGCGCTGCCGGCCAGGCATTCCTGCGCGCCTCGCCGAGGTCTACGCGATCTTCCCGCGGCTGCGCGAGCGGCGCACGCAGCCGGTCTCGCAGATGTCGGGCGGCGAGCAGCAGATGGTCGCGATCGGCAGGGCGCTGATGTCGTCGCCGAAACTGATCGCGTTCGACGAACTCTCGCTCGGGCTGTCGCCGGCGATGGTCGACGAGATCTACCGCAACCTGGCGCGAATCATCCGCGGCGGCACCGCGAGCATCATCGTCGAGCAGGACCTGAAGCGGGCGCTGGCGGCGTGCACGCGGTTCTGCGTGATGCTCGAAGGCAGCATCATGCTCGAGGGCCGGCCGGGCGAGGTGGCGGAGGACCGCATCACGGCGGCTTACTTTGGCTCGACGACGAGCGCCCCGGTCGGCTCGACCACGAGCGCCCCGGTCGGCCCGCCGACGAACCGCCCGGGCGACCCGGCGGCCACGGGCTCCCATGGCTGACGACGACCTCTACTGGCTCGGCATCGACCTCGCCAACGGCGTGCTGTCGGGCGCGATGCTCGGCGGCTACTACGCGCTGATCAGCATCGGCCTGGCGCTCAACTTCGGCGTGATGCGGCTCGTGAACCTGTCGCACGGCGACTGGCTGATCGTCGCGGCGTATCTCTGCGTCGCGCTGCTGACGCGGCTGCCGGACGTGTCGCCGTTCTGGACGCTCGTCGTCGTCGTGCCGGTGATGTACGGCCTTGGCTACGCCGTGCAGCGCGGTCTGCTGAACCATGTCTCGGTGCAGGCGGCCGAGCGCCGCGGCATGTCGCCGGTGTTCGGCCTGATGCTGCCGCTGCTCGTCACCTTCGGCCTCTCGATCGTCCTGAGCCAGGGCATGCTGCTCGTCTTCAGCGCCGACGCGGCGACGCTGAAGAACGACCTGTCGTATTCGGCGATCCGCCTGTCGGCCGACCTCAGCATCTCGACCCTGCGCTTCGGCTTCTTCATCGCCGCCGCCGTGCTGCTGGCAGGCCTCGCACTCTGGATGAGGACGACGCACATCGGCCGGGCGATCCGCGCCGCGAGCGACGACCCCGAGATCGCCGCGCTGATGGGCATGCGGACGCGGCACGTCTACGCGGTCGCGAGCGGCGTCGCGCTGGCGTCGGCGTCCGTCGCCGGCTTCATGATCGGCATGTCGCGCTCGTTCCAGCCGTTCGACGGCCCGCCCTTCCTGCTGATGGCGTTCGGCGTCGTGATCCTCGGCGGGCTCGGCTCGCTCGTCGGGAGCTTCGTCGGCGGCATCGTGCTCGGCATCGTGCAGGTGCTCGCGGGCACCTGGTTCGGCCCGGCGGCGCAGCAGGTCGCGGGCTACCTGCTGATCCTGCTCGTGCTGGCGGTGCGGCCGCAGGGCCTTCTGGCGCGCAAGTGAGCGGCACCCGGGGCATGTTCTGGAAGCCGCTGCTCGACAGCTTCGACGGCCGCGCCGGCGCGGCCTGGGCCGCCGTGCTCGTGCTGCTGCTCGCGCTGCTGCCGGCGGTCATGGCGCCGAATGCCTATGCACTGCACCTGCTGTTCTCGGTCTTCGTCTTCGCGACGCTCGGCCACGCCTGGAATCTGATGGCCGGCTACGCGGGGCTGCTGAGCTTCGGCCAGCAGGTCTTCATCGGCCTCGGCGGCTTCGCGCAGGCGGTCGTCTTCTACTACACGCCGGCGTCGATCTGGCTCGCCTGGCCGGCGGCGGGCATCGGCTCGCTGCTCTTCGCCTGGCTGCTCGCGCTGCCGCTGCGCGAACGCGGCAGCCGGCGCCGGATGCAGATCGGCGTCGCCGTCGCGGTCGTCCTCTGGATCCTCTACGAATGGCTGCTCGTCGCCGTCCCGCAGGCCGACGTCTTCGGCAGCGCGTACACGCGGCGCGTGGCGCTCCTGCTGCTGATCTTCCTCGGCGCCCTGCCCTTGCTGCGGCTGCAGGGCGCCTACTTCGCGGTCGCGACCTGGCTGATCGCCGAGTCGGTCGCGACCGTCTTCAACGGCTGGCAGACGGTCGGCGCCGGCGGCGGCATGCAGCTCAAGTCGACCGTCACGCCGCTGCAGCTCTACTACGTCGCGCTCGGCCTGCTGATCGTCACGACCGCGATCATCTGGCGCTGGATGCGCTCGTCGTACGGCCTGGCGCTGACCGCGGTGCGCGACGACGAGGAGGCCGCGCGCTCGAGCGGCGTCGACGTCGGCAAGGTCAAGGCCGCCGTCTTCATCGTCAGCGGCGCGATCAGCGGCCTCGCGGCCGGGCTCCACTTCATGGACGTCGTGATCATCACGCCGCCGTCGGCGTTCACGATCTCGTGGGCGTCGACCATCGTTTTCGTGGTCGTCGCGGGCGGCATGGGCACGGTCGCCGGGCCGATCGTCGGCGGCGTCGTCTACATCCTCGTCGACCGCATCCTCGGCGCCGCCGCCGGCCAGGGGCTGCTGGTGCTGGGCGTGCTGTCGATCCTGCTGATGCTGCTGCTGCCGCAGGGGTTGATGGGCGTCGTCCACGACCTGCGCTTCCCGCAGCGGCGCGGCCGGCGCGGACCGTCGACATGGCGCCAATGGCGACGACTGCTGCTCGGCGACACGGCGGCGAGCGACCTGGCCGCGCTCGCCGACCAGCCCGGCGTCGTCGGTGCCTACCTCGTGCCGGCGAGCCCGCTCCTGCTGCTGCGCCGCGACGAGCCGCGCTACGCCCCGCTCGTCGCCGCGATGGCGCGTGTCGCGCGCGACATCGACGAGCTGCGCCCCGACACGCTCGTCTTCTACTCGACGCGCTGGATCGCCGTGCTCGACCAGCTCTGGCAGGGCCGTGCCCGCATGGCCGGGCTGCACGTCGACGACAACTGGCACGAGCTGGGCGAGATCCGCTACGACCTCACGAGCGACGTCTCGCTGGCGCGTGCCTGCGTCCGCGCCGCGCAGCGCGACGGCATCGCGTCGAAACTCGTCGACTACGCGGGCTTTCCGATCGACTCGGGCACGCTGACCGTGAACACGCTCGTCAACCCGGACGGCATTGTCCCGGCACTGGTCGTCGCGAACAACCTGTACCACGACGTCGAGAAGACGAAGACGCTCGGCGAGCTCACCGCGGCACAGGCGGCAGCGCAGGGCAAGCGGGTCGTGGTGCTGGCGGTCGGCGGGCTGTCGGGCAGCGAGTTCCGCGAGCGCCGCGACTTCGCGGACGACGCGGTCGCGACATCGACCGACGACGACTGGAACCGGCGCATCCTGAAGCTGATCGAGGCCCGCGACGTCGACGAGTTGATGCGCCAGTGGCCCGACTTCTGCACCGAAGCGCGAGCCGACATGGGCTTCAAGCATGTCGCCTTCGCTCTCGGCGCGCTCGGCGGCCGGCTCGGTCGGACGGAGGTCTACGGCTACGGCCCGCTCTACGGCACGGGCGCAGCGGTGGTGCGGCTGCTTTGATCCACACCGGCAAAGGTTTTCTCCAGATGAACGATTCGACTCCAACCCCGTCGAGCGGCACGGCGCCGTCGGGCGCGACCGTCGTGGCCGGCAAGGCCGTCCCGCGCGGACGCTTTCCTCACGTGCGCCGCGCCGGCGACTTCCTGTTCATCTCCGGCACGAGCGCCCGCAGGGCCGACAACACCATCGAGGGTGCGGAGGTCGATGCCCTGGGCACGACCCGGCTCGACATCGTCGTGCAGACGCGGGCCGTGCTCGACAACATCCGTGACATCCTGCGAAGCGTCGGCGCCGATCTGGGCGATGTGGTCGAGGTGTGCAGCTATCTCGTCAACATGAACGACTTCGCCGGCTACAACCAGGTCTACGGCGAACACTTCGGCTTCGACGGCCCGGCACGCACGACGGTCGCGGTGCACCAGTTGCCGCATCCGCACCTTCTGATCGAGATCAAGGCAGTCGCCTACCGCCCGGTACCGCGCGGCTGACCGTTCAGCACCCGCTTGACGGCGCCTGCCGCTGCTCCGATACTGTATTTAAACACAGTTCGGAGTGCGTCATGCTCATCGCTTACCGTCAAACCTACAGTCCCCGGCCGCACCGCCGCTGGCCCGTCTGGGCTCGCCGGCTGTGGTGCTGGCTCTGACCTCGGACGCACCCTCACAGGAACGCGTGTTGCCAGGCGTGGCGGCCGGCCTGCATTTCGCGCCGGTGCAACGGAGGACCACATGGCCACTGCAAAGAAAGCTGCAGCGAAGAAGAAGAAGCCGACTGCATCGTCGCCCCGCGCGAGCAAGGCGGCACCCGCAAGCGCAACACCCGACGCGCTCAAGCTGCTGACCAACGACCATCGCGAGGTGAAGGCGCTGTTCGAGCAGTATCAGGAAATGGTCGATGCCGACGCCGACGACGAGGAGAAGCATCCGATCGCGCAGCAGATCTGCATGCTGCTGACGGTGCACGCGCAGATCGAGGAAGAGATCTTCTACCCGGCCGCGAGCGGCTCGATCGAGGAGTCCGATCTCGTCGACGAGGCGACGATCGAGCACGGCTCGGCGAAAGACCTGATCGCACAGCTCGAAGGCACGGACCCGTCCGACGATCTGTTCGATGCGCGCGTGAAGGTGCTGGGCGAGTATGTCGACCACCACGTCCGCGAAGAAGAAAAGCAGATGTTCGTGCAGGCCCGCAAGGCGAAGATGGATCTGCAGGGACTCGGCGACCAGCTGATGGAGCGCAAGGTGCAACTCATGGCCGAGATGGGCATGAGCCCGGCGGAGGACGAGGACGAGGAGGCGACGGCGTAGTCAGGGCTCGACCGCACCGGCGCTGACGGA
>CAXUDL010000065.1:0-2402 GCA_964249855.1 uncultured Rhizobacter sp. | reverse complement strand
ACGAAGCCGCGGATGCCCTCCAGGGGAATCCGCACCCAGTCCGGCCGGTTGTTGATCTCGTAGCGCAGCTCGTACAGCGCCTTCTGCAGCTCGAAGAGCGGCAGCAGACTCGTCTCGGGATCGAACTTGCCGTACAGCGGGCTGTGCGCGATCGTTCTGCAGTAGCCGCGCAGGAACGCCGCGCGGGTCTTCTGCTCCCAATCGTGGGCAGGCTCGAGCATGTGCGCCTGCTCGTCCGCGGTGTGCGACGCACTGCGCAGCGCGCTGGCACGGACGTAGCTGAACGAGCGCAACATGCCCGCGACGTCGCGCATCGGCGACTGCTTGCTGCGCCGGTCGGCAACGCTGCGTGCGGGCTCGCCCTCGAAGTCGACGATGACGAAGTCGTTCTTCGTCAGCAGCACCTGCGCGAGGTGGTAGTCGCCGTGCACGCGCGTCTTCTGCATCGCCGGCGACACGGCGTCGAAGCGCTCGATCTGCGACAGCAATTCGTCGCGCCCCGCGAGAACCGCCTGCGCTTCCTCGAGCGCCGCGCCGGTCATGTGCGTGGCTGCGGTCGCGAGCATCTCGAGCGTGTCGCGCGCCTCGGTCAGCGCCTGCTCGCGCGTGGCATCGATGTCGGCGGGCGTCAGCGGCTCGGGCGCGAAGTCGGGGTCGTCGCTCGGCGCGGCGAGCGCCAGGTGAAGCTCGGCGGTGCGTTGACCGAGCGTCTCGGTGAGCGCGAGATGCGCCGCGTGCACGTCGATCTCGTCGATGCCTGCAACCACGGCGGTCGACGCCGGAGGCGCGAGTTCGACGGCCGTCGGCGTCCGCAGCAGCTCGAGATGACGCTGCAGATAGCCGAGCATGTAGACCCAGCCGTCGCCCTGGTTCGAGACGTGCGCCTGCAAGAGGCACAGCGTGCGCACCGTGCCGTCGTCGCCGACGTATTCGACCGAGCCCGCCACGGGCGCGATGTTCGGGAACTTGGCGGTTTCGGTCAGGAAGCGACCGATCTCCAGCTCCGGGTTGAGACCGATGCCGAGGCGCCGATAGCCCTTCAGGAACAGCCGCTCCTCGACCGCGACGATGGTGTTGCTGCTCTGCGCCTGCGGCCGGCCGATGGCGAGCTTGTCGAAGTCCTCGCCGGCGATCTCGTCGAACTGCGAGGTCGGCGTGAAGCGGATCGTGCCGGCGCCGGTCGGAACGTCGAGACCGCTGCCGATGGCGCGCAACACGGCGCGGCAGAAGCGCTCGTCGGCGAACGCGTCGGCCATCACGCCGACCTCGGCCTGCTGCCGGACCCGCGCCACCGCCGCGTTCGACAGGCTGCGGAAGCACGGCTCCTCGCGGTCTTCCCAGGCCATCGCCAGCGGCACGAAGTAGGTCGAGCCCGCCGGCGGCCCGTCGAGGTCGACCATCGCGAGCAGCCAGGTCGTCGAAGCGCCCTTCCAGAGCGCCTGGTCGGCGAGCCTGGCACGCTTGATCGTCGTGCCCTTGCTGCCGTACCAGCGCTGCGTCTCGATGTGGCGCGGCAGGATGTCGCGTTCGAACTGCGTGCGCGCCTTGCTCGCCATGCCCATGCGCCAGGGCACGGCGTTGTCGCTGAAGAGGCTGTTCCAGCGGTCGAAGAGAACGAGCACCGGTCGTTCCTCGGCGGGCAGGTAGTCCTGGTGCCAGCTCGGCGTCGGCACGTCGGTCGCGAGGCGCATCCAGTAGAAGCCGTGCGCGGCGATCGTCATCAGGTAGGGCAACTCGCCGATCGGCGGGAAGGCCGTGCGGCCCATCATCTCGACCGGCACGCGGCCCTTGAAGTCGCCGAGATCGAGTTCGACCGGCTGCGCCGAGCGCGACAGGTTGACGATGCAGAGAATGGTCTCGTCGCCGAACGTGCGCAGGTAGGCGAGGATCTTCCGGTTGCCCGGCCGCAGGAACTTCAGCTCGCCGCGGCCGAAGGCCTTGCTCGACTGCCGCACCGCGAGCATGCGCCGCATCCAGTTGAGCAGCGACGACGGTTCGCGCTGCTGCGCCTCGACGTTGAGCGCCTCGTAGCCGTAGACCGGGTCCATGATCGGCGGCAGGTAGAGCCGCTGCGGGTCGGCGCGCGAGAAGCCGGCGTTGCGGTCGGGGCTCCACTGCATCGGCGTGCGCACGCCGTTCCTGTCGCCGACGAAGAAGTTGTCGCCCATGCCGATCTCGTCGCCGTAGTAGATGATCGGCGAGCCGCGCATCGACAGCAGCAGGCTGTTCATCAGCTTGATGCGGTCGGTGTCGTTGTCCATCAGCGGCGCAAGGCGGCGCCGGATGCCGAGGTTGATGCGGGCCCGCGGATCCGACGCGTAGGTCGAATACATGTAGTCGCGCTCCTTGCTCGTCACCATCTCGAGCGTCAGCTCGTCGTGGTTGCGCAGGAAGATCGCCCA
>CAXUDL010000064.1:0-16285 GCA_964249855.1 uncultured Rhizobacter sp. | reverse complement strand
TCCACCAAGCGATTGATCTACCGCTGGTCAAGATGGGGTGGCTGGACGCTCACGGCGCGCCGACCCAGCAGCACCGTGATGCGCCGCACCGAGCAGTGAGGGCTCGTCGGCGGCCGGAACAGTGGCGGCGGGCGGGCACCGCGCATTCCCGTCGGCGCCCAATCTCGACCTGCGCTGCGGACGCGGATTCTCAAGTGCGGCCGGGGCTGCGGACCGGGCGTCGACGAAAAAGCCGGCGCGAGGCCGGCTTCGGTTCACTGACCACGTCGACGACGCTACTCGCCGCTGTCCGCGGTTTCGCCCGCCGTCGGTTCGGGCCGGTCGACCAGCTCGACGAAGGCCATCGGCGCGTTGTCGCCGACGCGAAAGCCCATCTTCAGGATCCGGGTGTAGCCACCCGGACGAGCCTTGTAGCGCGGGCCGAGTTCGGCGAACAGCTTCGTGACCACATCGCGGTCGCGCGTTCGGTTGAACGCGAGGCGCCGGTTCGCGAGCGTCGCCTCCTTGGCCAACGTGATCAGCGGCTCGACAACGCGGCGCAATTCCTTCGCCTTGGGCACCGTCGTCTTGATCGCCTCGTGCTGCAGCAGCGAATTGCACATGTTGCGCAGCATCGCCTGACGATGCTCCGACGTGCGGTTGAGTTTTCGGAGTCCGTTGCGGTGGCGCATGGTAATGTCCTTCGTTGTTGTCGCCCCGGCCGTGTCAGGTACCGGGGCTTGCGCTGGCCGACCAGATGGTCCGTCGGCCGCCTTTCACGGCGCTTGCCGCCGTGCTTACCTCTTGTCCAGGCCTTGCGGCGGCCAGTTCTCGAGCCGCGCACCGAGCGTGAGACCGCGCGAGGCGAGCACCTCCTTGATCTCGTTGAGCGACTTGCGGCCGAGGTTCGGTGTCTTTAGCAATTCGGTCTCGGTGCGCTGGATCAGGTCGCCGATGTAGTAGATGTTCTCGGCCTTCAGACAGTTCGCCGAACGGACGGTCAGCTCGAGCTCGTCGACCGGGCGCAACAGGATCGGGTCGAACTGCGTGTTCGGCCGCTGCGTCGTGTCGGGGAAGTGCACGCCCGGCTCGCCTTCGAGCTGCGCGAAGACCATCAGCTGCTCGACGAGGATTTTCGCCGAATTGCGGATCGCTTCCTCGGGCGTGATCGCGCCGTTGGTGTTGATCTCCATCACCAGCTTGTCGAGGTCGGTGCGCTGCTCGACGCGCGCGCTCTCGACCGTGTAGCTGACGCGGGCGACCGGCGAGAACGACGCGTCGAGCACGATGCGGCCGATCGACTTCGTCGGCTCGTCGCCATAGCGGCGCATCGTGCCCGGCACATAGCCGCGGCCCTTCTCGACCTTGATCTGCATGTCGAGCTTGCCACCTTGCGACAGGTGCGCGATGACGTGCTCCGGGTTGACGATCTCGACGTCGTGCGGCGTCTGGATGTCGGCCGCAGTGACCGGGCCCTCGCCTTCCTTGCGCAGCACGAGCGTGACTTCGTCGCGGTTGTGCAGCCGGAAGACGACGCCCTTGAGATTCAACATGATGTGGACGACATCCTCCTGGACGCCGTCGACCGCCGAGTACTCGTGGAGCACGCCGGCGATGGTGACCTCGGTCGGCGCGTAGCCGACCATCGACGACAGCAGCACGCGGCGCAATGCGTTGCCGAGCGTGTGGCCGTAGCCGCGCTCGAAGGGCTCGAGCGTGACCTTTGCGCGGTTGCCGCCCAGCGGCTCGACGTTGATGGCTTTGGGTTTCAGCAGATTGGTTTGCATTGAAGTCCTGTGGGTCTCAATACCCTCGGCTCGTTACACCGATAAGGCTGATGGACTGCGCCGGGCGGAGCGAACACGCCTCGGTGCCGGCGTACGAGGCGAAAAGCGACCGAGAAGGGGTGCGGCTCGCCGCGACCCCTCCCCCCGTGTTCCGCGAAGCGTCAGCGCGAGTACAACTCGACGATCAGCGCTTCCTTGATGTCAGCGCCGAACTCATCGCGGTCGGGCGTCTTCTTGAACACGCCTTCGAGCTTGCTCGCGTCGACCGTCACCCAGTTGGGCATGCCCTGGCCTTCGGCGAGCTTCACGGAATCGGAGATGCGCAACTGCTTCTTCGCCTTCTCGCGAACGGCGACGGTGTCGCCGGGCTTGACGAGGTAGGACGCGATGTTCACGACCTCGCCGTTGACAGCGATGCTCTTGTGCGAGACGAGCTGGCGCGCTTCGGCGCGCGTCGAGCCGAAGCCCATGCGGTAGACGACGTTGTCGAGCCGCGACTCGAGCAGCAGAAGCAGGTTCGCGCCGGTGTTGCCCCTGCGGCGCTCGGCTTCTGCGAAATAGCGACGGAACTGGCGCTCGAGGATGCCGTACATGCGCTTGACCTTCTGCTTCTCGCGAAGCTGCAGGCCGAAGTCGGAGGTGCGGGTGCCCGAGGTCCGACCGTGCTGACCCGGCTTGCTGTCGAACTTGACCTTGTCACCGATCGGACGCCGCGCGCTCTTGAGGAAGAGGTCGGTCCCCTCACGCCGGGAAAGTTTGCCCTTGGGGCCGAGAAAACGTGCCACGTTGCTTCCTTTGCTGTCGATCTGACGCAGGCGGCGTCGGCCGGTCGGGCCGTGCGCTGGCGCGAGTCTGGCGAGTGTTGTTGTGTGCGCTCAGACGGTGGGCTTCTGGCAAGGTCATGTCTCGGATGACCTCAACGAAAATGTCGGTGCAGCCGTCAGGCCGCACCGACAGACGGGCTTCGCGTCTCTCAGGACGCGCCCGATGGAACAGGCGACGATCAGATCCGGCGGCGCTTCTGCGGCCGGCAGCCGTTGTGCGGCACCGGCGTCACGTCGGAGATCGAGTTGATGCGGATGCCGAGCGACGCCAGCGCGCGGACCGACGACTCCCGGCCGGGGCCGGGGCCCTTGATGCGCACGTCGAGATTCTTGATGCCCTGGTCCTGCGCGGCCCGGCCTGCCGTCTCGGCAGCCACCTGCGCGGCGAACGGCGTGCTCTTGCGCGAGCCCTTGAAGCCCTGGCCGCCGCTGGACGCCCAGGCGAGCGCGCCGCCCTGGCGATCGGTGATCGTGATGATCGTGTTGTTGAACGACGCATGGACGTGCGCGATGCCGTCCGCGACGTTCTTCCGAACCTTCTTGCGGACGCGCTGCGCTGCGGTGTTGACGGGTGCTTTAGCCATGATGACCTTCTCCGGATTTCATTCGACCGCGCGCTGCACATGTCGCCGCGCGGATGGTGTCGGTCACTTCTTGACGAGCGCGCCCGACTTGCGCGGGCCCTTGCGGGTGCGCGCATTGGTCTTCGTGCGCTGACCGCGCACCGGCAGGCCGCGACGATGACGGAAGCCCCGGTAGCAGCCGAGGTCCATCAACCGCTTGATGTTGATCGACATTTCGCGCCGGAGGTCGCCTTCGATCGTGATGCGACCGATCTCTTCCCGGATGCGCTCGAGGTCGGTGTCGGTCAGGTCCTTGACCTTGCGATCGAAGGGCACGCCGCTGTTGAGGCAGATCTTCTGCGCCGTCGTGCGGCCGATGCCGTAGATCGAGGTCAACCCGATCTCGGTGTGCTTGTGGGGCGGGATATTGATCCCTGCGATGCGTGCCATGTTCTTCCTCTAACTTGCGTCGTGTCGCCGGCTCAGCCCTGACGTTGCTTGTGCCGCGGATCGGTACAGATCACGCGGACCACGCCCTTGCGGCGGATCACCTTGCAATTGCGGCACATCTTCTTGACCGATGCTGCGACTTTCATGCTGTTCTCCTGGCCAATGAGGTGGCCGACCTGGATTCTTCGAAAGGGTTCCGCTCGTTCACTTCGCGCGGAAAACGATGCGCGCTCGGCTGAGGTCGTACGGCGTGAGTTCCACCGTGACCTTGTCGCCAGGCAGGATCCTGATGTAGTGCATCCGCATCTTTCCCGAGATGTGGCCGAGCACCACATGGCCGTTCTCGAGCTTCACGCGAAACGTGGCGTTGGGAAGATTCTCGAGAATCTCTCCCTGCATCTGGATGACGTCGTCTTTGGACATTCGGGGCGCTTTTCAGCTCGCCTTGAAGTTGGCTTTTTTCAACAGCGACTCGTACTGCTGGCTCATGACATAGCTCTGGACCTGGGCCCAGAAATCCATCGTCACGACGACGATGATCAGAAGCGACGTGCCGCCGAAGTTGAACGGCACGTTGTATTTCAGGACCAAAAACTCGGGCAGCAGGCAGACCAGTGTGATGTAGATCGCGCCGGCGAGCGTCAAACGCGAAAGGATCCGGTCGATGTGGCGCGCCGTCTGGTCGCCTGGCCGGATGCCCGGAATGAACGCGCCGCTCTTTTTCAGGTTGTCCGCCGTTTCGCGGCTGTTGAAGACCAGCGCGGTGTAGAAAAAGCAGAAGAACACGATCGCCGCGGCGTAAAGCATCACGTAGATCGGTTGCCCGGGACGAAGCAGGTCGGCAATGTCCTTGAGCCAGCGGAAGCCGTCGCCGGTCGCGAACCAGCCCACTGCGGTCGCCGGCAACAGGATGATCGACGACGCGAAGATCGGCGGGATCACGCCCGACATGTTGAGCTTCAAAGGCAGGTGCGACGACTGGCCGCCGTAGACCTTGTTGCCGACCTGGCGCTTGGCGTAGTTGACGAGGATCTTCCGCTGACCGCGTTCGACGAATACCACCGCGTAGGTCACCGCCACGACCAGCAGCGTCACGAAGAGCGCCGCCGGGATGCTCATCGAGCCCTGGCCGACGAGTGTGCCGAACTGGCCGAGCGCGCCGGGTAGGCCGGCCGCGATTCCGCCGAAGATGATGATCGAGATGCCGTTGCCGAGGCCGCGCTCGGTGATCTGCTCGCCGAGCCACATCAGGAACATCGTACCGGCGACGAGACTCACGACCGCTGTCATCCGAAAGCCGAAGCCCGGGTTGATCACGAGACCCGCCGAGCCCTCGAGCGCGATCGCGATGCCGAGCGACTGGAAGAGCGCGAGGCCGAGCGTGCCGTAGCGCGTGTACTGCGTGATCTTGCGCCGGCCCGACTCGCCTTCCTTCTTCAGCGCCTCGAGCGTCGGCACCACATAGCTCATCAGCTGCATGATGATCGACGCCGAGATGTACGGCATGATCCCGAGCGCGAACACGGTGAACCGCGACAGCGCCCCACCCGAGAACATGTTGAAGAGGCTCAGGATGCCACCCGCCTGGCTCTTGAAGAGCTGCTGCAGCTGGTTCGGGTCGATGCCCGGCACCGGGATGTGCGCGCCGATCCGGTAGACGACGAGCGCAAGCAGCAAGAACGTCAGGCGGCGCCGCAGGTCGCCGAACTTGCCGCTCCTGGCCAGCTGATTCGCGTTGGTTGCCACGGATCCCGTTCCGACTGGCCGGTCAGCCGACCGAGCCGCCCGCTGCCTCGATGAGCGCCTTCGCGCCCGCCGTGGCACCGATGCCCTTGAGCACCACCTTGCGCGTCAGCTCGCCCGACTTGACGACCTTGACGACCTTGGCGAGTTCGCCGACGAGGCGGGCCTGCTTCAGGCTCGGCAGGTCGACCTCGTCCGCGCCGAGACGCTCGAGGTCGGTCAGGGTGATCTCGGCGTTGAACCTGAGCAACTGCGACTTGAAGCCGCGCTTCGGCAGCCGGCGCTGCAGCGGCATCTGGCCGCCTTCGAAGCCGACCTTGTGGTAGCCGCCCGAACGCGACTTCTGGCCCTTGTGGCCGCGGCCCGCCGTCTTGCCCAGGCCCGAACCGATGCCGCGCCCGACACGGCGCTTGGCATGCTTCGACCCGGCGCCGGGCTTGATCGTGTTGAGTTCCATCTCTCGATCTTCCTTAGAGGACCTTGACCAGGTACGAGACCTTGTCGATCATGCCGCGCACCGCCGGCGTGTCCTCGAGCGTGAACTCGCTGTTGAGCCTGCGCAGGCCGAGGCCGCGCACGGTCGCACGGTGCGATTCGCGCGTCCCCGCGACGCTGCGCACGAGCTTGACGGTGACGGTCGCCTTGACGGCGTCCTGCGTTGCATTCTGGTCAGCCATGGTGTGGTTCTCCGTCCCGCGGGGATCAGCCGAGCAGCTCTTCGACCGTCAGGCCGCGCTTGGCGGCGATCTCGGCCGGCGTCGTGGTGTGCTTCAACGCGTCGAGCGTCGCGCGCACCAAGTTGTAGGGATTCGACGAGCCGAGGCTCTTGCAGACGATGTCGGTCACGCCCATCACCTCGAACACCGCGCGCATCGGACCGCCGGCGATGATGCCGTCGCCGGGCTTGGCCGGCGCCATCAGCACGCGCGATGCACCGTGCTCGCCGATCACCTTGTGCTGGATCGTGCCGTTCTTCAACGACACCTTGATCATGTTGCGGCGCGCCGAGTCCATCGCCTTCGTCACGGCGACCGGCACTTCCTTGGCCTTGCCCTTGCCCATGCCGATGCGGCCGTCGCCATCGCCGACGACCGTCAGCGCCGCGAAGCTCAGCGTGCGGCCGCCCTTGACGACCTTCGTGACGCGGTTGACCGCGATCATCTTTTCCTTCAGGCCGTCGTCGCGACCTTCGTCCTGCACGCGGGGTTGAAACTTTGCCATGTCGATTCCTTCGGGGCCGGCGGCTTAGAACTGCAGGCCGGCTTCACGCGCGGCCTCGGCGAGGGCCTTGACACGGCCGTGGTAGGCGAAGCCCGAGCGATCGAACGCCACCTTCTCGACGCCGGCGGCCTTCGCCCGCTCGGCGATCCGCTTGCCGATCACGGCAGCGGCGGCAACGTTGCCGCCCTTGCCCGCACTCTTGCCCGCTTCGCCGGAATCGCCAGCGAGCTCCTTGCGGACCTCGGCCTCGGCAGTTGACGCCGAGGCCAGCACCTTGGCGCCGTCGTCGGAGATGACGCTCGCGTAGATGTGCATGTTGGTACGGTGGACCATCAGGCGGGCGACGCGTTGCACCGCAATGCGGGCACGCGTCTGGCGCGAGCGACGGATGCGCTGATCCTTCTTGTTCAGTGACATGTCATTCGCCCCTTACTTCTTCTTCGTCTCTTTGATGACGACCTTCTCGTCGACGTAACGGATCCCCTTGCCCTTGTAAGGCTCGGGAGGCCGGAACGCGCGGACCTCGGCCGCGATCTGCCCGACCACCTGGCGGTCCGGGCCCTTGATGACGATCTCGGTCTGCGTCGGGCAGGCGACCTGGATACCCGCAGGCATTTCCTTGGTCACGGGATGCGAGTAGCCGATCTGCAGGTTGAGCGTCTGGCCCGTCGCAGCGGCGCGGAAGCCGACGCCGACCAGCGACAGCCGCTTCTCGAAGCCCTTGCTCACGCCGTTGACCATGTTGGCGACCAGCGCCCGCATCGTTCCCGACATCGCGTCCGCCGCGGCGGAAGCGTCGTTCGGCGCGAAGCTGAGTCTGCCGCCGTCGTTCTTCACCGACACCAACGGATTCGCTTGGCGCACGAGCGTACCCATCGAGCCCTTGACGCTGATCTGCTCGGCGCTGACCGACACGTCCACGCCTTGCGGGACCGGAAGCGCCATCTTTCCTACACGCGACATCGCGACTCTCCTTGGTTCTGACGACTCAGGCGACGTAGCACAGCACTTCGCCACCGATGCCGGCCTGGCGCGCCTTGCGGTCCGTCATCACGCCCTTGGGCGTCGTCACGATCGCCACACCAAGGCCGTTCATCACGTTCGGGATGTCGTGGCGGCCCTTGTAGACGCGCAGCCCCGGGCGGCTCACCCGCTCGATGTGCTCGATCACCGGCTTGCCCGCGTAGTACTTCAACGCGATTTCGAGCTGCGGCTTGACCGCCTCGCCGCGGATCGTGAAGTCGTCGATGTACCCCTCCGCCTTCAGGACTTCGGCGATCGCCTTCTTCAACTTCGACGCCGGCATCGTCACACTGACCTTCTGCACCATCTGCGCGTTGCGGATGCGGGTCAGCATGTCGGCGATGGGATCACTCATGCTCATTGGGATGTTCTCCTGGTCAGGTCAGCCGGTCACCAGCTGGCCTTGATGACGCCAGGGATGTCACCCTTGAACGCCAATTCGCGAATCTTGTTGCGGCTGAGACCGAACTTGCGGAACGTGCCGCGCGGACGGCCGGTCAGCCCGCAGCGGTTGCGTTGGCGCGTCGGGTAGGCGTTGCGCGGCAGCTTCTGCAGTTCGAGGCGCGCGGCGTAGCGCTCTTCGTCCGACTTCTTCGCGTCATTGGCGGCGCTCTTCAACTCTTCGTATTTCTTCGCGAACTTGGCGACGAGCTGGGTGCGCTTGAGTTCGCGCTGGATGAGAGAGGTCTTGGCCACGTCCGGTCCTTCAGTTCTTGAACGGGAATTTGAAAGCGGCGAGCAAGGCCTTGGCCTCCTCATCATTCTTCGCCGTCGTCGTGATGCTGATGTTCAGGCCGCGCAGCACGTCGATCTTGTCGTAGTCGACTTCCGGAAAGATGATCTGCTCCTTGACGCCGACGTTGTAGTTGCCCCGCCCGTCGAACGCTCGGCCCGAAATACCGCGGAAATCGCGCACACGCGGCAGCGCGATCGTCACGAAACGGTCCAGGAACTCATACATCTGCACGCCGCGCAGCGTCACCATGCAACCGATGGGCACGCCGTCGCGGATCTTGAAGCCGGCGATCGCCTTCTTCGACTTGGTGACCACCGGTTTCTGGCCGGCGATCTTGGTCAGGTCGCTCACTGCGTGATCCATGACCTTCTTGTCGGATACCGCTTCACTCACCCCCATGTTGAGCGTGATCTTGGTGATGCGGGGCACCTGCATCGGCGACTTATACGAGAACTTCTCGATCAGTTCCGGCGCGATCTTGTCGCGGTAGACCGCCTGGAGACGGGCGACCTTCGGGGCCGACGATTCGGAGGCTTGTTGCTTCGCCATGGAGTCCTCTTACGCCTTGATCTCTGCGCCGCTCGACTTGAAGACGCGGACTTTCGTGGTCTTGTTGGTCTTCGGATCGGCGAGCAGCTTGATCCCGACGCGGTCGGCCTTGCCGGTCGCGGCGTTGTAGATCGCCACGTTCGACTGGTGGATCGAAAGCGTCTTGTCGACGACGCCGCCGGTCGTGCCCTTCATCGGGTTCGGCTTGACGTGTTTTTTGACGACATTGACGCCCTCGACGAGCACGCGCTCGTCGTCGACGCGCTCGAGCACCGCGCCGCGCTTGCCCTTGTCGCGGCCGGTCAGCACGATGACCTGGTCGCCTTTGCGAATCTTGTTCATGGACGGTTCTTCCTAGGGCGTCGGCTCACAGTACTTCGGGTGCGAGCGACACGATCTTCATGAAGCGCTCGGTGCGCAACTCCCGCGTCACCGGCCCGAAGATGCGCGTGCCGATCGGCTCGAGCTTGGCGTTGAGCAGCACTGCGGCATTGCCGTCAAACTTCACCAGCGAGCCGTCCTGGCGACGGACGCCCTTGGCGGTGCGGACGACGACAGCGCTGTAGACCTCGCCCTTCTTCACGCGCGCCCGCGGCGCGGCTTCCTTGATGCTGACCTTGATGACGTCGCCGATGCCGGCATAGCGCCGTTTCGAGCCGCCCAGCACCTTGATGCACATGACCGACTTCGCGCCAGTGTTGTCAGCGACATCGAGCCGCGATTGCATTTGAATCATGTTGTCGTCGTCAGCGTCAAGACTGACGTCTCTCGCGAGCGTAAGACTTGCGTCTCGTGTATCCCAACTTGATCGGCCGTCTGCTGCCAGACACTGTCGATCAGTCTTGGGCCCGTCGGACTTCGTTGTCTGCGGCGTCGGCCGCCGCCAGCGAAGCGGTGTGGGGGGTTGCGTATTCAGGACATGCCGCCTGGCAGTCCCGAATTGAGCGAAGTCGGCGATTGTGTGGAAAATTGGCAGGCTTGTCAACGGAAGGCGCACCGCGCCTGCGCAGGGCGCTCACGAGTCGCCGTGCGCCGCATTTGCCTGCGCCAACATCGTCGCCGCATCGCTGACCTCGAACTGGCCCGGCGCCTCCACGTTGAGCGTGTTCACGACGCCGTCGACGACGAGCATCGAGTAGCGCTGCGAACGAACGCCCATGCCGCGCGCAGTCAGGTCGAGCGCCATGCCGGCGGCCTGAGTGAACGCGGCGCTCCCGTCGGCCATCATGCGGACCTTGCCAGCGGTCTTTTGCTCGCGACCCCAGGCGCCCATCACGAACGGGTCGTTGACCGACACGCACCAGACCTCGTCGACGCCGGCGGCTTTCAGCGCGTCGGCATGTTCGACGTAACCTGGAACGTGCTTCGCCGAGCAGGTCGGCGTGAAGGCGCCCGGCAACGCGAAGATCGCGACCGTCTTGCCCGCAGTCGCCTCATGGACGTCGAAGCTGTTGGGGCCGAGCGAGCAACCGTTGCCCTCGACCTCGATGAACTCGGCCAACGAGCCGGCAGGCAATGTTTCGCCGATCTTCAGCATGAGGCGTTCCTCGGTCGGTGTTAGGTAGAAGAATCGGTCGGCCGCCGAGAGCATCGACACACCGACCGTCGGACGCGCGTCGCGCGACGTGCGTCAGACGACGACGGCCTTCTGCACCAGCCGGGTCACGACCCATGATTTGGTCTTCGAGATGGGACGCGTCTCTGCGATCTCGACGATGTCGCCCATCTTGTAGTCGCCGTGCTCGTCGTGCGCGTGGTACTTGCTCGTCCTCGCGACGATCTTGCCGTAGAGCTCGTGCTTCGTCCGCCGTTCGATCAAGACGGTGATGGTCTTCGAGCGCTTGTCGCTCACGACCTTGCCGACGAGGGTGCGGGTGTTTTTCTTCGGCGCCTCGGGCGTCGCGGGGGTGGTGGCGGTATCGGCGGCGATGTCTGCTTGCTCGCTCATTTCGCGGCCTCCTTCTTCTTCTGCGCCAGCACGGTCTTCGCCCGCGCGATGTCGCGGCGGGTGTTGCTGAGTTGCGAATGGTTCGTCAACTGCTGCGTGGCCTTCTGCATGCGCAGGCCGAAGTGAGCCTTGAGCAGGTCGCCGACTTCTTTCTGCAGCGCGTCGACGTCCTTGGCGCGGTAGTCCGATGCTTTCATGGTCTTCTTCCTCAGGCGCCGACCTGGCGCGTGACAAAGGTGCACTTGAGCGGCAGCTTGGCTGCCGCGAGCGTGAACGCTTCGCGGGCGAGGTCTTCGGCAACGCCGTTGATTTCGTAGAGCACCTTGCCCGGCTGAATCTCGGCGACGTAGTACTCGGGGTTGCCCTTGCCGTTTCCCATGCGGACTTCGGCCGGCTTCTGCGAGATGGGCTTGTCGGGAAAAATGCGGATCCAGATCCGGCCGCCACGCTTGACGTGGCGCGAAATCGCACGCCGCGCTGCCTCGATCTGGCGCGCCGTCAGGCGACCGCGCTCGGTGGCCTTGAGGCCGAAGTCGCCGAAGGACACGTTGGCGCCGCGCGTCGCGACGCCCGTATTGCGGCCCTTCTGCTCCTTCCGGTACTTCCTGCGTGCAGGTTGCAACATGTCTTATTCTCCTTTGGCGGCCGGCGCGACCGGCGCCGCAGCATCGACGGCAACTGCCTTGCGGACACGCTTGACCGCCGGATTGCCGCCCTTGGCCGCTTCGCCCGCTGGCACCGCAGCCGGCGCATCGACAGGGCCGGCCGCCGTGCGCGGCGCGCCCCGGTCGCCAGCACCGCCGCCGCCGGGACGGCCGCCCCGGCCGGCCGGCGCGCCGCCCGGGCCCCGCGGCGGGCCGCGACGCGGTCCGCGACGGTCGTCGTCCGCGCCTGGCGGCGTGACGATGCCGGGCGACTCGCCGTTCGCGAGCCGGTCACCGCGGTAGACCCAGCACTTGACGCCGATGACGCCGTAGGTTGTCTTCGCTTCCGAAAAGCCGTAGTCGATGTCGGCCTTGAGTGTGTGGAGCGGCACACGGCCTTCGCGATACCACTCGCAACGCGCGATCTCGATGCCGTTGAGGCGCCCGGACGACATGAGCTTGATACCCTGCGCACCAAGCCGCATCGCGTTCTGCATCGCGCGCTTCATCGCGCGGCGGAACATGATCCGCTTCTCGAGCTGCTGGGTGATGCTGTCGGCGATCAACTGCGCGTCGACTTCCGGCTTGCGCACTTCCTCGATGTTGACCGCGACCGGCACGCCGAGACGGCGTGTCAGTTCGGCCTTGAGCGCTTCGATGTCCTCGCCCTTCTTGCCGATCACGACACCCGGGCGGGCCGAGAAGATCGTGATGCGCGCGTTCTTCGCCGGGCGTTCGATCAGGATGCGCGACACCGCGGCGCTCTTCAGCTTCGTCTTGAGGTACTCGCGGACCTTCAAGTCCTCCGCCAGCATCGTCGCGAAATTCTTGTTCGACGCGTACCAGCGCGACGCCCAATTGCGCGTGACCGGCAGGCGAAACCCGGTGGGGTGGATCTTCTGTCCCATTGTGTTCCTTGTCAGCGGCGCACGGCCGCCCGAAGACGATGACGCGCCCCTTCGAAGGGCAGCGAACGAATTGAGATGGAGCGCGTCATGTGTTCAGTCGCCGACGGTGATGTAGATGTGCGCGGTCGGCTTGCTGATGCGGTTGCCGCGGCCCTTGGCGCGCGCCGAGAACCGCTTCAGCGTGGCGCCCTGCTCGACGAAGATCGTCTTGACCTTCAGCTCGTCGATGTCGGCTCCGTCGTTGTGCTCGGCGTTCGCGATCGCCGACTCGAGGCATTTCTTGATGATGCCGGCCGCGCGCTTGGGCGTGAAGGTGAGGATGTCGAGCGCCTGACCCACCGGACGGCCACGGACCAGGTCGGCGACGAGTCGACCCTTGTCGGCCGACAGCCGCACGCCACGGACGATCGCTTTGGTTTCCATCGTCGTCATCCTTACTTCTTGTTCGCCTTCTTGTCGGCCGGGTGGCCCTTGAACGTGCGCGTCAGCGCGAATTCACCGAGCTTGTGGCCGACCATCTGGTCGGAGATGTACACCGGCACATGCTGTTTGCCGTTGTGCACCGCGATCGTCACGCCGATGAAGTCGGGCAAGATCGTCGAGCGGCGCGACCAGGTCTTGATCGGCTTCTTGTCCTTGGTGGCCGCAGCCTTTTCGACCTTCGCCTGCAGGTGATGGTCGACGAATGGGCCCTTTTTCAGTGAACGCGTCATGGCCGCTCCTTACTTCTTGCGCCGCGAGACGATCATCGTCTGCGTGCGCTTGTTGTTGCGGGTGCGATAGCCCTTTGTCAGCGTGTTCCACGGAGACACCGGCGCCTGGCCCTCGCCGGTCCGGCCTTCGCCGCCGCCGTGCGGGTGATCGACCGGGTTCATCGCGACACCCCGGACCGTCGGGCGGATGCCCTTCCAGCGGATCGCGCCGGCCTTGCCGTACTGGCGCAGGCTGTGCTCTTCATTCGAGACTTCGCCGATCGTCGCGCGGCAGTCGATGTGGATGCGCCGGACCTCGCCCGAGCGCAGCCGTACCTGGGCATAGACGCCTTCTCGCGCCAGCAGCGTCGCCGACGTGCCCGCCGACCGGGCGATCTGCGCGCCCTTGCCCGGGAGCATCTCGATCGCATGGATGATCGAGCCGACCGGAATGTTCTTGATCGGCAGCGTATTGCCGGCCTTGATCGGCGCCTCGGCGCCCGACAGGATCGTCGCGCCGACATCGAGCCCGCGCGGGGCAATGATGTAGCGGCGCTCGCCGTCCGCATAGCAGACGAGTGCGATGTGCGCCGTGCGGTTCGGGTCGTACTCAATGCGCTCGACCTTCGCCGGGATCGCGTCCTTGTTGCGCACGAAGTCGACGATGCGGTAGTGGTGCTTGTGGCCACCGCCGCGGTGCCGGATCGTGATGTGGCCGTTGTTGTTGCGGCCGGCGTTCTGCATCTGCGGCTCGAGCAGCGACGCTTCCGGCTTGCCCTTGTGGAGGTGCGCGTGCACCACCTTCACCACGCCACGGCGGCCGGGCGAGGTCGGCTTGACTTTGACGACGGCCATTACGCGGCCTCCCCGGAGAAGTTGAGCTCCTGGCCGGCCTTCACCGACACATACGCCTTCTTGACGTGGTCGCGGCGGCCCATGGACTTGCCGAAGCGCTTGACTTTGCCCTTCTGCACGACGGTCGAGACGGAGACGACGTCGACCTTGAACATCAGCTCGACGGCTGCCTTGATCTCGGGCTTGGTCGCGTCGCGAAGGACCTGGAAGAGGACCTGGTTGTGCTTCTCGGCCGTCATCGTCGCCTTCTCGGAGACGATCGGCGCGACCAGGACCTGCGCCAGGCGATTCGCGTTGTACCGGGGCTTCGATGGCTCGGCGTTGCTCATGCCAGCATCTCCTTCAGTTGCTCGACCGCGGCGCGCGTCACGAGCACCTTCTTGTAGTGCACGAGCGCGAGCGGGTCGGCGTGACGCGGCTCGACAACCAGCACATTGGCGAGATTGCGCGAGGCGAGCATCAGGTTGTCGTCCATCTGGTCGGTGATGACCAGGACCGAGTCAAGGCCCATCGCCTTGAATTTCGCAGCGAGCTCCTTGGTCTTCGGCGAATCGACGACCAGCGAGTCGACGACCGCAAGACGGCCTTCGCGCACCAACTGCGAGAAGATCGCCGCCATGCCCGCGCGGTACATCTTCTTGTTGACCTTCTGCGTGAAATTCTCGTCCGGGCCGTTCGGGAAGATCCGGCCGCCGCCACGCCAGAGCGGCGACGAGGTCATGCCGGCACGTGCTCGACCGGTGCCCTTCTGACGCCACGGCTTCTTGGTCGAGTGCTTGACCATCGTCCGGTCGAGCTGCGCCCGGGTGCCCTGACGAGCGTTCGCCTGGAACGCGACGACGATCTGGTGCACCAGCGCTTCGTTGTACTCGCGACCGAAGAGCGTGTCGGGCGCGTCGATCTTGTCGCCGGGCTGCCCCTGATCGTTCATGGAATCGATCTGCATCACTTGCCTCCCTTCTTCGCGGGAGCCGGTGCCGCGGCCGCGGCGGGCTTGGCACGCACAGGACGGACCTTGACCGCAGGACTCACGACCACATGGCCGCTGCGGGCGCCTGGCACCGCGCCGCGGACCAGGATCAGCTGGCGCGCTTCGTCGATGCGGACGATGTCGAGGTTCTGGACCGTCTTGGTCACGTTACCGCGCTGGCCCGACATCTTCTTGCCGGGAAAGACGCGGCCCGGATCCTGCGCCATCGAGATCGAGCCGGGCACGTTGTGCGAACGGCTGTTGCCGTGCGATGCGCGCTGCGAACCGAAATTGTGGCGCTTGATCGTGCCGGTGAAGCCCTTGCCGATCGAGGTGCCCTGCACGTCGACCAACTGGCCGACCGCGAAAACGCCGGTCAGCGGTACCGTGGCGCCCGGCTTGTACTCGGCAGCGACTTCGGCGGAGACACGGAACTCCTGGAGCACCTCGCCGGCCTCGACGCCCGCCTTGCGGAAGTGCCCGGCTTCAGGCTTGGAAACACGCGAGGCCTTGCGCTGGCCGAAGGCGACCTGGATCGCGCTGTAGCCGTCGGTCTGCTCGGTCTTGACCTGGGCGACGCGGTTGTTCGACACGTCGAGCACGGTCACGGGGATGGCGTCACCGTCGGCGGTAAAGACACGCATCATGCCGACCTTGCGGCCAAGCAGGCCGAGGCGGCTCTTCGAGACTGCGCCAGGATTGGCTGTCGTCATCAATATTCTCCAGCCCCGACATGCGACGAATCGCGTGCAAGAAGCCTTTGTTCACGAGCCCGACATCGATTGGCCGGGTTGATGGTGTGTCCGTCGCTCGAGGTTCGGAGAAACACGAGCGCAGAAAAGCCTGCGATTCTAGCATTCGCGCACGAGGGCGCAAGCGGCGAGTCGCGAGCGGGTCTTACTGCAGCTTGATCTCGACGTCCACGCCGGCGGGCAGGTCGAGCTTCATCAGCGCGTCGACGGTCTTGTCGGTCGGATCGACGATGTCCATCAGGCGCTGATGGGTGCGAATCTCGAACTGGTCACGCGAGGTCTTGTTGACGTGCGGCGAGCGCAGGATGTCGAAGCGTTGCATCCGCGTCGGCAGCGGCACGGGGCCCTTGACGATCGCGCCGGTGCGCTTGGCGGTGTCGACGATCTCTAGCGCGGACTGGTCGATCAGCTTGTAGTCGAAGGCCTTGAGGCGGATGCGGATCTTTTGCTTCTGCATGACGGGTTCCTAAAGAGCGAAGCAGCGAGACGCTGCCGGTGTCTGATCGAAAGAGCGAGCGCGGAGGCCCGGAGACCTTACCGTATCCTTCATCAGGCGATGATCTTCGCCACCACTCCCGCGCCGACGGTGCGGCCGCCTTCGCGGATCGCGAAGCGCAGGCCCTCTTCCATCGCGATCGGGT
>CAXUDL010000063.1:0-16327 GCA_964249855.1 uncultured Rhizobacter sp. | reverse complement strand
GCAAGTACAAGCGCCTGAAGCACCGCGGCGTGATCTGCGAGAAGTGCGGCGTCGAGGTCACGCAGACCAAGGTCCGCCGCGACCGCATGGGTCACATCGACCTGGCGGCGCCGTGCGCGCACATCTGGTTCCTGAAGTCGCTCCCGAGCCGGCTGGGCCTCGTGCTCGACATGACGCTGCGCGACATCGAGCGCGTGCTGTATTTCGAGGCCTACGTCGTCGTCGACCCGGGCATGACGCCGCTGAAGAAGTTCTCGATCATGTCCGAGGACGACTTCGACGCGAAGCGCACCGAGTTCGGTGACGAGTTCGTCGCGCTGATGGGCGCCGAAGGCGTGCACAAGCTGCTCGCCGAGATCGATCTCGACGTCGAGATCGAGAAGCTGCGCGGCGACATGACCGGCTCCGAGCTCAAGGTCAAGAAGAACTCGCGTCGCCTGAAGGTGATGGAAGCCTTCAAGAAGTCGGGCATCAAGCCGCAGTGGATGGTGATGGAAGTGCTGCCGGTGCTGCCGCCGGACCTGCGTCCGCTCGTGCCGCTCGACGGCGGCCGCTTCGCGACCTCGGATCTGAACGACCTCTACCGTCGCGTCATCAACCGCAACAACCGCCTGGCGCGCCTGCTCGAGCTGAAGGCGCCGGAGATCATCGTCCGCAACGAGAAGCGGATGCTGCAGGAAGCCGTCGACTCGCTGCTCGACAACGGCCGTCGCGGCAAGGCGATGACCGGCGCGAACAAGCGCGCGCTGAAGTCGCTCGCCGACATGATCAAGGGCAAGTCGGGCCGCTTCCGCCAGAACCTGCTTGGCAAGCGCGTCGACTATTCGGGCCGGTCGGTCATCGTCGTCGGCCCGACCTTGAAGCTGCACCAGTGCGGCCTGCCGAAGCTGATGGCGCTCGAGCTCTTCAAGCCCTTCATATTCTCGCGCCTCGAGGCCATGGGCATCGCGACGACGATCAAGGCGGCGAAGAAGGAAGTCGAGTCGGGCACGCCGGTGGTCTGGGACATCCTCGAGGAAGTCATCAAGGAGCACCCGGTGCTGCTCAATCGCGCACCGACCTTGCACCGTCTCGGCATCCAGGCCTTCGAGCCGGTGCTGATCGAGGGCAAGGCGATCCAGCTGCACCCGCTGGTCTGCGCCGCGTTCAACGCCGACTTCGACGGCGACCAGATGGCGGTCCACATCCCGCTCTCGATCGAGGCGCAGATGGAAGCCCGCACGCTGATGCTGGCGTCCAACAACATCCTGTTCCCGGCCAACGGCGAACCGTCGATCGTGCCGTCGCAGGACGTGGTGCTCGGCCTCTACTACGCCACACGCGAACGCATCAACGCCAAGGGCGAGGGGATCATCTTCTCGGACGTCGCCGAAGTGCACCGCGCGCTCGACAACAACGAGGTCGAGATCACGACCAAGATCTCGGTGCGCCTGACCGAGTACACGAAGGACAAGGAAAGCGGCGAGTTCGTCGTCGAGACGGCGCTCGTCGACACCACCGTCGGCCGTGCGCTGCTGTCCGAGATCCTGCCCAAGGGCCTGCCGTTCTCGAACATCAACAAGGCGCTGAAGAAGAAGGAGATCTCGCGCCTGATCAACGTGTCGTTCCGCAAGTGCGGCCTGAAGGACACGGTCATCTTCGCCGACAAGCTGCTGCAGGCCGGGTTTCGGCTCGCGACGCGCGCCGGCATCTCGATCGCGATCGACGACATGCTCGTGCCGAAGGAAAAGCCCGGCCTGATCGAACGCGCCGAGAAGGAGGTCAAGGAGATCGAGCAGCAGTACGTCTCGGGTCTGGTGACGGCCGGCGAGCGCTACAACAAGGTCGTCGACATCTGGGGCAAGACCGGCGACGAGGTCGGCAAGGTCATGATGTCGCAGCTCTCGAAGCAGAAGACGACCGACCGCCACGGCAAGCAGGTCGACCAGGAGTCGTTCAACTCGATCTACATGATGGCCGACTCGGGTGCGCGCGGCTCCGCCGCGCAGATCCGTCAGCTCGCCGGCATGCGCGGCCTGATGGCCAAGCCCGACGGCTCGATCATCGAGACGCCGATCACCGCCAACTTCCGGGAGGGCCTGAACGTCCTGCAGTACTTCATCTCGACGCACGGCGCCCGCAAGGGCCTGGCCGACACGGCGCTGAAGACCGCGAACTCGGGCTACCTCACGCGCCGCCTCGTCGACGTGACGCAGGACCTGGTCGTGATCGAGAACGACTGCGGCACGCAGAACGGCATGAGCATGCGCGCGCTGGTCGAAGGCGGCGAGGTGATCGAGTCGCTTCGCGACCGCGTGCTCGGCCGCGTCACCGCGATCGAAGTGCAGCATCCGGAGACGCAGGAGCAGCTGCTCGGCGCCGGCGAGATGCTCGACGAGGACGTGCTCGACGGGCTCGAGAACGCCGGCGTCGACGAAGTCAAGGTGCGCACCGCGCTCACCTGCGCCACACGTTTCGGCATCTGCGCGAAGTGCTACGGACGCGACCTCGGCCGCGGCGGTCTCGTCAACATGGGCGAGGCGATCGGCGTGATCGCGGCGCAGTCGATCGGCGAGCCGGGCACGCAGCTCACGATGCGGACCTTCCACATCGGCGGCGCGGCCTCACGTGCGGCGGTGGCGTCGAGCGTCGACGCCAAGTCGGACGGCGTGGTCGGCTTCAACGCGACGATGCGCTACGTCACCAACGGCAAGGGCGACCTGGTCGTCATCTCGCGCTCCGGCGAGATCACGGTGTCCGACCAGCACGGCCGCGAGCGCGAGCGCCACAAGGTTCCGTACGGCGCCCTGCTGTCGATCAAGCCCGACCAGCAGGTCAAGGCCGGCACCGTGCTGGCCAACTGGGACCCGCTCACCCGCCCCGTCATCACCGAGTTCGCCGGCAAGGCGAAGTTCGAGAATGTCGAGGAGGGCCTCACGGTCGCCAAGCAGCTCGACGAAGTGACGGGCCTCTCCACCCTCGTCGTGATCGACCCGAAGCGCCGCGGCGCGACCAAGGTCGTGCGGCCGCAGGTGAAGCTGCTCGACGTCGCCGGCAACGAGGTGAAGATCCCCGGCACCGACCACTCGGTGACGATCGCGTTCCAGGTCGGCTCGCTGATCCAGATCCGCGACGGCCAGGACCTGATGCCGGGCGAGGTGCTGGCGCGGATTCCGGTCGAAGGCCAGAAGACGCGCGACATCACCGGCGGCCTGCCGCGGGTGGCCGAGCTCTTCGAGGCGCGCAGCCCGAAGGACAAGGGCACGCTGGCCGAGATGACCGGCACGGTCTCGTTCGGCAAGGAGACCAAGGGCAAGGTGCGGCTGCAGATCACCGACCCGGAAGGCAAGGTCTACGAGGAGCTCGTGCCGAAGGAGAAGAACATCGTCGTGCACGAGGGCCAGGTGGTCAACAAGGGCGAGTCGGTGGTCGACGGCCCGGCCGATCCGCAGGACATCCTGCGCCTGCTCGGCATCGAGGAACTCGCACGCTATATCGTCGACGAGGTGCAGGACGTCTACCGGCTGCAGGGTGTGAAGATCAACGACAAGCACATCGAGGTGATCGTTCGCCAGATGCTGCGTCGCGTGCAGATCACGAACCCGGGCGAGACCCACTACATCCTCGGCGAGCAGGTCGAGCGCTCGGAGCTGCTGGGCAAGAACGACAAGGCGCTCGCCGACGGCAGGATTCCCGCGACGCACAGCGATGTGCTGATGGGCATCACCAAGGCGTCGCTGTCGACCGACAGCTTCATCTCGGCGGCGTCGTTCCAGGAGACGACGCGCGTGCTGACCGAAGCCGCGATCATGGGCAAGCGCGACGAGCTGCGCGGGCTGAAGGAAAACGTCATCGTCGGCCGGCTGATCCCCGCCGGTACCGGCATGGCGTTTCACGATGCCCGCAAGGCCAAGGAAGCGATGGACGACGCCGAGCGCAGGGCGATCGTCATGCAGGAGGCCGAGGAACTGGCCGCCGTGCAGCTCGCGCAGGTCGACGCGGCGACCGATGCGGCCGCTGCCGCAGCGGCCGCAGCCGCGTCGGCCGAGTCGTCCTGACGCGTTCCGACGCGACCCGCGAAGCGGCCTGAGGGCCGCTTTTTTCATGGTCGATTCCTTCGACCGTCCGACGTAGCGCAATCCGCCTGCAAGGCGGCGGACCGACGTCCGGCGTCGGTCGGCGGGGCACCGGCGTCGGCACAGGGCCACGCTCGGGCGTTCGGCCGCTTTCGGTTCAGGGCGGGGCGGGTACACCGCCGCCGACGCCAGCCTGCGCGTCGAACCGGCTCTCGCGTCGCCTCCGTCGTCCGCGGGCCCGCGTCACGCGAAGCGCACGCGCAGGGCGGGCGTCAGCGCAGCACCGGCGCGTCCGCCGAGGCGCCTGCCGCGCCATGCGCGCCGACCGCGGGCCGGCGCGCGAGGTCCTCGCCGAGCGATCGCCCGGCGCCGGCTTGGCGCGCGGTCGCGAACGACGCGCCGTCGATCGCCGCGACATAGCGCGCTTCGACCGCCTCGACGATGCGCTGCCAGCTGAGGCCGAGCGCCGTCCGGCGCGCACGCCGGCCCAGCGCCGGCGCCAGCCCGCGCTCGGCGGCGAGCCGCCGCGCCAGGCGGCAGAACGCGGCTTCGTCCGCCGCCGGAGCGAGCAGGCCGTTGTCGCTGTGGCGGATCAGCTCGCGCGCCGCGGCGCGGTCGTAGGCGAGCACCGCGAGGCCGCTCGCCATGGCCTCGGGCACGACATTGCCGAAGGTTTCGGTGAGGCTGGGGAAGAGAAAGACATCGGCCGACGCGTAGTGCGCGGCAAGGTCGGCACCGCGGCGCTGGCCGGCGAAGATCGCTTCGGGGCAGCGCCGCATCAGGTCGGCGCGGCACGGGCCGTCGCCGACGACGACGAGCCGCGCCGTCGCGTCGACCGCCCGCAGCACGTCGAACGCGGTCAGCACGGCGCCCAGGTTCTTCTCGGCCGCGAGCCGCCCCACGGACAGTGCGACCAATGACCCGTCCCGGGCGCCCCAGTCCGCGCGCAGTGCGTCGCTTCGCGCGCCGGGGCGGAAGCGTTCGGCATCGACGCCGCGGGCGACGACGCGAAGCGTTTCGAAGCCCGCAGCTGCCAGTTCGTCGCGCATCGCGGGCGTCGGCACCATCGTGCAGCCGGTGCGGTTGTGGAACATCCTGAGGTACGCGAGGACCGGTGCCGCGAGCCAGCCCAACGCGTAGTGGCGGCTGTAGGCGTGGAAATTGGTGCGGAAGTCGCTCACCACCGGCACGCGGAGCCGCCGCGCGGCTTGCAGCGCCGACCATCCGAGCGGCCCTTCGGTGGCGATGTGGACGACGTCCGGTCGGTCGGCGGTCCACCGTCGCTGCAGCGCCCGGCCGCAGGGCAGCCCGAGGCGCAGGTCCGGATATCGGGGCACCCGCATGCCGCGGACGACGACATGGACCGCACGGCCGGCCGCTGCCACCATCGGCAGGCCGGTGCCGCATGCGTCGTCGACACCGGGCTGCCGCGGCCGCACGACCTCCACCCGGTGCCCGCGGTCCAGCAGACCGTCGACGACGCGCGCGACCGTCGCCGCGACGCCGTTGACCTCGGGCGGCCAGGTCTCGGTGACGACCGCCACGTGCAGCGGCCGGCGCATCGGCCGCTGCGACCTGTCCCGGAGGTCGGCCTCGGCAGCCATCGGCTCGGCAGGGACTTCGACTGTCATGGACGCACCCTCGGACGAGCTGCCTGGACGGCGGCGCGTCGGATGGTGACGGTATCTTGCAACGGGACGATGACAGGCGATTGGTCACCGATCGTTCACCCGAGCGCCACCTGCGCGTCACGCCGGCTTCATCGCGCTTTCACGGCCGCGCCGCAGGCTGCGCGCACTGCAGGCAGCGCGCCTGCGCCGCACGAGGCCCGACGCCATGACGACCTTCCTGCAGACGCTCCGCACCCAGCGCTGGGACGACCACCGCTTCTATCACCACAGCCGCATGAACCAGGCGCTGCATTTCGTCAGTGCGCTCAGCTTCATCGCTGCCTATGCGCTCGTGGTCGTCGACCCGGCGGCGGCGGCGCTGCTCGCGTGGTGCGTCGGCATGACGACGCGGCAGGCGGGCCACTTCTTCTTCGAGCCGCGCGACTACGACCACGTGAACCAGGCGACGCACGCGCACAAGGAAGAGATCAAGGTCGGCTACAACCTGCACCGCAAGATGGTGCTGATGGCGGTCTGGATGTCGATTCCGCTGCTGCTGCTCGCGACGCCGTCGCTCGGCGGCCTGATCGTGCCGGCCACCGATCTCCGCGTCTGGCTGCACGACGTGGGCATCGGCTGGCTCGCCCTCGGCGCTGGCGGGCTGCTGTTCCGCACGGTGCAGCTCGTCGTCAAGTTCGATGCCACGACCGGGCTGGTCTGGGCGACGAAGATCCTCACCGACCCGTTCCACGACGCCCTGCTTTACTGGCGCGCCCCGCTGCACCTGCTGCGCGGCGAGCGGATCGATCCGGACCACGGCCGGCACCCGCGCGGGGCGTGAAGCGGCGAACTCGCGCGTCGAAGCCGGTGACGTCAGCCCCGCCGCCAGCCGTGGGCCAGCATCTCGCGCAGCATCAGGCGGCGGATGCCCTTGTCGCCGCGCGCGGGCTCCGTGTCGAACCACCAGCCGTCGGCCTGCATCTCGGCCGCCGCGGCGACGAAGCGGCTGCAGACGGCCGCGAAGGCGTCGTCGGTGTAGTCGAGACTGAACACGAGCCGCCCGGTACCGACCCAGCTCAGCGCCAGGCCATGCGCCCGCAGGTAGAACTGGAGCATCCAGTTGTAGCGGGCGGGCCGCGTGTAGCACACGGTCCAGACACTGCTCAGGTGCGCGACCCGCACCGGCACGCCGGCGTCTCGCAACGTGTCGTTCAGCACGCCGGCGCGGCGGTCCCACGTCGCGTCGAGCGCGGCGTAGATCGCTCGCACGGGTTCGCTCTGCAGACGTTCGAGGAAGACCTGCATCGCGCCCATCACGTACGGATGGGCGTTGAAGGTGCCGCGCGCGAAGCAGATGTCGGCCGGGCGATCGTCGCGCCAGCGCTTCATCAGCGACGCCTTGCCGCAGACGACGCCCACCGGCAGACCGCCGCCGAGCGTCTTGCCGTAGGTGACGAGATCGGCGCGGACGCCGAAGTACTCCTGCGCGCCGCCGGCCGCGAGGCGAAAGCCCATGAAGACCTCGTCGAAGATCAGCACGATGCCGCGCTCGGTGCACACCTCGCGCAACTGCCGGAGCCAAGCCGCGTAGGCGGCCCGGTCGACGCCTCCGGCTCGGCGGCTGCTGTCGACCAGCGCGCTGTCGGCGGGCGCGGCGGCGTTCGGGTGCAGCGCCTGCAGCGGGTTGACGAGCACGCAGGCAATGTCGCGCCGTTGGCGAAGGACCGCGAGCGTGCGGTCCTCCATCTCGGCGAGCGTGTAGGTGCGCTCGGCGGGCAGCGGGTTGCCGGGACCGGGCTGCACGTCGTCCCACCAGCCGTGGTAGGCGCCGCAGAAGCGCACGAGGTACTTGCGCCGCGTGTGGTAGCGCGCCAGACGCACCGCCTGCATCACCGCCTCGGTGCCGCTCATGTGGAAGCTCACCTCGTCCAGGCCCGAGACGCGGCGCAGCTCCCCGACGTTCCATGCCACGACCGGGTGGTAGCTGCCGAGCAGCGGGCCGAGTTCGGCGACACGGGCGCTGCCCTCGGCGATGCAGGTCTTGTAGAAGTCGTTGCCGAAGACGTTGACGCCGTACGAGCCGGTCAGGTCGTAGAAGGTCTGATCGTCGAGATCGGTGACTTCGACGCCGCTGCTGCGCTGCCAGAAGGCGCCGATGCCGACGTGCTGGCGCAGGTAGCGGCTGTAGGGGAACGGCACCCGGTATGCCCCGGTGAATTGCAGGTCCGAGATCGACGCGCGTGCCTCGGCGGTCAGTGCGATCGACCGCGCATGGCGCGTGTTGAGCTGCCCGGCGAGCCGCGCGAAGCCGGCGCGACGCAGCGCCTGCACGCCGGGCGGCGCACCGTCGCTCGCGAAGAAGTGCGCGTCATCGTGGTCGTAGGCCGGCAGCAGCGTGGCCAGCCGGCGGGCGATCCGCGCGTGGCCGGCCAGGGAGCGGTGCTTCGCCCGCGACAGCGCCAGCCGCCGCTGTGCCCAGGGCCAGGCCACGGCCGTCGCGACGGCAGCGGTGAGGGCGACGGTCAGGGCATTCGGATTCATGCAGGGCGTTCGGCTGTCCGGATGCCCGCTTGTAGAGCCCGCAGTTGACGCGATGATGAACAACGGCACCCGTTGGCGTGACCGCCTGTTGCTGCAGGAAGACCTCAACTTCCTGCTGACGAACCGCGTGCCGCGCATCGCCCTGACCCGCTTCGCCGGCTGGTTCAGCCGCATCCGCAGCCCCTGGCTCTGCCGTGTCTCGATCGCCGTCTGGCGGCTCTTCACGCCGCTCGATTTCAGCGACGCGAAGGAGCAGCGCTTCACGAGCCTGCGCGACTGCTTCGTGCGCGAGCTCAAGCCCGGCGCCCGGCCGATCGACGATGACCGGCGCACGTTGTGCAGTCCGTGCGACGCGATCGTCGGCGCGACCGGTACCGTCGACGCGGGCAGCGTGCTGCAGGCCAAGGGCATGCCGTACCGGCTGGTCGACCTCTTCGGCGACGCGTCGCGCGCCGTGCCGTTCGAGCGCGGCCGCTACGTGACGTTGCGGCTCACGTCGTCGATGTACCACCGCTTCCATGCGCCGCACGACGGCCGCATCGAGCACGTGAGCTATCTGGCCGGCGACACCTTCAACGTCAACCCGATCGCGTTGAAGCGCATCCGCGCGCTCTTCTGCCGCAACGAGCGGGCGCTGATCCGGATGCGTCTCGTCGACGGCACGCCGATCGCGTTGGTACCGGTCGCCGCCATCCTCGTCGCGAGCATCCGGCTGCACGTCCTCGACGTGCTGCTGCACGTGCGCTGGCCGGGACCCACCGAACTCGCGTGCGACGCGACGGTCGCCAAGGGCCAGGAGCTCGGCTGGTTCGAGCACGGCTCGACGATCCTCGTCTTCGTGCCGCCGGGGATCGATCTCGCGCCCGGCGTCGCCGAAGGGCGACGCATCCGCACGGGCGAGGCGCTGCTGCGGCTGCCCGACACGCCGCAGGCGCCGACGGCCGCCCCCTGTCACGCGGCGGTCGCATCGCCACCATAGGATTTGCCCAAATGCAACGCGACTTGCCGACGATCCCGACGCGGTTCATCCCGCCGGCGGCGACGAGCGGGCGCGAGCCGGACGCCGATGCCGACGCGGCGACCGTCGAACGCAACGGTGCGCTGCGCCTGCGCACCGTGTGGATCTCCGATCTCCACCTCGGTACGCCCGGCTGCCAGGCCGGGCCGCTGCTCGACTTCCTGCGCCACGTCGAGTGCGAGACGCTCTACCTCGTCGGCGACATCGTCGACGGCTGGCAGCTCAGGCGCCAGTGGTATTGGCCGCAGAGCCACAACGACGTCATCCAGAAACTGTTGCGCAAGGCGCGCAAGGGCACGCGCGTCATCTTCGTGCCCGGCAACCACGACGAGTTCGCGCGGAAGTACCTGAACCACGACTTCGGCGGCATCGAAGTGGTCGAGGACCACATCCACCGGACCGCCGACGGCCGCACCTTGTGGGTCACCCACGGCGACCTGTTCGACGCGGTGATCCAGTGCGCGAAGTGGCTCGCGCACGTCGGCGACTTCACCTACGGGCAGACGTTGAAGGTGAACCGCCACGTCAACTCGCTGCGTGCCCGGATGGGCTTGCCGTACTGGAGCCTGTCGCGCTACCTGAAGCTCAAGATCAAGCGGGCGGTCAGCTACGTCGGCGACTTCGAAGCGGCGGTCGCGCGCGAGGCGCGCCTGCGCGGCGTCGATGGCGTGGTCTGCGGCCACATCCACCACGCCGAGATTCGGACGATCGAGGGCATCCTCTATTGCAACGACGGCGACTGGGTCGAGAGCCTGACAGCCCTCGTCGAAGACTTCCACGGGCGCCTCGACATCCTCGACTGGTCGCACCGGTCGCTGCCGGCCCGGACGGTCCGGCCCGAGGCCGTCGACGCGCTGGCGGTCGGCTGACCGCGGCGACGGACGGGCCGGGGGCGCCGGCCGTCCGGGCCGTCGCATCCGCGTGAGCGACATCAGGCGCGATCGGCCGACTCCGCCTGCGCACCGGCTCGATGCAGCGGCGAACAGCGCCGGGCCGGTCACGGTATTCCGGCGATCGGCCCGGTCTTGCTTGGCCGAAGCTCGAGGCCTTGCACCGCGAGACGCCGATGGCCATCCAGCACGCCCTGCCGCAGTCCGAGTCGCACCTGCTCCGGTGCGACGACCATGTCGCGCTCGTCGCGTTGATGACGCCGATGCTGCCCAACAGCGTTCTCGTGCAGCTCTTCGGCACGCCCTTCGGCGTGCGCCAGGTCTTCAGCCTCTACGCGGTCTACCGCGAGGACTCGATGACCTTCGACGCGATCATCCGTTTCGAGCCGGGCGTCGAAGCCCGATTGTCGAAGGGCGACCTCCTGCAGCGCTTCGTGGCACGGTCATCGTTCGACCGCGCCGTCCTGCAGCCGCTCGCCTCGCGCGTCCGCTCGCACTTCGCGCCGCTGCGTCGTTGAATCGCACGGCGCGGTTGCGCGCCTGCAACCGGCGAAGGATTCTGCCTACGTCTGCCGCCGAACTCGCCTGACGGCGGGCCCGAGTCGGCCCCATACGATCGCCTTCGTCCCATCGAATACGTGTCGCACTGGCGCTGTCGCCATGCAAACGGTCGATCCGTTCCGCGCGGTGCGTGAGCGGTGTCGGTGGGCAAGGACGACGACTTCATGGCGGACATCGATGTGCTTGCGGCAACCTCCCCGGTCGACGGCGGCACCGCGTCAGCTGCGGTCGCCGAGTCGAAGACGGTGCTGCGCGTCCTGCCGGTGATCGAGGAGATGCTCGAGATCCGCAAGCGAACCGTCGAGCGCGGCGGTTTCCGCGTCACCAAGCACGTCGACGAGGTCGAGCAGATCGTCGACGAAGCGCTGCGCTGCCAGACCGTCCACATCGAGCGCCGTCCGATCGGGACGCTGCTCGACGGCATCGAGCCACCCGCTTCGCGGCAGGAGGGCGACACGCTGATCGTTCCGGTCGTCGAAGAGGTGCTCGTGACCGAGCGGCGGCTGATGCTGGTCGAGGAGATCCGCATCCGCCGCACGGACGCCGAATACCGCGAGCCGCAGCGCGTCGTGCTGCGCAAGGAACAAGTTTCGATCGAACGGCTCGACGTCCCCTCTTCGGACTAGCGCCGTCCTGGCCACGCCGCCTCTGCGGTGCGGCCGTCACCACGTCCTGCGGGACATTCCAGGAGTCAACATGCAATCAACTCTCGTTGGTCTTTTCGATACGCAAGGTGAAGCCGAGCAAGCACGCACGAAATTGATTGCGGCCGGGTTCGACGCTTCGTCGGTGACTTCCGACACCGGGTCGGTGGCCGGCGGCACGACGACCGGCACCACCAGCAGCACGACCGGGCTGTCGTCGACCGAGCACGAGGGCGTCGTCTCGCGCTTCTTCCACAAGCTCTTCGGCAGCGACGACGACGCCGACACCACCGGCCACTCGTCCGCCTACCGCGAGGCGTTCCGCCGCGGTGCCTACGCGGTCACGGTCGAGGCCTCGAGCGATGCCGAGATCGACCGCGCCGAGGCCATCCTCAACGCGAGCGGCGCCGTCGATATCGACGAGCGCTCGGCGAAGTGGCGCGAAGACGGCTGGAACAGCCCGGCCGCGAGCGGCTCCTACGCTTCCGGCGCGGCGACCTCGTCGGCAGCCGCCTACGGCACCGCGACGGGCGCGACCGGCGCCACCCAGAAGCTCAACGTCGTCGAGGAGGAACTGCAGGTCGGCAAGCGCGTCGTCTCGCGCGGCGGCGTGCGCGTCTTCAGCCGGCTTGTCGAAGTGCCCGTCGAAGAGTCGGTCAATCTGACCGAGGAACATGCGACGATCGTCCGCCGTCCGACCGATCGCCCGGCGACCGAGGCCGACCTGACCGCCTTCAAGGAAGGCACGTTGGAGCTCCGCGACACGGCCGAGGAAGTGGTCGTCGCGAAGAGCGCACGCGTCGTCGAGGAAGTCGAGATCGGCAAGGAAGTGACGCATCGCGACGAGACGGTTCGCGATACCGTCCGCAGGACCGAGGTGGACGTCGAGCGTCTGCCGGCGGATTCGACGGTCGGGACGTTGCAGACCTCCTCGACGTCGTCGGTGCCGTTGTCGTCGACGACCAAGCCCGGCGGCGTTTGAGGCACGTTGCCGTCAGCGGACGGCAACGGCGCCGGTGGGCCGGCCGGCGCTCCAGTCGGCGGGCGTCGTCACCCGGGTGCCATGGGCTCCCAGTCGGGTCGCCAACGACAGCAGCGCTTTGTCGCGGCTGAGAAGCCAGGCCGGGCGTTCGCTCACGACCAGATCGACGAACATCTGATCGTCGGCGTCGGCGCAGCGGACGCGACTGCGGCCGGTGCCGGTGGCCGGCGCCGGCAGAAGGGTGCAGTAGGCGCTCCAAACGGCATGGTGCCGGTCGATGTCCGGCGCACGGCCGGACCGGATCGGGCGCCCCAACACGTCGAAGTACTCGTCGCGCATTGCCGCGGTTCCGATCCATCGAAGGCCGCCTATGACGACGAGTGCGCCGACGCCCCGCACCCGCGGGTCATCGAACACGAGCCAGTCGAGCACGACGTTGGTGTCGAGAACGATGCAGTCGGCAGTCACGGAGGGATCAGAGGCGCGGCTGCACGCCGCGGGTTGCGGCCGGCGCCGCGGCGCAATACAATCGAGAGCTTTTCAGCAGAAAACTTGCTGCGCTCTTTGCCGAGCGGCCCGCCTGCCGATTCTCCCTTGACCCGCGCATCCGTTGCGCGAAATGTGTGCAAGGACGAGAGAACCGCGTGTGACGACGGACCGCTTCCCGCTCGGGGCGCTTGGCTTTTTCTCTGAAGCCAGCCGACTTCAACGGGAACCGACAGAGCCATGCCTACCATCAATCAGCTCGTGCGCCACGGTCGTGAGACCGAGACGACGAAGTCCAAGTCGCCGGCGCTGCAGGGCGGTCCGCAACGGCGCGGCGTCTGCACCCGCGTCTACACGACGACGCCGAAGAAGCCGAACTCGGCACTGCGGAAGGTCGCGAAGGTTCGGCTGACCAACGGCTTCGAGATCATCTCGTACATCGGCGGCGAAGGCCACAACCTGCAGGAGCACAGTGTCGTGCTCGTGCGCGGCGGCCGCGTCAAGGACTTGCCTGGCGTGCGTTACCACATCGTCCGCGGCTCGCTCGACCTGCAGGGCGTGAAGGACCGAAAGCAGTCGCGCTCGAAGTACGGCGCCAAGCGCCCGAAGAAGGCGTAAGCGCTGCGTGCGACACGAGTCCCGGCTTGACCGCCGGATGGTGTTTGCCTCGGCATCGCTGCCCAGGCGAGTAAGTGGTCGATCCGAATGGTCGGCCGAGGCAGGCGAAGGTGCTTGCCAACTGAAGCAAAAGGAAGAGTGAAATGCCACGTCGTCGCGAAGTCCCCAAGCGGGACATCCTCCCCGACCCGAAATTCGGCTCGGTCGATCTCTCCAAGTTCATGAACGTGATCATGGAGTCCGGCAAGAAAGCGGTCGCCGAGCGCATCATCTATGGCGCGCTCGAGCAGGTCGAGAAGAAGTCGGGCAAGGATCCGCTCGAGATCTTCGTCGTCGCGTTGAACAACATCAAGCCGATGGTGGAAGTGAAGTCGCGCCGCGTCGGCGGTGCGAACTATCAGGTTCCGGTCGAGGTCCGCCCGGTCCGTCGCGTCGCGCTCGCGATGCGCTGGCTCAAGGAATCGGCGCGAAAGCGCGGCGAGAAGTCGATGGCGCAGCGGCTCGCGAACGAGTTGCTCGAGGCCGTCGAGGGCCGTGGCGGCGCGATGAAGAAGCGCGACGAGGTGCACCGGATGGCAGAGGCCAACAAGGCGTTCTCGCACTTCCGCTTCTAAGCTGTTCCGCGTCATCCGGCCGCTCTTCGGGTTTGCACCGACCCGCGAGCGGCCCGCGTCTTTGTCACGCATCTGGAGTTCCCCATGGCCCGCAAGACCCCCATCGAGCGCTATCGCAACATCGGCATCTCGGCGCACATCGACGCCGGCAAGACGACGACGACCGAGCGCATCCTGTTCTACACCGGCGTCAACCACAAGATCGGCGAAGTGCACGACGGCGCGGCGACGATGGACTGGATGGAGCAGGAGCAGGAGCGCGGCATCACGATCACGTCGGCCGCGACGACCTGTTTTTGGAAGGGCATGGAGCTCGGCTATCCCGAGCACCGCATCAACATCATCGACACCCCGGGCCACGTCGACTTCACGATCGAGGTCGAGCGCTCGATGCGCGTGCTCGACGGCGCGGTCATGGTCTACGACTCGGTCGGCGGCGTACAGCCGCAATCGGAGACCGTCTGGCGCCAGGCGAACAAGTACCGGGTGCCGCGGCTCGCGTTCGTCAACAAGATGGACCGCACCGGCGCCGATTTCTTCCGCGTTCGTCAGATGATGGTCGACCGGCTGAAGGCGAACCCGGTCGTGATCACGATCCCGATCGGCGCCGAGGAAAACTTCAAGGGTGTCGTCGACCTGATCAAGATGAAGGCCATCTTCTGGGACGAAGCGTCGCAGGGCATGAAGTTCAACTACGAGGACATCCCGGCGGACCTGCAGGCGGATTCGGTCAAGTGGCGCGAGCAGATGCTCGAGGCCGCCGCCGAGGCGAACGAAGAGCTGATGGACAAGTACCTCAACGAAGGTGACCTGACCGAGGACGAGATCAAGGCGGGCATCCGCCTGCGCACCATCGCCGGCGAGATCCAGCCGATGCTCTGCGGTAGCGCGTTCAAGAACAAGGGCGTGCAGCGCATGCTCGACGCGGTGATCGACTTCATGCCGTCGCCGGTCGACATCCCGCCGGTGCCGGGCACCGACGAGGACGACAAGCCGGTCACCCGTCGCCGGGCCGACGACGAGAAGTTCTCGGCGCTCGCGTTCAAGCTGATGACCGACCCCTACGTCGGCCAGCTCACCTTCGTGCGCGTCTATTCGGGCATCCTCAAGTCGGGCGATTCGGTCTACAACCCGATCCGCGGCAAGAAGGAGCGTATCGGCCGGATCCTGCAGATGCACGCGAACCAGCGCGAGGAGATCAAGGAGATCCTCGCCGGCGACATCGCCGCGTGCGTGGGCCTGAAGGACGTGACGACCGGCGAGACGCTCTGCGACCCGCAGTCGATCGTCACGCTCGAGAAGATGGTGTTTCCGGAGCCGGTGATCTCGCAGGCCGTCGAGCCCAAGACCAAGGCCGATCAGGAAAAGATGGGCATCGCGCTCGGCCGCCTGGCGCAGGAGGATCCGTCGTTCCGCGTCAAGACCGACGAGGAGTCGGGCCAGACCATCATCTCCGGCATGGGCGAACTCCACCTCGAGATCATCGTCGACCGGATGAAGCGCGAATTCGGCGTCGAAGCCAACGTCGGCAAGCCGCAGGTGGCGTACCGCGAGACGATCAGGAAGCCGGTCGCGGATATCGAAGGCAAATTCGTTCGCCAGTCGGGCGGCAAGGGCCAGTACGGCCACGTCGTCCTGAAGATCGAGCCGCAGGAACCGGGCACCGGCTTCGAATTCGTCGACGCGATCAAGGGCGGTGTCGTGCCGCGCGAGTTCATCCCGGCGGTCAAGAAGGGTGTCGAGGACTCGCTGCCGGCGGGCGTGCTCGCAGGCTACCCCGTCGTCGACGTCAAGGTGACGCTCACATTCGGTTCGTACCACGAGGTCGACTCGAACGAGAACGCGTTCAAGATGGCCGCCTCGCTCGGCTTCAAGGACGGCTGCCGCAAGGCGAGCCCGGTGATCCTCGAGCCGATGATGGCGGTCGAGGTCGAGACGCCCGAGGACTACGCCGGCGGCGTGATGGGCGACCTGTCGTCGCGGCGCGGCATGGTCCAGGGCATGGACGACGTCGTCGGTGGCGGCAAGGTCATCAAGGCGGAGGTGCCGCTGTCGGAGATGTTCGGCTACTCGACCACGCTGCGCTCGATGTCGCAGGGCCGGGCGACCTACACGATGGAATTCAAGCACTACAGCGAAGCCCCGAAGAACGTGGCCGACGCGATCGTCACCGCCCGAGGGAAGTGACCCCGGACGCAGGACAGGCGGGGTCGCCACGCGGCCCCATCTCTTTACATTTTTGGAGTCATTGAAATGGCCAAGGGCAAATTCGAGCGCACCAAGCCGCACGTCAACGTCGGCACGATCG
>CAXUDL010000062.1:0-17549 GCA_964249855.1 uncultured Rhizobacter sp. | reverse complement strand
GCCCGACCCCCTCGGGGGGTGGACCGGTGTACCCGCCGGGCCGGGGGCCGTCATGAACCTGTCGTCGCCCTTCGTCCGCCGGCCGATCGGCACCGTGCTGCTGACGATCGGCGTCGCGCTCGCGGGCATCGGCGCCTTCTTCGTCCTGCCGGTCGCGCCGCTGCCGCAAGTCGACTATCCCGTCATCTCGGTCAGCGCCAACATCCCCGGCGCGAGCCCCGAGACGATGGCGACGAGCGTCGCGACGCCGCTCGAGCGCCACCTGGGCACCATCGCCGGCGTCAACGAGATGACCTCGTCGAGCTCGACCGGCTCGACCCGCGTCACGCTGCAGTTCGACCTCGACCGCAACATCGACGGCGCCGCGCGCGAGGTCCAGGCGGCGATCGGCGCGAGCCGCGTCGATCTGCCGGCGACGCTGCGCAGCAACCCGACCTACCGCAAGGCGAACCCGGCCGCGCAGCCGGTCATCATCCTCGCGCTGACCTCGAAGACGAAGACGCCGGGGCAGATCTACGAGGCGGTCTCGAACATCGTCAGCCAGCGGCTGTCGCAGGTCGAGGGCGTCGGCGACGTCGAGATCGGCGGCGGCTCGCTGCCGGCGGTGCGGATCGAGCTGCTGCCGTTCGCGCTCAACAAGTACGGCGTCAGCACCGAGGACGTCCGCGCCGCGGTGCAGGCGTCGAACGCCAACCGGCCGAAGGGCATCGTCCAGGACGGCGCACGCCGGCTGCAGGTCTACACGCAGACGCCGGCGCTGCGGGCGAGCGACTACGCGCCGATGGTCGTCGCCTGGCGCAACGGCGCGGCGGTGCGGCTGCAGGACGTCGCGCAGGTCGTCGACGGCGTCGAGGACACGCGCACGCTCGGCCTCTTCAACGGCCAGCCGGCGATCGTCATCCTGATCACCCGGCAGCCGTCGGCCAACGTCATCGAGACCGTCGACAGCGTGCGCGCGCTGCTGCCCGAGCTGCGTGCCGAGCTGCCGCCCGACGTCGAGCTCAACGTCGCCAACGACAGCACCAACTCGATCCGCGCGTCGCTGCGCGAGGTCGAGTTGACGCTGATCGTCTCGGTCGTGCTCGTCGTGCTCGTCGTCAGCGCCTTCCTGCGGAGCTGGCGTGCGACGGTCGTGCCCGCGGTCGCGACCGTCGCGGCGCTGCTCGGCACCTTCGGCGTGATGTTCCTGCTCGGCTTCTCGCTCAACAACCTGTCGTTGATGGCACTCACCGTCGCGACCGGCTTCGTCGTCGACGACGCGATCGTGGTGCTCGAGAACACCAGCCGCCACATCGAGGCCGGCATGTCGCGCCTCGAGGCGGCGCTGCTCGGCGCGCGCGAGGTCGGCTTCACGGTGCTCTCGATCAGCGTCTCGCTCGTCGCCGTCTTCATCCCGCTGCTCTTCATGGGCGGGCAGACCGGGCGGCTGTTCCGCGAATTCGCGGTGACGCTGTCGGCGGCGGTGCTGATCTCGCTCGTCATCTCGCTCACCACGACGCCGATGATGTGCGCCTGGCTGCTCGAGCGCGGCGGCGGGCACGGCGCGCGGCCACCGGGCCGCCTCGCCCGCGCCGCCGAACGAGGCTATGCCTTCGTGCTGGCGCGCTACGAGGCGAGCCTCGACTGGGCGCTCGCGAGCAAGGCGCTCGTCATGGCGATCCTCGTCGCCGTCGTCGGCCTCAACGTCTACCTGTTCGTGAAGGTGCCCAAGGGCTTCTTCCCGCAACAGGACAGCGGCCAGCTCGGCGCCGGCCTGCGCGCCGACCAGAGCATCTCGTCGCAGGAGATGGGCAGGAAGCTGCGGCAGGTCGTCGACATCGTCCATGCCGACCCGGCGGTCGACACGGTCGTCGGCTTCACCGGCGGCGGCCGCGCGGGCGGCGGCTTCATGTCCGTCAACCTGAAGCCGCGCGGCACGCAGGCCGGGCAGCGGCAGGAAGGCGGCATCGCGGTCATCGCGCGGCTGCGGCCGCAGCTCGCGAAGATCACCGGCCTGCAGGTGTTCCTCGGGCCGACGCAGGACGTGCGCTCGGGCGGCCGGCAGAGCAACTCGACCTACCAGTACACGCTCAAGAGCGACAACCTCGCCGACCTCAAGTCCTGGGCCGCGAAGCTCGCCGACGAGCTGCGCCGCTCCGACGTGCTGACCGACGTCGACACCGACCAGCAGGAGAACGGCGTCGAGACGATGGTGCAGGTCGACCGCGACAGCGCCGGGCGGCTCGGGCTCACGTCGAGCGCGATCGACGCCGCGCTCTACAACGCCTTCGGCCAGCGCCAGGTCGCGACGATCTACACCGAGCTCAACCAGTACCACGTCGTCATGGAGTGGGCGCCGGGCTATACGCGCGGCCCGAACGCGCTCGCCGACGTCTACGTGCCCGGCACGAGCACGGTCAACAACAACGGCCAGATCGTGACGACCGAGAGCGTCGCGAGCACGACGTCGGGCACGTCGACCGCGTCGGCGAGCGGCAACACCAACGGCAACGCCGCGACGACCGGCACCTCGGGCACCGCGCCGCTCCCGGTGTCGGCGAACCCAGGGCTCAAGAACGCGTCGACCGGCAACGTGCTCGCCAACACGCCGGCGCGGCTGGTGCCGCTCTCGACCGTGGCGACGACCTTCGAGCAGTCCGCCGCGACCTCGGTCAACCACCAGGACGGCGAGCTCGCGACGACGATCTCGTTCAACCTCGGCGAAGGCCGCGTCCTCGGCGACGCGCAGGACGCGATCGCCCGCGCCGAGGCCGGCATCGGCATGCCGACCAACGTGCGCGGCAGCTTCGCCGGCACTGCGGCGAGCGCGCAGCAGTCGCAGGGCCAGCAGTCGCTGCTGATCGTCGCGGCGATCGTCGTGATCTACCTCGTCCTCGGCATGCTCTACGAGAGCCTGGTGCACCCGGTGACGGTGCTGTCGACCTTGCCGTCGGCAGGCGTCGGCGCGGTGCTCGCGCTGATGCTCTTCGACATGGAGTTCTCGATCATCGCGTTGATCGGCGTCTTCCTCCTGATCGGCATCGTCAAGAAAAACGCGATCCTCATCATCGACTTCGCGCTCGAGGCCGAGCGCGCGCGCGGGCTCGATCCGGTCGCCGCGGTGCGCGAGGCCTGCCTGCTGCGCTTCCGGCCGATCCTGATGACGACGCTCGCCGCCGCGCTCGGCGCGCTGCCGCTCGCGATCGGCTTCGGCGAGGGCGCCGAGCTGCGCCAGCCGCTCGGCGTCGCGATCATCGGCGGCCTGATCGCGAGCCAGCTGCTCACGCTCCTGACCACGCCGGTCGTGTATCTGCTGCTCGACAGGCTGCGCCGCCGCGGCGCCGACGAACGGCACCTGAGCCGCGCCGCCGATGCGGTGCCGGAGCTTCGATGACCCGATCCCTCGTTGCCGGCCTCGCCGCCGCCATCGTCGTCGGCGCCTGCACCGTCGGCCCGGTCTACCAGCGCCCCGACGCGCCGACGCCCGCGCGGTTCAAGGAAGCACCGGCCGGCGACACCGCCGACTGGCTGCCGGCGGCGCCCGCCGATGCGCAGGACCGCGGCGACTGGTGGCAGGGCTTCGGCGATCCGGTGCTCGACGGCCTGCTGCGGCAGGTCGAGGTCTCGAACCAGAACGTCGCAGCGGCGATTGCGAACTACGACCAGGCCCGCGCGCTCGTCCGCCAGCAGCGCGCGGCGCTCTTTCCGCAGCTCTCCGTCGCCGGCACCGCGCGGCGCGACGGCGGCAACGGCGCCGGCCTGTCGGGCAACAGTGTCCAGGCGACGCTCGACGCGAGCTGGCAGGCCGACGTCTGGGGCGCGTTGCGGCAGACCGTGACGAACGCCGAGGCGAACGCGCAGGCGAGCGAGGCCGACCTCGCCAATGCCCGGCTGTCGGCGCAGGCCGAACTCGCCAACGACTACTTCCTGCTGCGCGACGCCGATGCCGAGATCGATTTGCTCGAAGGTACCGTCGCGGCCTATGCGCGGTCGCTGAAGATCACGCAGAACCGCTACGCCGCGGCGATCGCGGCGCAGACCGACGTGCTGCAGGCGCAGACGCAGCTCGCCAACGCGCAGGCCGACCTCGCCGGCATCGTCGGCCAGCGCGCGCAGCTCGAGCACGCGATCGCCGTGCTCGCCGGCCGGGCGCCCGGCGACTTCGCGCTCGAGAAGTCCGAGTGGCGGCCGACGGTCCCTTCGGTCCCGCTCGGCGTGCCGTCGACCTTGCTGCAGCGCCGTCCCGACATCGCCTCGGCCGAGCGCGCCGTCGCGGCCGCCAACGCGTCGATCGGCGTGCAGCAGAGCGGCTACTTCCCGAGCCTGGTGCTGAGCGGCTCGTACGGCAACGGCGGCTCGCGCATCGGCGACCTCTTCGACGCGTCGACCTCGCTCTGGACGCTCGGCCTGTCGATCGCGCAGACCGTCTTCGACGCCGGTGCGACGACCGCGCGCGTCGACCAGGCCCGGGCGCTGCGCGACGCCGCCGCGGCGCGCTACCGGCAGACCGTGCTCGCGGCCTTCCAGAGCGTCGAGGACCAGCTCAGTGCGGCGCGCGCGCTCGCCGAGCAGGAGGGCTTGCGCCGCGAAGCGTCGCGCGCCGCCGACCTCACCGAGCAGCAGCTGCTCAACCGCTATACCGCCGGGCTCGTCGGCTACACCGACGTCGTCACCGCGCAGGCGTCGGCGCTGAGCGCGCGCCGCACGCTGGCGCAGGTGGCCGCGAACCGGCAGATCGCGGCGGTCTCGCTGATCCAGGCGCTCGGCGGCGGCTGGCGCGCGCCCTGAGCCGCCCGTGCGCCAACCGGCGCCGCGGTTGGCGCGGCGCGCGCCGGACGTCGCCATCGCTCGTCGGAGGCATCCGGATCGCCGACGTGCCGTCGAGCGACGACCTCCGCGCCGCCGTCGGTGTCCGAACTGAGCTCGGCTGCGCTGGCTGCCGTGGCGCCGCCGCGGCGCGACCGCGCTCGATGCGCCCGCAGCCGTTCGCGCCGACGAGGCGCAGCGGCGTTGCGTCGACTCGAGTGCCTTGCGCCCGCCCCGGGCGCGCGGCGATCGAGCGGCTGCCGCATCGCGTCGAGCCCGCGCTGCTCCAGATCGAACGTGTGGGTCCGGCGACACCTGCAGGCGCCGATGCCGCAATCGCGGAAGGGCGCCGTCCGGCACGCGGTGCGGCCGGACACCGTCCAGCGGTCTATCGAAAGACCTGACGCGGCCTGTCGGCGCCTCCGCCAAAATGGCGGGTTGGGCTCCGGAGCGACGCGATGCATAGACCCTGGCTGAAGCAGTACCCCGCGGGCGTTCCGGCGACGATCGACACCGGCCAGTACGGCTCGCTCGCGGCGCTGCTCGACGAGAGCTTCAAGACGTATGCCGGCCGCACGGCGTACAAGTTCATGGGCAAGCAGCTCAGCTTCGCGCAGGTCGACGACGCCTCGCGCGCGCTCGCCGCCTGGCTGCAGTCGCTCGGACTCGACCGCGGCGACCGCGTCGCGATCATGATGCCCAACGTGCCCCAGTACCCGATCGCGGTCGCGGCGATCCTGCGCGCAGGCTTCGTCGTCGTCAACGTCAACCCGCTCTACACGCCGCGCGAGCTCGAATACCAGTTGAAGGATTCGGGCGCGAAGGTGATCCTGCTGCTCGAGAATTTCGCGAGCACGCTCGAGGCCGTGCTGCCGCGCGTGCCGGTCAAGACGGTCGTGCTGACGGCGCTCGGCGACCTGCTCGGCTTCACCAAACGGCTGGTCGTCAACTACGTCGTCCGCAAGGTGCGCAAGTTGGTGCCGGCTTACCACCTGCCCGGCGCGCTGACCTTCCACGCGGCTATCGCGCAGGGCCGCCAGAAGCCGTTCCGCCCGTCGGCGACCGGGCCCGACGACATCGCCGTGCTGCAGTACACGGGCGGCACGACGGGCGTGAGCAAGGGCGCGGTGCTGCTGCACCGCAACCTGATCGCGAACATCCTGCAGTCGGAAGCCTGGTACCAGCCGGCACTGAAGAAGATCCCCGCCGGCGAGCAGCTCGTGACCGTCTGCGCCTTGCCGCTTTATCACATCTTCGGCTTCAGCTCGAACATGATGCTCTCGATGAAGATGGGCGGCGCGAACATCCTGATCGCCAACCCGCGCGACCTGCCGGCCGTGTTCAAGGACCTGCAGGGCGAGAAGTTCCACAGCTTCCCGGCCGTCAACACGCTCTACAACGCGCTGGCCCAGCATGCCGACGTCTCGAGCGTCGACTGGTCGAGCCTCGTCATCTCGGTCGGCGGCGGCATGGCGGTGATGAGCGCGACCGCGAAGCTGTGGCTCGAGAAGACCGGCTGCCCGATCGTCGAAGGCTACGGCCTGTCGGAGACGTCGCCGTCGGTGTCGTGCAACCCGGTCGACAGCAGCGGCTTCAACGGCACGATCGGCCTGCCGCTGCCCGGCACCGACATCAAGCTGCTCGACGATCACGGCACCGAGGTCGCGCCCGGCACGCCGGGCGAGATCGCGATCCGCGGACCGCAGGTCATGGCCGGCTACTGGCAACGGCCCGACGAGACCGCGCGCTCGATGACCGCCGACGGTTTCTTCAAGAGCGGCGACATCGGCGTCGTCGACGAGCGCGGCTACTTCCGCGTCGTCGACCGCAAGAAGGACATGATCCTTGTCAGCGGCTTCAACGTCTATCCGAACGAGGTCGAGGACGTCGTCACGCAGATGCCGGGCGTCGTCGAATGCGCGGCCATCGGCATGCAGGATGCGAAGGCCGGCGAGGCGGTCCGGCTCGTCATCGTGCGCGACAGCGACACCGTGACCGAAGCGTCGGTGCGCGCCTATTGCGAGGCCAACCTGACCGGCTACAAGCGGCCGAAGCGCGTCGAGTTCCGCGACACGCTGCCGAAGACGCCGGTTGGCAAGATCCTGCGCCGCGAATTGCGCGACGCCGCTTGAGTCGGCGAAGTCGCCGCGCGTGACACGCTGCTCGGTTCGGACCACCCGTACGAGGGGGTGACGCTGATAAAGTGCCGGATTCCGCGACTGGGCATCGCGTGCGAGGCGGCGACCATGGAAGTCAATGAGGGCAATACCTCGGTAGTGTGGATCAAGACCGATGCCGGTCGGGCCGAGATCCAGGCGCGGGCACTCGTCAAGGAACGCGCGCAGCGCAATCTTTTGCTTCTCATCGATGGAACCAAGCCCGCGTCGCTGCTGCTGTCGGACCTGGCGGGCGTCTCGCCGGCGGATTTCAAGTCGCTGGCGGCGCTCGGCCTGATCGCGCCTGCCGGCCGGCCCACGGGTGCCCCGGCGCCGGCGCCGGCGCCGGCCGAAGCCCCTGCCGACGCGGACCCCTCGCCCGACGCGCAGTTCGACTATGCGCGCTTCACCATGGCGCTGACCCGGCTGATCTCGAAGGAGCTCGGCCTGCGCGGCTTCATGCTGACGCTCGCGGTCGAGAAGGCGAGCACGCCCGAGGAACTGCGCGTCGTCGCACAGCGCACGATCGACCAGATCCGCGAGCGCCGGGGCGACCCCAGCGCCGACGCTGCCCGCCAGACGCTCTACGGCGGCTGATGCCGCGCCGCCGCGCATGACACCGCCGCCGTCGCCGCTGGCCGTCGTCGGTGCGATGCACGAGGAGTTGCGGGCGCTGCTGCCGCTGCTCGAGGCGGTCGAGACCCGGACACTCGCCGGCCGCGACTTCCACCTCGGCCGCCTGCACGGCCACGCCGTGGTGCTCGTGCGCTCGGGCATCGGCAAGGTGGCCGCGGCCACCACCGCCGCGCTGCTCGTCGACCGCTTCGCCGCGCGGGCCGTCGTCTTCACCGGTGTCGCGGGCGGGCTCTCTCCCGACGTGGCGGTCGGCGACGTCGTCGTCGCGACAGAGCTGCTGCAGCACGACATGGACGCCTCGCCGCTGTTCCCGCGTCACGAGGTGCCGCTGACCGGCCGCTCGCGCTTCGTCGCCGACACGGCGCTGTCCGATGAACTCGCGGCAGCCGCCGCACGCTGCCTCGCTCAACCGCAGACGATCGCGCCACGCGAGGCGCTCGCGGCGCTCGGCGTTGTGCGGCCGACGCTGCACCGCGGCCTCGTGGTCAGCGGCGACCGCTTCGTCTCGAGCGCCGCGCAGAGCGACGCGCTGCGCGCCGACCTTCCTGACGCCCTCGCGGTCGAGATGGAAGGCGCGGCGCTCGCGCAGGTCTGCACCGATTTCGGCTGCCCGTTCGCCGTGCTGCGGACGGTCTCGGACCGCGCCGACGGGTCTGCCCACGTCGACTTCCCGCGGTTCATCGACGAAGTCGCGAGCGCCTGCACGCGGGCGATCGTCTCGGCCTGGCTGGGCGCACGGCGCCCCGGCTGACGGCCGGCGCGGCGCCCCGAGACGGACACGCACGGTCCCGGGCACGACGTCCGCGCGACGACACGTCTCGGGCGACCACCCGATGCCAGCGCCGTCTTCCGCCGCGGCGTCGCGCGCTTCCGTGCGACGGCCGTGCCCGGCTTCGGATCGCCGGCGTCATCCTCCGCTTCGATTTCGCGCTCGACCTCATGTCGGCGACCGGCGCAGCGCGCCGCCGTGCTCGCGACCTGCGTCGTGAAGCCGAAGGTCCGTCGCCATCGAGCCGGCAGGAGAGCGGGCGTGTCGGGTTCGTTCACAGGCCTCGACGCTTCCGGCCGCGGTGCGCGACGGCGGAGCGCTAACCTCGCAGCATGCCGCCTCGCCTCTTCGTCGACCTGCAGCTCGCCGAAGGCGCCTCGATGGATCTGCCGCCGGGGCCGGCGCGCCACGTCCAGGTGCTGCGGCTGCAGCCCGGCGCGCCGCTCACGCTCTTCGACGGCCGCGGCGGCGAGTGGTCGGCGACGGTCGCGCGGATGGGCCGCAGCGCGGTCGGCGTCGAGGTCGGCGCATGGCGCGATGCCGACCGCGAGCTCGGCATCGCCGTCACGCTCGCGCTGGGCGTGCCCGCGAACGAGCGCATGGACACGCTGGTCGAGAAGGCGACCGAGCTCGGCGCCGCGTGGATCCAGCCGCTCGTCTGCGAGCGTTCGGTGCTGCGGCTCGTCGGCGAGCGCGCGTCGAAGAAGGTCGCGCACTGGCAGGCCGTGGCCGTGGCCGCCGCCGAGCAGAGCGGTCGAACGCGGCCGACGCGGCTGGCGCCGATCGCGGCGTTGCGCGACTGGCTGGCCGGCTTGCCGAGCCACCGCGCTGCGGCGTCCGACCGACGCTGGATGCTCAGCCTCCGCAGCGGCGCCACGCCGTTGCCGACCGCGGACAGCGCCGCGACGGCGCTCGTCCTGAGCGGTCCGGAAGGCGGATTGAGTGAGTCGGAGGAAGCCGCCGCGGCGGAGCACGGCTTCGACGGTGCGTCGCTCGGGCCGCGCATCCTCCGCGCCGACACCGCGCCGCTCGCGGCGCTCGTCCGCATCGCGGGCTGGGCCGACGCCAGTCCTTGAACGCGGATGTCGGCGGCGCTCGGAACGAGGGGATCAGTGCCGGACAGCCCGAGCGGTGGCCGGCGGCGGCACCGCGCGAGGCGCAGACGATGTGCCGTCCCCGGCGAGCGTTCGCGACGCCGGATGGCGTCGTCGCGCGCCGCGAGCGCGCGTGTCGGGTTCCTTCACAGGTTTTCTCAGCCCGGCGCTGCGGCCGACGACTCCCTCGCCGAGCCGGCGACGAGGTCGAAGCGGTACAGCCGGCATTCGATCGGCCCGTTCCACATCGGCACGCGGCGCGACGCCTTCAGCCGCATCGCACCGGGCAGCTTGGGGTCGGGGCTCAGCACCCAGGCGACCCAGCCGGCCGGGTGCGCGGTGTAGGCCCGCTTCCAGTGGCTCGCGAGCCGCGGGAAGAAGTCGCCCGGGGTGTCGCGGTCCTCGGCGGAGGAACGCGCCGCCTTGCCGCCGGCTTCGATCCGCTCGCCGTAGGGCGGGTTGACCAGCAGCGTGCCGGGCAGGTCGGCGCTCAGCTGCGGCGCCGGCCGTTCGAGCGCATCGCCGCCGTGGAATTCGATCGCAGCGGCGACGCCGGCGCGCTCGGCGTTGCGCCGCGCGAAGTCGACCATCCGGAACGACACGTCGCTCGCGACGATCGGCACCGCGCTCGGACGGACGCGCCGCTCGGCGAGGCTGCGCAGACGCTGCAGCTCGGCGCGCGACGCCGCGTCGGCGAACGGCAGCAGGCGCTCGAAGGCGAAGCGGCGCTTGGCGCCCGGCGCCATGCCGCAGGCGATCTGCGCCGCCTCGATCGCGATCGTGCCGGAGCCGCAGCACGGGTCGTGCAGCGCGCCGCCGGCCTCCGGCGTGCCGTGCCAGCCGGCGGCCGCGAGCATCGCCGCGGCGAGCGTCTCTTTCAGCGGCGCGTCGCCCGTGTCCTCGCGCCAGCCGCGCTTGAAGAGCGATTCGCCCGAGCTGTCGACGTAGAGCACGGCGTGGGCCGCGTCGAGGTGCAGGACGAGCGCGAGGTCGGGACGGCGGGTGTCGACGCTCGGCCGTGCGCCGGTGGCGTCGCGCAGCGCGTCGCAGACCGCGTCCTTGATGCGCAGCGCGGCGAAGTTGAGGCTGCGCAGCGGGCTTCGGTGCGCGGTCGTGTCGACGCGCAACGTCTCGGCGGGCGTGATCCACCGCGTCCAGTCGACGCTGCGGGCGATGCCGTAGAGATCGTGCTCGTCGCGGTACGGCCCGTCGGCGACCTCGATCAGCACGCGCTGCGCGAGCCGGCTCTCGAGGTTCAAGCGCATCACGTCCGCACGGCTGCCGGCGAGCGCGACGCCGCCGCGGCCGACGCGCGGCGGGCGCTCGGGCAGCAGCCGCGCGACCTCCTCGGCGAGCCACGTCTCGACGCCGGCGGCGCACGGCAGGAAGAGCGGGGCGAGCGCCTCGTCGGCCGCCATCACATGGTTTTGCGCAATTGGGTCGGCGCGATCTTCAGCGCGTCGCGGTACTTGGCGACCGTGCGCCGCGCGACCTGGATGCCCTGCTCCTCGAGCATCTGCGAGATCTGGCTGTCGGAGAGCGGCTTGGCCGGGTTCTCGGCCGCGACGATCTGCTTGATCAGCGCCCGCACCGCCGTCGACGACGCGTTGCCGCCGGTCTCGGTGTTGAGCGACGAGCCGAAGAAGTACTTGAGCTCGAAGGTGCCGAACGGCGTCGACATGTATTTGGCGGTGGTGACGCGCGAGATCGTCGACTCGTGCAGGCCGAGTTCGTCGGCGATCTCGCGCAGCACGAGCGGCTTCATCGCGATCGCGCCGTGGCTGAAGAAGTTCTTCTGCCGCTCGACGATCGCCTGCGAGACGCGCTGGATCGTGTCGAAGCGCTGCAGGATGTTCTTCATGAACCAGCGCGCCTCCTGCAGCCGCGAGTGCAGGCTCGGGCCGGCGCCGTTGGCGTCGCCGCCCGCGCTGCGCGAGCCGGCGCCGCGCTGCTGGCGGATCGCGTTGGCGTAGAGGTCGTTGATGCGCAGCTTCGGCATCACGTCGGGATTGAGCAGCACCTTCCAGCCGCGCCCGGACTTCTGGACGATGACGTCGGGAACGATGATGTTGGCTTCGGCACGCGCGAACTGGCGGCCGGGCTTGGGCTCGAGGCCGACGATCAGCGACTGCGCCTCGCGCAGCAGGTCGTCGTCGGCGCCTGTCGCGGCCATCAGCTTCTTCAGGTCGCGCCGCGCGAGCAGCTCGAGGTGGTGCTTGCAGACGATGATGGCGACCGCCTGCGCCTCGCAGCGTGGCAGCGTGCGCAGCTGCAAGGCGAGGCATTCGCCGAGGTCGCGCGCGCCGACGCCGGTCGGCTCCATGCTCTGCAGCCAGCGCAGGCCGCAGCGCAATCGCTCGAGCATCTCCTCGCGCGCGGCGACCGGGTCGTCCAGGTCGGCGGCGAGCTGGTCGGCGATCTCCTCGAGCGGATCGGCGAGATAGCCGTCGTCGGTCAGCGACTCGATCAGGACCATGACCGCCGCCGCGTCGGCCGGGGCGAGCCGCAGGCTCGACAGCTGGGCGCGGAGGTGGTCCTGCAGGCTCTCGACCGCGGCGTCGCGGCTGCCGCCGTCGAAGTCGTCGCCGTCGCCGCTCTGCGTGCCCGACTTGCCCGGTGTCTCACGGATGCCGTCGAAGTCCTCGCGCTCGGTGCCGTTCTCCCAGTCGTCGCGTTCGGTCGTGCCGAACTCGGCGTCGTCGAGCGGGCGCGCCTCGTCGGCAGCCTCGTGCGCCGGCTCGGCGGCGCGCTCGGTCTCGCGTTCGCCGGCGTGCTCGGCGGGCGTCAGGCGCTCGGCCAGCGGCTCGGGCGCGGCGACGAAGTCCTCCTCGGCCTCCAGGAAAGGGTTCTGCTCGAGCATCTGCTCGACTTCCTGGTGCAACTCGAGCGTCGACAGCTGCAGGAGGCGGATCGACTGCTGGAGCTGCGGCGTCAGCGCCAGGTGCTGCGACAGGCGGAATTGCAGGGTCGGTTTCATGAGACCAATGGTTCCGGAGGCAGTCTTCCGCAAGCCGAGCGCCGGGCCGTCCCGAGCCGGCCGCTCGCTCGCGAGGATCGTCCAGCGGACGGTCCTCGTCGGCGCTCGCCCCCGTGGGGGTCCGGCCACGGGTCCCATCGGACGAGGGGCCCCATGTCACATCCGAAAGTTCTCGCCGAGGTAGACCTTGCGCACATCGGCGTTCTCGACGATGTCGGTCGGCGTGCCTTCGGCGAGCACCTTGCCTTCGCTGATGATGTAGGCGCGGTCGCAGATGCCGAGCGTCTCGCGGACGTTGTGGTCGGTGATCAGCACGCCGATGCCTCGGCTCTTCAGGAAGCCGATGATCCGCTGGATCTCGATCACCGCGATCGGATCGACGCCCGCGAACGGTTCGTCGAGCAGGATGAAGCGCGGCTGGGTCGCGAGCGCCCGGGCGATCTCGACGCGGCGGCGCTCGCCGCCGGAGAGCGAGGGCGCCGACGCGCCGCGCAGCTTCTCGATCGAGAGGTCGTGGAGCAGGGCGTCGAGCTGCGTGTCGATCGCCGGCGTCTTCAGCGCACGACCGTCGGGGCCGACCTGCAGCTCGAGCACGGCGCGGATGTTCTCCTCGACGCTCAGCTTGCGGAAGATCGACGCCTCCTGCGGCAGGTACGAGAGCCCGAGCCGCGAGCGCCGGTGGATCGGCAGCCGCTCGACGCGCTGGCCCTCGATCGTGATCTCGCCGGCGTCGGCGCGCACCAGGCCGACGATCATGTAGAAGCTCGTCGTCTTGCCGGCGCCGTTGGGCCCGAGCAGGCCGACGACCTCGCCGCTGTCGACCGCGACGTGCACGTCCTTGACGACCATCCGCGCGCCGTAGGATTTCTGCAGCCCGGTCGCCTGCAGGCGCCGCGCCGGCGCGGGCGCCTCACCGACGCGCACACGTTCGGCGGGCGAGAGCTGCGCGCTCAACGGGCAGCTCCGCTCGCCGGCGGCTCGCCGAGCGTCGGGCTCGTCTTGAGCGGCGGCCGCGGCGCGGACGCGGCCTGCGCGGCCTCCTGCGCCGCTTCGCTGCCCTCGCGCGGCGCCAGCACGGCGCGCACGCGGCCGCCGGGATTCGCCGCCGTGGCCGGGGCGCCGCCCGAGACGCTGAACACTTCGGTCGTGCTGTCGTAGGTGACGAGGTTGCCGGTCACCTCGTCGGCGAGCGTCGCACCGCGCAGCCGCCGCACCGCGGCGTTGTTGACGAAGCGGATCACGTCGGCCTTGCCGTCGTACTCGAGCCGCTCGGCGTCGCCGGCGATGAACTCGTCGACGCCGTCGCGCTTCTGGCGGAAGGTCGCCGGCGCGCCGGGCGCACCGTAGGCGACCGCGACGTCGTAGCCCGACGGCAGCTGCCGCACCTCGACCCGCGCGGCGCGGATCACCATCGTGCCCTTGGTGATCACGACGTTGCCGTTGAAGACGAGTGTCTGGCTCTGCAGGTTGACGGTGCCGGTCTGGTCGGCCTGGACGTTGAGCGGCTTGGTGCGGTCGGCGCGCTCGGCGTGAGCAGAAAGGGGCAGGAGCGCGAACACCCACGCCACGAGACCGGCCCGCAGCAACGCGGCCGGGCGGGAGATCGAGGGCGAAAGGCGGGGTCGACGCATAAAGGCATGAATTTTGCAGGGAATTCTATCCCGAGCGAGAGCGCCGCTCGCGGCGAAGACGACTGAAACGCGTCTTCGTTGGCGCGACGGGCCGGCCCGGACCCCACGACCTACTGCTGCACCAGCTCGACGCGCCGGTTGCGCGCCCGCCCGGGCTCGTCGGCGTTGCTGGCGAGCGGTGCCAGCGACGCGACGCCGCGAGCGGTCATGCGACTCGCGTCGACCTTGTAGTCGGTCGCGAGAGCCTTGGCCACCGCCTCGGCACGTCGCTGCGAGAGGTCGAGGTTGGTGGCGAGCGGGCCGACGTTGTCGGTGTGGCCGACCAGGTAGACCTTGAGCGCCGGCTGCTGCGCCAGGAGCCGAGCCATCTGGTCGAGTGTCGGCTTGGACTCCGGCTTGACCTCGGCCTTGCCGGTGTCGAAGTAGAGCCCGTAGACGGCGACATGGCCCTCGCTGCGCAAGCCCTTGTCGAGCGCCGGGGCGTCGAGCACCGTGACCTGACCGGTCTGCATGGGCCGGACTTCCACCACCTCCTCGTACACCGTCACGGGGTTCTCGGCGTTCTCCTGCATCGCATAGAGCAGGATGTAGACGTCGCCCGAGGGCAGGCTCTTCCGCGCCAGGGCGTAGCGGTTGTTCTCGGTGTTGAAGGTCGCGCTCCAGCCGGGCGGAATGACCTTGCCGCTGTTGCCGACGAAGCCCGCGAACTCGCCGCCGCATTCGTCACCGGCGCAGTGGAAGATCACCTTGTCGCTGCTCAGCGCTTGCTGGTAGTTGCGCATCGCCTCGACCGCGCTCCTCCTGGCCGGCAAGCGATAGGTGATGCGCGTGACCTTGCCTTCGACCTTCATCGTGGCCGACGGGGGGTAGGGCGATGCGCTGTCCATGCGCTGGACCGGCAACACGGCTTCGTCGAAGTCCTTCGACGCGTAATCGACGATCTCTGCGCCCTTGAACCGCGAGACGAGCGGATGGTCCTTCGAGCCCTTGACGTCGTCGGCCCGGGCGACGGAGGCGAGCAGGACCGCCACGGTGGCGACCATGGCGGCGCGGAGGCTGCGGGCACTGAGGATGGACATGGCGTGAGGGGTGTCGAAAAGGCGGCGATTCTGCGCGACGGATCCGATCGCCGGAATGTCACCGGAATGTCACCGGCCGGCCCGACCATCGGGCCGCACCCTCCACTCTTCGAAGAATCGACCCCGCGCATGAAGCTTCCCGCCTCCACCGCCCCGCTCCTGCTGCTCGCCGTCCTTCTTCCGCTGGCCGCGTGCGGCGGCGGTGGCGACGACCGTGCGCCCGCGGCCGCGCCGGCCGCGCTCAACACGCTCGACGTTGATGCCCTGCATGGTGGTGACCACCTTGCCGACCACCTCGCCGCCTTGCGCGGCCACCGCCGACGCGCCTTGAGCCAGTTGGTTGGCCAGCTTGGCGCTGTCGGCGTTGTTGCGGACGGTGGTGCCCAACTGATCCATGGTGGAGGCTGTCTGCTGCAGCGCGCTGGCCTGTTGTTCGGTGCGGCTGGACAGGTCCTGGTTGCCTTGCGCGATCTGTGCGCTGGCGGTGGCCACGCTCTCCGAGTTCTGACGCACGCTGGACACCAGCTGGGACAGTGCAGCCTGCATGCGCGCGGCGGTGGCCATCACGCTGGAGTCGTCGCCCGAAGCGGTTTGGATGCGCACGCTCAGGTCGCCGTCGGCCACACGTTGCATGGCAGTGCCGAGTTCAGCCGGCTCGCCGCCCAGTGCGCGCGTCAGGCTGCGGCTGAGCAGCGCGCCGGCGCCGCCGGCCAGCAGGAGGGCGAACGCGCAGGCGCCGATCAGCAGGTTGCGCTGGGCTGCATAGCCTTCCGCGGCGGCCTCCACGCGCTTGGCCGAGACGGTGCGGACGAAGTCGGTGTAAGACTGCGCCGCCTTGTCCAGGCTGGCCAGCAACGGCCGACACTCTTTGTTCATCTTCTCGATGGCTTCGGCCCGGCGGTTGCTCAGGGCCTTGTCGACGATGTCCAAGGCCACAGGCGCATAGGCCTTCTCGACCCTGTCCATCTCCGCGATCAGGCGCCGTCCCTCTTCGAGCACATCGTTCGCCTGGCCCATCTGCTTGAGCTTGGCCATCGACTCCGTCGTTTCACCATGAGCGACGAGGACCTTTTCCTTCTCGATCGCCATCTCTTCTGGACTGGTGACGAGAAGCAGATTGCGTGCGGCGATGGCCCGGCGGGCGACTGCGCTTCGCACGTGTGCGGCCATGTCGACACGCTCGGTGATGCCGTTGACGAAGCTGTCGAACCGTTGGTGGGCGTCAGACAGTGACTTCAGCGCGAAGCCGGAGACGAGCAGTACCACCAGAGCCAGAAGGCCGAAGGCCCAGGTCAGTTTGGCACGCACGGTGAGGCTGTTCATGGCTCTTTTCCTTCGATGGTGGAGCGCCGAGAGCAGCGGAAATCAGAGAAAGCGAATGCCAACACAGGTCCGAATTCCAGACCTCGTCTTCCGGGTGGCCGAACTGCACGAGCTGTTATCGGCCTGCGAGACAGCATCGGTAGCAACATTCGAGGAGATGTGGGGAGACCGCCCACGGCTTTGCTCACGTATCAGCGGGACAGGACACCAGGCCGTGTGGCGCACGTCCGCCCACCCGTCGAGCCAACCGCGACTGGTCGTGTGCAACGGGCTTCGCACACGGACCTGATCACTGCCCGAGGTCTGCAAAAGACAAAACCCGCATGAAACCTGGATTTCATGCGGGCTGCGCGATGGTGACTGGAGCTCTGCCGAAGGAAGTGCGCAAGGGCTCGCCAGTGCTGGATTTCCGGTGATCCCGGTGGGCCAGTTATCGCCGGTGTGTCGCAGCACAGCGCCACAGCGTGCGCGCTGCCGTCGGAACCCTCGCCGCGCGCCGAACTCGCCGAGTGAGTGGCAGCCAGTCAGCATGGAACCGGCTCTGGATATGCTTGGCGCTTGCTGAAACAGCTCGGCACCACCATCAGCGTCCACACCAAGGGGCGCGGCCTCCACGAGATCACCGGCGAAGTTCAAGGCTGGGTGGCAGCGAGCGGCTTCGACGATGGCTTGCTCACGGTGTTCGTGCGGCACACATCTGCAAGCCTGCTGACCCAAGAGAACGCCGACCCTGATGTGCGCGGTGACCTGGACCGTTTCTTCGCCCGGCTGGTGCCCGACGGAGATGCGCTGTTCCGCCACCAGGACGAAGGGCCTGACGACATGCCAGCACACGTGCGCGCGGCGCTGACTGCCGTGCAGCTGTCCATTCCGCTGCAGAGCAGGCGGCTGGTGCTGGGCACCTGGCAGGGCATCTATCTGTGGGAGCATCGGATGCGCGCCCATCGGCGCGAGGTCGCATTGCATCTGCTGGGGGAGTGAATGGCCGACTCGTTGAACGACCTTGCCCGGCAGCTCGAGCAGTTCGCTGCCGAACGCGATTGGCGTGAGCGTCCAGCCACCCCATCTTGACCAGCGGTAGATCAATCGCCCGGTGGAT
>CAXUDL010000061.1:0-17692 GCA_964249855.1 uncultured Rhizobacter sp. | reverse complement strand
CAGCTTGGCGACGAGCTTCTCGGCGACGCCGTCGGTGTCGGCCGGCTCGGCGCAGACGAAGACCAGCAGCCCGCGGCCGATCGCACCGAGCACCGTGCCGCCGACCGCGACCTCGGCGCGCGACACGCGTTGCACCAGCGCGATCACGTGGCCGCGGCGCGGTCGCTGCCCACCTCGTCGAATTGCGCTTCGACGTTCGACGGCAGCAGCTGGATCGACGCGCGCAGCCCCGGAATCTCCTGCATCAGCGCGCGCTCGACGTCGGCACGGCACGCCGCGGCGCGGCCGAGCGACCAGGTCGCTGGCAGGTGCATGTGCATGTCGAGAAAGCGGCGCTGTCCGGCGCGCCGGGTGACGAGGTGGTCGAAGCGCACGGACGAATGCGCGAAGCGCGCGAGCGTGCGGTCGATCTGGCCGCGGATCTCGGGTTCGACCGCCGTGTCCATCAGCCCCTCGACCGAACGCCATGCGAGCCGGACGCCTTCGCGCACGATGTTGAGCGCGACGACGATCGCGATCGCCGGGTCGAGCCACAGCCAGCCGCTCAGGTGGACGAGGACCAGGCCGACGACGACGCCGGCCGACGTCCAGACGTCGGTGTAGAGGTGCCGGGCGTCGGCCTCGAGCACGATCGACCGGTGCTCGCGCGACGCCGCCATCATCCGCCGCGCGAGCCCGAGGTTGAGCAACGAGCTGGCGACGGCGAGCGCGAGCCCGGCGCCGAGCGACTCGAGCGGCCGCGGCGCGGCGAGCCGGTGCGCCGCGGCCCAGAGGATCGCCACCGCTGCGCCGACGATCAGCAGGCCCTCGAAGCCGCTCGAGAAGTATTCGGCCTTGGTGTGGCCGAAGGGATGGTCGGCATCGGCGGGACGCTCGGCGATCGAGACCATCGTCAGCGCGAAGATCGCCGACGCGAGGTTGACGAACGACTCCATCGCGTCCGACAGCAGCCCGACCGAGCCGCTCACCCACCAGGCGAGCGACTTGACGACGATGGTCACGATCGCGACGCCGATCGAGACCTTCAGCAGCGTGCGAACCTGCATGCGCGCCCGACCGGTTTCTCGGCGCCTACTGCAGGGTCACCCGGGCGAACTTCCGCTTGCCGACCTGGACCACGTAGGTACCGGCCGGAAGCTTCAGGCCCCGGTCCTCGACGACGCCGCCGTCGACGCGGACGCCGCGCCCGTCAACGAGCCGCAGCGCCTCGCCGGTCGACGCCGCGAGATTCGCCTGCTTGAGCACGGCGCCGATGCCGAGCGGCGCGCCGGCGAGCGTCACCGCGTCGATGCGGTCGGGCACGCCGCCGCGCGCACGGAGCGCGAAGTCGGCCTCGGCGGCATCGGCCGCGGCAGCGTCGTGGAACCGCGTCGTGATCTCGCGCGCGAGCATCACCTTCGCATCTTTCGGATTGCGGCCGGCGTCGACTTCGGCGCGCAGCCGCGCGAGCTCGTGCTCGTCGCGAAAGCTCAGCAACTCGAAATAGCGCCACATCAGCGTGTCGCCGATCGACAGCAGCTTCGCGAACATGGTGTCGGCGGGTTCGCTGATGCCGATGTAGTTGTTCTTGCTCTTCGACATCTTCTCGACGCCGTCGAGCCCTTCGAGCAACGGCATGGTCAGGATGCACTGCGGCTCCTGGCCGTACTCCGCCTGCAGCGTTCTGCCCATCAGCAGGTTGAACTTCTGGTCGGTGCCGCCGAGTTCGATGTCGGCGCGCAAGGCGACCGAGTCGTAGCCCTGCATCAGCGGATAGAGGAACTCGTGCACGCTGATCGGTGTGCCCGAGGCGAACCGGTCGTGGAAGTCGTTGCGTTCCATCATCCGCGCAACGGTGTAGCGCGAGGCGAGATCGATCAGCCCGCGCGCGCCGAGCACGTCGCTCCATTCCGAGTTGTAGCGGATCTCGGTGCGCGCAGGATCGAGCACCCGGCTCGCCTGCGCATAGTAGGTGGCGGCGTTCGCCTCGATCTGTTCGCGCGTCAACGGCGGCCGCGTGGTGTTGCGGCCCGATGGATCGCCGATCGTCGACGTGAAATCGCCGATCAGGAACACCACCGTGTGACCGAGATCCTGGAGTTGTCTCAGTTTGTTCAGCACGACCGTGTGCCCGAGATGGATATCGGGTGCCGTCGGGTCGAGCCCGAGCTTCGCGCGCAATGGCACGTTGTTCGCTTCGGACCGCACAAGTTTGGTCAACCAATCCCGTTCTGGCAGCAACTCCTCGCATCCGCGCAGCGAAATCCGCAGTGCTGCACGCACGCGGTCGCTGACGGCGGTCAGATCGCCGGCGAGGGGTCGAGCAAAGGCCGAATCCATGTAGCGGGTATCCTGAAACTCGCGTAGGACAGCACCCGTATACTGCGCGGCGCATCGAAACCCCCGGAATCGGTGCCCGGGACCGCGTCGATTCTAGGGGCGCACCCGGAGGAGTCAGGGAAAACCGGAAGTGCGTGCCGATGTCGCCGCGCTCGCATCGCAGGGCCTGCAGCCCCGAAATGAATTGATGTCCAAGGAAACCGAAGCTCTCTCCCGGATGCGGTTGGCGTCGAGCCGTCTGGCCCGCCGCGTCTCGGCGCACCCGCGCCGGGTGTCCGCGGTTGCTGCCCTGATCCTCGGCGGCTTCGGTGCCGCGGCGTTCGGCACCGCGTCGGTCGAATCCGATGCGGCCGACCTGCCGCGTCGCATGGTGACGCAAAGCGTCGCTCCTCTCGACGTACAGGCACAACTCGCGGCGCTGGCCGAGCACGAGCTCGAGCTCTACCGCACCGACTTGACACGGTCGAGCGACACGGCGGACAGCCTGCTGCGGCGCTTGGGCGTCGTCGATCCGGAAGCGTCGCAGTTCCTGCGCACCGACCCGGTCGCCCGCAGGCTGCTCGAAGGCCGCGGCGGCAAGATGGTGCGGGTGCAGACCGATGAGAACGGCGCCCTGACGGGCCTTGTCGCGCGGTACGCCGCGATGCGGCCCGATCTCGAAGCGACGCATTTCACCCGCCTCAGCATCCATCGCAAGGACGGCAGCTTCTCCGCCTGGATCGACACCGCGCCGTTGATCGTGCAGATCCGCATGGGCAACGGCGCGATCCAGACCTCGCTGTTCGCTGCGACCGACGACGCCCGTATTCCGGACAGCGTCGCCAGCCAGCTCGCCGACGCGTTCGCGACCGACCTCGACTTCCATCACGGCCTGCATGCCGGCGACACCTTCTCGGTCGTGTACGAGTCACTGACCGCCGACGGCGAGCCGATCACCTGGAACGGCTCGGCCGGCCGGTTGCTCGCCGCCGATCTGGTCAACGACGGCAAGACGTATTCGGCGGTCTGGTACCGCGACGGCCAGGGCAAGGGCGCCTACTACGGCTTCGACGGCCAGAGCAAGCGGCGCGCGTTCCTTGCGAATCCGGTCGAGTTCTCACGCGTCACGTCCGGCTTCGCGATGCGACTGCACCCGATCCTCAACAGCTGGAAGCAGCACAAGGGCGTCGATTTCGGCGCACCGACCGGAACCGCAGTGCACGTCGTCGGTGACGGCGTCGTCGAATTTGCCGGCTGGCGAAACGGCTACGGCAACGTCGTCGAAGTGCGACATGCCGACAACCGGTCGACGCTCTACGCCCACCTGAGCCGGATGGAGGTCCGCCGCGGCGACACGGTCACCCAGGGCGAGCGGCTGGGCGCGGTCGGCCAGACCGGCTGGGCGACCGGTCCCCACCTGCACTTCGAGGTCAAGGTGAACGGCACGCAGTCGGACCCGCTGCTGCTCGCCAAGGCATCCGGACCTGCGATGCTCGGCCCGGCAGCGCGTGCCCGCTTCGTGCAAGCCGCAGCGAGCCTGAAGGCGCAACTCGCCGCGGCCGACAGCGTCGCGCGCCAGAGCAGCTACGCCGAGTAGGCCACCTCCGAGTCCCATGACCGCAACGTCCGCACGCGACCTCTACGTCGGGCTGATGACCGGCACCTCGCTCGACGGCGTCGACGCGGTGCTCGCCGACTTCACTCACTTCGCCGACGGCCGCGTCGACGTTCGCGGCCAGGTGCACCGGCCGTTCGATGCTGCGCTCGCCGCCGAGCTGCTGGCGCTCAACGATCCCCACGGCGACGACGAGCTGCACCGCTCCGCGCTGGCCGGCAATGCGCTCTCGCGTCTCTACGCCGTGGCCGTCGACGAGCTGCTCGCCACGACCGGCACCGGCGCCGCCGACGTCGTCGCGATCGGCGCCCACGGACAGACCGTTCGTCACCGGCCGGGCGAGTTCGACGGAACCGGCTACACCGTGCAGCTCGGAAACCCGTCGCTGCTCGCCGAGCTGACCGGCATCGATGTCGTCGCCGACCTGCGCAGCCGGGATCTCGCCGCCGGCGGCCAGGGTGCGCCGCTCGTGCCCGCATTCCACCGCGCCGTCTTCGGTCGGCGCGGACGGCCGACCGCCGTGCTCAATCTGGGCGGTATCGCCAACTTGACGGTCCTCGGCGCCGCGCCGGACGCCGTCCTCGGCTTCGACTGCGGCCCGGCCAACGTGCTGATGGACCATTGGTGCCGACTGCAGACCGGCGCGGCGTTCGACGATCGCGGCCGGTGGGCAGCGAGCGGCCAGGTCGTGCCGCCGCTGCTCGCGACGATGCGCGCCGACGCCTATTTCGCGGCCGCGCCGCCGAAGAGCACCGGACGCGACCGCTTCAACGCCGGCTGGCTCACCACGGCCCTCGCTGCCGGCGGTGGCGGCGCCGCGGCCGATGTCCAAGCGACGCTCGCTGAATTGACTGCGATGACCTGCGCCGCCGACGTGCGCGCCTTTGCCGGCGACGCCGACCTGCTGCTCGTCTGCGGGGGTGGCGCGCTCAACGACCACCTGATGGGCCGCTTGCGGGCCCTGCTGCCCGACGTGGACGTCGAGACGACGGACGTCCGCGGCATGCCGCCTGCTCAAGTCGAGGCGACGGCGTTCGCTTGGCTGGCGCGGGCGTTTTGCCGCCGCGAACCGGGAAACCGGACGACAGTGACCGGCGCACGAGGGGAACGCGTGCTCGGTTCGCTCTCGCCCGGTCGCTGGTGACGAGGACGCGACCGGCGCAGGCACTGCGGCGGCCGCGACTCGGGGAGAGTCAGACCGAAAAGCTCGACCCGCAACCGCAAGTCGTCGTCGCGTTCGGATTCTTGATCACGAACTGCGCGCCTTGCAGGTCGTCCTTGTAGTCGATCTCGGCGCCCGCGAGGTACTGCAGGCTCATCGCGTCGATCAGCAAGGTGACGCCGCCCTTGACCATCGAGGTGTCGTCCTCGTTGACGATCTCGTCGAAGGTGAAGCCGTACTGGAAGCCCGAGCAACCGCCGCCTTGCACGAAGACGCGCAGCTTCAGGTCGGGGTTTCCTTCCTCCTCGACGAGTTCCTTGACCTTGCCGGCGGCGCTGTCGGTGAAGACCAACGGCACGGACGGCTCGGCGTCGACGGTGGAAAACGACTGAAGATTGTCAGCGACTGCGCTCATGAAAGCTCCTGCGGCTGTGTGCCGAGCACTCGATTATCAGGCAATCGGCGCCCGAAGGCCCGGCAACACCCTGCTGCCGAACATGGCGTCGGCGCACGCCGAAGCAACCTGCTGCGGCGCCTCGAGAACGAACGAAGCCGCCCGACGGCGGCTTCGACGACACGGGAAGGGCGCGCGCTCGATCAGCGCTTGCTGAACTGCTTGCGACGGCGGGCGCCGTGGAAACCGACCTTCTTCCGCTCGACTTCGCGCGCGTCGCGTGTCACGAAGCCGGCGTGCTTCAACGGCGACTTGAGCGTCTCGTCGTAGTCGATCAGCGCGCGGGTGATGCCGTGGCGCACGGCGCCGGCCTGACCCGATTCGCCGCCGCCGTGGACGTTGACCTTGATGTCGAACGTCGAGTCGTTCGACGTCAGCACCAGCGGTTGCCGCACGACCATGATCGAGGTCTGACGGCCGAAATACTCGTCGACGGCCTTGCCGTTGACGAGGATCTGGCCGGTGCCCTTCTTGATGAAGACACGCGCGACCGACGATTTGCGACGGCCGGTGCCGTAGTTCCAGGGTCCGATCATTCTTCCGCGCTCCTCAGAGTTCCAACGGCTTCGGCTGCTGCGCCGAGTGCGGATGATTGCCGCCGGCGTAGACCTTCAGCTTCTTCACCATCGCATAGCCGAGCGGGCCTTTGGGCAACATGCCCTTGACCGCCTTCTCGAGCGCGCGGCCCGGGTGCTTGGCCTGCATGTCCTTGAACTTGGTGCCGTAGATGCCGCCCGGGAAACCCGAATGCCGGTAGTAGATCTTGTCGTTGGCCTTGTTGCCGGTGACGCGGATCTTGTCGGCATGGACGACGACGATGAAATCGCCGGTGTCGACGTGAGGCGTGTAGATGGCCTTGTGCTTGCCGCGGAGGCGGAGGGCGACTTCACTGGCCACCCTGCCGAGAACCTTGTCGGTCGCGTCAATCACAAACCACTCATGCGTCACTTCGGCCGGCTTGGCGCTGAAGGTTTTCATGGAGATGAATGTCGTAGGAATCGGCTCCGCACCTGACCCGACATGGCTTCGGTACCGCTTCTGGAACTGGCGGCCGCTCGGGCGCCGGGCCAAGTGCAAGCGCGGCTGGCCGCGCCCTTTCCCTCGGAGCAAATTGAGGAAAGCCTGCGACTATAGCAGCCTTCGCGGCATTTCCTGACGCGGACTCGGCGAGGACTGGAGAAACGACGCCGCGCCATCAAGTAAAGTGGGGCAAACCCTGGGCTGCGTCACGCGCCCGAGCCCCGCAGGCATCACGACATGACAAGTTCAGACCGCACTCCCGAGCCCGGTGCCTCTCGGCCCGTCGCAACGGGCGCGCCTTCGGCGTGGAGCTGGGTGCCGATCCGTTCACTCGGGCCGCGCCACCGGATCCGCATCATCGATCATCTGAAGGCGTTGCCGCCGACCGACCGCTACCTCCGCTTCGGCCACGAAGCGAGCGATGCGCAGATGTCCAAATACGTCGATCTGCTGGACTTCGAGCGTGACGAAGTCTTCGGCATCTTCAACCGCCGCCTCGCGCTGATCGCGATGGCGCACCTGGCGCATCCGACCGCGATCGCGGGCAGTCATCACGGCGACGCGACGACGATGTCCGAGTTCGGCGTCTCGGTGTTGCCGGGGGCGCGCGGACGGGGCTTCGGCCGGCGGCTCTTCGAGCACGCGATGCTGCACGCGCGCAACCGCGGGATCGACACGCTCTTCATCCATGCGCTGAGCGAAAACCGCGCCATGCTGCGCATCGCCCGGAACGCCGGTGCAATGGTGGAGCGTCACGGCTCGGAGTCGGAAGCGCGACTCAAGCTGCCGCCGGATACCTTGTCGTCGCATGTCGGCGAGCTGATCGAGCACCAGGCGGCCGAGTTCGACTACCGTTGGAAGCGCGGCGCGCGCCAGGTCGGCGAGCTGTTCAGCGCGTTCGGCGACGGCACTGTGGCTGCGACCGAACACGGAGACACGGCGACACTCGCGGGCGGCGGTCGACGACGGCCCCGGTGAATCGCTAGAAGGCGCTCGGCTGCTTCCGCTAGAGTTGCGTTTTCCCTCGCAGCCTGTAGTGCGGGCGGGTGCCGGAACGATGGCCTGCACGCGTCGCTATGTCGGTGCCGGCACGTCCGCGCCGGCGCACCGTTGGTGCCCTGTCGCGCAGCGCAATCGCAGCCATCGCTGCGTCGGCGCCGTCGCTCACCGTGAAATGCGCCCTCGACGTCCGGGCGAAACGGTTGCGTTTTCCGGGCCCGGCCGATCGCCGGAAAGCACACTAGCGCCCTCATGCAAAGCCTTCCGTGGATCGTGGCCATCGTGGCGTCGACGCTGTTCCTGGCGTCGCTCGGGGCCTGGGCCTGGCGCCTGCGAGAGCAGCGGCACGAGGCGCTGCCGACCGAGTGGGAACTCGCTGCGCGCCCGGTGTTCTCAGCCGACGAACGCCGGGTCTACCGCACGCTGCGCGAGGCGCTTCCACACCATGTCCTGTTGTCGAAATTGCCGCTGGTGCGCTTTTGCCAACCGACGGATCCGAGCACGACCCGTTACTGGTACGAGCTGCTCGGCAACAGCTACGTGAGCTTTGCGGTCTGCAGCGCCAACGGCAGGGTGCTCGCCGCCATCGATCTCGACAGCGATCGGAACAGCACCCGGCGCGTCTCACAGATCAAGCAGGCGGCGCTCGGTGCCTGTCGCGTGCGCTACCTGCGCTGCGCGGTCGACCACTTGCCGTCGGTCGCCGAACTGCAGTTGCTCGTGCCGAACAGCGGCGGGGTCGCGCCTTCGGCGCAGCCGACCTGGCCGCTGCCTCGCCCGGGAACACGCGGCGCCGCCCCGCATCCGTCTGACGCCATGCCGCGGCGCGCCCCGCGGCCGCCCTTGTGGCAGGACACGACCGTGTTCCAGGACTCGTTCTTCACGGTCGACGAGAACTTCGACGAACCCGCGCCGGAGGCATTTGCGCCGCATGCCGTTCGCCCGAGAGTTGCGAACGAACACCAGCGGTCGCTGTCGGCGCGGCTGTTCGGCGCCCCGGGTGCACGGCGGCGCAACACGCCGCCTGCCGATTTCGAACCGACACGCGATGCGCTCGAAGAGGATGACGACGACTTCGGCGAGCTGAGCGGTTCGACCTCCCACTACGACCCCGGCCGTTGACGGCGACGCGGCGCTGGAGCACTGGCGTACCATGGGTCGATGTTCGACGACCACGCCGGTTCGACGCCCGCCCAGACCGACACGCCGTTCGACGGCCTGTCGCCCGACGTCGTGCTCGATGCGCTCGCAGCGGTCGGCCTGCGCGGTGATGGCCGACTGATCCAGCTCAATTCCTACGAGAACCGCGTCTACCAGGTCTTCCTCGAAGACGGTCGCGTCGTCGTGACGAAGTTCTACCGGCCGGCGCGTTGGAGCGATGCGCAGATCCTCGAGGAGCACGCGTTCGCAGCCGAGCTTGAAGCCGGCGAACTCGCGGTCGCGGCGCCGTGGCCGCTCACGCTCGACGACGGCGCGGCGTTCGCGCCGTCGTGCCGGCTCGGCGGTCCGACGCTCGCACGCATCGAGCGCGCCGGACACCACCCCCACCGCTTCAGCGTCACCGCGCGCCTCGCCGGCCGCGCGCCCGAACTGGAAGATGCGAGCGAGCTCGAGTGGCTCGGGCGCTTCATCGGCCGGCTCCATGCCGTCGGCGCGCGGCAGCCGTTCCGCCATCGGCAGACGCTCGACGTGGCGACGTTCGGCGACGCCAACCGCGACTGGCTGCTGTCGCACGACGTGATTCCTCCGGACGCCGCATCGGCGTGGCGCGCCACGGTCGACGCCGCGCTGGACGCCGTGCGGCGGGCCTTCGACAACGGCGGCGCGGTCCGGCCGATCCGCCTGCACGGCGACTGCCATCTCGGCAACGTGCTCTGGTCGAGCGACGAGGGCCCCCGCCTCGTCGACCTCGACGACGCCGTCAACGGGCCGGCGGTGCAGGATCTCTGGATGCTGCTGTCGGGCGACCGCGGCGCCATGACCCGGCAGCTCGCCGCGGTACTCGACGGCTACGAGGCCTTCATGGACTTCGACCGGCGCGAGCTGCGCCTGGTCGAGCCGCTGCGCACGCTCCGGCTCCTTCACCACAGCGCCTGGATCGCACGCCGCTGGAGCGACCCGGCGTTCCCGATCGCGTTCCCGTGGTTCGCGAGCCCGGCCTATTGGGCCGAGCAGACGACGCGGCTGCGCGAACAGCTCGAGGCCATGGCGCAGCCGCCGCTCGGCGGCTGGAACTGACGGCTGTCAGCGCTGCGAGCCGACCGCCTCCTGAAAGCGGCGAACGGCGGCCGCCCGCGGAGCGGCAGGTCGGCCGGTCCGCGGCCGGACTCGATGCCCGTCCGACGCCGGCCCCCGGAGCTCACGCCACCAGCAGCGCGTTGACCCGTCTCACGTAGGCTGCCGGATCCTCGAGTTGGCCGCCCTCGGCGAGCAGCGCCTGGTCGAAGAGGATGTTCGCCAGGTCGTCGAAGTGCGCGCTGCTCTCCAGGCGCTTGACGAGTGCGTGCTCGGCGTTGACTTCGAGCGTCGGCTGCGAGGTCGGCGCGCTTTGGCCGGCCTGCTTCAGCAGCCGCGCCAGATGCCCGCTCATGTCGCCCTCGTCGACGACCAGGCACGCCGGCGAGTCGACCAGGCGCGTCGTGACCCGGACATCCTTGGCGCGGTCCTTGAGAGCTTCCCTCAGACGATCGAGCACCGGCTTGAACGCGGTCGCCGCCTCCTCGGCCTGCTTCTTCTCGGCCTCGTCCTGCAGCTTGCCGAGGTCGACGCTGCCCTTCGCGACGCTCGCGAGCGCATGGCCGTCGACCTCGTAGAGATGCGAGAGCATCCACTCGTCGACGCGATCGGTCAGCAGCAGCACCTCGATCCCTTTCTTGCGGAAGATCTCGAGCTGCGGACTGCTCTTCGCGGCGGCGAGGCTGTCGGCGGTGACGTAGTAGATCGCCTCCTGGCCGTCCTTCATGCGCGAGACGTAGTCGGCGAACGAGACGCCGTCGTCGGCGTACGTCGATGCGAAGCGCAGCAGCTTGGTGAGCCGCTCCTGGTTGGCGTGGTCCTCGCCGACGCCTTCCTTCAGGACGACGCCGAAGTCCTTCCAGAAGGCGGCGTACTTCGCCTTCTCGGCGGCGTCGTCGCTGTCGGCGAGCGCTTCGAGCATCGACAGCACGCGCTTGGTCGAGCCTTCGCGGATCGCCTTCACGTCGCGGCTCTCCTGCAGCAGCTCGCGGCTCACGTTGAGCGGCAGGTCGGCGCTGTCGATCACGCCTTTGACGAAGCGGAGATAGACAGGCATCAGCGCCTCGGCGTCGTCCATGATGAAGACGCGCTTGACGTAGAGCTTCACGCCGCCGCGCTTCTCGCGGTTCCAGAGATCGAACGGCGCCTTCGCCGGGACGTAGAGCAGTTGCGTGTACTCGCTGCGGCCCTCGACGCGGTTGTGCGTATAGCTCAGCGGCGGCTCGGTGTCGTAGCTGAGCTGCTTGTAGAAGTCGTCGTACTGGTCCTTCGTGATCTCCGCCTTCGGCCGGCTCCAGAGCGCTGCGGCCTTGTTGACCGGCGCCCACTCGTCCCTCGTGACCTGCTTCTTGGCCTCGGCGTCCCACTCCTCCTTCTGCATCAGGATCGGCAGCGAAATGTGGTCGGAGTACTTGGACGTGATCGACTTGAGCTTCCAGCCGCTCAGGAATTCCTCCTCGCCGTCGCGCAGGTGCAGCGTGACGCTCGTGCCGCGCTGCGCGCGCTCGATGGTCTCGACCTCGAAGTCGCCGCTGCCGTCGGAGCTCCAGCGCACGCCCTCGCTCTCCGGCAGGCCGGCGCGGCGCGACTCGACGACGATGCGGTCGGCGACGATGAAGCCGCTGTAGAAGCCGACGCCGAACTGGCCGATCAGCTGGGCGTCCTTCTTCTTGTCGCCCTCGAGCGCGGCCATGAACTCGCGCGTGCCGCTCTTCGCGATCGTGCCGAGGTTCGCGACCGCCTCGTCGGTGGACAGGCCGATGCCGTTGTCGGTGATCGTGATCGTCTTCGCCTCGGCATCGAACGCCACGCGGACCTCGAGATTCGGCGCGTCCTCGAACAGCCCCGGCTGGTTGAGCGCCTCGAAGCGAAGCTTGTCGCAGGCGTCGGACGCATTGGAGATCAACTCGCGCAGGAAGATCTCCTTGTTCGAGTAGAGCGAGTGCGTGACGAGGTGCAGGATCTGCTTGACCTCGGCTTGAAACGACAGGGTCTGTTTTTCCATGGTTCTTCGAAGAGTCTGCCGCACGGCACCGCGCCGCGGGAAGCCCGAGATGTCGGGCCGCTGCGCCGAATTTCAATGCCGGCGGCGCCAGCCGGCTTGCCGTGGCCGACGTCCCCGGCGACGACGTTCCGCCGCATCGCCGGTCCGATCGACGAGCCGGCGGCTGCGCGGTCCGGGCATTCGGCGCCGCCGCCGGACGAGCGCGCGCCCGGCGCTCCCGACTCGCCCGCCCGACGGGCCGCATCGCCACCGGAACCGCCCTCCGCTCGCACGACCCGTCTTCTTTCCGATGCGAGCCGCGCACGGGCATGTGCTCTGCCGCGCGCACAGCGGCCGCGCCGCCACAGGGCCGGGTCGTGTCGTCGGCCGCCGCGTCGAGCGACCGGTGCGACGAGGTCAGGACCGGGGCGTCGCGTCCTCGTGTCCGGTGCGCGTCTGGGCGTCGATGCCGCGGTCCGGCGATTCGGCGACCTGCTTCTCGCCCGAGCCGGGTTCGATGAGTTCTTCGATGATGAACCGCCCGTAGCTCTGCGCGCGGGTCGCGCCATGCGACTTCACGATGTCGGCGACGCGCTGTGCCTCGTCGTCGCTCGGGGCACCGACGACGACGAAGCTCGCGCCCTGTTCGGCAAGCGCGCGGTGCGCCTTCACGAGGTTGAGTTCCTGGCCGATCGTCGCGAGCAGGCCCGCGTTCTGCACGTCGAGATCGGCCTGGCGGATCATCTCCTCGGGTGTGTAGTGCACGACGTCGCCGAAGCCGGCGTCCTGCAGTGCCGCGACGGCAGCCTTCGAGTCCGCGTCGGGCTCGAAGGACACGACGACATGACCGACGGGCTTGAACACACCGTAGGCATCGGGGCGATCGGACTTGTCCATGCTCGTTCCTCTCGTGGTCGCAGACAGCCCGCGATTGTGGCGCCCGGCCGCGGCGCGGCCGCTCGGCCGAGCCAGTGTCCTGGCGTCGGCCGGCGCCTACACCCGCGCCGCGTCGCTCACGTCGACGGCGGGTCCGAGGCGCGCTCCGGGTGGCGGTGCGCAGCGACGGCAGCGACGAACGCCGGCGTCGAACCCGCGACCGAGGCCGTGTCGGCGACGACGATGCCGGGATCGGCGGCGCCGCTCGGCAGCGTCGCGGCAAGGCCCGCCGCATCCATCAGCATCGAGCCGTTGCCGACGACGAGGAACGGCTTGCAGTGCCGGTACGCGTCGCGGACGAACTCGAGCGCCGGGCCGGCCTTCGCGAGCGACTTCAGCGCGCGCTCGCCGCTCGGCACGACCACCGCGTCCCACAGCACCGACGGCGCGCTCTCGATCGAGATGTCGACGTGGATGGGTCCGCCGGAGGCCGGCTGGAGGGCGCCGAGCTGCAGGCCGACATAGCGCGGGACGGCGCCCTGGCCGAGCAACTCGGCGTAGAGCACGTGCAGCGGCGCGGCATCGACACCCGGCGCCACGAGCACCGCGATCCGCCGCGTCGCGATGCCGCCGTCGCCGGGGAGGGCGGTCAGCGACAGCTTCTTCGACGGCGCGTACTGCGGGATCGGCAGCTCGGTCGCACGCGGCATCGCATCGGGCACCTGCAGGCCGAGACCCATCGCGACGCCCGACGCCAGCCCGGCGTCGATGTTCGCGAGCAGCGACAGCACGCGTTCGCGCACCGCCGGCGTCTGCACCCGGGTCAGCTCGAAGCGGAACGCCTTGATGATGTGCAGCTGCTCGACCTCGGTCTGGCTGCGGAAGAACATCGCCGCCTGGCCGAAGTGCTCGGCAAATTTCTCGGGCTTGCCGCGCACCTTGTCGGCGGCGACCGGCTCGGGAAACGACGTGAAGCCCTTGGCCGCACCGGCCTGGAACGGGCAGCCGCCGCCGAGCGAATTCGGCTCGTACGACACGCGGCCGCGGTGGATCGCCTGCCGGTGCAGGCCGTCACGCTGGTTGTTCGAGACCGGCGCGATCGGCGAATTGATCGGAATTTCGTGGAAGTTCGGGCCGCCGAGCCGCGAGATCTGCGTGTCGAGATACGAGTGGATGCGCCCCTGCAGCAGCGGGTCGTTGCTGAAGTCGATGCCCGGCACGACGTGCGCGGTGCAGAACGCGACCTGCTCGGTCTCGGCGAAGAAGTTGTCGGGATTGCGGTCGAGCACGAGCCGGCCGACCGTCCGCAACGGCACCAGTTCTTCCGGAATCAGCTTGGTCGAGTCGAGCACGTCGAAGTCGAACGCTTCGGCGTCGGCCTCGGTGAAGAGCTGCAGGCCGAGCTCCCATTCGGGGTAGGCACCGGCCTCGATCGCCTCCCAGAGGTCGCGGCGATGGAAATCCGCGTCGGCGCCCGAGATCTTCACCGCCTCGTCCCACTCCAGCGAATGGGTGCCCGCCTTGGGCGTCCAGTGGAACTTGCAGAAGGTCGATTGGCCGGCGGCGTCGACGAGGCGGAACGTGTGGACGCCGAAGCCCTGCATCATCCGCAGGCTGCGCGGGATCGCGCGGTCGCTCATCGTCCACATCAGCATGTGCGCCGATTCCGGCATCAGCGAGGCGAAGTCCCAGAAGGTGTCGTGCGCCGTCGCCGCCTGCGGAATGCCGTTGTTCGGCTCGGGCTTGGCGGCGTGGATCAGGTCGGGGAACTTCATCGCGTCCTGGATGAAGAAGACCGGGATGTTGTTGCCGACGAGGTCCCAGTTGCCTTCGTCGGTATAGAACTTGACCGCGAAGCCGCGGACGTCGCGCGCCGTGTCGGCCGAACCGCGTTCGCCCGCGACCGTCGAGAAGCGGACGAACACCGGCGTGCGCTTGCCGACCTCGCTGAACGGCGCGGCCTTGGTCACGTCGGTCGCCGCGTCGGTGCACTCGAAATAGCCGTGCGCACCCGAGCCGCGGGCATGGACGATGCGCTCGGGAATGCGCTCGTGGTCGAAGTGGGTGATCTTCTCGCGGAGGATGAAGTCCTCGAGCGCGGTCGGTCCGCGCAGGCCGATCTTCAGCGAATGCTGGTTGTCGGCGACCGGCACGCCCTGGTTCGTCGTGAGCGGCGTGCCGGTGCCATCGGCGCGGACGCGGTCGAGCGAACCGATCGTCGCGTTGCGGCCGACGGGCGGCTGGCCGCTGCCGACCTTCGCCGAAGAAGCGCCTTCGCTGACGGTGCTCGCGCCGACGATCGGCGAGGGGAGCTCGACCGTCTGGCCCGCGGGAGGCGCGCGCGACGCGTCTCCGTACTCGGCGGCCTTGCCGGCGTTGTACGGCATGCCGCGCGCGACCGTCTCGGTGCCCGCGACTTTCAGGACCAGCGCCGGCGCGACGACCGACGCGCCGGGCGTCACGTGCGGCGGTGGCGCGGTCGACGGACCCGAGACGGTGCTGAGGACCGACCCGAGGTTGTCGGTGGTCGCGGGTTCGACGAGCTTCTTGCGGGAGGCCATGGCAGGGTGTGCCGGTCGGCGACTGATGGGGAGCCGACGATCGTGCACGTCAGCTCCGGGTGACGCCAGGGCGGTCGTCTCGTAGCAGCGTAGGTGTCGACCGCGTGCGAGCCCGGTTCGCGCAGGGCTGCGCCACCCGACGGGCGCGCCGGCACGAGGCAGGCTCGCGCCCGCAGCTCAGCGCTTGTGGCCGTAGTCGAAGAGCGTCTGTGCGGCCGTTTCCGGCGCCATGGCCCGCCACCGAGTGCGCGAGCAGAGGTCGATCGCGATCGGTTCGGCGAGCGCCCGCTGCAACGCCGGGTCGAGCGCGATCAGCCGCTCGACGCAGCGACGCGTCCAGTCGTCGTCGCTCAACGCCTGGCTGGTCATGCTCTGGTGCGGTTGGATGTTCATGGAGCGCAGGACTGTAGGATCAGTGCGCGCCGCTCGTCATGTCAATTGACAAAGCACGCCCACTCTTCCGACGGGGTTGAGGCGGCGGCTGTCGCCCCATGACCTGCGTGCGCGATGGGCGGGTCGCAGCGCCTCGAATGAATAGAATCGCCGGTTTCCGCTGCCCGCGCCACCGTGTCCGACCGGCTCAACGTCCTGCCGCAGTACCTCTATCCGAAGCAGGCGTTGACATCGTTCGCCGGGTTTGTCGCGTCGCGCGAATGGGGCTCGCGCACCACCGACCTGATCCGCTGGTTCGTGCAGCGCTACGGCGTCGACATGAGCGAAGCCGCCGATCCGGAGATCGCGTCGTACGCGAGCTTCAATCACTTCTTCACCCGGGCGCTCCGTCCCGGCGCCCGGCCGCTCGCGACCGCGCATCTCGTCTGCCCGGTCGACGGCGCGATCAGCCAGTTCGGCCGCATCGAGCACGACCAGATCTTCCAGGCCAAGGGCCATGCGTATTCGACGACCGCGCTCGTCGGCGGCGACGCGGCGCTCGGCGCGTTGTTCGAGGGCGGCCACTTCGCGACGCTCTACCTGAGCCCGAAGGACTACCACCGCATCCACATGCCGTGCGACGGCACGCTGCGGCGGATGGTCCACGTGCCCGGCGACCTCTTCTCGGTCAACCCGAAGACGGCGCGCGGCGTGCCCGGCCTGTTCGCGCGCAACGAGCGCGTCGTCTGCATGTTCGACACCGCGCACGGGCCCGTTGCGATGGTGCTCGTCGGCGCGACGATCGTCGGCAGCATGGCGACGGTGTGGCACGGCGTCGTCAACCCGCCGCGGGTGCGCCGCGTGCGCGACTGGCGTTACGACGTGGGCACGGTCGTCCTGGGCCGAGGCGAGGAGATGGGCCGCTTCCTGCTCGGCTCGACCGTGGTCATGCTGTTCCCGAAGGGCAGGCTGACGTTCGACCCCGCCTGGGCACCACTGCGCCCGGTGCGGCTCGGCGAGGCGATGGCGACGCTCTGAGCGAGCGCGCTGCCGCTAGGAGCGTGGGCGGCGCCAGCGCGCCCGAGCGGCGGCCGGCGGCGACGATCGAGTCGCGGCGCCGCGTCTCACGTGCCCTCGAGCGGCCGCGCCGGCAGCGAGTGCAGCCCGCGCTTCTCGTACCAGTGCGTGATCCGCTGGCCGTCCCAATGCAGGCCGATGTGCTTGCCCGAGCGCGCGCCGTCGAGCATGCGTGGCCGAAAGATGCCGACGCACACACCGCCCGGATGGCGGACGCTCGGATACACGAGCCCGGCGCTGCCGGCGGCACGCAGCGCGATCGCGAAGCGCTGCGACGCGCCGTAGTCGAGCGGGTCGAGCAACGCGGCACCGGCGTCGCCCAAGCCGCAGAGGTCGTGCAGGCCCGCGGCGACGTTGGCGAGCACTTCGCGCATGTCGACATCGAGTTCGGGCTCGGCGGTGCGGGCGAGGAAGACCGCGCGGTGGTGGCTGACCTCGGCGATCGCGGTGTCGAGCGCCCGGGCCGCGTAATAGACGCCGTAGCTGCCGTCCGAGAAGCGCGAGCCTTCGGGATTGAGATGGGTGAAGGCGGCCATGATCGGCGTGCTGCCCGGGCCGCTGACGCGGTCTTCGGGCGGCACGAGCTGCAATTGGCCCGTCTCGTCGCGGATGCGTGCGTTGGTGAGCGCCTCGATGGCGAAGACGACGTCGAGATCCGAAGGGTCGGCGACGCGGTCGTAGAGGCCGACGGTCGGATAGCGCGACGGAATCAGGCGGTGGCTCGGCCGCCAGACGGTGTCGGTGACCGGCACGTCCGCCGCCGACAACGAGGTCATGCCTTGCCTCCGCGCTGGGCGTCGAGATATTCGCGCACGACGTAGAGGTCGGCGACCTGGCCGCCGAGCATGCGGTCGAGCGCGGAGCGGCCGCCGAAGAGCGGCGCGGTGTTGGGCTTTCTCACCCAGTCGTCGGCGCGCTCGGGGACAGGCAGCAGGATCTGCAGCGCGGCGTAGATGCCGAACAGGTACGACAGGCGCTCGAGGTGATGGCGGTCGAGCGGCCCGATCTTGCCCTGCCGCCATTGGTAGACCGTGGTGCG
>CAXUDL010000060.1:0-17947 GCA_964249855.1 uncultured Rhizobacter sp. | reverse complement strand
CCATGCTCAACCGGCACCGTGAGCGAAATCAATGTGGTCGGACTGGACGCTCACGGCGCGCCGCCTCGCTCCTGGTCATGTCACGGCGGCGGTCGAGCGCATAGACCGGCGCCACGACCGCGGCTCCCGCAGGAACAGCCGCTTGGAGCCACCGCGAAGAAGGCGCCGATCGCGCTCGAGCTCAGCGTTCCTTTCGCCCGTGGCCCGGTCGCGACCGCCCGCGGCGTCGTGTTCAGGGCAGGCACGACCGACTACCGCTTTCGCGCCTTCGACATGGAATCGGGCGCGTCCGCGGGAAACGAACTGCCCGCCGGCGGCAACGCCACTTCGTCGGTGTTCGAGGCCGACTGCCGGACGGCCGGCCATACGTCGTGATCGCCTGATCGCCGCCGTCGGGCACGCGGGCTCGGCACGACGTGGGGCGACCACCTGCTCGCGTTCACGCTCGACGGCGCGGCGCCGTTCCGGCCTCCGCCGCAGCGTCGGCGGAAGCGCGTCGTCGGACCTCCGTCCGGCGTTGCGAGCGCGCCAGTCGCTACCATCCGATCGCAGTGCCGCGACGCTGTACGGAACCCCGGCGCCCGCGCCGCCTCTCACCCGGTCCCCGACGTGACCTCGATGCTTGCCCGACCCGACCTCACCCGGCCGATCCGCCTCCTCCTGGCCACTGTCCTCGCCGTCTTGCTTGGCTGGGCCGGCGCCTTCGACACCGCCCGTGCCGCCGGCGACGACTTCCTCGATCCCGAGGCTGCCTTCGGCCTGTCGGCGCGCGCCATCGACGACCACAGCGTCGAGCTGCTCTTCAAGGCGGCGCCGGGCTACTACCTCTACCGCGAGCCGTTCCGCTTCGTGGCGGCCGGCGCGGCGCTCGGGCCGCCGGTGTTTCCGCCGGGCAAGGTCAAGTTCGACGAGACTTTCCAGAAGAACGTCGAAACCTTCCGCGGCGATGTCCGGATCGTCATCCCCGTGACCCAGGCGCCTGCCGAGTTCACGCTGCTCGCGACGAGCCAGGGCTGCGCCGACCGCGGCCTGTGCTACCCGCCCGCCGAGCGCGCGGTGAAGGTGCGGCTCCGCGCCTTCGGCGGCGATGGCCGGGCCGAGGCGCTCACCGCCGCACAGACCGCGGGCGCGACGCCCGCGGCCGGCACCGGTGGCCCGCCGGCTCTGTCGACGGAGAAGGCGGCACCGGCGCCTGAGCGGTCGGGCCTCGACGCGACCCTGCGCGCCGGCCGCTTCTGGAGCGTCGTCGGCGTCTTCTTCGGCGCCGGCCTGCTCTTGTCGCTCACGCCGTGCATGTTGCCGATGCTGCCGATCCTGTCGTCGATCCTTGTCGGCCACGGCGCCTCGGCGTCGCGCGGCCGGGGGCTCGCGCTCGCCGCCAGCTACTCGCTCGGCATGGCGCTCGTGTACACCGCGTTCGGCGTCGCCGCTGGGCTCGCGGGCGAGGGCCTGGCGGCGAGCCTGCAGACGCCCTGGGTGCTCGCTGGCTTCGCCGTGCTGCTGGTCCTGTTGGCGCTGTCGATGTTCGACTTGTACGAACTGCAGTTGCCGTCGGCGCTGGCCGGCCGGCTGACGGCCGCTTCGCAGCGCCTGCGCGGCGGCCGGATCGCGGGCGTGTTCGCGATGGGCGGCCTGTCGGCGCTGATCGTGAGCCCATGTGTTGCGGCACCGCTCGCCGGGGCGCTGGTGTACCTCGGGCAGACCCGCGATGTCGCCCTCGGCGGCACGGCGCTCTTCTCGCTCGCCGCGGGGATGAGCGTGCCGCTGCTCGTCGTCGGCGCATCGGCCGGTGCGTTGCTGCCGCGTGCCGGCGCGTGGATGACCGAAGTCAAGCGCTTCTTCGGGCTGGTGCTGCTCGGGGTCGCGCTGTGGACGGTGCAGTCGGTGCCGCCGGCGGCGCTGGTGCTGGGCCTCTGGGGCGTGCTCGCCGTGTCGGCGGCTGTACTGCTCGTCTCGCCGCCGACCCGCGGCGCCGCAGAACCGCGCGGCCGTGTCGTGCGCCGATGCGCCGCCGCCGTCTTCGGCGCCTGCGGCCTGCTGCAATTCGTCGGCGCCGCGTCGGGTGGCAGCGATCCGCTGCAGCCGCTCGCGCACCTTGTCCCGGGCACACCCGCGTCGGGCCTCGCCTTCATCCCCGTGCGCAGCGTCGCCGAGCTCGACGCCGCGGTCCGCGATGCCGGCCGGCCCGTGATGCTCGACTTCTATGCCGACTGGTGCGTCTCGTGCAAGGAGATGGAGCGCGACACGTTCACGCAACCGGCCGTTCGCCAGCGGCTCGCCGGCGCATTGCTGCTGCGGGCCGACGTGACCGCCAATACCGCCGACGACCGTGCGCTGCTCAAGCGCTTCGGGCTGTTCGGCCCGCCCGGCACCCTGTTTTTCGACGCCGCAGGCCGGGAAGTGCGCGACGTGCGCGTGATCGGCTTCGAGAACGGCGAGCGCTTCGCGCAGAGCCTTCAGGCCGCGGGGCTTTGAGCGGCTCGCCCTGTCGAGCGCTCCGTGGTATAGTCTTCGACTCAGTCGCGAGGTGGAGCAGTCTGGTAGCTCGTTGGGCTCATAACCCAAAGGTCGCAGGTTCAAATCCTGCCCTCGCAACCACAGCGTAGTCAGGCGGTACGGAGCCCTGGCAATAGTGAACGCCAACCGAATGGGTTGGCGTTTCGCTTTGTGCCCATCTCTTGCCCACTGGTGGTCGCCGCCATCGTGGCCCGAACGAGAAGTCAGACAAGCGCCCAGTAGTACAGCGTCTCGCGTGGGGCACCGCCGGCGAACGGCTGCTTCTTGCAGGCGATACCAACGCCAAACGTGCGGACAGCGGCGTGCTCAATGTGAGTTGTCACCAGTCCAGGTGTGACGCAGCTTGCCCGGCCTTGAACACATCCAGCGCCCCCGTCGCTCGCAGTGTTTGACAAAGTCCCCGGAACGACGCGAATACTGCTCGGAAATCCACCACGGGTCGGGCGAGCCCTTGGACTACTGCGTGCCGGCATGAACCCGAGCAACTTTTCGAGCTTGACCTGCGCATGCTCAAACGTGGCGGGATTATCGAGCCCGTCAGGATGTTGTTGGCTGCGGTCCGATCTGGGCAAGATTAACGTGATGATCGGTGGCCTCGCGCACTGGCAAATCGGCGGTTGTCCCGATCATCGACGACTGACTTGGCTTCCGCATCTGTTCGCTCCCGGTCAACACGATCTGCAAGCACTGCGAACGGTTCGGTGTGATCGTCGCAAACGCCCAGGGTGACAAGCTGCTTGCGCGGCGCGAGCCTATGGCGCAACGGAGTACCGATGACATGTTTCTGATGGAGGCCGACACCATGGGCGACATCCCGTTGCGCATCACCAAGAACACCAGCGTCGATGTTTGAAGCGGTCACTCGATGACCTGCCCATCCGTCCGAGCTGGACTTGACAAGCGGTGAGGAATCGGCCGGCTTCGATGGCCGACCAAGTTCTCGAGATCTGGCGGCACCTAAGTTCCAGCGGTGATCGGCGAATCATCAGCGCAGACGCAGTACCGATCACCCAGCGTGAACTCGCTTCTGGCACACCTGTCAAGAACCGCAACGACCGAAGCGCCCCACGACATCCAAAACCGAATAAGTAGCAACTAAAAACTTGGTTAACGACCGTCGCCGGACTTCGTAGAGTCTGCGGGGATTCTTCAACACCGGGTTCATGTCGATCGCCATAGGTTCCGTCGCCTCGAGTGCAGTCACGCCGACCAAGGCCTGGCTCGAGGCGACCGCGCTGCAGCTGTCGCGCAAACTTGAAGAGGGCGCTGCCGAGCGCGACCGACGCGGCGGTGCACCGCACCAAGAAATCGCCTTGTTGCGCGAATCGGGACTGCTGTCGGCCACCGTGCCGCGGCAGTTCGGCGGTGCCGGGCTTTCGTGGCGCGAGGCAATGCGCCTGGTGCGCATCGTGGCGCGTGCCGATGCGTCGCTCGGGCAGTTGTTGGGGTATCACTACTTGATTGTGCAGACGCCGGCGCTGCGCGGCACCCCCGAGCAGGCCGAGCGCTGTCTCGTCGAGACCGCGGGGCTTGGTCTGTACTGGGGCGGGGCGGTGAACCCGCGCGATCCGGACATCGTGCTCACGGCCGATACGAGTGCCGATGGCGACGGCTTCAGGCTCACAGGCAGGCACACCTTCGCGACCGGCGCAAGCCTGGCCGACCGACTGGTGGTGCGCGTCGTGATCGATGGCCTCTACGCCCAGGTCATCGTGCCCGGCACCGCCGCGGGCATCACCCACCACGGCGACTGGGACAGCTTCGGCCAGAAGCTGACCGAGAGCGGCACCGTCAGCTTCGACCAGGTGCGCGTCGAGCGCGCCGACGTGGTCGGCGGCTACCCGGTGCAGCCGCCGCAGGCCGTGTTGCCGGCCGCGACGCTGCTGACGCCGATGATGCAGCTCGTCTTCGTCAACTTCTACCTTGGCGCGGCGCAGGGAGCACTGCACAGCGCACTCGACTATGTGCGAACGACGACAAAGCCATGGCAGACCTCCGGCGTCGAGCGGGCCAGCCAGGACCCGTACATCCTCGAGCAGACCGGCCAGCTCATCGCCGAGGTGCAGGCGGCCGAAGCCTTCGCCGAAGCCGCGGGCGTGCAGGTCGACGACGCGGCAGCACTCGGCGCTGCGCTCACCGCCGATCAGCGGTGTGCGGTCGCAGCCACGGTCTACGCGGCCAAGGTCAACGCCACCCGGGTCTCGCTCGACGTCACCAGCCGCATCTTCGAATTGATGGGCGCACGCGCCACCGCGAACCGCTACGGCTTCGACCGCTACTGGCGCAATGTGCGTGTCCACACGCTGCACGACCCGGTGGTCTACAAGGCGCGCGAGGTCGGCAACTACGCATTGAACGGCGAAATCACGTCGGACCCGCTCTACACCTGATTGCCGCCGATGACCGACAAGAACATCCCGCCCCCGCGCTTCGGCGCCTGGGCCCAGACGCAGGGCTCCTGGGGATCGCTGCACCACCCGGACGACCCGGTCGATGCGAGCTGGGAGCGCAACAAGCGCCAGATCGTCCTCGCAGAGGCGCTGGGCTTCGACTCGACGCTGGTGGCGCAGCACACGATCAACCCGAACGGCCCGGCCTTCGGCCAGCTCGAAGCGTGGACCGCGTCGGCGGCGCTGGCCGCGCTCACGTCGCGCATCGAGATCATCACCGCCATCAAGCCGTATCTGTTCCATCCGGTGGTGCTCGCCAAGATGGCGCTGCAGATCGAGGAGATCAGCGGCGGGCGCTTCGGCATCAACCTGGTCAACGCCTGGTTCAAACCCGAGCTCGAAAAGGCCGGCATCGGGTTCGCCGAGCACGACGCGCGCTATGCGTACGGAGACGAGTGGCTGTCGGTCGTCAGCAGGTTGATCGAAGGCCAGGACGTGCATTTCGACGGCAAGCACTTTCGCATCGATGGCTATCAGCTGAGCCCCGCCGGCATCTACCGCCCGCGCCCGCGCATCTACCTCGGCGGTGAATCCGAGCCCGCGCGCGTGCTGGCGGCAGCGCAGTCGGATGTGTATTTCATCACCGGCCAGCCGCTCGCGGACGTCAAGGCGACCATCGCCGACCTCTCGCGGCGCGAGCGCTACGGCAAGCCGCCGCTGCGCTTCGGGCTCTCCGCCTTCGTCGTGGCCCGGCCCACCGCAGCGGAGGCGCACGACGTGCTCGCCTATCTGTTCTCGCTGGCCGAGAAGGATGCACCCGCCAGGCGGCAGCTGCGGGCCAACGCGGATCCGAAGGCGGTGATGTTCCAGAACTCGGCGAAGTCGCCGCGGTTCGGCACCAACGGCGGCACTGCGGCCGGCCTCGTCGGCAGCTACGACGAAGTGGCCGAACGGCTACACGCGTTCCAAGAGGCGGGCGTCGAGACCTTCATGCTGCAGTTCCAGCCGTTCGAAGCCGAGATGCGCCGCTTCGCGGAGGAGGTCATTCCGCGTGTGCGCGCCGCCGTGACCCCGCCGCCCGACTTGGGCGCCCTGCGAGGTGGCCAGCTCCTGGTGGCGCGATGAGCATCGACTCGTTCACCACCGCGGCGGAACCCGCCCATGTGATTCGCGACGACGCGGAAGCGCTTTCCGTGGCTGCCGAGTTCGCAGCCTCCATCGCCCCCGGCGCGATCGAACGGGACGTGAACCGCTCGCCCGCATTCGACGAGCTGAATCGCCTCGGGCAATCCGGTCTGCTGGCGCTGACCGTGCCACGCGAGTTCGGTGGGCCAGACGTGTCGTTCGCGACGCTCGCCCAGGTGTTCTTCATCCTCGGCCAGGCCGACTCGGCCATCGCGCAGGTGCCGCAGAATCATTTCGTCTTCGTCGACATGGTGCGCCATGAGGGGACGCCGCGGCAAAAGTCGTTATTCCTCGGCGAAGTGCTCCGAGGCGCGCGTTTCGGGAATGCGCTGTCCGAACGCGGCACCAGGACGACGGGCGAAAAGAAGACCCGACTCTCTCGTGACGGGGCAGGCGACTTCCGGCTGAACGGAAAAAAATATTACTGCACCGGTGCCTATTCCGCGCAGTGGATTCCGGTGATGGCGCTCGACGAGCAAGGCCGTCTCGTCGTCGCCATCGTGCCACGTCATGCACAAGGCGTCGAGGTCACGACCGACTGGACCGCGATGGGTCAGCGCTCGACGATGAGCGGCACGACGGTGCTCGACGATGTGAAGGTCCCGGCGGATCACGTGTTCGAGCACTGGAAGCGGTACGAGGCGCCGCATATTTTCGGCGCTTCGGCGCAGCTCCTGCACGCCGCCATTCACGTCGCCGTGGGTGCCGCGGCGCTCGCCGATGCGGTGACCTTCATCACCACCCGTACACGTCCGTATGGCGAGGCCGGCGTCGAGCGGGCTTCCGACGAACCGCACCTGATCAAGCAGATGGGCGAGTTGTCGGCCCTGCAGCATGCCTCCGAGGCGCTGCTGGCCCGGGCCGCCCGGTCGCTCGACGAGGCGCGCGCCGATCTGAATGCCGACACGGCGGCCGGCGCCTCGATCGCGGTGGCCGAGGCGAAGGCCTTCGGCGGCGACACCTCGGTGAAGGTCGCGAGCGACGTGTTCGCGCTCGCCGGCACCAGCTCCACCGATGCGCAGCACGGCTTCGACCGCCACTGGCGCAACGTGCGAACCCACACGCTGCACGACCCGGCGCGCTGGAAGTACCACCACATCGGCAATTACGTGCTGAACGGCAAGCGGCCGCCCAGCAGCGGCTTGATTTGATCGTCGACCCTCACGAACCCAGAAGAAAGAAATCAGCAATGAACATCACGACACGGCTCGGCGCATTGGTGCGATGGTCGATCGCTGCCGCCTCCGGGCTGGCGCTGACGGCACCGGTCCTGGCGCAGACGGCCCAGAGCAACGTGCTGACGATCGGCGTGCTCTCGTCGCGCAGCGGCGCCTTCGCACTGCAGGGGCAGAGCGCGGAGCAAGGCGAGATCCTCGCGGTCGAAGAGATCAACGCCAAGGGCGGCATCCTCGGTCGTCAGATCAAAATCGTGTCAATCGACACCAAGTCGCGCGCCGAGGAGGCGAGCCGCGCGTTACGCGATCTGGTCGCGGGCGGTGCCGACTTGATCATCGGCAACGTCGCAACCGGTGAGGCCCAGGCGGCCACGGCGCTTGCCAAAGAGCTGAAGGTGCCGTTCTTCGCGATGGGCAGTTATGGCCGCTTCCTGACCGAAGAGCAGGGCCACCGCTACCTGTTCCGCCTGCTGGTCAACGCCCGCGCTTTCTACGGGCCGATTGCCGAGAGTCTGTCGGAGCGGCCGTACAAGCGCTGGTGCACCATCAGCATCGACTTCGCCTTCGGCCGCGACCTGGTGCAAAACGTCGTCGGTCATCTGAAGTCGAAGCGCCCCGACGTCGAGGTCGTTCCTGGCTGCGAGTTCTGGATTCCACTGGGCACGACCGAGTTCTCTTCCTATATCACCGCCATCCTGTCCAAGCAGCCCGATGCGGTGCTCTTTGGCGGCCTGGTCGGCCAGTCGGGCATCGCGTTCGTGACGCAGGCCAAGGCCTTCGGCCTGTTCAACAAGGTCGGTGCGGCGCACACCGCGCTCGGCTGGGCGACGAACAACGAAGGCCTGAGGAAAGAAGACATCCCGCCCAACCTCATCACCGCCAGCGACTACCCGTACCCTCCGGTCGACCGCCCGGCCAACAAGGTGTTCTTCGACGCCTTCAAGAAGCGCTGGAACGGTTTGCCGTACTCGGAAGCCGCCAGCGGCTACACGACGGTGAACTTCATCGCCGCGGCCTATGCGAAGGCCAAGAAGATCGACCGCGAGGCCTTCATCGATGCGGCTGAAGGGTTGACCGTCGACAACCCGGCGCAGGGCCCGATCACGGTGCGCGCCTTCGACCATCAGGCGACCACCGGGGTGTGGGTGGGCGAGCTCGCCTGGGACGAAGCCGACAACCGCCCCGGGCTCGTCAAGAGCCGCTACATCGGCGCCGAGAAGTACCTGCCGACGGCGGAGGAGGTCAAGAAGCTGCGCGGCGGCACGCAGTGATTGGTCTGCAGTTGATCAGCGGGCTGGTGTCGGCGGTGATCCTCTTTCTCATCGCGACCGGGCTCACGCTCATCTTCGGTGTCAGCCGGGTCGTGAACTTGGCGCACGGCGCGTTCTTCATGATCGGCCTCTACGTCACCTACGCGGTCACGCAGCTCTTTCTCGCTTCCGGCTACGGCTTCTGGGTCACGCTGCTCGTGGTGCCGCTGCTGCTGGCGTTGCTCGGGTTGGTGCTCGAGAAACTGCTGTTTCAGCGGCTCTACGACTCGCCCGTGCTGCTGCAGGTGCTGCCCGCCGTCGCCCTGATCTTCATGGCCGAGGACGCGGTCAAGTACATCTGGGGCCTCTCGGCCAGGATGGTTTCGATACCGGCGCCCTTCGGCGGGCCGATTGACATTCTGGGCGTCTACTTTCCGGCCTACTACGGCTTCATCACCGTCGTCGGCCTGGTCGTCGGCCTGGCGCTCTGGTGGCTGGTCAACCGGACGGAATGGGGCCTGCTGATTCGTGCTGTCGCCCGCGACCGGGTGATGGCCGCCGCGCTCGGCGTCGACTCGCGCCGGCTGTCCACCGGCGTCTTCGTGCTCGCCATGTGGCTGGTCGGTCTGGCCGCCGTGCTGTTTGCACCGATCGGCGGCGTCAATCCGACGATCCACATGGACACCACCATCGATGCCTTCGCGGTGGTCGTCGTCGGTGGGCTCGGCAGCATCGCGGGCTCGGCGCTAGCCGCCGTACTGATCGGCGTCGGAAAATCGTTCGGTATCCTCGTGTTCCCCCGCTTTTCAATGGCCTTCATCTTCATTTTGATGGCCATCGTGCTGATCGTTCGGCCGTCGGGGCTGTTGGGAGAGCGTGAGTGACGCAGGCTATTGCGGTCCTGACCCAAGGGGGCACGGCAGCGACTCCGAGCGCCTGGAAGTCGGCATCGGTCGTCGCGCTGTCGGTCGTCGCGCTGACGGTGCTCGGCGCTGCCGGCAGCGAAGCGGCCCTTGCGCAAGGCGTGCAGACGCTGATCTTCGTCATGCTGGCGATGAGCCTGAACCTGATCGTCGGCCACGGCGGCATGGTCTCGATGGGGCACGCCGCGCTCTACGCCGCAGGCGGTTATGGCGCCGCGGTGCTGACGCACCATCTGGGCGTGCCGATGCACTGGGCGTTGCCGGCCGGCGTCGTCATCGCGGCCGTGGTGTCGGCCGCGATCGGCTACTTCGCGATCCGGCGCGAGCACCACTACTTCATCATGCTGACGCTCGCCTTCGGGCAACTGGTGTACGTGGTGCTCTGGAAGTGGACCGAGGTCACCGGCGGCGACGAGGGCCTGATCGGCGTCGAGCCGCCGGACTGGCTGCGCAACAGCCGTAGCTACTACTTTCTGACGCTGGTGCTGGTGCTGGCGGTCCTCTACCTGCTGCGGCGGCTGGTGTCGTCGCCTTTCGGCGAAGCCCTGACCGCCGTGCGCGACAACCCGCAGCGCGCCGCGTTCACGGGCATCGACGTGCGCGCGGTGCAGTTGTTCGCCTTCACGACAGCGGGGGCGATCGCTGGCCTGTCCGGTGGGCTGCAAGCGTATTTCTCGCGCGGCGTCTTCATCGATTCCGCCGGCTTCCTCGAATCGGCCGACCTGCTGGCGGTGTGCGTGCTCGGCGGCACGAACCGGTTCTACGGCCCGATCGTCGGCGCACTCGTGTTCCGCGCGCTCAGCGTCGTCGTGCCGGCCTACACGCCGTACTGGCTCTTCGTCCTTGGCGTGGTGATTCTGGTCGTGACCTTCGTGCTGCCGAACGGCATCGTCAGCCTCTTCGACAAGAAGCGGAGCGCGCCGTGACCGGGAACGCTGCAATGTCGGTGCAGGCGCTCTCCAGGCGCTTCGGTGGCGTGAAGGCCGTCGACGACGTGAGCATCGCCATTCCGCGCGGCGAGTTCCATGCGGTCATCGGCTCCAATGGCGCGGGCAAGACGACGCTCTTCAACCTGATCACCGGCTCGCTGCGGCCGACTTCCGGCTCCGTATGTGTCGAAGGGCGCGACATCACCCGGCTGCCCCCGCATCGCCGGGCACGGCTCGGCATCGGCAGGACGTTCCAAATCAACAATGTGTTCCTGAGCAAGACGGTCGCGGCCAACATCCGGATCGCCATCGTCGCTCGAGAGCGCGGCATCTGGAACTTTTTCGCCGATGCGACCGCGAGACACCGTGACGAGATAGAGCAGATCGCCCACGCCACCGGCCTGGGCGAGCAGGTCGATCGGGCAGCGGCGACGCTCTCCTACGGCGACCGGCGGCGGTTGGAACTGGCGATCGCCTTGGCCGGCAAACCACAACTGCTGCTGCTCGACGAGCCGACCTGCGGCATGTCGTCGTCGGACCGGCCGGCGCTGGTGGCCTTGATCCGGTCGCTGGTCAGCTCGCGCGGCATGACCGCCATCCTCGTGGAGCACGACATGGACGTGGTGTTCTCGGTGGCGCAACGAATCACCGTGATGCACCGCGGGCGGCTGCTGGCGCAGGGCACACCGGCGGACATCGCGGCCCACCCGGAAGTGCGGCGCATCTATCTCGGGAGCGCGCATGGCTGATACACGTTCGTTGCTGTCAGTCCGCGGGGTCCGCGCCGGCTATGGCGAGACCCAGGTCCTCTTCGGCGTTTCGTTCGACATCGCACGCGGCACGGTGCTGTCGCTGATCGGCCGCAACGGCGCGGGCAAGAGCACGACGATCAAATCGATCATCGGGCTGGTCCGGGCGACGCAGGGAACGATCACCTTCGAGGGCCGCGACATCACTGGCCAGCCGATCGACAGAATCGCCCGCGGCGGAATAGCCTACGTCCCCGAAGAGCGTCGCATCTTCGGTAACCTAACGGTGCAGGAGAACCTGCGCGTCACTCGCCGGGCTCTCGGTTCAGCGCCGGCGGCGGGCTGGACCTTCGACCGCCTCTACGACCTCTTCCCCAAGCTTGCGGAACTGCGCGACCGCAAGGCCGGGCTGCTGAGCGGCGGCGAGCAGCAAATGCTCTGCATCGCACGGGCGCTGGCGTCGAACCCGACCCTGCTGCTGCTCGACGAGCCCTCCGAAGGGCTCGCGCCCGTCGTCGTCGAAGGGCTGCAGGCGCAGATCCGCCAACTCAAGTCCGAAGGGCTGACCATCCTGCTGTCCGAGCAGAACATGCCGTTCGCCCGCGCGCTGAGCGACCGGGTCGTGGTCGTCGACCGAGGCGAGCTGAAATTCGGCGGCACCTTCGCGCAGCTTGACGCCGACCCCACCCTGGCCGCGCGGCACCTGTTTGCCAGCGCGCCCGCTGCGTTGGAAACCTCCCCATGAAAGTCGACTGGCATTGCCATTGGGTGCCGCCCGCGCTGGCACTGGCGCTGACGGCGCGCGTCGACAAGCCGCGCATCGAAGTCACTGGCACGTCGCGTTATCTGCGTTACTTCGAGAGCGGCCTGCCGTTTCATGTGACCTACGAGGACGTGCCGGCCCGGCTGGCGCTGCTCGATGCCTCGGGCATCGACCACCAGGTCCTGTCGCTGCCGGGCCTGTTCGGCATCGACAGCCTGCCATTGGCGCAGGCGCTGCCGCTGACGCGCCTCTTCAACGAGGCCACGGCCGAGCTGGTGGCGGCCCGCTCCGAGCGTTTCTCCGGCCTCGCTGCCCTGCCGCTGGCCGACGTGGGTACGGCGGCCAGCGAGCTGGAGCTTGTGCTGCGCGAGGGCGGGTTGATCGGCGCCATCCTGCCGGTCGACGCGTTCCTGACCTTGGCCGATGCGCAGCATTGGGCGCCGGTGTTCGACGTGCTTCAGCGCTTCAAGGCTCATGTGTTCGTGCACCCCGGGCCGCTGCCGGCCGGCTTCCCGTCGAGCACCGAACCGCAGACGCTCGCGCCGCAACCCAAGCCCGCCGACAACGCCAGCTACCGCATCGGCGCCCAGCACATTCAGTCGCGCATCACCTCGGCGGCCACGACGCTGACGCTCACGAGCTTCCTCGATCCCTACCCCAACGTGACGGTCCAGGTGGCCAACCTTGGCGGCACACTGCCCTTCATCGTCGAACGATTCGATGCGATCGACATCCGCGATGCCGGCGGGCCGAAGCCGCGCCCGGGCCTGCGCCGCATCTTCGTCGACACCGCTTCGCTCGGCGAAGGCGCGATCGGGCTGGCGGCGAAAGTCTTCGGTGTCGACCGACTCCTGTTCGGTACCGACCAGCCGATCTTCGACGCCGGCCTGCCGACCCGCGGCATCGAGCGGTCGGGGTTGTCGACGGCGGAGCAGGCCTTGATCTTTTCGGGATCTGCGCTCCGGGCACATCCGGGCCTGGCGGGTGAATCGCTCAAAGACAACGGTCCCCGGTGATAAGGAGACAAGGAAAGACGGCAGCGGCCGGCAGCGCGGAGTGAACCTGCGCATCTCATGTTGATCCGGCCACATCGGCTCGAATCGATGTGCAGCTTCATGAGCATGCGCCAAAGTCAGGACGCCGGCATCGTCAAAACGGCGTTCGATGATTTGCAGCCCGATCGGCAAACCACGTTCGTCGAAGCCGCAACAGACACCGGCAGCTGGTTGCCCGGTCTGGTTGAACATGGCGGCGAAGTTTGCGACGCTGATCAGTCTGTCGGAATTCGGCGCGACTTTGCTCCGCAGAATTCACGGTACCCAATACGGGCGCCAGTACGTAGTCGTGCTTCGACGTGCTTGCAATGATTCGGGTCTTCACGCCTTCCATGATGTCGGGCGCTTCGCCGTGTCAACGATCGAAACGTGTCGGCTGCTTTCTGCGGTCGCGAATGGAAGCTCCGCGCCACTGCGTCGTTTTCCCCCCAAGCAAGCGCAATCGGCCATATCGGCTGGCCCGTGGCCCCGTTCACGCCCTCGAGCCGCAACATGAGCGCCCTGCTGCTCTTGAAGAGTCGGCGGCGCCCGTCACCGACAATCGTGCCCGTGGAAACCAGCTATCTACGCACCTTCCTGCTGGTCGTCGAATCGGGCTCGATGTCGGAGGCGGCGCGCCGGCTGGAGGTGACCCCGGCAGCGGTTGCACACCAGTTGCGCCTGCTGGAGCGAACATTGAACACTCGCCTCGTGGCGCGTGCCGGGCGCACCGTGGCGCCGACCGAGGGCGGCCATCGGCTCGTCGAGCGCGCACGGCGCGTGCTGCAGGAGCTCGACGACCTGCAGGCCGTGGTGGACGAGCAGGCAGCCGTCGGCGAGTTGAAGCTGGGTGCCATCAACACGGCGTTGCACAGCGTGATGCCGGACATCCTGGCCGGCTTCGTCAAGCAGTGCCCCGAAGCGCGGGTCGACATCCGCTCGGGGTTCACGACGGATCTCTACGCCGCCGTGCTGCGTGGCGAGCTGGATGCCGCCATCTGCCTGCATCCGGCCTTCGCCCTGCCGAAGAACCTCAACTGGGACGAGCTGGCGGAGGAGCCGCTGGTCGTCATGGCGCCGCCGCGTTGGGCCGGGCGCGACCCGCATGCGCTGCTGCGAGAGGAACCCTTCATCCGCTACGACCGAGCGCTCGGCGGCGGCAAGCAGGCCGACGCGTACCTGCGCCGCATCGGCATCACGCCGAGAGAGCGCTTCCAGCTCAGCTCGTTGCCCGCGATCGCGATGCTCGTCGACCGCGGCCTCGGCGTCACGCTGGCGCCCGACGCGTCGGTGCCCTGGCTGCGTGGCTTGCGCGTGGCGCGACTGGCCGTGCCGGACCAACCCTACCGGCGCCGACTTGGCATCGTGTGGCCGCGCACATCCGTGCGCACACGGCTCATCCGGTCCTTGGTCGACGAAGCGCGCAAGGTCGTCGCACGACGCGCGCCGGCGACTCAGGCTTGATCGGGCACCGGGCGGGCCGCCGGCCCGTCGTACGTCCAGGTGTAGCGGCGCGGCAGCGGCCCCTTGATGCGCTCGTGGCGGCCCGTCTGCTCCCAAGCGTGCGCCAGGATGCCCACCGAACGGGACAGGCAGAAGAGGCCGCGTGCCAGCGGCGCCGAGAAGCCGAGCTCGGCATAGATCACCGCCGTGGCGCCGTCGATGTTCATCGGGATCGGCTTGCCCTTGGCGGATGTGAGCTGTGCCTGTACGGTGCGCCCGATGGCAGCGAAGCGCCCTGTCACCTCGCCGCGCGCCGCGGCCTCGTCGACCAGCGCGAGGAGCGGTGCGCTGCGCGGGTCCACGGGATGGAATCGGTGCCCGAAGCCCGGGACGACCTTGCCGTGCGCGGCGGTGAACGCGTGCAGCCCGGCGCGCACCGAGTCGTCCAGCGAGGCGCCGTCGTCCATGCGTCCGGCGATCGCCTCATAAAGCGTCACTGCCTGCTCGCCGGCGCCGCCATGCACGTCGCCGAGCACGTTGACCGCCGAGGCCATCGCGCTGTTGAGGCCGACGCCGCAGGTGGCCGCCATGCGCGCGACGGCGATGCTCGGCGCCTGCGGGCCGTGGTCCACCGCCGACATCAGCGCCGCCTCGAGCAGCGCGCCGTGCGCCCGAGATGGCAGCTCGCCCCGCGTCATCAGCCAGATCATCTGCGCCAGACCGACGCGCTGCGTGATCAGGTCTTCGATGGCGTAGCCGCGGTAGCGAATGACGCCTGGCGACATGTCGATGATCGAGGTGCGCCACCAGTCCTCGCCCTCGCGCTGCTCGCCGGCGGACGTTTTGTCGTTCATGTCGCGTTCCTCCCGGTCAGACGGCGTGGGCTTCTTCGAGCGCGCGGATCTCGTCGGCCGAGCAGCCGAGCTCGGCGAGGATCTCGCTGGTGTGCTGGCCCAGCTGCGGCGGTGGCGTGGCCACCGACGGCGCATCGCCGTCGAGCTTGAAGCCGGTGCGCACGACGCGGATGTCGCGGCCCACGCCAGGTGCGTCCGGGAACGTGCCGATCATCCCGCGCTCCGCGATCTGGGGGTGCGCGAGCGCCTGCGGCACCGAGTACACCGGTCCGGCCGGCACACCGGCCTCGGTGAGCAGGCGCCACCAATCCTCTGCCGATCGCGCCGCCATCGCCTGTTCCAACAGCTGGCGCAGCGGCTCGCGGTGCTGGAGCCGCGCATGGCGATCGACGAAGCGGGCGTCGTCCAGCCATTCGGCGTGACCCAGGACCCCGCACAGCGCGACGAACTGCTCCTGCTTGTTGGCCGCGATGTTCAGCAACCCGGCACCGGTGCGAAAAGTGCCCGACGGGCTGGCTGTCACGTTGTCGTTGCCCATCGGCAGCGGATCGCGTCCCGCGATCAGGTGGTTGGAGACGGCCCAGCCCATCGTCGACATCGCCGCCTCGAGCATGGAGACGTCGATGAACACGCCCTGGGTCCGGTCGCGGTCCGCGAGCACCGCCGCCACGGCGAAGGCCGCGGTGATGCCGCCGATCGTGTCGGCCACCGGGTAGCCGACGCGGTACGGAGCGTTCTCGGGCGCGCCGGTCACGCTCATGATGCCGGACATGCCCTGGATGATCTGGTCGTACGCCGGCAGGTCGCGCAGCGGGCCGTCCTGGCCGAAGCCGGAGATCGCGCAATAGACGAGGCTCGGGTTCTCCTGCAACAAGGCGGCATGGCCGAGCCCGAGGCGCTCCATCACGCCAGGGCGGAAGTTCTCCATCACCACGTCGGCCGTGCGCACGAGCTTGCGGAAGATCTCCTTGCCGCGCGGATGCTTCAGGTCGATGGTGATCGAGCGCTTGCCCGGGTTCTGTGCCAGGAACGACACGCCCATGTTCGCCTTGCTGAGCGCGACGTCGCCGCCCAGCTGTCGCGCCAGATCGCCTCCGTTGCGGGCTTCGACCTTGATGACGTCCGCGCCCATGTGCGCCAGCTGGTGGCACGCGAACGGGCCCGCGAGCACGTTGGTGAGGTCGAGCACGCGGATGCCGTGCAGCGGTTGGATGGCCATGACGGTATCTCCTCTTCGTCGCCGATCGATCGGCCTCGATGCCGGCCGCCTCGAGCGCCCGGCCCCACGAGCGCCACGACGCGACCAGGTTGTCTGTCCTGCCTGCGGCCGCGCGCACGGCGCCTGCTCCGCTGCCGAACCGCGCGTCGCTCCGACGACCTCGATGACGTCGCATTCAGCTCGCACGGTCCGCAGTCTGATCGGTCCCGGACCGAAATCCCAGGCGCTGTCAGTCACATCAGATGATCATGCCGCTATCGATCGAGCAGACACGTCACGGTGCAACACCAGGGCTCGATGGCGCCCGTGTGGAGGGATCGAGGCGCATCGGACGGCACGCTGTGTCGCAGCGATGTGCTGTGCAGGGCGATCGCGCCTGATGGCCGTGTGCCGGTGTACGTCCGCGGCTCTCGACGCCAGGCAGGACCGCATCATCGGGGGACCCAGTGGCTCGTCGACTTCGAGCCGTTGCGGCGTGTCGTCGACATTCGATGCGGCGGTCGAGACGGTCGCTGGCAGCGACGTGGCGCAGTTCGGTCAGAGGAGCCCGCCGCGACCCGCGAGGGTCCGACATCCATCGGTGTCGACAGGCTGTGAAGCGCTCGCGCCGGAACGCCCTTGCACGGTCAGCCGGCTGCGCGTGCCGGCCGGTACTTCTTCAGTTCCAGCTTGCCGATCTGGTTGCGATGCACTTCGTCCGGACCGTCCGCCAGGCGGAGCACCCGCGCCATCGCATAGGCCGAGGCCAGCCCGAAATCGTTGCTCGTGCCGCCGCCTCCATGCGCCTGAATCGCCCAGTCGACCACTTGGCAGGCCATGGCAGGCACCGCCACCTTGATCATCGCGATTTCCACCTTCGCGCCCTTGTTGCCCACGGTGTCCATCATGTGGGCGGCATTGAGCGTCAACAGCCGCGACTGCTCGATCAGAATGCGCGCCTCGGCGATCCGCTCGACGGTGACGCCCTGTTCGGCCACCGGCTTGCCGAAAGCGGTCCGCGCCAGCGTCCGGGTGCACATGCGCTCCAGTGCGCGCTCGGCCATGCCGATCAGCCGCATGCAGTGGTGGATGCGGCCCGGGCCGAGGCGGCCCTGCGCGATCTCGAAGCCACGCCCCTCGCCGAGCAGCATGTTGCTGGCCGGCACGCGGACATCGCGGAACACGACTTCCGAGGCCCGATCGGGCAGGCCGTAGAAGCCGAAGACCGGAAGCGGCCGAAGCACTTCGACACCCTTCGCGTCCATCGGCACCAGGATCATCGACTGCTGCTTGTGCCGATCCGGATTGTCGGGGTCGGTCTTGCCCATGAAGATGGCGATTCGGCAGCGCGGATCGGTGGCATTGGTCGTGTACCACTTGTGGCCATTGATGATGTAGTCGCCGCCATCGCGCACGATCGCCGATTCGATGTTGGTCGCGTCACTCGACGCGACCGCTGGTTCGGTCATCGCGAAGCACGAACGAATCTCGCCTGCCAGCAGTGGCTCGAGCCAACGCTGCTGCTGCTCGACGGTGC
>CAXUDL010000059.1:0-22220 GCA_964249855.1 uncultured Rhizobacter sp. | reverse complement strand
GATCGGGATCGGGGTCGAGGAAGCGGGCATGGACGGGATTGGGGACGTGGGCGTCGACGCCGGCCGACGTGCCGGCTCCGGCTCGGTTGCAGCCGTCGGCACGGCCCCGGCGCCGGCCGTCCATGACGACGACGGCCACGACCGCGCCGGGTCGCCCGCCGCCGCGGTGCGGTCGCCGTCGCCGCCAGACAAGTGGCCGATCAACGACGCCCTGTCCTGCGTCGCGGCGGCGACGCGGGCCACGACCCGGCCGTTCCGCATCACCGTCACGTGCCGCGCGAACGCCAGCACCTCGTCGAGCCGGTGCGAGACGAAGAGCACCGCGCTGCCGCCGGCCGCGAGGCGGTCGACGACGCGTTTGACGACGTCGACCTCGGCCTGGCCGAGCGATGCGCTCGGTTCGTCGAGCACCAGCACGCGCGGCGTGTCGAGCAGGCAACGCGTGAGCGCGAGCAGCGTCCGCGCCGCCGGCGTGAGCGCGCGGCCCGGCCCGTCGAGCGGCACGGCGAAGTCGTACCGCGCGAAGACCTGCTCCACCCGGCGTCGCAATGCGGCCGGCCGGACCCAGCCACCGGCAGCGCCGAAGTCGCGCCGGCCGACGAACAGGTTGGCGAGCACGTCGAGTGCGTCGAACGCCGCCGGCGCCTGGTGGACGACCGCGATGCCGGCGCGCGCCGCGTCGGCGGGCGATGCGAGCGCCAGCGGCGCTCCGTCGATCGCGATGCGACCGGCGTCGGCGCGCTCGACGCCCGCGAGGATCTTGATCAAGGTCGACTTCCCGGCGCCGTTCTCGCCGATCAGCGCCTCGACGGCTCCCGGCTCGAGCGTCAGCGACACGTCGGCCAGCGCGCGCGTCGCGCCGAACGATTTCGAGATTCCGATGATGTCGATGGACACGCGAACCCTCCAGGCGGGGGCTATTCTGGCCGCGGACCGTCGTGCGGTCGCGACACGACGGCGCCGGGCCTCGCGGCGCATCGGCGCACGGGGCCGCAGCGGCCGTTCTCGGGCCGCTTCCGGCCGCTCCGGCGCGCCGCGCAGGCCGTGCTCAGGTGCGCTGTTCCGAAGGCCACGCCGCGGCGCCGCCCCGAAGGCCACGCCGCCACGACGCTCCGGCCCTCGCTCCGCACGCCGCTCCGTGGTGCGCCCCGCACGTCGGTGCGGCCCTTCTCCGCACGTCGCTGCGGTGCGCTGCTCAGGCCGTCGCGCGCAGCCGTCGCAGCGTCTGCTGCAGCACCCGGGCGTCGGCGCTCGCGCGGTGGCGCTGCAGGTGCATCTCGCCGGCGACGACCGCCCGCGTCGCGTCCCAGCGTCCGGCTTCGTCCTCGCTCAGCAGCGACCGCAGGTCCTGCAGGCGGAAGCGCTGCACCCTGCCGGCGGCCTCGAACAGCGCCGCGAGCCAGGTGTAGTCGTGCAGCCAGGCGTCGCTGTAGACGGTCTCGCCGTCGAGACGGTCGTTCAGGAGCGCGGCGACATCGCCGACGGCGCGGCCGTGGGCCAGAAGGATGTCGACGCTGATGCGGTGGACTTTCTCGGCCGCCGGATCCCAGTGCGTCCAGTCGACGGTCGGACGGATCAGGCTGCAGAACGTCTCGCCGTTCGGCAGCACGCAGCCGACCTCGATCGGGTAGCTGTGCGCGCCGAAGCCCGACGCCTCGATGTCGATCACCGCCGGGATGTGCGTCCGGACGGGCAACGGTGCGGCGGCGGTCGGCATCGGCGCAGCATAGGGCCGAAGCCGACCGTCCGCTGCATCGATCGGCGCGGCCGGTCCGGCGCGCACAGCCGGTGCCCGGCCCTCCGGCGCTTCGGCGCTTTGGCGCTACAACCTTCTGCGCTTCTGCGCCTCCGCCCTTCGGCCCTTCGGGTTAAGACGCTGGGAGGCAGTCGGCGAGTCGGCTATACCTCGACGCCTCACGCATCCGCCCGATGGAGCCCGACTTGAACCCGATTGCGTCGCCCGGTCCCGACACGTCCACCCGCCCGCCCGAGCGCTACTGGCCGAAGCGCCTGCCGCGCGTGCTCGCGTTGCCGCAGACTTCGCTCTGGGTCAACCTCGAGGTTTCGGCGACGCGGTTCCCGGACAAGCCCGCGTATCTCTTCTTCGGCAAGCCCCTCTGCTACCGGGCGCTGCGCGACGAGGCCGAGCGAATCGCCGGCTGGCTGCAGAGCGTCGGCGTGCAGGCGGGCGACCGGGTCGGCATTTTCCTTCAGAACTGCCCGCAGTTCCCGGTGGCGCTCTACGGCGTGCTGCGCGCCAACGCGGTCGTCGTGCCGATCAATCCGATGAACCGCGCCGAGGAGTTCAAGCACTACATCACCGATCCCGAGACGCGGGTCGTCATCTGCAGCGCCGATCTGGCGGCGACCGTCGATGCGGCCAACGCGGCCTTGCCCGAGGCCGAGCGGCTCGAACACGTGCTGGTGACCCGCTTCACCGACGCGATGCCGAGCGGCCCGCTCGAGCCCGCGCTCGCGCCGTCGGCCGCCATCGAAGCGTGGCTGCGCAGCGACCCGCCGCTGCCAGCATCGACCGGACCCACCGCCTTCGTCCGCTGGACCGATGCGCTCGCCGTCGCACGCCCCGTCGGCCCCCATACCGCCGGCCCCGACGACATGGCGCTGCTGCCCTACACCTCGGGCACGACCGGCCTGCCGAAGGGCTGCATCCACACCCACCGCACGCTCATGAGCAACGCCGCCGCCGGCCAGTGGAGCCATTCCGGCCCCGAGACGGTCGGCCTCGGCGTCGTGCCGATGTTCCACATCACCGGCATGCTCCACAACGTGCTCGGCCCGGTGTACGCGGGCTCGACCGTCATCATCATGCCGCGCTGGGACCGCGAGCTCGCCGGCCGGTTGATTTCCGAGCACGCGATCTCGCACTGGACCTGCATCCCGACGATGATCATCGACCTCTTCGGCAGCCCCAACTACAAGAGCTTCCGGCTGTCGAGCCTGCGCATCCTCAACGGCGGCGGCGCGGCGATGCCGCAGGCGGTCGCGCAGCGCCTGCTCGACGAGTTCGGCCTGAGCTTCGGCGAGGGCTACGGCCTGACCGAGACCGCCGCGCCGACGCACTCGAACCCGCCCGAGCGCGCCAAGCTGCAATGCCTCGGCATCCCGATCTTCGGCGTCGACTCGCGGATCGTCGATCCCGACACCCTGCAGGAGCTGCCCGCCGGCCAGATCGGCGAGATCGTGAGCCACGGCCCGATGGTCTTCAAGGGCTACTGGAAGCACCCCGAGGCGACGAAGGCCGCGTTCATCGAGATCGACGGCAAGTCGTTCTTCCGTACCGGCGACCTCGGCCGCGTCGACGAGGAGGGCTACTTCTTCATGACCGATCGCCTCAAGCGGATGATCAACGCGAGCGGCTTCAAGGTCTGGCCGGCAGAGGTCGAGATGCTGCTCTACAAGCACCCGGCGGTGCAGGAGGCGTGCGTGATCGCCGCACGCGACGCCTACCGCGGCGAGACCGTCAAGGCGGTCGTCGTCCTGCGGGCCGAGGCCCGCGGCAAGACGACGGCGGACGACATCACGACCTGGGCCCGCGACCACATGGCGGCGTACAAGGTCCCGAAGATGGTGAGCTTCGCCGACGCGCTGCCGAAGTCGGGATCGGGCAAGGTGATGTGGCGGATGCTGCAGGACCAGGAGGCCGCGGGACACGCCGCGGCCTGACGCCGCGCTCGCGGGATCGCGGACGGGTAGGGGTCCGCCGCTCCGTCGTTCGCGTTTGGCGGCCGCCACCGGTGTCCATCGGCCTGCGGGCGCACGCCGGACGCCGGACTCGCCGGACTCGCCGGCCTCGCCGGACTCGGGCGGGGCCAGGTCAAGTGCCGACGCCGCCCGACGCGCGTCGATCGCCGGCCGCGACCGGCGCGAGCAGCCGGGTCGCGCCGGCCGGCGCGGCTCTACTTCGCCGTCACCTGCCCGCGGATCTCGCCGGCCGGGTTCGCGGCGGTGTGGACGTTGGCGTACCACTTGCCGGCCATCAGGTCGGCGACCTGAGCGTCGGTCAGCGTCGCGCTGCCAGCGCTGCCGCTGCTCGCGCTGCCGAACGGCACGACGACGCCGGCATTGCTGCCGGGCATGGCCGGGCCGTGCAGGTGCGCGGCGGTCGCCGGACCGGTCAGGCCGCTGTAGCTGAGCGTCCAGCTCAGCACCTTGGTCGACTTGTCCAACGTCGCGTCGAAGGTGCCGGCGCCCGAGCTCGAGGTCGGCGGCACTTCGGACGCGCCACTCAGCTTCGCGCTGAATGCCGAACCGCTCGCGCTCATCGGGGTCGAGCTGCAGGCGGCGAGGGTGACGCCGAACACGATGGCGGCGGCTGCCGAACGGAAGAGCGGGGCGCTGCGGATCATCTTGCGGTCTCCGGAATGGATGGAAGAGAAGGGAAGGGCGGCCGCCGGACGGCAGCGCCGCGCGGACCATAGCACTGCGGTCTTGCGCCGCGGCGCGGCCCGGCGAGTCCCGGCCCGGCGCGCCGGGCGGCGGACGCCGGGCGCTGCGCTCCCTCGCGAGCCGCGGGCCGCGGGCCATCCGCCCGCGACGCCGTTCCTCAAACCGGCGTCCGGTGCAGACCGGCCAGGGTTCGCGCCGCATCCGGCCCGCGCTCGCAGTCGGCGATGTACTCGCGGACGATCTCGGCGAAATCGGCGGGCGGCCGCAGGCCGAGTGCCGCGGCGCGCGTTGCGCGGGCGCCGGCGGGCCACTGCGCGACGATGCCGGCGATGCGCTCGTCGCGCTCGAAGCGGACGCGCTCGCGCACCTCGCGGCCGGCGACCGCCTCGAGCGCGTCGAGCATCTGTGCGACCGTCACGCCGAGCGCCGGCAGGTTGAGCGCGAGCCGACCGCCGAACGCCTCGCGGCTCGCCTCGAAGACACGCAGCAGGCCGTCGACGGTTCGCGCCGGCGACGACACCGGATGCGACACCGACGCGTCGACCGGACAGACCGACGTGGTGCCGGCAAGCGGCTCGCGGACGATACCGCTGAAGAACGACGACGCCGCGCCGTTCGGCCGCCCGGCCCGCACCGACACCGTCATCAGCCGCGCCGAGCGGCCGTCGACGAAGCCCTTGCGGGTGTAGTCGGCGACGAGATGCTCACAGACGAGTTTCTGGATGCCGTAGGACGTCTGCGGCGCGGGCAGCGTGGTGTCGTCGACGAGTGCAGGCAGCGGCGCCGAGGCGTCGGGACCGAAGACCGCGACCGAGCTCGAGAAGACCAGCCGCGCCGTCGTCCCGGTCACGGCCGCGCGCGCGCGCAGCGCCTCGAGCAGCGCGCGCGTGCTGTCGAGGTTCGAGCGCATGCCGAGATCGAAGTCGGCCTCGCATTCGCCCGACACCGCCGAGGCGAGGTGGAAGACGCCGTCGAACGTCTCGCTGCGCAGCGCGTCGAGCTGCTCGAGCAACGGGCCGACGCGTGCCTCGACGCGACCATCCGCGCACAGGTCGTCGGGCGGCGCGGCGAGGTCGGCGAGCACGATGCGGTCGATGGCGCGGCCGTCGAGCCGGCCGTCGCCGAGCAGGCGGCGCGCGAGCCGCGCGCCGAGAAAGCCGCCGCCGCCGGTGATGAGAAGCTTCATGCGTCGTTCCTTCGCGTCATCGGCGCCATGGCGCCATCCAGCCGAGACCGGCCAAGGTGCGGCCACGCGGCCTGTACTCGCAGCCGACATGGCCCGCCCAGCCGGTCGCGTCGATCAGCGCGAGGAGGAACGCGCAGTCGAGCTCGCTGCGGTCGGGCTCGTGGCGATCGGGCACGCCGGCGATCTGCAGGTGGCCGACACGGCCGGTCGGCAGGTAGCGGCGCAGCTTGGTCGCGAGGTCGCCCTCGACGATCTGGCAGTGGTACAGATCCATCTGCACCTTGAGATTGGGTGCGTCGACGGCGTCGAGCACGGCATGGGCCTCGTCCTGGCGGTTGAGGAAGTAGCCGGGGACGTCGCGCGTATTGAGCGGCTCGATCAGCACGTCGACGCCGACCGACGCGGCCTCGCGCGCGGCCCACGCGAGGTTGCCGATGTAGACGTCGCGCACCGCCGCGCGCTCGACGCCGGCCGGCAGCACGCCGGCCATCACGTGCACCTGCGGGCACTTCAGCGCCAGCGCGTACGGCAACGCCTGCTCGAGGAAGCCCCGGCGGAATTCGGATTGCCGCGCGCTCAGGCAGGCGAGGCCGCGGTCGCCCGCACCGTGGTCGCCGGGCGGTGCGTTGATCAGCACCGCGTGCAGGCCGGCGTCGACGACGCGGGCGGCGAACTCGGTGCGCGGGTGCGCATAGGGGAACTGGTACTCGATCGCGCCGAAGCCGTCTGCCGCCGCCGCGGCGAAGCGGTCGGCGAACGCGAACTCCGTGTACATCAGGCTCAGGTTGGCGGCGAAGCGAGGCATGGCGTTCGGTCGTCGGTACGGGCCGCAGTGGACTCGATCGACAGGCAGTCTACGGTCAACGTTTGCCCTGATGGCACTGCCGAACGCAATGCCGATACTCCGCCGACGCTTGCCCGCCCGGCCCGGTGCGGACCGGGCGCGGCGCGTGCACAGCGAGGGATCGAGTCGATGGCGAGCGTCAGCATCCAGGCGGTCAGGAAGCGTTTCGGGCCGGTCCCGGTGCTGCACGGCGTCGACATCGAGATCGCCGACGGCTCGTTCACCGTGCTGGTCGGCCCGTCGGGCTGCGGCAAGTCGACGCTGCTGCGCATGATCGCCGGCCTCGAGCCGATCACCGGCGGCGAGATCCGCATCGGCGCGCGCGTCGTCAACGACTTGCCGCCGAAGGAACGCGACATCGCGATGGTGTTCCAGAACTACGCGCTCTATCCGCACATGACGGTGCGCGAGAACATGGCGTTCTCGCTCGCGCTCGCCAAGACCGACAAGACGGCGATCACGCAGAAGGTGCAGCGCGCGGCCGAGATCCTCGCGCTCGGGGCGCTGCTCGACCGCTATCCGCGCCAGCTCTCGGGCGGCCAGCGGCAGCGCGTCGCGATGGGCCGCGCGATCGTCCGCGACCCGCAGGTCTTCCTCTTCGACGAGCCGCTCTCGAACCTCGACGCCAAGCTGCGCGTCGCGATGCGCAGCGAGATCAAGGAGCTGCACCAGCGCCTGCGCACGACCTCGGTCTACGTCACCCACGACCAGATCGAGGCGATGACGATGGGCGACCAGATCGTCGTCATGCGCGACGGCCGCATCGAGCAGACCGGCAGCCCGCTCGAGCTCTACGACCGGCCGGCGAACCAGTTCGTCGCCGGCTTCATCGGTTCGCCGGCGATGAACTTCCTGCCCGGTACGCTCAGGCGCCGCGCCGGCGCGGTGCGCGTCGAACTCGGCGACGGCACCGAGCTCGACGCGCCGGCTGGCGCCTCGGGCGCCGACGGCCAGCCGGTCGTCTACGGCACGCGGCCCGAGCACCTGACGCTCGCCGCCGCCGGCGGCATCCCGTCGCGCGTCGTCGTCATGGAGCCGACCGGCATGGACACCTTCGTCGCCTGTCGCCACGAGGGCGCGGAGCTGTCGGCGGTGTTCCGCGAGCGCCACGCGTTCGCGCCCGGCAGCACGATCCACCTCGTGCCCGACCGCGGCCGCGCCCATCTCTTCGACGCCGAGGACGGCCGCCGCCTCGTCGCCTGAACTGCATTTGTACAAACACAATTCATCGGAGACCAGGACCATGACCGATCTCAGCCGCCGCAGCTTCCTCGAACGATCGGCCGGCGCAGCCGCCGTCGCGTCCGTGGGCGCGGGAACCGCCACCTTCTCGATCGGCGCGGCGTCGCAGACGCTCGGCCTGAAGCCCGAGAAGGGCGCGAAGCTGCGCGTGCTGCGCTGGAGCCGCTTCGTGCAGGGCGACATCGACGCCTACATGGCCAACGTCAAGAAGTTCAGCGACGCGACCGGCGTCGAGGTGCGCGTCGACAACGAGGGCTGGGAGGACGTGCGGCCGAAGGCCGCGGTCGCGGCGAACAACGGCGCGGGGCCGGACGTCATCCTGTCGACCAACGACGACGCGAACCTCTATCCCGACAAGCTGCTCGACATGACCGACGTCGCCGAATACCTCGGCAAGAAGTACGGCGGCTGGTATCCCGGCGTGCAGCAGTACCTGCGCCCCGACGGCAAGAAGTGGCTCGGCCTCGGCCTCGGCTGCGCCGGCTCGATGATCGTCTACCGCCAGAGCCTCGTGAAGGCCGCCGGCTTCGACACCTACCCGAAGGACACCGCCGGCTTCCTCGCGATGCACAAGGCGCTGCACGAGAAGGGCACGCCGGGCGGCTACGCGCTCGGCAACGCGACCGGCGACAGCCTCTGGACCAACTGGCTGGTCTGGTCGCACGGCGGCAAGCTCGTCGACAAGGACAACAAGGTCGTGATCGACAGCCCCGAGACCCTGAAGGCGCTCGAGTACGCGAAGGAGCTCTACGCGACGTTCATCCCGGGCACGCTCTCCTGGCTCGACCCGAACAACAACAAGGCCTTCCTCGACGGCCAGATCAGCACGACCAACAACGGCATCTCGATCTACTACGCCGCGAAGAACTCGCAGGACCCGAAGGTCAAGGACATCGCCGCCGACATCAACCACGCGTCGTTCCCGATCGGCCCGGCGGGCGTGCCGACCGAGTCGCACCTCTTCTTCAACCAGATGGTCTTCAAGTACACCAAGTACCCGCAGGCCGCGAAGGACTTCCTCCGCTTCATGATGGAGGAAGAGCAGTTCAACCCCTGGCTGATCGGCGCCGGCGGCTACATCGCTCAGCCGCTCGCGGCCTACGAGAAGTGCCCGGTGTGGACGTCGGACCCGAAGAACACGCCGTACCGCGACGCGTGCAAGAACATGCGCCCGACGGGCTACGCCGGCCGGCTCGGCTACGCATCGGCGGGTGCCGGTGCCGACTTCATCGTCGCGAACATGGTCGCCGAGGCGGCGAGCGGCTCGAAGACGCCGAAGGAAGCGGCCGAGCGGGCGCAGAAGCGCGCCGAGCGCTACTACAAGGTCTGAAGGATGCCCGCTGCCCTCGAGCGCCTGGCGCCGCCGGCGGCCCCGGCGCGCCGGCCGGGCTGGCTCGCACGCTTTCAGAACAGCAGCAACGCGCTCGGCTGGGCGTTCATGCTGCCGGCGGCGGTGCTGCTGCTCGTGTTCCTGACCTATCCGCTCGGCCTCGGCACGTATCTCGGCTTCACCGACGCCAAGATCGGCCGCGCGGGCGAATGGATCGGCTTCGAGAACTTCAGCTTCCTGATCGGCGACAGCGTGACGCGGCTCGCGCTCTTCAACACCCTGTTCTACACCATCGTCGCAAGCGTGGTGAAGTTCGTGCTCGGCCTCTGGCTCGCGGTGCTGCTCAACAAGCGGCTGCCGTTCCAGAGCTTCTTCCGCGCCGTCGTGCTGCTGCCGTGGATCGTGCCGACGGCGCTCTCGGCGATCGCCTTCTGGTGGATCTACGACGCGCAGTTCTCGATCGTCAGCTGGGGCCTGATGAAGCTCGGCCTGATCGACCGCTACATCGACTTCCTCGGCAACCCGTGGAACGCGCGCTGGTCGACGATCGCGGCCAACGTCTGGCGCGGCATCCCGTTCATCGCGATCTCGCTGCTCGCCGGCCTGCAGACGATCTCGCCGACCTATTACGAAGCGTCGGCGATCGACGGCGCGACGTCGTGGCAGCAGTTCCGCCACATCACGCTGCCGCTGCTCACGCCGATCATCGCGGTCGTGATGACGTTCTCGGTGCTCTTCACCTTCACCGACTTCCAGCTCATCTACGTGCTCACGCGCGGCGGCCCCCTCAATGCCACGCACCTGATGGCGACGCTCGCCTTCCAGCGCGCGATCTCGGGCGGCGCGCTCGGCGAGGGCGCGGCGATCGCGACGCTGATGGTGCCGTTCCTGCTCGCCGCCATCCTCTTCAGCTACTTCGGCCTGCAGCGGCGCGCGTGGCAACAGGGGGGCGACCGGTGAGCGCCGCCACGCAGGACGTCGCGACCGACCCCGACTTCCTGCAGTCGCTGCCGCGGCGCTGGGTCACGGTCTACATCCCGCTCGTGCTGTTCGTCATCGTGCTGCTGTTCCCGTTCTACTGGATGGCGGTCACGTCGTTCAAGCCCGACCAGGAGCTGCTCTCGCGCGACGGCAACCCGTTCTGGATCGCCGCGCCGACGGTCGCGCACTTCGTCAAGCTGCTCTGGCACACCGAATACCCGGCGTGGCTCTGGAACACGGTCGTCGTGTCGGTGGTGTCGACCGTCGTCTCGCTCGTCGCCTCGGTGCTCGCCGCCTACGCGATCGAGCGCCTGCGCTTCCAGGGCGCGAAGCCGGCGGGCGGCGCGATCTTCCTCGCCTACCTCGTGCCGCCCTCGATCCTCTTCATCCCGCTCGCCGCGATCGTCGTCAAGCTCGGCCTCTTCGACAGCCGGCTGGCGCTGATCCTGACCTATCCGACCTTCCTGATCCCGTTCTCGATCTGGCTCCTGATGGGCTACTTCCGCTCGATCCCGTACGAGCTCGAGGAATGTGCGCTGATCGACGGCGCGAGCCGCTGGCAGATCCTCGTGAAGATCGTCCTGCCGCTCGCGGTGCCGGGCCTGATCTCGGCGGGCATCTTCGCCTTCACGCTGAGCTGGAACGAGTTCATCTACGCGCTGACCTTCGTCTCGTCGAGCGAGAACAAGACGGTGCCGGTCGGCGTCGTCACCGAACTCGTCGAGGGCGACATCTACCACTGGGGGCCGCTGATGGCCGGCGCGCTGCTCGGCTCGTTGCCGGTCGCGTTCGTCTACTCGTTCTTCGTCGAGTACTACGTGTCGGGGATGACGGGCGCGGTGAAGGAGTAGCTCAGCCGCGGACGAACATCGTCACCAGCGCTTCGTCGCCGACCTGTCGGCTGCGGTGGCCGTGGTGGGTGGCGTCGAACGTCTCTCCGGGGGGCAGCACGTCGGCGGACCAGAAACACTGGCCGGGCCGGAAGTGGCGCCAGCTGCCGTCCTGCAAGCCGATCGCCATCTCCCCCGCGAGGATCACGACCCATTGCGGATCGGTCGTGCAATGGAAGTCGCTCGCGAAGCCACGCGGGCTTTGGCGAAGCTGCCAGCCGCCGCTCGGCATCAGGCGCGAGAGCCGCGAGGCGGGCGTGCCTTCGGTCAGCGCGATCGGCGACTCGTGGAACCTCGCCCGGCCGTCGCCCTCGGTCAGGAGCGCGACCCGCGTCGGCGGCGCGGTGTCCATCACGCCACCCGCCGCGGCGCGGGCTGCGACGCGCTCGGCGCGAGCGCCGGCGGATTGACGAGGATGTTCCGGTCGACCTTGCGGAGGTCCACGTGGCCGCAGAACGCCATCGTCACGTCGAGCTCCTTGTGGATCATCTGCAGCGCCTTGGTGACGCCGGCTTCGCCCATCGCACCGAGCCCGTAGACCATCGCCCGGCCGATCAGCGTGCCGCGCGCGCCGAGCGCCCAGGCCTTGAGCACGGCCTGCCCGGAACGGATGCCGCCGTCCATCCAGACCTCGATCCGGTCGCCGACGGCGGCGACGATGTCGGGCAGCGCGGCGATGCTCGACGGCGCGCCGTCGAGTTGCCGGCCACCGTGGTTGCTGACGACGATCGCGTCGGCGCCGCTCGCGACCGCGAGGCGCGCGTCCTCGACGTCCATGATGCCCTTGAGGATCAGCGTGCCGCCCCACTGCTGCTTGACCCAGGCGACGTCGGCCCAGGAGAGCGTCGGATCGAACTGCTCGTTGGTCCAGGCCGCCAGCGACTTCATGTCGCTCACGCCCTTCACGTGGCCGACGAGGTTGCCGAAGCTGCGCCGCCGGGTGCCGGCCATGCCGAGGCACCAGCGCGGCTTGGTCATCAGGTTGGCGATGTTGGCGAGCGTCGGCCGCGGCGGCGCCGACAGGCCGTTCTTGATGTCCTTGTGGCGCTGGCCGATCACCTGCAGGTCGAGCGTCAGCACGAGCGCGCTGCAGCGCGCGGCCCTGCAGCGGCCGATCATCGTCGCCATCGCGTCGCGGTCACGCATCATGTAGAGCTGGAACCAGAACGGCGTGCGCGTCGCGGCGGCCACGTCCTCGATCGAGCAGATGCTCATCGTCGACAGCGTGAACGGGATGCCGAACTTCTCGGCCGCGCGCGCGGCGTGGATCTCGCCGTCGGCGTGCTGCATGCCGGTCAGGCCGACCGGCGCGATCGCGACCGGCATCGCCGCGTCGATGCCGACCATCTGCACCACGGTGCTGCGGTTGCTCATGTCGACGGCGACGCGCTGGCGGAACTTGTAGACGTCGAAGTCGCGCTCGTTGGCGCGATAGGTGCTCTCGGTCCACGAGCCGCTGTCGGCGTAGTCGTAGAACATGCGCGGCACGCGCTTCTCGGCGAGCACGCGCAGGTCTTCGATGGTGGTGATGACGGTCATGCGGTTCCTCGGTTGTCGGCGGACGACGCTCCGCGTGAACGGCCCGACGCAGGCCCGCAGGGTCGCGAAGCCGCCGACCAGGCAGGCCGGCGCGATCGAGCGGAACGACACGTCGCGCGGGATGTCGCCTCCGTGATTGGACCACCGCATGGCGGTCGATGCGACGACGACGGTACCGTCGCTCGTCTTGCCCGAGCCGTCGAGGCGCCCGTCCGGCATCGCAAGGCGGCATGGCGCGGCCGTCGCGTGTCCGGCGGCGCACGCGATGCGCGGGCCGCGCCGTCAGAGGCTCGCCGTCACGCCGCCGTCCACGTAGAGGATGTGACCGTTGACGAAGCGCGACGCGTCGCTCGCAAGGAACACGGCCGCGCCGACGAGGTCGTCGACCTCTCCCCAGCGCCGGCTCGGCGTGCGGCCGAGCAGCCAGGCCGTGAAGGCAGGATCGGCGACCAGCGCGGCGTTCAGCTCGGTGCGGATGTAGCCGGGGCCCAGGCCGTTGACATTGATGCCGTGCGGGCCGAGATCGATCGCCATGCCCTTGGTCAGCATCTTCACCGCGCCCTTGCTCGCCGTGTAGGGCGCGATGCCGGGCCGGCCGAGCTCGCTCTGCACCGAGCAGATGTTGACGATCCGCCCGCTGCGCCGCGGCAGCATGCGCCGGGCGACCGCCTGGCCGACGTGGAACACGCCGTCGACGTTGGTCCGCATCACCGCCTGCCAGTCGGCGGCGTCGAAGGTCTCGAACGGCGCGCGCCGCTGCATCCCGGCGTTGTTGACGAGGATGTCGATCGCACCGATGCCGGTCTCGATCGCGTCGACGGCGGCGTCGACCTCGTCGCGCCGCGCGACGTCGAAGACGGCGGTGCCGGCGACCGCGACGGCCTCGGCCTCGAGCGCCGCGCGGGCGCCCGCGAGCCTGGCGGCGTCGCGGCCGTTGAGCACGATCCGTGCGCCGGCGCGAGCCAGGCCGCGTGCGAGCGCGAGGCCGATGCCGGCGGACGAGCCGGTCACGAGTGCGAGACGCCCGTCGAGGCGGAACAGATCGTCGGTCATCGCCGAGCCTTTCGTCGGAGCGGGCACGCATGGCGATGAGGCCGCGGCCGGAGCCCGCATCGTCGCCGACCTCCGATGCGCCGGCGACCCGGCAGAATCCCGGGATGTCCCCGACTCCCCTCCATACGCCCGCCGAGCCGAGCGAGCTCGATCCGACCGCCGGCCTGCCGCACAACTTCCTGCTCGCGCTGCTGTTCGGCGTGACCGCAGCGTTCTGCGTCATCCTGCTGCCCTTCTACGGCGCGTTGATGTGGGGCACGGTCATCGGCTTGCTCTTCGCGCCGCTCTTCCGCTGGCTGCGCCGGCGCCTGGGCGGCCGCCAGAACTGGGCCGCGGCCGCGGCGATGCTGCTCGTGCTGCTGGCCGTCGTGCTGCCGTTCGCGCTGATCGCGGCCTCGCTCGCCCAGGAAGGCGCGCGGCTCGTGCAGAACGTGCAGACCGGCCGGATCGACTTCGGCAGCTACGTCCAGCGGGTCGTCGCGTGGCTGCCCGATCCGGTCCGGAATCTGCTCGACCGCTTCGGGCTCAGCGATGCCGCCGCGATCCAGCAGCGCGTCGGTCAGGGCGCCGGCCGCGTCGGCCAGTTCTTCGCGAGCCAGCTGATGGACATCGGCCAGGGCACGTTCAACGCGCTCGTCGGCTTCTGCATCGCGCTCTACATCGCCTTCTTCATGCTGCGCGACGGCAGCGACCTCGGCGCCAGCATCCGCGCGGTCATCCCGATGCGGCCGGCCGACAAGGCCGAGCTGTCGCAGACCTTCGTCACCGTCGTGCGCGCGACGGTCAAGGGCAACCTCGTCGTCGCCCTGGTGCAGGGCACGCTGGGCGGGATCGCGATGGCGGTGCTGGGCGTCGACGGCGCGCTGCTGCTCGGCGCGCTGATGAGCTTCGCGGCGCTGCTGCCGAGCGTCGGCGCGGCGCTGATCTGGGGGCCGGTCGCGCTCTACCTGCTCGCCACCGGCTCGGTGTGGCAGGGCACGGTGCTGATCGCGTTCGGCGCGCTCGTCATCGGCCTCGTCGACAACCTGCTGCGGCCTCTGCTCGTCGGCAGGGACACGCGACTGCCCGACTGGCTCGTGCTGCTCGCGACCATCGGCGGCATCGCGCTCGTCGGCATCAACGGCTTCGTCGTCGGCCCGGTCGTGGCGGCGATGTTCGTCGCGGTGTGGAAGCTGGTCGGCCGGCAGCACGAGCGGCGCGTGCCGGACGACGCCTGACGGCGGGCCGCGCGACCCCGCGAAAACGGCCGACTATGATCGCCGCCGACCGCGTCCCGCCATGAACAAGACCTTCGCCGCCACTGCCCGGACGCCGCAACGATGACCATCGCCGTCCGGTCGCTCGTCGCCGTCGACTGGGGCAGTTCGAGCCTGCGCGGCGCGCGCCTCGGAGCCGCAGGCGAAGTGCTCGAGGAGCGCGCGCGGCCGCAGGGCATCCTGCACGTGCCGGCCGGCGGCTTCCCGGCGGTGTTCGACGCCGCGTTCGGCGACTGGATGCAGCCCGGCACCGGTTGCCTGATCGCCGGCATGGCGGGCAGTGCGCAGGGCTGGATGCCGGCGCCCTATGTCGCCTGCCCGGCCGATGCCGGCGCCGTGGCCGGCGCGCTCGCCTGGGTCGAGCCGGGGCGCATCGCGATCGTCGGCGGCCTGCGCTGCGAGCACGACGGCGTGCCCGACGTGATGCGCGGCGAGGAGACGCAGGTCTTCGGCGCGCTCGCCGGGCTCGGCCTTGCCGACGCGGTCTGCGTGCTGCCGGGCACGCACAGCAAGTGGGTGCGCGTCCGGGACGGCCGCATCGACGGCTTCACGACGCAGATGACCGGCGAGGTGTACGCGCTCCTGCGTCGCCACTCGATCCTCGCGCGGACGATGCCGGCGGACGACCCGGCCGAGACCGACTGGGACGCCTTCGACGCCGGCGTCGCGGTCGGCCGCCGCGGCCCCGGCCTGCTGCAGACGGCGTTCAGCGCCCGCACGCTCGCGCTCTTCGACCGGATGGCGCCGGCGTCGCTGCCCGGCTATCTGTCGGGCCTCGTGATCGGCGAGGAACTGCGCGCCGAGGCGCCGGCGTCGGCCGCCGCGCCCGTCGTGCTCGTCGGCGACGCGCTCCTGACCCGGCGCTACGCCCGCGCGCTCGCCGCGGCGGGGCTCGCCACCCGCGAGATGGGCGCGGCCGCCACCTGGCGCGGCCTCGCGAACATCGCCGCGCTCATCGCCACCTGGGAGTGAACCGTGAACCGATTGCTGCTTCCCTTGTCGAGCTTCGCCGCCGCGATCGCCGAGCTGCCGCTCGTCGCGATCCTGCGCGGCCTGCCGACAGCCGATGCCGAGGCCGTCGGCCAGGCGCTCGTCGGCGCCGGCTTCGGCCTGATCGAGGTGCCGCTCAACTCGCCGCATCCGCTGCACAGCATCGAGGTGCTGTCGAGCGGCCAGCCCGAGGCGCTCGTCGGCGCCGGCACGGTGCTCGAACCGCGCCAGGTGCGCGAGGTGCACGCCGCCGGCGGCCGCATGATCGTGGCGCCGAACTTCAACGCCGATGTCGTGCGGACCGCGCTCAACCTCGGTCTCGTCTGCCTGCCCGGCGTCGCGACGCCGACCGAGGCCTTCGCGGCGCTCGCCGCCGGCGCCCACGGCCTGAAGCTCTTTCCCGCGGAGATGTTCGGTCCGGCCGCGCTCAAGGCTCTGCGTGCGGTCCTCAGCCCCGAGACCGTGCTGCTGCCGGTCGGCGGCATCACGCCCGACACGATGCGGCCGTTCCTCGATGCCGGCGCGACCGGCTTCGGCCTCGGCTCGGCGATCTACAAGCCCGGAATGAGACCGGCCGAGGTCGGCGCGAACGCCCGGCGCTTCGTCGAGGCCTGGCGGCGGGAGCGTCCGACCGCGCAGTGACGCGAACGCGGCGCCGGGCGCGTGCCGGCGCCGCACGGCCAGCGCCCGCCGAGGCGCTGCAGTCGCCGCACGATCGGGACGGCGCAGGCGCCTAGCCGGCTCCCGCCGCGAACGCACCGGCGAAGAAGCCCCAGACCATGCGCGACGCGTCCGGCCCAGTCGGATCGGTGTGCGCCTGCGCCGCGGCACCGCCGCTCCAGGCGTGGCCGAGGCGCTCGACTTCGCAGAGCCGGACGACGAGTCGTCCACCGCGCCGATGGTCGCTGATGCGCATCGGAAGGCGTGCGCCACGGCGGACCGTCCGCGGCGGCGACGGCGTCGCGCCGACCGCCGCCGCCCAGGCGAGCGCTGCTCCACGACCGTTCGCGGGGCGCACGACGATGTCGGCGTCGCCCTGGATGACGAGCAGGGCCGGCAAATCCCCGACCGGTAGCTGCACCGAGCGCTGCCCGCGCAGGGCCGCGAACGCGCTCGCGGTCGAATGGGCAGCCCCCGGCGCGACGCCCGAGTGCATCGCGACTGCCGCGAAGCGCGCCGGATGCCGCGCCGCGAGCAGCGCCGCCATCCCGGCGCCGGCGGAGAGCCCGGCCACCGCGATGCGCCTCGGGTCGATCGACGCGCCGGCGACGACCATGTCGATCGCCGCGATGAGCACGCCGGCCTCGACCTGCGCCCGGCCGTTGTCCGTGTCGTACCAGTGCCAGCAGCCGCCGGCGTGGGCGAGGCGGTCCTGCTCGGGGTAGAGGACGGCGAAGCCCTCGCGGTCGGCGACCCGGTTCATTCGGCTGGCGGCGGCAAAGCCCGCGGCGTCTTGACCGCAGCCGTGGAGCATCACGACCAGCGGCGCGCCCGGCCCCAATGCCGACGGGCGGTACAGCTTCCAGCGGCGAACGACCGTGCCGAACGCGGCAACGCCCGCGACCGTTCCTTGCCGGTCCCTGGTCGGCGGCCCCGCGACCGCACGCGTCGGCGTGCGCTGCGGCTTCGCAGCCGCGGCCGCGGCGCGGCGCCCGGAGCGCAGCGCCGTGCGTGTCAGGCGCTGCAGACTGCGCGAGAGCTCGAGCCCCCAGGCGGCGTGGGACCGGCGTTTGACCATGCGCCGATTGTCCGCCGTCGTCGGCACGACGCCGATGCGGCGGGTATGCCCGTTGCCGTTCGGTCGACAGAGCACTCTGTTTCGATATGTATCCAAAAGCAACAACGACACTCCCGCCGCTGCGCCCGGCGGCCGTCCCGCGGGCGCGGGCAAGGCATCTGTACCAGGCGCTCCTGCGCGAACAGGGCGACGGCTCGGGCCGGATCGACGACCTCGCCCGCGCCGCGTCGCGCGCGTTCCTGCTCGAACAGCTCGACGCGGCCGGTGCGACCGGAGCCGACGACTTTCCTGCCGATCTCGCCGCGCTGCCGGCGTGGGCCGCCCGCGGCAACGAGGCATCCGCACGCGGGTACCGCGACTATCTCGACGCGCGCCACGCCGGCGCGCCGCGGCGGTTCTTCGCGAACCGGTCGCACGCGCTGCATTTCCTGCGCGCGGTCGCGCCGACCAAGCTCGTCGACGGCGCCTGGCTCTACGGGCTGCTCCGGCACGCCGACGACGCACGGCTCGGTGTCCTGATCCGCATCTACCTCGACGAGCTCGGCCGCGGCAGCCCGGCGCAGAACCACGTGGCGCTCTACCGCGACCTGCTCGCCCGTCACGGCCTCGCCGACGGCGCGGTCGCGCTCGACGACGCCTGCTACACGCAGGGCGCGATCCAGTTGTCGCTCGCGCACCATGCCGACGAGTTCCTGCCCGAGATCCTCGGCTTCAACCTCGGCTACGAGCAGTTGCCGCTGCACCTGCCGATCACCGCCTACGAGCTCGCCGAACTCGGCATCGACCCGTACTACTTCACCCTGCACGTGACCGTCGACAACGCCGCGAGCGGCCATGCACGGCAGGCGCTCGACGCCGTGCTCGCGGCCGCGCCGACGCTCTCCGGCAGCCGCGAGTTCCTGGCCCGCGTCGCAGTCGGCGTCCGGCTCAACGACGTGGGCATGGGCACCGAGGCGGCCATCGCCTCGTTCGACCTCGACGCCGAGCTGCGCGCGATGCTCGCGGCCAAGGCGAAGGTCGGCGCGGCGCTGCACTCGGACCATTGCCGCGTCGGCGGCCGTACCGTCACCGAATGGCTCGACGAGCCCGCGCGCATGCCCGAGTTCCTGCGGACGCTCGAGGGCCTGGGCTGGATCCGCCGCGGCCGGCCGCCGCACGAGAGCCGCTTCTGGCGCCTGCTGCACGACGAAGGCGCGCCGATGTTCGGCGCCTTCGACGAATGGGAGCAGGCGCTGCTCGCCGACTGGATCAGCGGTCCGGAGGCCGACGCGCCGACGGCCGCTCGCGCCCCCGCGCGGCGGTTCCGCGCGCCGTCGCGTCCGGCCGCGAACAGTGCGCCGGCCGCCGCCCGCTTGCCCGCCGATGCGAGCACGGCCGAGATCGTCCGCCATCACCTCGACGCGGCTGCGGGCGCCTACGACCCGGACCGCGCGCTGCTCGCCCGCCGGCTGGCGCCGGTGGTCGACCGCGCCGAGGCGCTGGCCGTGCTCGTCGGCTTCCTGTCGCCGGCGCGGCATGCCACGCCGGCCGGGCTGCTCGCGACGCGTGTCTTCGTCGACCTGTTCGATGCGCACGCCTGAAGACAATGCCGCGCTGATCGCGCTCGGCCGCGTTCTCGAGGCGCACGGCTACCGCTTCACGACCGTCTCGCCGGCGACGCACGCGCGGGTGAACGCGCGGCCGAATCCGCGCGCCGGTTCGGCGCTGCAGGCGCTGTTCGGATGGAGCCGCGCCGTGCCCGCCGACTCTTTGCCGGCCGACGTGCTCGACGCCGCACACGCGGCCGGCGTGCTGGAGCGCAGTTCGGGCTCGGCGTGGCGCAGCCGCCTGCGGGCGTCGACGCTCGCCGACCGGCTGTTCTTCCACTCGGCCTATCCGACACAGGAGGCCGACGCCGTCTTCTTCGGCCCCGACACCTACCGTTTCGCCACGGCGATCGAGGCGCATCTGGCCGCCGGCGCCGCCGTCCGCCGCGCCGTCGACATCGGCTGCGGCGCCGGTCCCGGTGCGGTCGTCGTCGCGCTCGATCGGCCGGACGCCGAAGTCTTCGCGGTCGACATCAACGATGCCGCCCTGCGGCTGACGGCCGTCAACGCCGCGCTCGGGGGCGCCGACCGCGTCCGCGCGGTGCGCTCGGACCTGCTCGCCGCCGTCGACGGCGACTTCGACCTCATCGTCGCCAATCCGCCCTACCTGCTCGACCCGGCCGAACGCACCTACCGGCACGGCCGCGGCGGCCTCGGCGAAGGCTTGTCGCTCGCCATCGCCGATCTCGCGACGCGTCGCCTCGCGCCGGGCGGCACGCTGCTGCTCTACACCGGCTCGGCGATCGTCGCCGGCGTCGACGCCTTTCGCGACGCGGTGCTGCCGCGGCTCGCCGCTGCCGGCCTCGACGCGCGCTACCGCGAGCTCGACCCGGACGTCTTCGGCGAGGAACTGCTCGAGCCCGCCTACGCCGAAGCCGAGCGGATCGCCGCCGTGCTCGTCACCGCGACGCGGGGCTGACCAAGGCCGAATAGCCGGCAGCTGCCACTGTTCTGAACGAAAAAGTTCGAGACAACTGGGCCGGTGAGGGAGGGCCGCTCTTTCCCGGCGAAGGTTTGAGACATAAGCGCCCCACGGGACATCGGGAGCAGTCAGTTGCAGCAATGACTTAGACAGCGGGGAAGACCGCCTCAGACTGGGTGCAGCCGGTCAGGTTTGCCCGGCCAATTTCGGTGGACGCCGATACCCGGCCCTGACCAGTTCCTCAAGCGGCTGTCCGCTGGGCGTCAAAGAAGTTGACGTTCAGCTGCAATCCGAAGCACCCGCTCCAGCAACGAGGTGAGGCCAACGACTACTCTCACCGGCGTCGACCGGTCACTGTCGACCCATAGCCGCCGATAGCGGCAATCGAATTCGGCGAGAAACGCAGACTTCCACGTGATTTACGTTGCGCTCTAACGTTTGCCTTAGGCGCGGTGCCTAAGGCAGGTCCGCTTGAAGGAAGTGTTATTCGTCATCAGCAAAGGCGCTGAGCGAACGGCCGCACTAGCTTTGCTTTGTCTGCGATTTCATATGCAGTTCTACCATCCAGCCTTTGGGAGTTACCTGGATCGTCTTGCGTCTTTTGTCTCCATCGTCTTGAGTGCTAACGAGAAGACCCACGGACTCCAAATCACGGATTGACGGACGAAACGCTTGTACGCTGTTGAAGTTGAAGTCTTCGAAGTCGCTAGGGGAAAAGACCCCGCCAATGGAGGTTGCCTTATCAAATGTTTCAACTGCTCTTGGGCGAAGTTCACTGCGAGCCGCGTCATGCGCCGCAGCTGCTTGCTCAGACATCCATTTTTCGAACATGCTCCGACGTTGTGCGTCGCCGCTCGGTGCTGCTCCATCCGAGACCCATTGACAGTAGTCGTCAGCGTAGCTCAGCACACTTCGAAGGTTCCCGCGAAGAATCTCGTATAGTCGTGCAAAATCGTCGAGCCTTAGCGGGATATACGGCGCGCCAGAGCCCTTGGAGAAAGCGGAAAGCCTGCTCCGCAGAATATCAGCGGAATGATTACCGTTGATCTCGCCGACTTCGATCGGCTTGTGCAAGAAACCCTCCAGTCTCGGCGATGCGACTACTCCATATATAATGCCTAGAGCGCCACACAGGACCCACCGCAGACCTTGCATATTCAGCAGTTCGTCGCGAAGTTGCTCGAGTTGCTGACGAGCGACGTCAGAAGACTGCAGCAGTTCAAGGTTGTCGATCGTGCAAATTACACCGCCAGTTCCCGGTGTTGGGAAAACTTGCTCCAGGCAGGTTGCAACCGCCTTTCTGAACCCACTTCGTTCAAAACCAGCGGAAGTATTCATTTCTGATTGATAGCCGGCCTGGAAGCCCCAACCACCAGCTTGGAACGAGAGTAGCTGCGGTGCGTTTAACCAGCGATCGATTCCAGCGGTTCGCAAGCTGGGGAATTTCTGACGTATCAAGACGGCACTATCAATTAGCGATTGAGCAACCTCCATGAGAACGGCATCGATGAACGTCGATAGATCTTGATTGGGGTTAAGCTGGAAAATCTTCCGGCATGGAACGTAGATTGGCCCTGAGGCAGTTCGGATGTGCCGATCGAATAACTTGTAGCTTGCGACGTTCACAATGCTTGTTTTGCCAACACCGTTTAAGCCTTCGAGCGTGGCTAGTTTGGGAGGCGCCGAGATACGCTTCATGAGCGTCGCAAGTTCCGATTCGCGTCCAACAAGGAGTTGCTGACCCAACTCTGAGGGTGGGAGCGAAGTCGTTTGAAACGGCGATCCGGTAAATCCCCAATTTTCGTACATAAAATGCTACTCCTGGCCTGGTTAGAGTTTGGTACGCATAACGCTAAGTTGCGCGGCCGCCGACAGGAAGCCGCGCGGAGCTGCGGTAATCAAAGGCGTAGGGCCTGCTGTTGAGCGTCCGCTCGAACGAATACGGAGGGACTTCCTACAATCTCTGACCGCGCACGATGCGCCAAGATTGTTGGTGTCGAGCCATCAACCTGGTCTAGGAATGGGGAAGTCCATGGAGAAGATTACACGAGGGCAAGTCGCCCGGGTAGTCGTTGATCTCGCCAAGCGCGTGATCCAAGTGCACGCGGTGGACGCCGTCGGGCGCCTGGTCGCAGCCAGAGCGCTGCCCCGCGACCGGTTTAGGGCGTGGTGCGCGGAGTTGCCGCCCGGTTGTGTCGTCGCGATGGAGTCGTGCGGCGGTGCGCATCACTGGGCTCGGCGGCTCTGTGCCATGGG
>CAXUDL010000058.1:10589-25162 GCA_964249855.1 uncultured Rhizobacter sp. | reverse complement strand
CGGGATCGAGGTGGACGTGTAGGCATGGCTCCTGTGGGCGCGCCGGATGCCCCGGGGTTAGGGGTTGTGTCGTGCTTTTGTGCCGCCTAGGCTGTGCAATCTGCAACGCGTTCCGGGCTTATTCGAATGTCGTCTCACCCTGCAGCGCGTTGGCGCCTCCGTGCAACCGTATTCGGTGCACTTGCCTGCGTCGGAAGCGTGGTCTGGTCGCAACCGGTCACATTCACCTTTACCGGCAGCGTGACGAGCGATCCCTTCGGCCTGAGCAGCTTCGGTGCGCCGATCGAGGGTCGGTTCACGTTCGACTCCGCGGCGGTGGACGCCATCGCTTCCGGCGACAGCGGCTCGTTCACCAGCAACGGGCCGGGGTACGGCTTCTCCGTCAACGTCGACGGCACGCAATACGCTGCGTCCCGGACCGTCACGGTCAACACCGTCGACGGCCCCGTCGTCGATCAATACGGCGTCATCGCGCAGGACGCGGGGCTGACGCTGGAACTGTTTTTCGAGGACGCCACCCACACCGCGCTGGCCAGCGACGCATTGCCCCTCGTCCCGCCGTCGATCGCGGCGTTCGGCCTTCGCGAGTTCCGGCTTTTCAACGCGGATGCGGAGTTTCTCGGCACCGCCGACACGCTGGACTGCGTCGCCGGATGCGCAGGTGTCAGCGCCGTGCCGGAACCAGCGTCGGTCCAGCTGACCGCCGCCGGGCTCGCCCTGCTCGTCGCCTTGACAAGGCGGCGCGCGTCGACAGCTCTGCAGTCACCGCTGTTCGTCCGGTCCTGACATGCGCGAGCCCCGATCCGATCCCTCGAAGCGAAAGATTTCCATGCATTCCTTGATGTCCCGTCTCTTCCTTGTCACCGCGGTCCTGCTGGCGGCTGCCTCGGCGCCGCCCGCGTGGGCTGTCGACGGCGTCACGCTCATCGACCAGAATCGTGCGATCGCCGGTGGGGTAACCCCGGCAGATCCTGCGGGTTTTCCGGTGAGCATCAACCAGCCCGGCAGCTACCGACTGTCCGGCAACCTGACCGTGCCGATGGGTGTGAACGGCATCGAGATCAACGTCGACGGCGTCAGCCTCGACTTGAACGGGTTTTCAATCGTCGGTCCGGGCGTGTTCCCGAATGGAGCTTTCGCCGGCATCACGTCCACCTACCAGCGCGTCTCGGTGGCGAACGGACACATTGCGGGCTTCGTGTTCAGTCTCAATTTCCCCGGCGCCGCGCGCGCGATCAGCCTGAGTTCCCTGCTGCTCGACGCGACCACGCGAAGCTCTGGAGGTCAGCTGGTCGGTGGCATCGGTGCCATCCTGGGCACCACCCGGGCCAGCGCGGCGCTGGTCAAGGACGTGGTCTCGAGCGGACAGTTCCAGGTAGTGTGCCCGGCCGTCATCACCGACAGCGCGGTGGACGTGGTCGAAGTCACGCCGGGAAGCCCTGTCGGCGCGCCGTTCCCGACAAGGTGCAAGGGCACGAACGTCGTCAACGGTCCGATTTGAGCCACCGGTCTCTTCCAGGTTCGGTCATCGCGTCCGCGTTTCCCACGGGTGGGCGGCAAGCGCGACTTGGCGGTCGTCCGCCATGGAACGCACTGCGTTCGCAGCGGCCGCTGCATTGGCCCCAACGACTTCTTGACGGTCGCTGCGCTGCTGTTTGACCGCCTCGGCATTGCTTCCCGGCAGCCCATGACGGCGAACGTTCCTTCGGGGTGCCGTGCTAGTCTCGGCGCCCTATCTCGGATGGCGCCGGTCGAGTCCACGGTACGAGGCGAAACCGGGCTGCCAAGCGCGCCGCTCTGACGCACGATCGGTTGCAGCCAGAGTGATCGGCGGCCCCGGTCGACGGCCTTCGCGCCCCGCTTTTCGCAGCCCTGTCGCCCATCGATTTCTGCAATGCGCAGTGTCTTGGGCCAGGGTGGGCCGTTGCCTTCCGTCTTTCGCGAGCCCGCAATTGACTCCCGACCTGTTCGACCCCGTCCCCGCCGACGCCGTCACGCTCGCCCACTACGCCGAACGCGCCTACCTCGAGTACGCGCTCTCGGTCGTCAAGGGCCGCGCGCTGCCCGATGTCTGCGACGGCCAGAAGCCGGTGCAACGCCGCATCCTCTACGCGATGGAGCGCATGGGCCTCGCGTTCACCGGCGCCAACGCGGCGGCCGGGCCGAAGGCGGTGAAAAGCGCGCGCGTCGTCGGCGACGTGCTCGGCAAGTACCACCCGCACGGCGACACCGCGGCCTACGACGCGATGGTCCGCATGGCGCAGGACTTCTCGCAGCGCTATCCGCTCGTCGACGGCCAGGGCAACTTCGGCTCGCGCGACGGCGACGGCGCCGCGGCGATGCGCTACACCGAGACCCGCCTTGCGCCGATCACGCGGCTGCTGCTCGACGAGCTCGACGAAGGCACGGTGGACTTCATCCCGAACTACGACGGCTCGGAGGAAGAGCCGAAGCAACTCCCGGCGCGTCTGCCGTTCGTGCTGCTCAACGGCGCGAGCGGCATCGCCGTCGGTCTCGCGACCGAGGTGCCCAGCCACAACCTGCGCGAGGTCGCGAACGCCGCCGTCGCGATGCTCAAGAGCGGAGCGTTCGAACCGGGGCAGAGCGACAAGCTGTCCGACGACCAGCTCGCGACGCTGCTGCCCGGTCCCGACTACCCCGGCGGCGGCCAGATCATCAGCAGCGCCGACGACATCCGGGCAGCGTACGCGAGCGGCCGCGGCAGCTTGAAGGTCCGCGCCCGCTGGCGCATCGAGGACCTGGCGCGCGGCCAGTGGCAGCTCGTCGTCGACGAACTGCCGCCCGGCACGAGCGCGAAGAAGGTGCTCGAGGACATCGAGGAGCTGACCAACCCGAAGGTCAAGCCGGGCAAGAAGAGCCTGTCGGCCGAGCAGGTGCAACTGCGCGCGCTGGTGCTCAACGTGCTCGACGCGGTGCGCGACGAGTCGAGCAAGGACGCGGCGGTGCGCCTCGTCTTCGAGCCGAAGTCACGGTCCACGCCGCAGCCCGAACTGATCACGACGCTGCTCGCGAACACCGCGCTGGAGAGCTCGGCGCCGATCAACCTGACGATGATCGGCGCCGACGGACGGCCGACGCAGAAGAGCCTGCGGCAGATCCTCGCCGAGTGGCTCCGCTTTCGCCTGACGACCGTCCAGCGACGCACGCGGCACCGCCTCGCCAAGGTGCTCGACCGCATCCACGTGCTCGAAGGCCGGCAGCTCGTGCTGCTCAACATCGACGAGGTGATCCGCATCATCCGCGCCGCCGACGAGCCGAAGGCGGCGCTGATCGAGCGCTTCGGGCTGAGCGAGCGGCAGGCCGACGACATTCTCGAGATCCGCCTGCGCCAGCTCGCGCGGCTCGAGGCGATCCGCATCGAGCAGGAGCTGACGCAGCTGCGCACCGAGCAGGGCAAGCTGCAGGACATCCTCGATTCGCCCGCGAGCCTCAAGCGCACGGTGATCCGCGAGCTCGAGGCCGACGCGAAGCAGCACGGCGACGACCGCCGCACGCTGATCCAGGCCGAGAAGCGCGCGGTCGCCGAAGTGCGCGTCGCCGACGAGCCGGTCACCGTCGTGGTGAGCCTGAAGGGCTGGGTGCGTGCGCTGAAGGGCCACGAGGTCGAGCCGGCGGGCCTGGGCTTCAAGGCCGGCGACGCGCTCCACGGCACTTTCGCCTGCCGCAGCGTCGACGCGCTCGTCGTCGTCGGCAGCAACGGCCGCGTCTACTCCACGCCGGTCGCCGGCCTGCCGAGCGGCCGCGGCGACGGCCAGCCGATCACGACGCTCGTCGACCTCGAGGCCGGCGCGCAGCCGGCCCACTACCACGCCGGCGCTGCCTCGCAGGTGCTGCTGCTCGCCGGCACCGGCGGCTTCGGCCTGCTGGCCCGCGTCTCGGATCTGCTCGCCCGCCAGCGCGGCGGCAAGTCGTTCATGAGTCTGGAAGGCGACGAGAAGCCGCTGCCGCCGTGCGTCGCCGAGGGTGCGGCACGAGTCGCCTGCCTGACGCTCGCCGGCCGCCTGCTCGTGTTCCCGTTCGACGAACTGCGCCTGCAGCCCAACGGCGGCCGCGGCCTGACGCTCGTCGACCTCGATGCCGGCGACGCGCTCGTCAGCGTCGCCGCGTTCCGCGACACCCTGTCGATCGTCGGCACCGGCCGCGGCGGCAAGGCGCGCGAGGAGCGGCTGCGCGGCGCGGCGCTCGCGTCGTTCCTGGGCCGCCGCGCGCGCCGCGGCCGCACGCAGGACGCGATCCCGAAGGCACTGCGCGTGCTGGCTGCCGACGAGTGACGGCACCGGGCCGGCGGCATCCGCACGCGGTGGCAGGGGCAGGAACGGCCCCAGGCCCGCGTCTGCCGCGCGTCGTCGCCCGACACACAGGCGATCTTCCTACGGCCATCGCCGTCCGCGCCTGACCGTCTCTGACCACGACCGGTGCTCGAATGCCGAAGCTTCCACTTCGAAAGGACCAGCATGAGCAACGAAACGACCCACGACCGCGACAAGCTCTGGGGCCTCATCAAGGACATCAAGTTCGCGATGTTCACGACGCTGCACAACGTCAACGGCCATTTGCACTCGCGTCCGATGACGACGCAGAACGCGCGTCTCGACGAGGACTCGTCGGTCTGGTTCTTTATGTCGAGGAAGAGCGAGCCGGTGGCCGACATCGCCGCCAAGCCGACCGTCAACATCAGCTACGCCGATCCGGGCAAGGACAGCTACGTGTCCGTCGCCGGCACCGCGTCCGTCGTCGAGGACATGGGCAAGAAGCAGCAGCTCTGGTCGAAGGAGACCGAGGCCTGGTTTCCGGGCGGCGTCGACGACCCGGACCTGGCACTGGTCCAGGTGAGGATCTCCCACGCCGACTACTGGGACGTGAAGGACAGCAAGGTCGTGCAGCTTTTCAAGATGGCCAAGGCCGCTGTCACCGGCACGCCGCCCGACATGAGCGAGCACGGCAAGGTGCGGATGAGCTGACGTTCGTTCAGCGACGCCCGTGGCCTGGGGCCCGGGCAAGCAGCCATGCCGCCGTCGCGCCGATCACAACGAACAGCGCGAGGCTCCAGATGACGTAGGGCAGGCCGAAGAGCTGCACAGCAGCATCGGCGCAACTCGCCCGCGGCTCGAACACCGACGGCAGCGCCGTGTCCAGCCGCAGGCCGCTGACGATGCGGTCGGCGAGCGTCAGGTTGCAAGAGGCCGATGCCGCGGCACGAAAGTGCTGCCAGAGCGCCGCCGCGATGCCGCCGAGCGCGAACACCAGGCCGAACGCGGCGGCGATCCGTCGGCCGACCGCGCTGCGCGACGCCCAACCGACGGCCGCGATGATCGCCAGCGCCAGGACGACGACACGCTGCAGCACGCACCAGGGGCACGGCTGCATGCCGTAGACGTGCTGTGAGACCAGTGCCGCTGCCAGCCCGCCGACCGCGAGCACCACCACCGAGGCGAAGCCTCCGGCCGCCGCGCCGTCGCGCCGGGGCGCGCTCACGCCACCTGGACGATCAACTCGATCTCGACGCACGCGCCCGTCGGCAGTTGTGCGACGCCGAAGGCGCTTCGTGCATGGGCGCCGGCCGCGCCGAAGATCGTGCCGAGCAACTCCGAGCAGCCGTTCGTCACGAGGTGCTGATCGGTGTAGTCGGGCGTGCTGTTGACGAGGCTCATCACCTTGACGATGCGCTCGATGCGGTTCAGGTCGCCGACCGCCGCGTGCAGGGTGCCCATGAGTTCGATCGCGACCGAGCGCGCCGCCGCCTGGCCGGTCGCGGTGTCGACGTCGTGGCCGAGCTTGCCGACCCACGGCTTGCCGTCGCGTCGGGCGATGTGGCCCGACACGAAGACGAGGTTGCCCGCGCGCACGAACGGCACGTAGGCGGCGGCAGGCACGGCGAGCGGCGGCAGCACGATGCCGTGATCGGCGAGGCGCGCGTAGACGTCGTCGCGGGTGTCGGTGGGCGCTGAGGTCATCGGGTCGTTCGCAGGGCGTTGGACGGAACCGCAAATCCTACACTGCGGGCATGACCTCGCCGGCTGCCGAACTGCCTCCGCCCTCGGGGGCGCGGCTGGTCGGTTGGGGCGTCGCGTGGCTCGCCGGCGTCGGGCTGCATCTGCACCAGCCGGTGCTCGCGCCGAGCGCCGCGGTGACTGCGGCGATCGTTCTCGGCGTCGCTGCCGTCGCTGCGGCATGGCGCTGGCCGCGTGCATGGCTCGCGGCGTGGTTCGGCGTCGCGGCGATCGCCTGGGGCGTCTGCGGCCTGCGTGCCGAGGCGCGCTGGCACGACGCGCTCGATCCCGCGCTCGAAGGCCAGGACCTGGTGTTGACCGGCGTCGTCGCGAGCCTGCCGCAGCGCACGCCCTCTGGGCTGCGCTTCCGCTTCGACGTCGAGGATGCGCGCCGCGGCGGCGACCCGGTCGCGCTGCCGACGCATCTGCTGCTCGGCTGGTACAAGGGCTTCGACGACGATGCCGCCGCCGTCCAGCCGCGCAGCGAATTGCGCGCCGGCCAGCGCTGGCGCTTCGCGGTGCGGCTGCGCCGGCCGCACGGCAACGTCAATCCGTACGGCTTCGACTACGAGCTCTATCTCTTCGAGCAGAACCTGCGGGCGACCGGCAGCGTGCGCGACGCCCCGGCGCCGCAGCTGCTCGACCGCACGGCGGGCTTTCCCGTCGAGCGGCTGCGGCAGTGGGTGCGCGACGGCATCGAGGCCCGCGTGGCCGACGCGCGCATCGCCGGCGTGCTCGCGGCGCTCGCGGTCGGCGACCAGGGCGCGATCTCGCACGACGACTGGGACCTGTACCGCAACACGGGCATCGCCCACCTCGTCGTCATCAGCGGCCTGCACATCGCGATGTTCGGCTGGCTCGCGGGCGTCGCCGTCGCGGCCGGCTGGCGGCGCAGCCGGCGGGCGATGCGGTGGCTGCCGGTGCCGGTCGCCGCGCGGCTCGGCGGCCTGGCGGCGTGCTTCGCCTACGGCATCTTCTCGGGCTGGGGCGTGCCGTCGCAGCGCACCGTCTGGATGATCGCGACCGTCGTGCTGCTGCAGTCGTCCGGCCTGCGCTGGCCGTGGACGGCGGTGCTGCTGACCGCCGCGGTGGTCGTCACCGTCTTCGATCCGTGGGCGCTGCTGCAGGCGGGCTTCTGGCTGTCGTTCGCCGCGGTCGCGCTGCTGATGGCGTCGGGGCCGGCAGCAGGCGGCGTCGACGTGCCGAACGCCGAAGCCGCCCGCTGGCGCCGCTGGATGGCGCGCGGCGGCCACGTCGCCCGCGACACGCTGCGCACCCAGTGGATCGCGACGCTCGGCCTGACGCCGCTGACGCTCGTCTTCTTCCAGCAGATCTCGGTCGTCGGCTTCGTCGCCAACCTGATCTCGATCCCGCTGATCACGCTCGTCGTGACGCCGCTCGCGCTGCTCGGCGTCGCCTTCGTGCCGCTCTGGACGCTCGGTGCCTGGGTGATGGGCGGCTTGAACCGGCTGCTCGGCGCACTCGCCGGCTGGCCCGGCGCGGTGTGGATGCTGCCGGTCGCGCCGGCCTGGGCGCAGCTCGCCGGACTCGTCGGCGCGGCGCTGCTGGTGCTGCCGCTGCCGTGGCGGGCGCGGGCGCTCGGCGTGCCGCTGCTGCTGGCGCTCTTCTGGCCGGCGCTGCCGCGGCCGGCGCCGGGCGCGTTCGACCTGCTCGCGCTCGACATCGGCCAGGGCACGGCGGTGACGGTCCGCACGCGCGACCATCTGCTCGTCTTCGACACCGGCCCGCAGTTCTCGCCCGAGACCGACGCCGGCGAACGCGTGTTGCTGCCGCTGCTCCGCGCCTGGGGCGAGACGCGCGTCGACCGGCTCGTGCTGAGCCACCGCGATCTCGACCATGTCGGCGGCGCGCGTTCGCTGCTCGCCGGCCTGCCGGTCGACGACGTGCTCAGTTCGCTCGAGGACGGTCATCCGCTCCTCGCGCGCGCGCCGCACGCGACGCGCTGCCGGGCGGGCCAGGCCTGGGACTGGGACGGCGTGCGCTTCGAGATCCTCCGCCCCGAGGCCGACGACTACGCGCGGCGGCTCAAGTCGAACGCCATGTCGTGCGTGCTGCGCGTCGCCGCGGCCGACGGCGCGAGCGTGCTCCTGACCGGCGATGTCGAGCGCGAGCAGGAAGCGGCGCTGCTCGCGACCCGGCGCGACGCGTTGCGCAGCGACGTGCTCGTCGTGCCGCACCACGGCAGCCGGACGTCGTCGACCGCGCCGTTCGTCGATGCGGTGGCGCCGGCCGTCGCCGTGTTCCAGGCGGGGTACCGGAACCGCTTCGGCCACCCCGCGCCGGACGTCGTCGACCGCTACCTCGACCGCGGCATCGCCGTCCGGCTCAGCACCGCGTGCGGTGCCTGGCACTGGGCGTCGGACATGCCCGCGCCGCGTGGCGGCTGCGAGCGCGATGCCGTTCGCCGCTATTGGCACGCCGAGCCGGCGACTGCAGTGCGGTAGGCTTCGCCGCACCGTCGGTGGTCGCCAATGGCCTGCGATTTGCTACCCTCGCCCGCAGAAAGGCGTCCGATGAGATTCAGTTTCGACGAGATGCACGCCGGCGGCGATGTGGTGCGCGACCACTATCTCGGCTACGACCGCTGGCTCCGTCAGCAGCCGAGCGACGTCATGCTGTCGCGCCGGGAAGAAGCCGAGATGATCTTCCGCCGCGTCGGCATCACCTTCGCGGTCTACGGCGCCAAGGACGAGGACGGCCACGGCAACGAGCGCCTCATTCCGTTCGACCTGATCCCGCGCGTCATTCCCGCCGGCGAGTGGGCCGAGCTGGAAAGGGGGCTCGCGCAGCGCGTGACCGCGCTGAACCGCTTCATCCACGACGTCTACCACGAGCAGGCGATCATCAAGGCGGGCATCGTCCCGGCCGAGCAGATCCTGAAGAACGCGCAGTTCCGGCCCGAGATGACGGGCGTCGACGTGCCCGGCGGCATCTATTCGCACATCTCGGGCATCGACATCGTCCGCGCGGCGAACGCCGACGGCAGCGGCAGCTACTACGTCCTCGAGGACAACCTGCGCGTGCCGAGCGGCGTGAGCTACATGCTCGAGGACCGCAAGATGATGATGCGGCTCTTTCCCGAGCTGTTCAGCCAGCACCGCGTCGCGCCGGTCGCGCACTACCCCGACCTGCTGCTCGAGACGCTGCGCTCGGTCGCGCCGGCGTCGGTCAACGAGCCGACCGTCGTCGTGCTGACGCCGGGCATGCACAACAGCGCCTACTTCGAGCACGCCTTCCTCGCGCAGCAGATGGGCATCGAGCTCGTCGAGGGCCAGGACCTGTTCGTCCGCGACAACTTCGTCTACATGCGCACGACGCAGGGCCCGAAGCGCGTCGACGTGATCTACCGCCGCGTCGACGACGACTTCCTCGACCCGCAGGCCTTCCGCGCCGATTCGACGCTCGGCTGTGCCGGCCTGCTCGGCGCCTACCGCGCCGGCAACGTCACGCTCTCCAACGCCATCGGCACGGGCGTCGCCGACGACAAGTCGATCTATCCGTACGTGCCGCAGATGGTCGAGTTCTATCTGGGCGAGAAGCCGATCCTCAACAACGTGCCGACCTATCTCTGCCGCAAGGACGAGGACCTGCGCTATGTGCTCGACAACCTCGACGAACTCGTCGTCAAGGAGGTCCACGGCGCCGGCGGGTACGGCATGCTCATCGGCCCGGCGGCGACCGCGGCCGAGATCGAGGATTTCCGCCGCGTGCTCGTCGCCAACCCGGCCGGCTACATCGCCCAGCCGACGCTGAGCCTGTCGACCTGTCCGACCTACGTCGAGAGCGGCATCGCGCCGCGCCACATCGACCTGCGGCCCTTCGTGCTGTCGGGCAAGGAAGTGCAGATGGTGCCCGGCGGCTTGACGCGCGTCGCGCTGAAGCAGGGTTCGCTCGTCGTCAACTCGTCGCAGGGCGGCGGGACGAAGGACACCTGGGTGCTGGAAGCCTGACCCCGAAAGGAACGCGACATGCTGTCGAGGACCGCCGACCATCTGTTCTGGATGGCCCGTTACATGGAGCGCGCCGAGAACACCGCCCGCATGCTCGACGTCAACTACCAGGCGTCGCTCATGCCGCAGTCGGCCGACGAGGCCGAGCGCGGCTGGAAGGGCCTGCTCGGCATCAGCGAGCTCTCCGGGCACTTCGCCGAGCGCTACGGCGAGGTCAGCCAGGCGAACGTCATGCGCTACATGGTGAGCGATGCCGACAACGGTTCGTCGATCCGCAACTGCCTGCGCGCGGCGCGCGAGAACGCCCGCGCCGTGCGCGGCACGCTGACGACCGAGGTCTGGGAAACGCAGAACCAGACCTGGCTCGAGTTCCAGCGCATGATCGCCAGCGAATCGTTCCTCCGCGATCCGAGCTCGACGTTCGAGTGGGTCAAGTTCCGCTCGCACCTGTCGCGCGGCGTGACGGTCGGCACGATGCTGCAGGACGAGGCGTTCCACTTCCTGCGCATCGGCAGCTTCCTCGAGCGCGCCGACAACACGGCGCGGCTGCTCGACGTCAAGTTCCACGCCGTCGAGAGCGAGTACCACGGCAGCGGCAACATCGCCGGCCGCGACGCAGAGGTCGACTTCTATCACTGGTCCGGCATCCTGCGCTCGGTCTCCGGCTTCGAGGTGTACCGCAAGGCTTACCGCAACGTCATCCGTCCCGAGAAGGTCGCCGAGCTGCTGATCCTGCGGGCCGACATGCCGCGCTCGCTCGCCGCCTGCGTGCACGAGGTGGTGACGAACCTCAAGCGCGTCGCCAACGAGCAGTCGACCGAGACACTGCGCCGTGCCGGGCGGCTGCAGGCCGACCTCGAATACGGCCGCATCGACGAGATCCTCGCGACGGGCCTGCATGCCTATCTGACGCAGTTCCTCGAGCGCGTCGGCACGCTGGGCGTCGGCATCAGCCGCGACTTCCTCGTGCCGGTCGCGGCGTGATCGGCACCGGCCGGTCGACCGCCCACGCGACAATCACGCCGTTCGAGCGGCCGGGCGCGACCCGGCCGCCGGTCGGGGCACGTCGTGCCGACCTCGCCGTACCCCTTCCGGAGCCTGCATGTCCATCCACGTCGCGCTGAACCACGTCACGCACTACCGGTACGACCGACCGATCCACCTCGGCCCGCAGGTCGTGCGCCTGCGGCCGGCGCCGCATTCGCGCACGCGCATCCTCAGCTATTCGATGCGCGTCGAGCCGGCCACGCACTTCGTCAACTGGCAGCAGGATCCGCAGTCGAATTACCTCGCGCGGCTCGTCTTCCCCGACAAGACGACCTCGTTCCGGATCGAGATCGATCTCGTCGCCGAGATGGCGGTGCTCAATCCGTTCGACTTCTTCCTCGAGCCGTCCGCCGAGCACTTCCCGTTCGACTACGCGCCCGAGCTCAGGACCGAGCTCGCACCGTACCTGCAGACGCTGCCCGAGCTCGCCGCCTCGCCGACCTTCCAGGCCTATCTCGCCGCGATCCCGCGGACGAAGACGCCGACCAACGACTTCCTCGTCTCGGTGAACCAGCGCCTGCAGCGCGACATCGCCTACCTCGTCCGTCTCGAGCCCGGCGTGCAGACACCCGAGGAGACGCTCGTCAAGGCGAGCGGTTCGTGCCGCGACACCGGCTGGCTGCTCGTGCAGCTGCTGCGCCACGCCGGCCTCGCCGCGCGCTTCGTCTCGGGCTACCTCATCCAGCTGAAGAGCGACGTGAAGTCGCTCGACGGCCCGAGCGGTACCGAGATCGACTTCACCGACCTGCACGCGTGGTGCGAGGTGTTCCTGCCCGGCGCCGGCTGGATCGGTCTGGACCCCACCTCGGGCCTGCTCGCCGGCGAAGGCCACATCCCGCTCGCCTGCTCGCCCGAGCCGTCGTCCGCGGCGCCGGTGAGCGGCGAGATCGACGAATGCGAGACGACCTTCGACCATTCGATGTCGGTCCGCCGCGTCTGGGAGACGCCGCGCGTCACGCTGCCCTACACCGAGGCGCAGTGGGCGGCGATCGACGCGCTCGGCCATCGTGTCGACGCCGACCTGCGCGCCGGCGACGTCCGCCTGACGCAGGGCGGCGAGCCGACCTTCGTGTCGGTCGACGACCGCGAGGGCGCGGAGTGGAACACCGAGGCGATGGGGCCGACCAAGCGGCTGCTCAGCGCCGAGCTGATGGCCAGGCTCCGCCTCAAGTACGGCCAGGGCGGCCTGCTGCACTACGGCCAGGGCAAGTGGTATCCGGGCGAGCAGCTGCCGCGCTGGTCGCTCAACCTGTTCTGGCGCAAGGACTTCGATCCGGTCTGGACGCACCCGGAGCTCTTCGCCGACGAGCACGACGACCACGGCGCGACGGAGGTGCATGCGCACCGCTTCCTCGCCGGTGTCGCGAGGCACCTGGGGCTCGATCCGCAGCACGTCTTTCCGGCCTACGAGGACACCTGGTACTACCTCTGGCGCGAGCGGCGGCTGCCGACCAACGTCGACCCGTTCGACGCGCGCCTCGCCGATCCGCTCGAGCGCGACCGCCTGCGCAAGGTGTTCACGCAGGGTCTCGACCGCGTCGTCGGCCACGTCTTTCCGGTCGCCAGGGATCCGTCCGGCACCGGCTGGCGCACGGGGCCGTGGTTCCTGCGCGCCGAGCGCTGCTACCTGATCCCCGGCGACTCGGCGCTCGGCTACCGGCTGCCGCTCGACTCGCAGCCCTGGGCGAAGGACACCGACCTGCCCTGGGTCTATCCGCCCGACCAGAGCGGCGTGTTCGCGCCCTTGGCGCCCTACCAGCGGCTGCGCTTCGGCGACGCCACCGGCCCTGCTGCGACGCCGGGATGGTCGGCCGTGCCGGGCGCTTCTGTGCCGTCGCCCGGCGCGGCCGGCTTCGCCGAGCGCTCGCGCGCCGCGCAGTCGGGCGACCGGCCGGCGCTCGGCACCGGCGCGGCGGCCGGCACGCCGGCACCGCTGCACGCCCCCGGCCGCTTCGAGTCGGCCGCTGCGATCACGCGGACCGCCATGAGCGCCGAGCCGCGGGGCGGCCGGCTCTACGTCTTCATGCCGCCGATGACGCAGCTCGAGGACTACCTCGAGCTCGTCGGCGCCGTCGAGGCGACCGCGCTCGACATGAAGATGCCGGTGATCCTGGAGGGCTACGAGCCGCCGAAGGATCCTCGGCTCGCACTGCTGCGCGTCACGCCCGACCCCGGCGTGATCGAGGTCAACATCCATCCGGCGCACAGCTGGACCGAGCTCGTCGACCAGGCGACGCACCTCTACCAGGCAGCGCACGAGACGCGGCTGTCGACCGAGAAGTTCATGCTCGACGGCCGCCACACCGGCACCGGCGGCGGCAACCATTTCGTGCTCGGCGGCGCGACCGTCGCCGATTCGCCATTCCTGCGCCGGCCCGACCTGCTCGCGAGCATGGTCGCGTACTGGCACAACCATCCGGCGCTGAGCTACCTGTTCTCGGGCCTCTTCGTCGGCCCGACGAGCCAGGCGCCGCGCATCGACGAGGCGCGCAACGACTCGGTCTACGAGCTCGAGATCGCCTTCGCCGAACTGCAGCGCATCACCGCCGAGCGCGGCGACGTGCCGCCGTGGCTCGTCGACCGGCTGCTGCGCAACCTCCTGATCGACGTCACCGGCAACACCCATCGCGCCGAGTTCTGCATCGACAAGATGTACTCGCCGGACGGCCCGACCGGCCGGCTCGGCCTGCTCGAGATGCGCGCCTTCGAGATGCCGCCGCATGCGCGCATGAGCCTGACGCAGCAGCTGCTGATGCGCGCGCTGGTCTCGCGCTTCTGGAAGCAGCCCTACCGGCCGGAACGGCTGAAGCGCTGGGGCACCGAGCTGCACGACCGTTTCATGCTGCCGCACTTCCTCTGGCAGGACCTGTCGGACGTCTGCGAGGAGCTGACCGAGGCGGGCACCCCGGTGCAGCTCGACTGGTTCGCGCCCCACCTCGACTTCCGCTTTCCGCGCCTCGGCGACTTCGCCGCCATGGGCGTCGAGGTCGAACTGCGCCTCGCCCTCGAGCCCTGGCACGTCATGGGCGAGGAGGGCGCGGTCGGCGGCACGACGCGCTTCGTCGACTCGTCGGTCGAGCGCATCCAGCTGCGCGCGACCGGCCTCGTCGGCGACCGCCACGTGCTCACCTGCAACGGCCGCCGCATCCCGATGCAGCCGACCGGCCGGGTCGGCGAATACGTCGGCGCGGTGCGCTTTCGGGCCTGGAACCCGCCGTCGGCGCTGCACCCGAGCATCCCGGTGCAGGCGCCGCTCGTCATCGATTTGGTCGACACCTGGATGGGCCGCTCGATGGGCGGCTGCCAGTACCACGTCGCGCACCCGGGCGGCCGCAGCTACGACACATTCCCGGTCAACGTCCTCGAGGCCGAGGCGCGGCGCCTGGCGCGCTTCTTCCGGACCGGTCACACGCCGGGCCGGATGCACATCGTCGACGAGCCGCGCAATCCGAACTTCCCGTTCACGCTCGACCTGCGGCGCGCGGTGTGAGATGCCGTCGCCCGCGTTCCTCGCGGCGAGCCTGCTGCTCGCGCTCACGCCAGG
>CAXUDL010000058.1:0-10489 GCA_964249855.1 uncultured Rhizobacter sp. | reverse complement strand
TTCGCGGTGTGGAGCGGCGCCTTCCTCGTCGTCAAGCTCGCCGGCGCGGCCTATCTCGTGCTGCTGGGCTGGCGGACGTGGCGCTCGGCAGGCGTCGACGACGGCACCGCCGCGACGCCTGCCTCCCTCGTGCCGTCGCTGCCGCTCGGGCGGCTCTGGCGCGACGGCCTCGTCGTCGCGCTGCTGAACCCGAAGACGACGCTCTTCTTCGCCGCGTTCCTGCCGCAGTTCATGGACGCCGGTGCCCCGCTGCTCGGCCAGGCGGTCGTGCTCGGCGGCATCTTTGTCGCCGTCGCCGCCGCGACCGACGCGGGCTACGCGGTTCTCGCCGCGACGATCGCACCCGTGCTGCTCGGACGCGGCAAGGCCGTCGGCCGCATCGGCCGGCGGGCGAGCGGTGCGTCGCTGATCGCGCTCGGCGTGTTGAGCGCGGCAGCGCCGGTGCCCGCCGGCCGCGCCGGGCCGTAGCCCGACGCCGTGCCTCTGCGCTGTCCGCCGCAGGCGCTGTGACACACTCGGCGCCCGACTCCGACCGCGCCATGCCGATTCCCCTGCTGTCCGGCTATTCGGCCCTCGAAGGCCGGTACGACGAGATGCTCGCCCGACCCGGCACGCCGCGTCCGCACTGGGACGATTTCCTGCGCTCGCTCGCCGCGCGCGACGGCGCCGAGATCGGCGACACGCTGTCGCTGATGGAGCGCGAGATCCGCGAGAACGGCATCACCTACAACGTCTACGCCGACCCGAAGGGCGCCGACCGGCCCTGGGAGGTCGATCCGCTGCCGCTTCTGCTGCCGGCCGACGAATGGGCGCAAATCGAGGCCGGCATCGCGCAGCGCGCCGACCTGCTCAACCGCGTGCTCGCGGATCTCTACGGGCCGCAGGCGCTGCTGCGCTCGGGCGCGATTCCGCCGGCGGTCGTCTTCGGCCACAGCGGCTTCCTGCATCCGGTGCAGGGCGTGCGGCCGCCGGGCGGCATCCACCTCTTCCAGTACGCGGCCGATCTGGCGCGTTCGCCGGACGGCCGCTGGTGGGTCGTCAGCGACCGCACGCAGGCGCCGTCGGGTGCCGGCTACGCGCTCGAGAACCGGCTCGTCGTCTCGCGTGTCTTCCCGAAGATGTTCAGCGCGCTGAACGTGCAGCACCTCGCGTCGTTCTTCGCGGCGCTGCGCGACGCGCTGCTGCGCTGGGCGCCGCGCGGCGACGGCCCGCCGCTCGCCGTGCTGCTCACGCCCGGCCCCTACAACGAGACCTACTTCGAACACGCGCTGCTCGCCCGCTACCTCGGCTTCCCGCTCGTCGAGGGCAGCGACATGACCGTGCGCAGCGGTTGCGTCTGGATGAAGACGGTCGAGGGCTTGAAGCGCGTCCACGCCATCCTTCGCCGTCAGGACGACGACTACTGCGATCCGCTCGAGCTCCGCTCCGATTCGGCGCTCGGCATCGCCGGCCTGACCGACTGCGCGCGCCGCGGCACCGTCTTCGTCGGCAATGCGCTCGGCTCGGGCGTGCTCGAATCGGGCGCGCTGCTCGGCTATCTGCCGAAGCTCAGCGCGCGGCTGCTCGGCGAGCCGCTCAAGCTGCCGTCGGTCGCGACCTGGTGGCTCGGCGAGCCGGCCGCGTTCGACGACGCCTGGAAGCGGCTCGACACCTTGCTCATCAAGCCGCTCGAACGTTCGGTGCACGAGCCGGCGGTCTTCGGCGCCGATCTCGGCGCCGAGCAGCGCACGGCGCTCAAGGCCAAGGTCGCGCACCGGCCGCAGCGCTACGTGGCACAGGAGTGGGTCCACGTGTCGCAGGCGCCGGTGCTCGAGCGCATCGCGGCGGGCGGCGGCCCGGGCCGCCGCGAGCCCGACCTTCGCTCCGGCGGCGCGAGCGACGTGCTCGCCTCGCGCACCGTCGGTCTGCGGGTCTTCGCCGTCGCCACGCCGGCGGGCTACCGCGTCATGCCCGGCGGCCTGACGCGCGTCGCCGGCGACGGCGACTCGCGCGTCATCGCGATGCAGCGCGGCGGCCGCTCGAAGGACACCTGGACGCTCTCGAGCGCGCCGGTCAACGCGTCGTTCTCGCTGATGTCCACCACGGTCCGCCCCGAGGACCTGATCGGCTCGCGCGCCAACCTGCCGTCGCGCGCCGCCGAGAACCTCTACTGGTTCGGCCGTTACGGCGAGCGCAGCGAGAGCGTGATCCGGATCCTGCGCGTCGCCATCGGCGGCCTGCTCGACCACGTCGACGACCATGCGACCGGCGCGTCGCCGGCGCTGCTGCTGTGCGAGCGGCTCGGCCTGGTCGACGGCCTCGAGGAACCCGGCGTCGCGCTGCTGCGCGCGGCCACGCATCCCGACGAGGCCGTCGCGCAGAGCCTGCGGCAGCTGTCGCGCTCGGCGTTCAACCTGCGCGACCGGATGTCCGACGACAACTGGCGCACGCTCAACCAGCTGACCGGCGACCCGATCTTCCGCCGCGGCGCCGGCCTGCCGCTGGCGCTCGCCTGGCTCGATCGCGCGGTCACGTCGATGGTGACGCTCTCCGGCTTCGTGCTCGACGGCATGACGCGCAACGTCGGCTGGCGCTTCCTCTCGATCGGCCGGCGCGTCGAGCGGCTCTCGACGCTCTGCCAGGTGCTGCAGCTCGCGACCGCCGATGCCGGCTCGCACGGCCTCGACTGGCTGCTCGAGCTCTGCGACTCGACCGTGACCTACCGCTCGCGCTATCTCGTCGCGCCCGAATGGCTGCCGGTGCTCGACATGCTGCTGCGCGACGAGAGCAACCCCCGCTCGGTCGCCTTCCAGCTGAAAGGTTTGGTGGAATACATCGCCAAGCTCGAGATGACGCACGGCCGCTTCGCGAGCGACATCCTCGCGCCGGCGCAGCAGGCGCTGCGCCAGCTCGTCCCGGCCGACCTGCAGCCGGAGAGTGCAGCGATCGCCGGCCTGCTCGAGATGTGCCGCGGCGCCGCCGGCGCGGTGTCGGACGAGCTGACGCTCAAGTTCTTCCAGCACGCCGCGTCGCGCAGCGTGCTGTCGCTGGTCGCGTGATGGCGCCGGTCGACGCTGCGGCGGACGCGGTCGCGCGTTACACCGTCGAGCACGAGACGCGCTATGCCTACAGCGCGCCGGTGTCGCAGTCGTGGCAGCTCGCGCGGCTCACGCCGCGCAGCCTGCCGTGGCAGACGCTCGAAGCCTGCACGCTGCGCATCGAGCCGGCGCCCGACGAGCGCCGCGACGAGCTCGACAGCTTCGGCAACACCGTCACCCATTTCGGCCTGCACGCCGCGCACCGGATGCTGCGGGTGCGGATGGAGTGCGTCGTCGAGGTCATGCGCCGCCGGCCCGCGTTCGCGACCGGGACGGCGGCGGCGGCCGATGCGAGCTGGGACGCGGTGCGCGAGGCGGTGCGCCGCCACCCGGGTGCGCCCGAGCACCTGCAGGCCGCGCGGATGAGCGAGCCGACGCCGCTCGTGCCGCTCTCCGACGCCGCGCGCGTCTACGCCGGCGCCTCGTTCGCGCGCGGCCGCGACTGGCTCGCGGCGGTCACCGACCTGATGCGCCGCATCCACCGCGAGTTCGAGTTCGAGCCCGGCGCGACGACGGTGAGCACGTCGGTCGACGAGGTGCTTCACCAGCGCAGCGGCGTCTGCCAGGACTTCGCCCACCTGATGCTCGCCTGCCTGCGCGGCCTCGGCCTGCCGGCGCGCTACGTCTCCGGCTATCTGCTGACCGAGCCGCCGCCGGGGCAGCCGCGGCTGATGGGCGCCGACGCCTCGCACGCCTGGGTCGCCGCGTTCTCGCCGGCCCACGGCTGGGTCGAATTCGATCCGACCAACGACCAGCTCGCCGACGAGCGCTACATCACGCTCAGCTGGGGCGCCGACTTCGCCGACGTCGTGCCGCTGCGCGGCGTGATCTACGGCGGCGGCAGCGACCAGCGCATGGCGGTCGAGGTGAGCGTCATCCCGCAGTGACGGGAGCACGCGGTCCGTCCGCGGAGAGCCGAGGCCGCGGCTCGCCGCGCCGGGAGTGCGTGCTCGAGCCGGCGCGGCGGCGCCGCAGCGGCGAGGACGTGCGGCGCCGCCGCGGAGCGCCGCGCCGGCGGCGCACCGCGCGAGCGCCCCGGGCCGGGCGGTCGGCGTGCCCGGCCGTCGCGGCCGAGCCCGTGCCGTCCCCGTCGAGCGATACTCGATCGACAACGTCCTTCACCCGCGCCGAACGAGGTTCCGTCTGACCCCGACCTTCCTGCCCACCCGCGCCGCGCCGGCCCTGCCGCGCGCCCGTTCCCGTCCGCGTCTGCCCAAGGGACTCGTCGCCTGGCTCGGGCTGCCGTGGTCCGCCCGCCTGCGCTGGCTCGGCCGCAAGCTCGGCGAGCTGCTGCGCGGCGGCGGCCGCATCCGCAGCGCCGACCGCGCCGTGCTCGAAGGCACGCTGCTGCCGACGCTCGCGGCCGACCCGCGCCTTCGTTCGCTCGTCTTCGTCGGCTGCGGACCGTACACGCGGCACTACGCGACCTTGTTCGCGCCGGCGACCGAACGCTTCCGCACGATGGACATCGATCCGCGCCGCGCCCGCCACGGCCACACCGGCCACGTGGTCGCGGCGGTGCAGGACATCGCCGCGCACTTTCCGGCGGAGTCGGTCGATGCGATCGTCTGCAACGGCGTCTACGGCTTCGGTCTCGACGACCGCGCCGAGCTCGAGGCGGCGCTGCACGCGTCGGCCGCGGTGCTGCGTCCGGGCGGCCGTTTCGTGCTCGGCTGGAACGACGTGCCGGCGTTCGCGCCGTTCGACCCGGCGGAGGTCGCGCTCGCTGCCGGCCTCGTCGGCGAGTCGGCGCTGCTCGGCCGCTGGCGCCTCGTCACCGACACGCCGACACGCCATACCTTCGACAGCTACGTCAAGCCGGCCGCGCCGGCGCGGCGACCGCGCGGCGCGCTCCGACGCGACGCCGCGTCGGCGCCCGAAGCGTCGGACGCGGCATCGCGCCCTGGGGTCAACCGCGCCGGCGCAGCGGCATCCGTCCCTGCAGCGGCATCGAGCGCTGCAGGACGTCGTCCTCGAGCCAGAGCGCAGCGCGGCGCGCGCGGGCGGCGACGAGCGGCAGCGGCATCTGCTGGTAGTCGTCGTTGAAGACCTCGAAGCTGTAGTCGCCGCCGTAGCCGAGGCGGTCGAGGCGGACGACGAGCTCGGCGAGCGCGCGGCTGTGCACGCCCTCGCCGGGGAACACGCGGAAGTGACGGGCCGTCTCGATGCGCTCCTCGAACGACGGCACCTCGTTCCACATGAAGTCGGCGAGCTGGACGAGGAAGATCTTCGCCGGGTCGAGCAGGTCGAGCTCGTCGAGCTGCGTCTGCGTCGCCAGTGCGTGGAACGAGTCGATGCCGATGCCGAGGTTGGGCACGTCGGCGCGGCAGACGATGTCCCACGCGGCAGTAAACTCGTTGACACTGCGGCCCCACGACAGGCCCTCGTAGGCGATGCGGATGCCGAGCGGCAATGCCAGCATCGCGAGCTTCTTCAGGTCGGCGGCGGCCTTGTCGGCGTCGGCGCTCGCGTGCGTCGACGTCGACGAGCAGACGAGCAGCACCCGGCTGCCGACCGCGCGGCACAGCTCGAGCATCGACTTCGCGATCTCGATCTTGTAGTCGTGGAGGTGGCCCGACAGGCCTTCGAAGTCGCGCAGGACCTGGAAGCCCGTGACCCGCAGGCCGCTCGCGCGCACGAGCGCGGCCGCCTCGTCGACGCCGCCGGCATGGCCGACGACGTCGCGCGCCATCAGCATCACCTGCGAGAAGCCGGCGTCGCGGATCGCGGCGAGCTTCTGCGGCAGCGTGCCGGCGAGCGAGATCGTGTCCATGCCGAAGTCGTCGAACGGCACGGTCGCACGCGTCATGACGACGGCTCCTCGTGGTGGACGAGCTCGAAGCGCGTGCCGCCGCTGCCGCCGCGCGTGACCGCGCCGCGGGCGTCGACGGCCACGCCGTGCGTCTCGGCGAATTCGACGCCGCGCGCGCGCAAGGCTGCCGCGGTCGCGAGCACGTCTGGCGTGCCGAGGGCGACGCGCTCGAGCCACTCCTCGCCCGAGACGTCGAGGATGCCGGGCTCGGGTTCGATCAGCTGCAGGTAGAACTTGGCGCATGGGCTCCGCAGCACCCGGCCCTTGGGCAGGATGCCGAAGCGCTCGCTGTCGGGCAGCACGCCGAAGCCGAACAGCTCGCGGTAGAACGCGGTCCAGTCCTCCATGCGGTCGTTGCCGATGTACTGGACCACGCCGAACCAGTGCAGACCGGTGAGCGCCGGCGGCGCGGGATCGACGGTCGGAATCGGCGTGAAGTCGACGTCGTAGATCGAAAAGTCGTCGTAGCGGTCGACGAAGTAGAAGCGCGTCGCGCCGACGCCGTGGATCGCCGGGATGTTGAGTTCCATGACCGCCACCTGCGTCGGTACCGCCCAGGCGCCGAGGTCGAGCACGCGCTGGTAGGCCGACGCGGCGTCGCGAACGCGCAGGCCGATCGCCGAGAGGGCCGGCGTGTCGGTCGGCGCGGCGCCGCGCGGTGCGGCGCCGGGGTGCGCGTCGACGATCACGTTCATCGCGCCCTGGCGGTAGCGCAGCACCTCGCGCGAGCGGTGGCGGCCGACCGGGCGGAAGCCCATCGTCTCGAGCACCTGGCCGAGCGCCTGCGGCCGCGAGGTGCTGAACTCGACGAACTCGATGCCGTCCATGCCGAGCGGGTTGGCGACGCCGGCCAGGGCTTCGCGGTCGGAGAGATCGGTCATCGGCGTGCGCCTTTCACTTTCAACGAGGGAGGAATCATCCGTACTGGACCTGCGCGACCCGCCGCAGCTCGTCGGCGGTCGCGGTGCCGAAGCCGAAGAACTCGAGATACGCAGGAATCATCTCGAACAGCATGTCGGTGCCGACTTGGACCTCGCAGCCCCTGGCCTTCGCCGCCCGCAGCAGCGGCGTGGTCTCGGCCTTCATGACGACTTCGCCGACGAACGTCGTCGGCGCGATGCGCTCGACGTCGAAGGGCAGCGGATCGCCGTCCTTCATGCCGACCGGCGTCGCGTTGACGACGATGTCGTGGCCCGCCGGGTCGTTCGAGCCGAGGCGCACGACGAGCTTCGGGTAGTGCTGCAGCAAGCGGTCGCGCAAGGCCTCGGCCGAGGCGGCACGGCTGTCGTGGAGCGCGAGCGTGGCGACGCCGGCCGCCGCGAGCGACGCCGCGATCGCCGATCCGACACCGCCGCAGCCGGCGACGAGCACGCTCGTGCCCTCGACGCGCCGGCCTTTGCGCAGCACGCCGCGCACGAAGCCGGCGCCGTCGAACTGGTCGCCGAGCCAGCTGCCGTCGTCGCGCAGCAGCAGCGCGTTGCAGGCGCCGGCGATGCGCGCGGTCGGCGTCAGTTCGTCGGCCAGGCCCATCGTCGTGATCTTGTGCGGCATGGTGACGAGCGCGCCGCGCAGGTTGGTGAGCCGGGCGAGCGCGCCGAGCACCTCGGGATAGCCGTCTTCCTTGACGCCCATCGGCACGACGACGGCGTCGATGCCGCGGTGCGCGAACCAGGGGTTGTAGATCATCGGCGACTTGAAGGTCTCGGTCGGGAAGCCGAGGTGCGCGATGAGAAGCGTCCTGCCGTTGATCATGGTCCGGCCCCTTCCGCAGTCAAGCCGAGGCCTTCGCGAGCCGCGTGTCGTCGAACGTCTGCGCGCGCGCTCGATCGTAGGCCAGCTTGTCGACCGGCACCGCACCGGCGCGGCCGAGGTCGGCGAGCTGGAGGCGGAACGTTTCCCGCGCGCTCCAGGCAGCGGTCGCAGCGATCGCGGTGACGGCGAAGGTGATCGCGCCGACCGTCAGCGGGATGTTCGCCGACCCTGGCGGCGCGACCGCGGCGAAGAGCGCCGGCAGCAGCGCCGTGATCGTCGTGCCGACGTTCTGCGAGATCGCCATCGCCGACACGCGTGCGCGGGTCGGGAAGAGCTCGGGGTAGAAGCTCGGGAACACCGCGTTGTAGCCCTGGTAGACCACGCCCCACATCAGCAGCGACAGCACGACCGCGAGCGGCACGCTGTGGATGCTGATCGCGTAGAGGTAGCCGAACGACAGCAGGCCGGTCGCGAGTGCGCCGACGATGATCGGCGGGCGGCGGCCGATGCGATCCGACAGGTTGCCGACGAGCGGGATCACCACCACCGCGACGATGTTGCCGAGCACCGGAATCCAGAGGTAGACGTCCTTCGAGAAGCCGATGCCATAGGCGGACTGCACCGCGTACGCCGCGCCGAAGACCGAGGTGACGACCGGGATCACGTTCATCAGCGCCATGCAGACCACGCGCAGCATGTCGCGCCAGCAGTACCGGAACGCCTCGACGATCGGCGCCTTCGGCACCTCGCCGTGGCGCCCTTCCTCGGCGAAGGCCGGCGTCTCCTCGACCTCGCGGCGGATCACGTAGCCGGCGACGATCACGAAGAAGCTGAGCAGGAACGGGATGCGCCAACCCCAGCTGTTGAACGCCTCGGTCGGCATGTAGTGCGCGAGCGGCAGGAAGACGGCCGCGGCGAGGATCTGGCCCGCCTGCACGCCTTGCAGCGTGTAGCTCGAGAAGAAGCCGCGGCGGCCGAACGGCGCGTGCTCGAGGATCATCGAGCTCGCGCCCGAGATCTCGCCCGCCACCGCGAAGCCCTGGACCAGCCGCAGCGCGACGAGCAGCGCCGGCGCCCAGAGGCCCACCTGGTCGTAGGTCGGGAGCAGGCCGACCGCCATCGTCGACGCGCCCATCAGGAACATGCACACCAGCAGCACCTGCTTGCGGCCGTGGGTGTCGCCGAGGTGCCCGAGCACGAACGCGCCGATCGGCCGGGCGACGTAGCCGACGCCGTAGGTCGCGAGCGAGGCGATGATCGCCATCGACGGGTCGCCCTTCGGGAAGAAGATTTGCGGAAAGATGAGCGACGCGGCGGTCGCGTAGATGAAGAAGTCGTAGTACTCGAGCGCAGAGCCGATCCAGCCGCTGGCGGCGGCCTTCCTCGACTGCGACTTGGCGCCCGCGATGGTCGCGTGTCGTGCCATGGCGATGTCTCCGTTGTTGTGCTGGACACCACCTTAGGCAGCCGCAGGGTTGTCGACAAGACGCGTCGGCCCGCATTGCGCGATGATCGCGCGCCTGGGTCGCTGATCGAACACTTTGCGGGTTATCACGGGGTTCGGCATGACATCGACGCATCGAGACGCTGCCGTCCCGGCGAAGCCGGACGTCGATCGCAAGGATCTGATCGAGGGTCTGGGCAAGGGCCTGCGCGTGATCGAGGCCTTCGACGACGACCATCCCCGGCTGACGCCCTCGGAGGCGGCGCGGCTCACCGGCCTCTCGCGCACCGCGGCGCGCCGCTTCCTGCTGAGCCTGCTGCACTACGGCTACGCCGACACCGACGGCAAGCACTACTGGCTGACGCCGAGGATCCTGCGGCTCGGCCAGAGCTACCTCGGCGCGGCACGGCTGCCACGACTCGCGCAGCCGTTCATCCAGCGGGCGTCGGCGCAGTCGGGCGAGACGGTCAATTTCAGCGTGCTCGACGGCCACGAGATCGTCTACGTCGCACGCAGCAGTCCGCCACGCTTCGTGTCGATCGGCTACCAGGTCGGCGTGCGCGTGCCGGCGCACGTCGTCACGCCGGGCATCGTCATCGCCGCGAGCTGGACCGATGCGGCGCTCGATGCCTGGATCGCAGAGCACGATTTCGCCAGTTTCACCGCCCACACCGTCACCGACCCGGCGCGCTTCCGCGAGAGCGTGATCGCCGCGCGGTCGCTCGACCACTGGATCGCCGAGCAGCAGCTCGACCTCGGTCTGCGCGGCATCGCGATCGCGGTGCGCGACCGCAAGGGCGAGTGCGTCGGTTCGGTCGGCATGACGGTGAGCGTGCACGCGGCGTCGCGCGAGCAGGCGGTCGAGACGCTGTTGCCGCCGTTGCGCGAGGTCGCGCGAGCGATGCGACTCCTGGTGTGACCGGGGATGTCGCGGCCGAACGCAGGTCGGGCTGTCGCGGAGCGCTGCTCCGCATGCCGGGAGCTGCGAGCTGCGCGACCGCTGACGACCGCTCACGCCGACGCCCGCTCACGCCCACCCACGTCCACGTCCACCTCGACGCCGACGCCGACGCCGACGCGTCGTCACCCGGACGGTGGCCCTCCGTGCGGGGCGCCCGTCACCGTAGCGCGTTTCCCGCCGCGGGGGGGATGGCCGCTGGCGGCGCTGCTTCGGACACTGCGTCTTCGGCGACAGGACGGAGCAGCAGCGTGGACGACCCAGGAACGACGGCAGCGGCGCGCGACGGCGACCTGCCGTCCGCACGCGACGCCGACGCGCCGACCGGCACGGGCCGCTGGGTCGAATCGAGCTGGGACCTGCGCCAGGGCCTGACGGTGTGCGAGGGGCTGCCGACCGACGCCGGCCTCGACGAGTGGATCGAGGCGGAACTGCGCTCGACGTCG
>CAXUDL010000057.1:0-26201 GCA_964249855.1 uncultured Rhizobacter sp. | reverse complement strand
GCCATGCTCAACCGGCACCGTGAGCGAAATCAATGTGGTCGGACTAGACGCTTACTTCGCTGTGGCGATCTACTGCGTTGAGCGGGCGCTGCGAGGTAGCCGCGACATCCAGCCTAGTCGGGCAAAACTGGATCTTTGAGGCCAACAACGTTGCCGCCAGGCCTGTATATTTATACAGTATGCTGGTCGACTTGGTGGAGCTGCGAGAGCGCGGTGTGAAGCTGTCCCGCGAGAACGTCCTCGCTCGAGCGCCGCTGCGCGGCGAGCTGTCGCTCGATGAGGGGCAGCCTGGGTGGTATCGAGGGAAGAAGGATGCTCCGCTGCTTGCAAGCTTGGTAGTTCCGAATGGCGGCTGCCTTGTCGTCGCTCCTCTCAACCACGCCCGCGTGTCCAAGATCAGGCGAGGAGCTTTGCTGATCTTCGGGCTTCAGCAGTTCAGCTACAGCGGGAGAGACAAGGATCTACGAGAGTTTCCGCAGGTGTGGTGGTGTCGGATCGTTGGTGTCCAACCAGCGCAAACGCGCACGGCTTCATGGGCGCAATCTGCAATAGGCGTGGCATCGTGAGTGACTGAATCCCATCATGGCTACCTCCCCCCTCCTTCCCGAAATCCATGTCGGCATGGTCGACCCCTGCGAGCCGGAGTTGCCGCTCGTCAGCACCGACGTGCTTCGCTACGTCTGGCACAGCCGCTTCGGTGACATGCTTGTGGAGGTTCGTGACGGCCTGGCGTTCGTCAACGGACAGCCGGTCGAGCCGGCAGGATCACCCAGCCGCATAGACGAGGGTCGCGATGCAAGCGAGCCCGTGGGGTGACACGGACCGTCAGGTGAGGCCCGTCGGTCCACCTATCCCCCGCCGCGGCAAGGGCGGTACTCCGATCCGTGTCGATATGGACGATGCCGTCGACCCGGCTCAACGACCATCCCTACGAAGGCTGCATCCGAAAAGGTGACACCTCTTTGCCCAACTCGACGGGCTTTGCTTCAGCGGCTTGGCTTTATCGCACCGCCGGGAGTATTGCTTGCCGCGAAGCCTTCATGGAGCTAGCAGTCACGTTGGAGCGCTTGTTGACCGCAGGGTCGCGCGTTGCGGCCGTTGATGCAGTCCTCCACTTCATGGAAGCTCGGCCAACCGAGCACGAGGCGATCCGCGCCCTGCTCGTCTCCCTTGCCCATCAGCTGAAGCAGATCGCGGAACGAGAAGCGTCAACGCTCGAAGCAGCAAGGGGCGTCGTCGAACGCACGGTGGGCGAGCTTGCGCAGTTTGATCAACGGCTGCAGCGCGCCGGTGGACACTGAATAGGTGGCGCCACGAGTAGCGCAACGACTAGGCGGGGCAACTTGCAGCCGGCCAGCGTGGCAATCAGGGCGCCGGTGCTCTCGCCGTCACCTCCGCCAGAAGCTTCTCCAGCGCCTCGACCTGCACCGGTTTGACGAGGTGCCGATCAAACCCCGCCTCCTTGCCGCGGTGGACGTCCGCAAGGGCGCCCCAGCCGGTGAGCCCCGAAATCGTCACATCCCCGCCCCCGGGCATGGCCCGAACACGCCTCGCGACCTCGTAGCCGTCCATGACAGGCATGCCGACGTCCAGAAGCAGCAGTTGGGGCATCGACTCGGCGCAGAGCGCCAGCGCCGACTGCCCCTCATAAGCAACGCGTACCCTCGCACCGGCCAGCTGCAGCAGCTCGGCAATGGTGTCGGCAGCGTCGCGGTTGTCGTCGGCGATCAGAACACTGACCGAGACACCGGTTTCCACCCGTGCATTGGAAGCCTCAAGCGCAGGCGGCGCGGGTACGCGCGGAAGACGCAACCGGAACGTGGCGCCTTGTCCGGGTCCCGGACTTTCCGCCTCGAGGGTGCCTCTGTGCATCTCGGCCAGCCGCCGCGACAGCGCGAGACCGATACCGAGCCCGGCCGAGTCTGCGCCGCGGTTGAACATCTCGAACATCCTTCTTGTCCGATCCGCCGTGAAGCCGGGACCGGAGTCGGCGATGGAGACAATGCACTCCGTTTTCGTGCCCTCGACCGTGATGTCGATCCGTCCGCCAGGCGGCGTGAAGCGCGCCGCGTTGTTGAGCAGATTACTGACGATCTGGGCCAGCCTCACGCTGTCGCCCGACGTCCAGAGCATCTCCTGCAGTCCATGCATCGAGAGCTGGTGCCGGCGTTCGTTGACGTGCGGCGAACTCGTCTCCACCGCATGCCGGACGACGTCGGCGACCGAGACGACCTCGGACCGCAGCTCGAAGCTGCCGCTGGTGATGCGCGCCACCTCCATCAGGTCGTCCACCAGGCGGACGAGATGCCCGGTCTGGCGGGTCATCATCTCGGTGTACTTCGTCGCCTCCCCACGACGAGCCTGCAGCTGCAGCGCCGTGCTCAGCGCTGCCAGCGGATTGCGCAGCTCATGCGCCAGCGTTGCGATGAACTGGTCCTTGCGGCGCCCTGACTCCCGCAATTCTTCCTCGCTCCACTTGAGCGCGGCGTCCTTCGCCTTGCGGGCGGTGATGTCGATGGCGGTACCGATGACGCGAACGCAGCGGCCGTCGACGTCGAAGAGGCCTCGGCCGCGGGCGGCGACGTGGCGGACGACGCCGTCCTCCTTGCCGATGGTGCGGTATTCGACGTCGTAGAGCGCTCGCTGGGCGGGGTCGCAGGCGGCGGCGAAGGCGGCCACGGTCGCGTCGCGGTCCTCAGGGTGCAGGCCGGCGTAGTAGTCGGCCATGCTGACCGGAACGTCCGGCGAGATGCCGAACATCGCCTTGACGCGGGCCGGCCAGTACATCGTGTCCTTGACGACGTTGACGTCCCAGAGCCCGATGTCGGCGGCCTCGGTCGCAAGGCGGAGCTGCTCGTCGCGCTCGGCGAGGTGGACCTGCGCGAGGTGCGCCTCGGTGACGTCGTGGCCTTCGGAGAAGATGCCCTCGACCTTCCCATCGGGGCCGACGATCGGCGCCAGCACGAAGTCGAGCCAGCGCACTTGGTCCTCGCCGGTCGGTGATCTGAAAGTCAGCCGTTGCCTGCGGGCGACGTAGCGCTCGCCGGTGGCGGCCACCGTGTCGAGCAGCTCGACGATGCCCTGGTCGACCAGTTCGGGGAACACCTCGCGCACGGTGCGGCCGACCGCCTGCCGGTGGCCGAAGATCCGGTCGTGGGCATCGTTGACGAACTCGAAGCGATGCTCTGGGCCGACCATCGTCGCGATGAAACCTGGTGCCTGTTGGAAGAGACGGTATTGGCGCTCGATGCGGTCCTGCGGTTCAAGCGGCCGGAGGACGTCGCCGGTCGCCTCCTGCTCGCAGGCACGAGCGCGCCAATCGTCTGACGCAGCCTCATCTTGCTGAACATTCAAGTGGGCGACTCCTGACACCAGTTGAGGAAGTCCATTTCCCAGAGGCGATCCGGGGAGAGATTCAACGTTACACGATGGACACCAAAGCTCCGATAGCTTTCGCAGAAAGTCACGATGCTGTCGCCTTGCATCCGGATGCTCACCTTAGGCAAAAAGCGTCGGCTCGTTCCTGAGCGTATGCGAAACTTCGAGATGTCCTACGACGTCCAAATGTCGGAAGAGCACGGCATCTTGGTGGTGAGGGTCGGAGGCGAACGCTACAAGCACGTCGACGAGAACTTCCGAGCCGTCTGGGCGATTTGGTCGGACGTCGCGGCCGAGATGAAACGGCTGGGATTGCGTCATCTGCTGGCCGTGGTGTCGACTGTCGGACCGCCTCGGAGTCTGGCCGTGTCGGCCTTCTTCCGACGCCTCGCGGAAATGGGCTACGTGGCCAGCATGCGCCTGGCGGTCGTTGCCAAGGTGCCGACGCGTGACCGATATGTCATCGAGCTCGGCATCGCGACGGCGCGGCAGGACGGCTGGACCATCCGCCTTTTTGCCTCCGAGCCCGAGGCCATGGTTTGGCTTCCAACGTCTGAGGAATGAAGCGCTGCGCCTTCAGCAGCAACCTGCGCGCGTCTAAGGCGCGGCCACGCAGCGGCCGACACACGCTCGGCCGTCACGGTCCCCGGTCGTCGTAGCATGCTTGCCAATACGTCGTAGCAGCAGCGTCCGCGATGGAAGTGTCATCGCGCAAGCCGACGCTCGAGGGCTTGGCTGGCTGGGAGGCACGCAATCGCGGATTGACGTCTGGCAGCACTCAACGCGCATCGGAAAAGAGGCCCACATGCAGCGGAGCTCAGGACTCGTCTTGTTGCTGGTGAGCGGATCGCTCCTCCTGAGCATCTTGGCGTTGATCGGCCACGTTGCCGGTATCCCGCTACTGGCGTCGATCCAGGCCGGATACCGGGTCATGTCGACGCTGACGGCGACCGCTGCCATTGTGCTGGCGCTGGGACTGCTCTGTGCGAGCGCCGGCAGGCAACGGCTCGGAGTTGTGGCCGGTGGCGCCGCGATGATCGCAGCGCTCGCCGTGCTGGCCAGCTACGCGCTGGCGGGCGACGACCTCGTCAGCCCGTGGTGGGCATCGAACGTGTTCGGACTGTCGACCGAGCTGGGCAGAACCTCGCGTTCAACCGCGGCGGCGATCGGCCTGATCGCCCTGACCTTGCTGGTTCGGCAGCGCCCAAAGGTGGTCGACCTCAGTGCCGGGGCTGCCTTGATCCTGTCGACGATCGCGCTGCTCGGCTACGTCTACGGCGTCCGCGATCTGTACGCTCTCCTCGTCTTCAACAACATGGCGCTCAACACCGCGGCGGCGTTGTTCTTGCTGTCGATCGCGGCGCTGTGCGTGGAGCCGGCGATGGGATGGTCCGCGATCGTCGCATCGCAGTACGCGATCGGCGGCGCGACCCGGCGCCAGCTGTTCTTTTGCCTCGTCCCGGCCATCATCGGCTGGCTGATGGTGCGGGCGCTCGAAGCGCACTGGCTCGGTGCTGCGGCGGCCATGGCGCTTCTCGTGGCTGGGACGATCGTACCGCTGGCACTGTTGATCCTTCGCGACGGCAAGCGCCTGCTCGGCCTCGAGCTGGAGCGTCGCATTCGGGCAGAGCAGCTCGCTGCGGCGGCCGCGGACGCCGAGCGCCGACTGGCCGCGCAGGCCGTTCAGCTCGCGCAGGAAAGCGCTGAGCGCGCCAAGGCGGAAGAAGGCTTGTACAGGGCGCAGCGCCTGGAGGCGATCGGTAAGCTGACCGGTGGCATCGCCCACGACTTCAACAACCTCCTGATGGTGCTGAGCGGCAACGTGCAGTTGCTGAAGAAGCGGCTGCCCTCGGCCGACCCGCTGCGCCGCTATGTCGACAACATGGGCGTGGCGGTCGCCAAGGGCAGCAAGGTGACCCAGCAGTTGCTCGCCTTCTCGCGCAGCCAACGACTCGACATCAAGCCGACGCTCATCGAAGCCGTGGTCGTCGAAGCGCGGCAGTTGCTCGGCAGCTCGCTCGGACCTCGCATTTCGGTCGACATGCGCCTGCAGGCCGAAAACGCCTGGGCGCTCTGTGACGACGACCAGCTCGAGCTGGCGCTGCTCAACCTCGCCGTCAACTCGCGCGACGCGATGCCCGAGGGGGGCACCTTGACCGTGGCCTGCAGCACGTCCGAGATGCTGGATGCGCCGCGACGGGGCACGGCATGCGTCATGGTCCAGGTGGCCGATACCGGCGCCGGGATGCCGTCGGATGTGATCGCCCATGCCGGAGAACCGTTCTTCACCACAAAGGAAGCTGGAAAGGGAACAGGGCTCGGCCTGGCGCAGGTCTACGGCTTTGTCGCCCAGTGTAAGGGCGAGCTCCGCATCCTCAGCGCGCCGGGCGCTGGCACGACTGTCGAGTTGCGATTTCCGCAAGTACCGGCGCCGGACGAAGGGTTGGAGGCAAGACCTGAAGCGCCAACGTCCGCGGACCACCGCAAGGCCGATGGCAAGCACCGCCGGGTGATCGTGATCGACGACGACGACGGTGTGCGTGAAGTGATCGTCCAGGCGCTGATCGAGGCCGGCTACGAGGTCACGGCGGCGATCGACGGCCGGACCGGCCTTGCGGAGCTGGCGAACTTCGAGCCGGCAGCGGCCGTCATCGACTTCCTGATGCCCGGCATGCACGGGGCGGACGTCGCCCGCGCCGCCCAGCTGCGCTATCCAGGCCTGCCGATCATCTTCGTCAGCGGCTATGCGGACACGGCCGCGCTCGAGGGCGTCTCGGGCGCGAGCGTGCTGCGCAAGCCGTTCGAGATGTCGACGTTGACGCGGATGGTCGAGGACGCGATTGGCAAATAATCGCTCCGCTTGAACCAGCTGCCCGGATCCCCGGAGCTGGAACCCATTCAGAAAGACGCTATGGCGACGCGCAAGACTGCTGCAAAGAAGGCGACCTCCACCAAACCCCTTGACGCGACCGCCTTGCTGCGCGCCGATCACAAGAAGGTCAGCGACCTCTTCGCCCTCTTCGAGACCTTGCGGTCGGCGAAGCGGAAGAAGGAAATCGTCGGGCAGATCTGCCTCGAGCTGACCGTGCACACCAAGATCGAGGAAGAGATCTTCTATCCCGCCGTCAAGGCGGCGCTGAAGGACCGCGAGATGGTGCCCGAAGCCACGGTCGAGCATGCGTCCGTCAAGGATCTGATCGCCCAGGTCGAAGGCATCGAGCCCGACGGCGAGATGTACGACGCCCGTGTCCGGGTGATGGGCGAATTCGTCAAGCACCACGTCAAGGAGGAGCAGAACGAGATGTTCCCGAAGGCGAGGCAGACGAAGCTCGACCTGGTCGCGCTCGGCGAGCAGATGTCAACCCGCAAGGCGGAGCTGCTGGCCGGTCAGCCTTGAGCGATCGGACCCAAATCACTTTTCCAAGCGGCTCGTTCCGCCAAGCCACTGGCAGGTGGCGGTCAAGTCCGGCTGACATTCGCCGAAAACGCTCTTGTTGGAGGCGCCGCGTGCGGTCTGGGCGCGGGGCCCGGCTGAGCTGGTTGTCCGGTGCCTCGCATGCAGGGTGTGCAGTCGCACCGTAGATGCCAATGAAGCGTTCCTTTCGTCGTCGCCTCTGGGCGGAATGGGCCATCCTGGTCGCCGTGCTCGTGGTGGCCGCGGCCGTGATGACGGTGTCAATGCTGCGGCAGCGCGAAACACTGCTCGATTCGGAAGTCGAGCGGCTCCAGCGCCGAGCCAGGATCATCGACGACAACCTGAGCCAACAGCTCGACGGGGCGGACAAGGCGCTGCTCCGCGTCGCCGACGCGATCGCCGGGCTCGACGCCACGGACGACGCGGCGCCGATCACGGCGCAGCTGAGGCTGCTGTCCGACGCGATGCCAGGCTTCCGCTCGATGCTCTGGCTCGGACCCGACGGTGCCGTGCGCGCGTCGTCGAACGATGCACTCCTCGGCAAGAACTTCGCGACGCGGGAGTACTTCGCCGCGCCGCTGCGGATCGGAGATCCGGTACGGCTCTACGTGTCCCCGCCGTTCGTGTCGTCGCTCGGCACCTACGTGATCGTGGTGAGTCGGATGCTGATCGATTCGCAAGGCGCGTTCGCTGGCGTGGTCACGGCGACCCTCGATCCGACGTATTTCGGCGTTCTGCTGCGATCGGTCTTGTCCGCACCGGACATGCGGGCAGCGCTCGTCCACAGCGACGGTGCCATCTTTCTCGATGTGCCCGGTGACATCGATGCACCGGCCAGGCAGTTGCCCGAGCTGCCGGCGCTCCTCGACGCCCATCGCCGGCAGCCCGACGCGCGGGTGGTCGACCCGGGCGGGACGTCGCTTGGGGGGTCGCTGCGCCTCGTCGGGTTGCGCAATCTCGACCGTGGTGAACCGCTGCACGACCAGAAGCTCGTCGCGATGGTCAGCCGTGAGCTTCCTGCGGTCCTTGCGCCGTGGCGCGAAATGGTCTGGCGAGACGCGGGCCTGCTTGCCCTTGTAGTGCTTCTCTCGAGCGGAAGCCTGTGGCTCGACCAGCGTCGCCGTCGGGAAGCAAGAGCCGCGTCCGAGGCGACGCAACGGGACCGGCAGCTCGCAGCCGACCGGCTGGACCAGGCCCTGCGCGGCGCCGATCTGGGACTCTGGGAGCTGCACGTTCCGACCGACACCTTCGTCCTCAATGGGCGGGAACGGGCGCTGCTCGGCTACGGCGCCGACGATCCACTGCCCCAGGGGCCGGCCTGGCGGCTGCTGATCCACCCCGACGATCGTGCCCGCGTCGACACCGCGATCGTGCCTCACTTGAGGAACAAGGCGGCAGCCTACGAATGCGAGCACCGGGTGCTTCACCGTGCCGGCCACTACGTCTGGGTGTTCAGCCGGGCGATGATCGTCGAGCGCGGGCCCAAGGGACGGCCAATCCGCATCGTGGGCACGCACCTCGACATCACTGCTCGCAAGGACGCTGAGGCCCGGCAGCAGTTGACCGAGCGCCGGCTGCGCGCCATCAACGACAACGTGCCCGCCATCGTTGCGCACCTCGGCCGTGACGAGCGCTACCTGATCGCCAACGAAGAGTTCCGCCGCATCTTCGGCCTCGATCCCGCCGCCATGGTCGGACGCAGCCTTCTCGAGGTGCGGGGCGAACGGGTGTATGCGCAGATGGCGCCGCATGTCGCCGCCGCCCTCGGAGGGGAGACCCGCCGCTTCGAGCTGACTGACACGATCGACGGCATCGTCCGGCAGTTCCAGCACAGCTTCATCCCCGACGTCGACGCCGCCGGCGCGGTGCAGGGCTTCTATTCGGTGTCGTTCGACATCACCGACCTGCGGCGCCACGAGCAGCTGCTCGTCGAAAGCAGCGCGCGCCAGCGGGCGATCGTCGAGGAGCAGTCGGAGCTCGTCTCGCTCGCCCGCGAGGACGGCGAACTGATCTACGTGAACCCGGCGCACGCGCGTCACCTCGGCCGTCCGGCCGCGGCGCTCGTCGGCGAGAACCTGTTCGACTTCGTCGCGCCGGCAGACCGACCCGTCGCGCGCTCGGTGATCGCCTCCGTGTTCGCGACCGGCGTCACCCGCTCGGGCGACAGCCGCGTCGTCTCGGCGGACGGGACCGAGAGCTGGGTGGCGTGGACCAACAGCCTTCAGCGCGATTCGTACGGCGGCGTTCTGCTGCGCTCCGTCGGGCGCGACATCACGCAGCAGCGGTTCGTCGAGCGCGCGCTGCGCGCGAGCCGCAAGTTCCTGCTGCAGACCGGTCGCGTCGCCGGCGTGGGCGGCTGGGAGGTCGACCTCGTCCGCAACACGCTGACTTGGTCCGAGCAGGTGCGCCGGATCCACGAGGTGGACGACGACTACGTCCCGACGCTCGAGAAGGCGATCGACTTCTATGCGCCGGAGGCGAAGCCCGTCATCCGCGCGGCCGTGCAGCGCGGCATCGATGCCGGCGAATCATTTGATCTCGAACTGCGGCTCGTGACCGCGACCGGGCGGCACATCTGGGTCCGCGCCGTGGGCGATGTCGAATCGGAACGCGGCAAGGCCGCCCGGCTCGTCGGCGCGTTCCAGGACATCACCACCCGCAAGCTCGCCGAACTGGCCGTCGAGCAGAAGGAACGCCTGCTGCATGCGGTGACCGACAACCTGCCGGTGTTCATCATGTACTTCGACGCCGACGAAACGGTGCGGTTCTTGAACGCCACGGCCGAAGCGTGGCTCGGTCTCGCCCCGGGCTGGGCGACCGGGCGCCCCTTGTCCGAAGCGCTGGGCCCCAAGCGCTACGAAGCCCGCCGGCCGCAGATCCAGCTCGCCCTCGACGGGCATGCGCAGCACTTCGAGGCCGAGGGCGAAGCGCTGGGCGCGATCCGGCAGTTCGAGCAGCACTACATCCCCGACCGGCAGGGCGACGGCGCGGTGCGCGGCGTGTTCGTGATGATCCAGGACGTCACGGCCGCCAAGGACGTGCAGCGCAAGCTCGGAGAGCTCGCACGCGTCGACACCTTGACCGGTTTGCCCAACCGCCGCCAGTTCGACGAGCGGCTCGAGCAGGCACTCGTCCGCAGCCGCCGCACCGGCCAGCAGGTCGCGGTGATGTACCTCGACATCGATCACTTCAAGACGATCAACGACTCGCTAGGTCATGCCGGTGGCGACGCTGTACTGAAGGAGTTTGGCGCGCGTCTTCGAGCAGCGGTGCGCGAATCGGACTTGGCCGCCCGGCTCGCCGGCGATGAGTTCGTAGTGCTGCTCGAGGGTCTGGCCCTCGAGGACGATGCGTCGTGCGTTGCGCAGAAGATCGTCGAGGCGATGCGCGTCGACTTCGAGGTCGACGGTTCTCCACTGGCCGTGACCACCAGTCTCGGCGTCGGCTTCGCAAGCAACCCCTCCGCGAGCGCGGCGGACGTGCTGGCATGTGCCGACCGCGCGCTCTACGAGGCAAAGCGTGGGGGGCGAGACGGATTCAGGCTGTCAAACTTTGGCGCACCGCTGCCGGATGACGCAGAAGTCGTCGAGACGACCTGATCGCAAGAGCGGTTTGCGCTTGCGGAGCGGCCTCGAGTCTTAGGACCCCTTTGCGCCATGCTTGCGAAGGTGCGCCTCGACGTCGTGTGCCATGTTGCCAACTGCCTTCACTGCCGCCTTCAGTTCGTCCGGGGTGCACCCGAACTTCTTCGACCAGTCGCGTACCTCGTAGTCTTCGTGGGTGTTGATGCGGGAGCGGTCTTGCTGGCCCGACTTCGTCTTGTCATCGCTCATCGTGCACTCCTGAGATTGGCCACCCATCCTAGTGACTACCAACCTGGCAAACCTCTCTCCTGCCGCTGCGTCGCTCGCCATTCCCAAGGCGCAACTGGATGTGCGTCAGCCCATAGCCCCCGCTTGGAGGAGCGAGCTGCCGCCTCAACGTCCAGCAGGGTCTGGTCGACCAGATAGGCGCGGTATGCCCACGCCATGCCGATCTCGACCATCTGGCGATTGATGCTGCGACCGTCGACGAACAGCGTCCCAACGGTGCGGCCGTATCGATCCATCCCCGCAGTACGGACCATCACCGATCGTCTGAAGACCGCTTCGGCGAGGGCTTGCCGCGATCTCGTTCCGAAAGCTTGCGACTTTTCTGGAGCATCGATCTCAGCCAAGCGCACGCGTACTGGGTGCTGGTCGACCAGCACGTCCACCGTGTCGCCGTCAAGGATTGCAACGACAAGGCCGTTGAAGTCAGCCCGTGCCGCGCCAATGAATAGCAGGAGTGCCGCGGCGACGATGCAGCGGATGCAGGCGAGGCGCCCCACGTCGCTGGCTCGCGGGCTCACGTGGGAAGCACCCGTCCCTGCAGCTTTGCCATCACGCCGTTGACGTGCTCGACGGCGAGGTTGCCTCGGTGCACGTTGCGCAGGTAGAGCTCCGAGCCCGCTGTGAACCGGTGGCTGATACGCACGTCGTAGCTTTTGAAAAGCCAGCTCAAGAAACCTTGCGTGTAGCCGGCTTGGCCAAGATCACGCCACTGCACACCGCTGACTCCCTTTTCCCACGGGAAAACGCCCGACTGCATCCAGACGCCGGCCTCGTCGCTGTACAGACGGATGGAGTTTGTCAGCATCACCGAGTAGACCGTCCACCCGATGACCGCGAGCAAGCCCAGCACCGGCAGCCATGCCTGCGTGTGCATGTGGGCAAAGCGATCCAGCCCAAATGAGAGAAGGGATGCGCCGCCAACGCACAGGAAGAACCGGACCACGATGGCCAGCAGCTCGCGCAGATGGGCAACCCAGCTCAGTTTGAAAACCAGGAACGGACGGTCCTGCTCCCTCACGCTGCCGTCGAGGTCCAGGGTCAGGGTGCGGTTTTCGTTCATGGCTCAACGCTCCATCGGCTTGCGCGCTCGGTGATCGATCGGACGATCCAGCCGGCTTGAGACGGGCATCACGAGCTTGAGCTTGGCAGCAATCTTTCGCACGGTCAGTTGCGCGAGCTTGCGGATGGTGGTCATGACGTCGTTGAGGCGGATGGATACACCCGGCTCGAAGTCCTGCAGAGCGGCGGTGTCACGTGGCATGGTCAAGTCCTTTCAAAGTCGCGTTTGGTCCGGAGGTCCTGGCCGGCTGTTCTGCGCGCCTGCTGTCCGACGAAGCTTTCCGCAAGCTCCTTGGCCAACACCCGATCGGCAGCGTCGCCGGAACGATGCAGCGCCTCGATGATCTTGTCGTAGGAGCTGGCGGCCCGCTTTTCCGTGTCCGCCCATTTCTCGACGCGCTTGGCATCCGACTGCGCCGGCACCGGGTGGGTGGCTTGGCCGCGCTCCTCGAGGCGCGTGACGGCCCACGGCTTGTTGATGCGCTGCTGGTGCAACCGCGAGGCCCTGCGCGTCGCCTCGGCCTCGACACCGCGCTCGCGCAGCTCGTAGGCAAATCGCTCCCGCCAGCGCTGCAGATCCGCCTTGCGCGGGTTCAATCGCACGCCATCCATGCCTTCGGCTTTGACCGAGACGTGGCAATGGACCTGCGGCTCGTCGAAGTGCTGTCCCATGACCCATTGATGGCCGGCGAACTCCGCCTGTGCGGTCGCCTTGACCGCGGTGAACACCGCGCGCTCGTCTGTGCCTTCCGGCATCGAAAACGTGATGTTGAAGGCCAGCCGGGTGTCCGCCTCTTCGGGCATCGTCGGCCCGACGTGCTGCCACTTCCAGGCCAGGTCGTCGACCTCTTCCTCGCCGCGGTGCTCGCGGCCGTCCTGGTCGTAGACGATGCCTTGCCCGTCCTCGCCGATGTACTGCAAATGCTTGCGCACTGCGCGCATCGTCTGGTTCTTTCCGGGCGTGATCTTCACCACCACCTGGCGGCTGCGGCGCGCGATCCCTTGCAGCCGGGCGCGAACGTCCGCCTTGCTGCCTTTGCCCGGGTAGTCGCCCGGTTGGCGTAGCGCCACCGGCTTGCCAGTCCACGTCGACGGCTTGCTCGCCGCCCGCGCCGGCTTCTTGAACTTGCGGCCCAGCTGCAGGTCGTCGGTCCACGCGTGGAAATTGTCATCCCACGCCCGCCCGACCCTCAGACTTTCAGTTGCCATCGCTGCGCTCCCTGCGCCATCGCGGCGCTCACCACCTCGACGTGCTGCCGGATCTCGGGCTCCAGACGGGCCAGTGCGTCGGCCGAGCCGTCGTCGACCGCCTGTCGGCGCAGCGCGGCCAGCTCGATCGCGACCTGCGCCATGTGGGCGTTGCTCTGCGTCAATGCTTCCAACTCGATCTGCCCATAGGCGGGAGCGCTGGCCAGGGCGGCGCGCAACGCAGCAATGACCCATTCCTGGAAGGCGAATCCTTGCGCCTTCGCCACGGCCTCGATCGCCGCGTTCTCGGACGGCGTGAATTGCAGTTCCCGCGAAACCTTGGGGCCGTGATCAGGCCGCTTGGCCACCACCACACGCACCCGCGCGCCAGAACGGCTTGTGGCCAGTTCTAGGCCCTCTGCGAGGGCCTTTTCGACCAGGGACCGCAGCGCCTTCCCGGGCACTAGGTCGCGATCGGCGCACCACTGCGTCCAGTCCCGCTTCAGTTCGAAGCCGAGCTCGAACGTCACCAAGCCAGCAGAACGCGGCGGACGAGCAGCTTGATCAGACTCCATGACCTGTAGTGTATTACATCGACCGGCGATAGCCTATCCTGCAACGTCTCTATTTGCGGGGTTTGTTTGTGTCTTGTCGTCGTGCCCAGTCAAGCCATCGACCTTCGAACTGCGCAGAAGCGGGTATTTCTCGGGTACTGGATGAATTTCAAGCGGGTCTAGAACGGGTGTCCACTGGATAGAATCCGGGTATGGAGCTGAAGCCAAGCGAACCACCAGGCCACGCACGTCGAAAGTTGCGCGGGCTTGCCAGTGAGATTGCGCGCTTGAGGGCTGAGGGCTACACGATCCGCTCGATCCACCAGGCGCTGGCAGAGGCTGGCGTCGAAGTGGGCTGGTCGACGGTGCAGCGCGAGGCGGCACGCCTGGCCAAGCCCAGCACCGCGACCAAGACGGATCAGCAGCGGCCGACCATGCCGGCGGCAACGCCGGCGTTCGACCCGGCCGGGGCGAGCCCTCGAGCTTCCCGCGGTGCGGCAGTCGAAGTCGACAGCTACTTCGACACGCACAACACCAATCCACTGTTCAAACGCAAAGGCAGCAAGGCATGAAAGTCGCCGTCATCAACTTTTCGGGCAACGTGGGCAAGACCACGATCGCCCGGCACCTGCTCGCCCCGCGCATGAAAGGCGCGGAGATCGTCTCGGTCGAGTCGGCCAATGCCGACGAGCAGGAAGCCGACGCGCTGCGCGGCAAGGATTTCGCGCACCTGCAGCAGTACATGCTCGCCACCGACGATCTGATCGTCGACATCGGCGCCAGCAACGTCGAGGACCTGCTGAACCTGATGCGCAAGTTCAAGGGAAGTCACGAGGACCTCGACTACTTCGTGGTGCCGGTGGTGCCGGACGTGAAGCAGCAAAAGGACTCGGCCAACACCGCCAACGAGCTGGCCAAGATGGGGGTGCCGGCCAGCAAGATTCGGATCGTCCTCAACCGCGTCGAGGACGGCGAGGCACCCGACAAGCAGTTCACCGCCCTGCTCGGCTTCCTGGCAGTCAACAAGGTGGCCACCATCAATCCGGCGGCGCATCTGACCGACAACGAGATCTACCAGCGCGTCAAGCACGACGGCCGCAGCATCACCGACCTGGCGGCCGACAAGACCGACTACAAAGCGCTGATCGCCAAAGCCAAGGACCAGGCCGAGAAGATCGAGCTGGCCGACAAGCTCGCGGTCAAGCGGCTGGCCAGCGGCGTGCTCCCCGAGCTCGATGCGTGCTTTGCGGCGCTGGCACTGAAATGAGCGCGCGGCCGAGCAACGCGAAGGAGGCGCTGCTTGCCGAATTGCTGGGTGATGTGCAGACACTGCTCGCCAGGCTCGAGCAGGCCGACCAGAGCGCCAAGGCCACGGCCGCGGCGGTGACCGACGCCACCGGGAAGTACCGTGACCAGGTCGACGAGCTGGTGACGAAGCTGCGGGCCGAGACGGCCTCGATCGTTCTCAAGACGACGGAGCACGCAGCCCGAAGCCTGGTGGGTCAGCAGCAGGACACGCTCCAGAAGGCAGCGACCCAGGCGATGCAACAGGCCATCAGCGCACAGGTGCTCAAGCGCACCCGCCGCGATTGGTTCATGGCCGTGGCCGTCAGTGCGGCCGCCAGCAGCGCGATCACGATGGGAGTGATTGCGCTGCACGGCTGGATCGTCGGAAGCTGAGGGCTTCCGACGTCGGCCGGCCTCGAGCCGGCCTGCGACGCGGCTACAGCAGGCCGCGCTCGGCGAACGACGTGACTTGGCCGCCGCCGACCACCAGGTGATCGATGACGCGCACGTCGACCAGCGCGAGTGCGTTCTTGAGAACGCTGGTGATGTGCTCATCGGCACGGGACGGCTCGGCCAGCCCGCTGGGATGGTTGTGCGACAGCAGCACCGCTGACGCGTTGAACTGCAGCGCTTCTTTGACGACTTCGCGCGGGTAGACCGCTGTCTGAGTCAGCGTGCCGCGGAACATCTCCCGGTACTCGATGACGCGGTGCTGCGCGTCCAGGTAGACGACCGCGAACACCTCGTGCGGCAGGTTTCCCAGGTGCAGGCACACAAACGCCTTGGCGTCTGCAGGGCTCGCGACCTTGCCTTGCCGCTTGATCTTGGCATCGAGGGCGACCAACGCCGCGGCGATGATCTCGTCGGCCGTTGCAGGTCGCACGCTGCCGTCCTCGAGCTGCGCGCAAAGGCCGAAGTGCTGCGATGTCATGGTGTGGGCTCCGGGTATCGGGCGGGATTGCCTGATGCCCCTGGATCGGTCCGCAGCGCAGCGGTCAAGGGTGCCAACGGCCGCAGGCCGCAAGAGGGGCGCCAGCCCCTCGCAGCCCTTGACGGCGAGAACGGACTGATACCGTCATGAGTCAGCAAGCCCCCTTCCGTTGTCCCAGCGGCCCGAGGCCGCCACGAGCCAGGGCGCCAGCCCGGCGAGACGCCGCCGGGCCGTTCAGGCAGGCGGGTGGTGCTTGGACTGCTTTCGCTCGCGAAAGCCTGGACGAGCCTTTGCCGGCGCCGGCCGGCACTGGCTGTCGACCTGCGGCCGCGTGCCGCGGCTGCTCGGCCGGGGGATGCCACGGTGGCGGGGGCGCAGCCCCCAAGAACCGCCGTCCATGGGTGGTCGATCCACCCGGGGGCGGAAGCGGCCGGCCCGAAGGCCAGCCGCACCACGTCAGCGCAGCACCGCCGGCACCCAGCCGGTGCCGGCCAGCAGTTCCTCGGCCTTGGCGACCGCCTCCCCCTTCTTGAGTTTGGCCAACGCCAGGGCATCGCTCGGCATGCCGGCGTCCTCGACGGCCTCGGCGATCAGCGCCTTCGACACGGCGCCGAGATAGCTGGGCCCGGTGGGCGTCCACCAGTCGGCCATCTTGAGCCCAAGGGCACCGGCAAGCGCCTGCGTGCTCTCGGTCTTGCCGCTGCCGCTGATGGCATTGAGCGACAGCGCCGAGCACAGCGTGAGCAGTTGGACAAGCGCGTCCATCGGCTGCGCCAGTAGCCAGGGCAGCAGCGCCGGTGCCTCGGCCGGCAGCATCTCGCGCGCCTCTTTCAAGGCGTCTTGCATGATCCGCTCGGAACGGCTTTCGGCCAGATCCGGCGCCCACGACTTGAGTTCGTGTTCGCAGTCCTCGGCGCTGGCCTTGATCGCGCTCGGACTCTCCCAGCGGTCCCCCGGCTCGTACACGAGTCGCAGCAACAGCGGGTGCACCAGGGCGGCCAGCGCGGCGCGCTGGTCGACCAACAGGCATGCCTGTAGAGCCCGGGTGCGGTGGGCGGTGAGCTGGTGGCACAGCCGGTCGGACAGGCCGCGCTGCGGCTCGGCCGCAGCGTCGCCGTCGCCATCGCCGTCGCCGGCCGCAACCGTCTTGGACGCCCGCTTGAACGCCGCCGCATCGGCTTTGCGCATCAGATTGCACTCGACCTTCGGCTGGCCCTGGTGGTCGATGTAGACGACGGCGCCAAGCAACGTCGCAACCTCCGGCAGCACCACGCGCAGACCGTCCTCGACGGCTGACTTCTTGAGCGCGATCGCTTCGGCTTCGGCTTCCAGCTTGTCGATTTCGTCCTGGCCGTCGCCCTCCCCCTCGTCGCCCTCGTCGCTCGCGTTGTAGGCCGCCTCGAGCCCCTCATTGAGACGGTTTGCCTCGGCCTCAAGCGCAGCCAGCACGGCGGCTTCCTCATCGGTCGGGGCGCGCATGGTGACGGGCGGCGCGCTGAACTGCTCGCGCTCGCTGTAAGTGAAGCTGTGGAACGCCTCCACCCATGCGGCACCCTGCTCGCGCAAACCAGCGGCGATGCCGGCGAGCTTCTCGCCAGCAAGCCGCATCATCAAGGCCGGGTCTTGGATGTAGGCCGGCTGGTCGTCCGTGTCGGCGAACAGGTCGCGCAGCATCCGACCGCCTGCTGCTTCGTAGGCGTCTGCGCCCACGAACCGCACCACGGCCTGCGACAAGTCCTGCCCTGCGATCAGCGCGCGGAGCTTTCGCGGCGATCGGTCGTAAGGCGACGCCGAGTTCCACGCCGCCTCCTGCGCCGCGTGATCGTCGGTCAAGGCCAGAGCCATCAACTGGTCGAGCGTCATCGCCTCTTGACGGTACAGCGCGAACAACTGCGGCGACACGTTGGCCAGCCTCAAGCGCCGTTGCACCGTCAGCGGCGACAGCCCGAAACACACCGCGAGGTCTTCCACGCCGGCCCCGGCCTTGACCATGTCGGCGAAGGCTTCGATGGTGTCGGCAGTGCTCATCGGCGCACGCCCGGAGTTCTCGGCTGCGCTCACGGCCAGCGCGCGATCGGCCGACACGACCGTGCAGAGAATTTCATCGTCGAGCGTTAAGCGCCCCCGCTTGACCAGCAGCAGCAGCGCGCGCAGCCTGCGGCCGCCGGCGATCACCCCGTGCGTGTACGTCCGCTTCTTGTCCTTGCCCTTGCCTCGCACCGGCTCGGGATAGGCGACCACCGTGAGGTTTTGCAGCAGGCCCTGTGCATCGATCAGGTCGGCCAGTTCTTCCGTCTCGTCCTCGGGCGGCTTGTCCCTGCGCACGTTGCGCTCGTCCAGCCGCAGCGCGCCGAGTGCAATGTAGGCCGGTGCGCCCTCCCCTTGATGCGCCCGAAGGGCGATTCGTGCTGCTTGCTGGTGGGGCTCGGGGGGTACGGGGGGAACGCCCGTGTCGTTGCTGGCGTCGATGGGCTGGATGGTCGTCGTGCTCATGGCTGTCCTTTCGTGGTGGTAGAAGAAATCTGCTCACTGGAGCCGGCTCGACGCCGTGGAAGCGACCACGAAGGGGGGTGCAAGGGCAGGCACGCAGGCCGCAGCCCGAGCGCAGCGAGGGACCGGGCGAGTACCTGGGCGAAGCCGAACCCTTGCAGCCCCCGCAGGGGACGCTTAGGCGTCGGAAAGAGCCGGCTTCAGTGAGCGCACCGCCTGCCCGAAGGCGAGCACGTCGACGCGCTTTCCAGCCCATCGGCGCCAGCCGGTGCCGCCAGGCATTGCCCCTGACGCGTGAGCGTCACTGACTCGGCCGCACGGCCGGCGCCCGGCAGGGCGCAAGCGACAGCCGAGCGAAGCGAGGGAAGGATGCGCAGGGCTGCGCAGCAGTCCCCGAAGGGGATGAGCGCGAATGCGCGAACCCGGAGCAGCCCGGTCGGGACGCGAAGCGGCCCGAGTCGCCCAGCTTGTCGTGAGCCGGCTTGACCAGTGCGGCCCGCTCAGTCGCTCACTCGTTGACGAACGAGAGCTGCTCGCCCGGCTGCAAGGCCGTCGCGCAGACTGCGATGTAGTCGCGGTGCTGCTCCGGCGAATGGTGAGCGCGGTACTGCCAGAGCGAGCCATCGGCGCGCTTGATCCGGTACGCGACATCGAGCAGCGGGCGGCTCGTCGGCCGTCGGCCGGCGAGCACGGCCGCGAGCATCTGCGCCTCGTCGGCCGCGCGCTCGGGGTCAACCTCGAGCGCAGCAAGAAGCGCGGTCTTGAGCCATGGCGACGTCGTCGACGAGGACAACAGGTCGGCGAGCTCGGCCGCACGCGGCTCGGAGTAGACGGGGCTTTGCTCACTCATGGTCGGTGCTCCGCGAAGGCTGCCGGATGAGGATCGAGCTGCAAGGGCGCGTCACTTTATAGGCTGGCGCGACAACCGTTCGAAGACGGGCGAGCCGGCATGGTTCCATCAGCCGAGCAAGCGCTTGAGCGTCACCAATCGCTCGCTTTCGGATGCTGTGCTCAACAGGTTGTGCTGCCGGATTACGCCAGCGCCGCCGAACGCCTGCAGTGCCTCCGATGCAAGGTGCCAGCCGTCCATTGGCTGCAGCTTCACGCGCAGCTCGTCGTCATCGATCTGCATGCGCGCCAGCGCAAGCGGATCGGCGCTGTCCGCGGCGTTGGCCGCGCTCTGCAAGTCCGCGAGCGTCCACTGCTTCATGACCCGGGCGAGCAGGTCGACCTGACCGACGCGCATCTGCGCCTGCAGCGCTGCGGCCTGCTGCTCCAGGTCGGCCGCCTGGGCGGCCATCGCCTGCAGCTTGGAGCGTGCATTGCGGATCGGATCGCCCACCTCGGGCAGATGATCGATCCAGGCCATGAACGGTTTGTCATCGGGCATCGTGCACCTCTGTGGAAGATGGGTTGAAGACGTTCTCGCCGGCGTAGTAGCAGGGCCTGCGGGCCGTTTCCCGCGCGAAAAGCTCAGCGGCAAACAGCGGCGCCTGGCACTGCAGCCGCGCGGCCAGGTTGCGCTGCCGCACCCGCGCCTTGGCCGCATTCGACCAGCGCCGCGCGGCGCCGGCCGGCGGCTCGAAGTCGATCGTCACGAAGTAGCCGGCACCCGGCCGCCACGGTGCCTCCACCTCGGGCGGGCACGCAGCACCTGCCGGCACCACAGCGGCGGCCAGCTCGAAGGCGCCGGGACACGGGCGGTGCCGAATACCCCAGCGCAGCGAGTAGCGCCAGGTCGAAGCGCTCGGCATGGCGGCGGCTCTCACAGCGCCGGAGACACGTCGAAGTCGTCGGCGGGCGTGATGGCTTGCTGCAGATCGACGGTGCCCGTCTGCAGCTCGTCCTCGGACACACCCCAGCGCGACAGCGCAGCGCAGCGCGCGAGCGCCTCGGTGCGCGCCTGCACCTGCCCGATTTCCAGGGTGCAGCCAGGCCGGTGCACCCCCACATTCCAGGTCGTCATGGCGTCGCCTTTCTCAGCCGTCACGGCCGCTGTCGGTGACGGTTTCGCTGTCGGCGTCAGTGTCGTAGCCGTCATCGAGCACCCACGCATCGTGACCCGGCCCCAGCTTGGCCTCGGCCACTTCATCGGCGCGCTCGCGCGTCGGGAAGGCCGCCGCATCGAACATCGAGGCAGTCCAGCCCTTTGGTTCGCCCGCGGCGAAAAACAGCCGCTGGAACGGTCGGTAGACGAAAAAGCTCATGGTTTGCTTTCGGTAGGAGGTTGGATCACTCGGCATCGAACCGCGACAACAGCCGCTCGATCTGCGGGATGCCGAAATCGCGTTCTTCGAACTGGCGGCCGTCGACCAGCAGTCCCTCGGTGTGGGTGCCTGCGAGCGCCCGCTGCTTGATCTCGCGCAGCCGGTGAAGCGCCTCGACGATCAGAAGTTGCTCGGACTCGGTGAGCGCTTCGCTCAAGGTGCCGCGAGGGCTCGATGTGGCGGGATGGATCGGCATGACAGCCTTTCAGCTTGGAAACAGGGAACCTTGCGGCGGTCCGATGTCGCTGCACTCCTGTGCAGCGGCGAGGACGAACGCGCCGAATCCGTCGCGCGCGTTGTCCCCGAAGTGGTCGGCGTAGTCCTCCAACATCGCGAGCACCGCCAGGGCCAGGCGCTCGGCACGGGCGCGCCCTCGCGCCTCGACACCGGGCCACGCGCGCGGATCGCGCGGCGGCTTCCCGGTGTCGGGGTCGACGCCGGCGGCCAGGCAAGCCAGCACGTCAGCGCGCTCGACGTGATGCGCGCACAGTTCTTCGCACCACGCCCCATGCTGAAACGCCACCCACTGCGCATCGGTCATCGATGCGTCTTCCTTCTGGTCGAGCACGCCCTGGCGACCCGCCCGGTGCCGTTCGTCGTCGCGCGGCACCGGGAACGAGCCGCGGAAGTCGAACCCTTCCGCGGCCAGCGTCATCACGTCGTCGGCTCCGTCGTGGCCTCGACGTTGACGAACGAGCGCGCCAGTTCGAGCGTGCGGTAGTTGATGTACGCCTGCCAGGCCTCCAGCGTGGGCGTCCAGCGGAACCCGCAGGCTTTGAGCCGCTCGCGCGTCGCCGCGTCGGGCTTGCCGTCGAAGAACAGGCGCACCCGGTTGGCCGGCGGGTCTTCTTCAAGCCGCACGCCGTCGCCCTGCTGCTCCTTGACGGGCTGTGCGTGTGCCCGCTCGAGCTGCTCGAGCCGTTCCTTGACGCGGCGGATGTTCGCGTTGTTGTTCTTGAGCTCGTAGTCGGCAAAGCCGATGCGATTGGCGAAGTCCGGGCGCAGCAGCTCGGCCGCACGATCCGGCGCGAATCCGAGCTCGACGAGCGCGAGCACCTGTGCGTCGGCGCCGGCCTTGGCGTGTTTGCGGATTGCCGCGTTCGCCTGCTTCATGCGCTCTTGAATGCGCTCCATCGTGGCCACCTTGACCGCCAGGCGCTCGATGGCGTCGGCGTCGCCGGCCATCACCGGGCGCAGGTCCGGGCGCAGGTCGCGGATGACGGCGCGGCGCACGACTTCCCGGAAATCGATGATCGCTTTGAGGCGGCCATCGGCCGCGTCGTTCCACTTCTGCGCGCGGCGGGAAGGGAAGTTCGAAGGTCCGGTGATCATCCAGGAGATGCACCGGCTATGGCTGTGCAGCCAAGCGCGGTATCGGGCGGCATAGCCTGCGCGGTAGCGCGCAAACGCCTCGTCGAGTTGGTCGAGCGTGCCGCCCTTGATGGCATGGGCCTTGAATTCTTCGTAGTCGCTGGCCAGCGTCTGCGCGTAGTCCGCGCGGTAGGACGCGGCGCGCTTGTCAGGCGAAAAGCTGGTGCCCTCGAAAGCCCGCGTGGCCACGGACAGGGGAATGTCGTTGATGAGTTGATCGGCTTGCATGTGGTGGCTCCATGAGGAAAGAGGTCGACAACAGGCACGGCCGCAGCCGCGCCTGTTCTTGGGTTCCTCGTTGCCTCAGAAGCAACCGAGCATTTCCCGGCCGTCGCTCTCCTGCGGCCGCTCCGGGTACACCTGCGCCTTGATGAACGGCACCCCTGCACCGCTCAGGCGCCGCCGGCCGTAGAAGCGCAGTTCGAACACGGTTTCGTATTCGTCCGCGCCCGCAATCGGCACCGTCTTGCCGATCACGCCGTGGCGCTCGTTTTCCTTGCCCGGCGTCGGCTCCCACAAGCCATTGGCGGGGTTCTGTTCTTCCTGGCGGAAGACGGCACCGCCGATGTGGTTCTGACCCTTCGGACCGATCGACAGGCTCAGGAACTCGCGTCCTTCCTCGGTCGTCTTCTTGAAAGCCGAAACCGGAATCTTCACGCGCCGCGTGTCGAGATGGCCGGTCATGGCCGGGTACGTCTTGCCCGACTCGAACGTGCGCGGCACGAACGGGAACAAGGTCAGCACGCCGCGCGAGTTGGCATCGATCAGTTCGACCATGTGGACTTGGTCTTGACGCGCGAATTGCTTTTCAGCCTCCGTCACCAGCCTGTCCATTTCCTCATCGATCGCGGGCGCGGCGGCGGGAAGGGCCTTGGGGGTCTTGGCTTGTGCCATGGTGTGCTCCTAGTGAGGTTTCAGAGCAGGTGGCAGAGCTGCTATCTCTGGTCATCCTGCATGGCGACGTTGCTGCATCACCATGGAGATAAGTATACCATGGGAGCAGTTCCTATGCAATATATGAGGCGAGATCGTGGACGCATCCCGCGCCCTCTTCCACCCGACCGGAGCCCAAGATTCCGAGCCTTCGTGGCTGTTTGGTCTGTCGCATGGCGCGCCTGGTTTCTGCACTGTCCGCCGTCTGCCCTGAGTTCGTCGCCTGGAGAGTGATTCGGCGGGACGGTCGGGGACGTGGAATAAATGGAGGGGGCCCGCTTGCGGGGAGGCAGCCGTTTATGCCGCGAAAGCCCCAGACGGCTCGACGAAGATCTCGGAGGGCGATGAACTCAGGGCAGACGGGCCCCAGCACTTACGCCCTCGACGGACGCCGCGCGGCGAGCGCCTCCAGCCGCCGGTAGCGGCTCACTTTCAATGGCGTTTCCCGCGGGAAACGCTTGCAAGCACAGCGCGCAGCGAAGGCCGTCAGGCCGCAGCGAAGGCGTCAGGCATGCGAAGGGCTGCCGCAGGCAGTCCCCGAAGGGGATGAGCGCGAAGGCGCGAACCCGCAGAACGCCGACCCGGCGCCAGCCGGGGACGCACTAGTCCAATCGCTTCGCCTTCCACGCCTCTCGAGCTATCTGCTCAAGGCGATCGACTTCGTCCAACGCAGCACGCGCCTTCTGCTCGAGGTGAGCTTCGGTGCCTTGCTTGTTATCGCCGAAGTCCTCGGAAACCAGCCGGAGGAAGTAGTGCCGATGGACGGTCTTGCCTCTTCCCACGCAGCGAACTCGCGTGGAACGACATGCGGCGCGTCCATCAAGAACCAGTCGACGGTCATACAGACCTCTCGCGTGGGGAACGAGCAAGCCGCGATCAGTTGACCCGCTTCGAATCGAGCCGGCGTCGCTGCCACAGCGAACAAGCAAACACACAGGCCAGTCCACCAAGCCCACCCACGACGGCCGATGTCACGTACCAGGCCGGATCGTCGGACCAGGTCGGCGCATGAACCAGGTGCGGCATGACCAGTGCGACCACTGCAACCGCGAGCACGTACGAAACTCCCATGCCGATCACGTCGACCAGGCTCACCTGATCCTTTTTACGACGCATCTCCCTCTCCTTGGATTGCAAGACTTTCTCACTCGGTGAGATCCATCTTGCGTCGACCCGCCGCTCATTACAAGTGCAGGGCTAGCCACCCAAGAGCGGCGACCGTTGCGACCACCATTCCGGTGATAAACACCCGATCGGCCTTGCTCCCACGGCCGGCGATTGCACGCTGGCGAATAAGGATCATTTGCTTCTGCTCGAGCGTGGCGGCGGCGTAGCCGACTGGTTCCCGCAAAGACCGCTCGTGCTCGCGCGCGTCCGCGCGAAAGAGCCATCGACACAGCACGTACCAACCGGCGCAGGCGACCAAGGCGATCGCGGCGGCCGGGAGCATGTGGTCCAAGAGCGAATGCGCCATTGAAAGGTCGTATGTGTTCATCGTCATCCGTGCGTCCGCAGGTAAAGCCAGAAGAGCGTCAGGTGTGCCGGATAGACTACATAGAACACCCATTGCGCTCGCGGCAGCACGACCTGCCACCGTTGCAGCAGCGCCAGCACCGGCACCGCGGCCACCGCCCACAGGTTGCCGTTGACGAAGTACAAAAGCGTCAGGCACACTAGGAAGCCGGCGATCAACGACCTCGACGGCTGGCGCTGGTAACCCCACACGGACAAGCACAGGCCGATGGCTGGCCACCAGTATTCCCCCAGCGCGCCGCCCCAGGCCACGACCACGCACGCGAGGATCGTCGCCCATGCCTTGTGCATGGCGACCAGCCAGACGGCGACGGCGGGCACCAGCAGCGTGAACATCATGTTGAGCGGCCACCACCCGGCAGGCAGCGTGTTGAGCGCGATGAACGCCGGCGTGGCCAACAAGCCGAACACCGCGAGCCGTATGGCGATGCGGCGATACGCGCCGCTGGCTAGCATCCCCGGACGCGCCAAGTTGTAGCCCAGCACGAAGGCAAACAGCGGCATGCTGATTCGTCCGAGCACGTACATCCAGTGCTGGGATCCATCGAGCAGGTACTTGTTCGAGTGATCGATGACCATCAAGACCAACGCCAGCCACTTTGCAGCGGCGAGCGAGGCCTCGGAGAAGACCAACGGCCGCATCGAGGCCCTGGAACTTTCTGCGCCACCGGGCAGCACGGCCGCTTTTGCGCGTACGTCCCTCATGGCTGATGCCCCTGTGAGTGGCAGCCGCTGTCCGTCTGGTCTAGGTTCATGGGCAATCCAGCTTTACGACGCCAACGGTCAGCGATAGGAGGCTTGCAGCATCGGGTGCTCGCCCTGGCGGATAAGCCGTTGTTGCTCGTTCAAAAAAACGTCGGTCTCGACGCTCGTGCCTATCGCCAACTGTGGCGCCCTGCGAGCGGCCAAAGAAGGCCGCATACGCATCTCCCGCCCCGGATGCGGCCACCAGGCTGTCGCCCTCCGCGAATCCACTCGATCGACATTACAGGCTGGTGTCATCGTCGGACTGAACAGCTTCTCCGCTCGTCGAGTTGCGCAGTTGGGCTGCAAGGGTCACGCACACTGCTCTCAGCGACACGATGTCTGGTCGCGTCACTGGGCTTGCGGCTTCGGCGATGCGGTGTGCCAAGGTGAGGGTGGGTTGCTCTTCGACTGCAGAGCATTCCGCAGCAAGCAACGCTTGACGCCCACCCATAAACTGAAAGCAGGTCACGATGTTCCAACTGGCACCGAGTCCGGCGCGCAAGGTCGTGAGTGCAGCATCAAGGTCATCTTCGCCGCGCAGCAACGAGAGGACCACTTCGGCACAGAGGCGGGTCTTCTGCAGGTGATCAGACGCCGTGCGGCGCTGTCGTCGGACCTTGTACGTCAGTGAGGTCGAGGTCATGGCAAGCCCGACACCAGCGCCCGGCACTGGTGTTGCCGGTGTCCTGAGATTGCCGCCGCGACGAGGCAGGCGATCGGAACGACGAACTCGCAAGCTAAGGTGAACGTCTTCCACTTCGCCTGAGCGGCCACGGCCGCGATGTCCCCTGGCTGCGCGACGGCTTGCAGCGCCGAAGGCGCGGCCAGAGTCCGCAGGACCACCCCGCCCAGCAGCAGACAGGCCCACCACGGCAACCGAGCCACAATGCTGATCAGGTCCTCGAACGGGCTGCTTCGTTGTCGACGTGCCAAGACTCAGATCTCCGAGGGACGACAGGGAATCGCTTCTAGCGGCCCGGGCACGGCGGAATTCAAAACCTAAAACCATCGGGTCGATGCATCCGCTTGCGAAGAAACAAATCGGTCAAGTACGCGAAGACGACCACAAAAATCAGCGTGACCAAGGAGCTGATCAGAGCATCGGCCCAATGCTTGTCCTCACTTGATTAGCGATGAAGCTCAGCAGGCTCACGTGGTGAGCTTCTGAGCACCGAA
>CAXUDL010000056.1:0-26376 GCA_964249855.1 uncultured Rhizobacter sp. | reverse complement strand
TTTGTTTCGTCCTCGCCGTGGATTGCTTCGAGCAGGGCCGCGTCCAGGTGCCGGGCTGGCACACGATGCTCGAGGTGCCGTGCGCCGATCGGCCCCGCATGCAGGAGGCGAAGCTGCAGCCCGCTCAAACCACCGTCGCGCGCAGCGAGCGCGCCGCCTCGGCGACGAGGGCGGCCGCCTGGAGGGTGAGGTGCAGGCGACGCTGCAACCAGGGCGTCAGCGCGTCGTTGGCAGGCGGCGGGCGAAGCAAATCCTCTTCGGGTCGGAGGATCGAGGTGTCGTCGAACGGCGCCCGCGCGTCGGGCGACAGCAGCCGCGCGAGCTCGGCAGCGGTCGTGTCGAGCGCCTCGCGTGCACGCGCCGGCTCGAGCTCGGCCGAGCGCCGCGCCAGCAGCGTCCGCACCGCGGACAAGTGCGCGAGCAGCACGTGCGAACGCGTCAGCAGGCCGGCGAGCGCGTAGAGCGGCACGCGCACGCGCTGCGGCTCGGCCGTCGTCCGCTGCGCCGCCGCGGCGATGCCGCCGATCGCCTCGTAGGCGCTGCGGCGGGCGAGCCGGAGCTGCAGGTCCGAGCGCTCGGCCTCGGGCCAGCGCAACGCCTCGGCCGCCAGCGCCGCGAGGCCCGCGAGCACGCGCGGCACCAGCGCCGCGACGCTGCGCCGCTCCCACCATGGCAGCATGTAGCTGAAGCCCCATGCCAGCAGCGCGCCGAGCACGGTGTCGGCGAGCCGCTCGGCCACGCCGTAGCCGCCCTCCGGGTGCACGAGATGCGCCTGCAGCAGCGCCATCAGCGTCGCCGCGATCGACGTCAGCAGATAGCGGCGCATGACGAACGAGTGCGCGACGCCCACCGCGACGATGAAGACGACAGTCGACAGCGTCGGCGTCGACACGCCGGCGAGCAGCGCGACGAGCAGGCAGCCGATCGTGGTGCCGGCGATCCGCGCGTCGCGACGGGCGATCGTCTGCTCGAGGTTGCCGCGCAGCACGACCGCGACGCTCAGCACCAGCCAGTGCGGATGCGACGCCCAGGGCAGCGCCTCGGCGATGTAGTAGGCGCTGCCGAGCGCGAAGCCGACGCGCAGCGCATGCCGCAGCACCGGCGACGCGAGCGTCAGGTGCGAGCGCAGCGTCGCGAGCGGCCAGCCCTCGGGCGACACGAACAGCTGAAGCTGCGCGCGGTCGAGCGGCAGCGCCGCAGGCGCGCCGGCGAGCACCGACGCCATCCGGCCGAGGTCGATCCGCATGTTACGGGCACGGTTGACGAGCGCCTGAGCGATCGCCGGCAGCCGCCCGCCGGGCAGCGACTCGGGGTCGAAGAGCAACGTGTCGACGCCCGCCTCGGCCCCGCCCTGCCCGTCGAGCGGCTCCCCGCTGCGTACCGCCTCGGCCATGCGTTCGAGTGTGTCGGCCATCGCGTGCAGATTGCTCGAGAGCGCCTGGCGGACGCGGTCGGCGAGCGCGCCGTCGCCCAGGAGGTCGAGGTCGACTTCGCTCGCGAGCAGGTTGTCGCGCAGGTCGATGGCGAGCAGCAGCACGACGATCCAGCCGCGCGCCCGGCCGGCGGCAGGCGCAGCGGAGTCGAGGTCGGCGACCGCGAACAGCAGGTCGCGGGCGTTCTGCAGCTGCTCGTCGAGCGCCGCCTGGCGCTGGATCCATGCCTGCAGCGGCGGCTCGCCGCGCGCCGCGTGGCGGTCGAAGTCGGTGAGCAGCCCGGCGCGCGAGCGCAGCAGCGCCGAGGTGCCGCCGAGCGCGGTCGCGAGGCCGAGCGTGCGCAGCCGCGGCTGCAGCAGCGTCGACATGGCCGTCGCCCAGCCGACGAACAGCAGCGCGCCGAGGGCGGTCCAGCCGGCGTGTTCGAGCACCGGCAGGAGCGCGGTCGGCGACGGCGCGGCGAGCGTGAAGACGAGCGCCAGGATCGGCACGAACGAGATCGGCCCGGCACGCGGCCCCCAGGCGAGCGCCAGCGCCGAGACGAACGCGAGCACGCTCGTCGCGAGCCCCAGCCAGCCGGCATACGGCCTGACGAACGTCACGAGCACCGATGCCAGCGTGCCGACCGCCGCGGCGGTCGCCACCCGCCGCACCGTGCGCCAGGGCGCGACGGGCACGTCGGCGAGGCTCGCGAAGATCGCGCCGCTCGATGCCGTGAGCGCGGCGACGAAGCCGCCGAGCGTGCCGACGACGGCCTGCACCAGCGCCACGCCGAGCGCGACGCTGATGCCGTTGATCAGGTGCGCGGGCAGGCGATCGACGAGGGACGGCAGCCGCATGCCGCCGATTGTTGCCGACGGCCGGCGAGCGCCCGCCTGGCGTCAGAACCTTCGAATGAACCCGGCGCGCCCGAGCGGGGGTCGAGAACGCCGCCCGTCGATGCGCAAGACGCAGTCGTCATCGATTCCACGGCGACCATCCGCAACGGCGAGTGGCGGCATTGACAGCCGCCTCGTGCGCGTGTCGGGTTCCTTCACAGGTTCTTCACAGCAACTGCAGCAGATGGCGGATGTGTGCGGCGATGCGACGCAACTGCGGATCGGGATTCGCGGCCTGCATGCCTTCGTCGTCGACGCTCATCGCGGCAGCCTTCAACTCCTGCACGGTCGTCGGCGGCAGCAGTGCGACGATCGACTGCAGCACGATGCCCTGCGCCACGCACTTCGCCTCGCATTCGGCGAGCCGCTGCACCAGCGGGTCGCCGGAAATCGCCTGCTCGACGGAGTCGGGTGGGCTCAGCGCGTTGTCGTCGTCCATGGCTCGGGTCCTTTCGTTGCATCAACCGTGCAGCGCGGCGGGCTGCGTCTGGAACGCCGCGCCCACCGCGTCGGCCAGGGTCGAGATGTCGAACGGCTTGATCAGGATCGACTTCGTCCCCAGCACCCTTCCCACCTCCGCCATGTCCGCATAGCCGGTCGCGAGAATCACCGGCAATTCTCCGACTGCTTCGCGTGCCTTCTCGATCAATTCCGCACCGTTCATCCCGGGCATCGCGTAGTCGACGATCAGCAGGTCGGGCCGCAGCCGCTCGACCGCTGCGAGGCCGGTGTCGCCGTCGGCGGCTTCCTCGACCTCGTGGCCGAGCAGCGTCAGGCTCTCGACGATCACGCGGCGCACGTCGACATCGTCCTCGACCACCAGGATCCTGCGTCGACCCCGCCAGACGTCGCCGTCGTCGCCGGGCGGGGCATCGGCCGAGCTCGGCGCCTGGACATCCGGCGGCGGCGCGGTCGGAAACCACATCTCGACCGTCGTGCCTTCGCCGACGTGGCTGTGCAGCGCCGCGTGGCCGCCCGACTGCTTGGCGAAGCCGTAGACCTGGCTCAGGCCGAGGCCGGTGCCGTGGCCGAGCGGCTTGGTGGTGAAGAACGGGTCGAACACCTTCTGCAGCAGCGGCGGAGCGATGCCCTCGCCGTTGTCGGCGACCGAGACGACGACGTAGTCGCCCGCCGGCAACGGCCCTTCCTGCACGCTGCGGTGCGCGACCGACAGGCAGAGTTCGCCACCGCGCGGCATGGCGTCGCGCGCGTTGCCGGTGAGGTTCAGCACCGCCATCTCGAGCTGGTTGGCGTCGAGGCCGGCCCAGGCCGGCCCGTCCTCGACCTGCAGCGAGACGCGGATGTTCGAGCCGACCGACAGCTCGACGAGCTCCTTGATGCCGACCAGCAGCGCGGCGACGTCGGTATGGCGGGCGACGAGCGACTGCCGCCGGGCGAACGACAGCAGCTGCCGCGTCAGGCTCGCGCCGCGGCCGACGGGGCCCTTGGCCCGCGTCGCGAGCGACGCGACGGTCGGCTCGCCGCTGCGCCGGGCGATCATGTCGAGGCTCATGTTGACCGCGTGCAGCAGGTTGTTGAAGTCGTGCGCGATGCCGCCGGTCAGCCGGCCGAGCGCCTCCATCTTCTGGACGTGGAGCAGCGCCGCCTGCACGCGCTCGCGTTCGGCGATCTCGGTCATCAGGCGGTCGTTGGCGCCCGCGAGCTCGCGGGTGCGCGCCGAGATGCGGTCCTCGAGCTCCCGGTTGAGGCGCTCGACCGCGGCGCGCGCGACGCCGAGGTCCTGCAGGTGCTTGCGCGCCACGTACTGGCGGTTGCGCGCGCGCACTGCGGCGTCGGCGGCGCTCGCGAGCGTCTCGGCGTTGAGCGGCCGTTCGAGCAGGATGACGTTGCCGAGCGCCTGCAGCGAGGCCGTGGCTGCCGACGAGCGGCGCTTGACCTGCTTGGTCGCGAGCACGACGAACGGAAAGTCGGACCAGGCGGGCTGGTCACGGAGCCAGTCGCCGAGCGCGGCGGCGCACGACGCGCTCAGCACCTCCTCGGTCAGGATCGCCGCGGCGCCGCCGGCGCCGAGGGCGTCGAGCAGCTCGGCCGCGTCACGGCAGGCGATCGAGTCGGTCCGGCTCGCCGCCAGCACCGACTGGACGACCAGGGCATCGCGGCCGCGAGGCGCGAAGACGACCACGCGCTGTTCGATGCTCACGTCGACGCCGCTTCTCCGTTGCGCTCGGTGTCGAGCCGGCTGCCGAGCAGCGGCACGACGCCCCGATAGCTCGGCAGGCCGGTCAGCACGCCCTCGAAATCGATCAGCTTGGGCCCGATTTCCACGCCTGCAGCGCCGAGCTGGAATTCGCGGATCGTCAGCTCGTGGTTGCTCGTGCGGCTCTTGACGACCGACACCGCCTTCAGCAACTGGCCTTTCGACTCGAAGAAGCGGAACAGCAGGATCGCGTCGCTGAGATAGCTCAGGTCGACGTCCGAGCGCACCTCGCCGACCAGGCCGTGCTGGCCCAGCACGAGAATGGTGACGGTGCCGCTCAGGTTGAGGTAGGTCAGCAGTTCATGCATCTGCAGGAGCAGGAACTTCGAGCCGGGCATCGCCTGAAGGTAGGCGTTGAGGCTGTCGATGACGACCATCTGCCCGCCGCGCTCCTCGATCGACTGGCGCACGATGCTCGCGAACTGGCCGGGCGAGACCTCGGCCGGATCGAGCTTCAGCAGCTCGAGCTGGCCGCTGGCGATGAACGACTGCAATGGCATGCCGAGCTGCTCGCAGCGGTGCAGCAAGGTGCCGATGCCTTCGTCGAACAGATAGTAGGACGCACGTTCGCCGCGGCGCAGCGCGGCGAGCACGGCCGCGACCGCGGTCGTCGTCTTGCCGACGCCGGACGGGCCGGTGAACAGCGAGTTGCTGCCGCGCGCCAGGCCTCCGCCGAGGATCGAGTCGAGCGCCGCCGTGCCGGTGCTGACGAGGCCGGCGGGGTAGCCGGCACGGAACTCGGCGGCCACCAACCGCGGGAACACCGACAGTCCGCCCGTGTCGAGATTGAAATCGTGCTCGCCACTGCGGAACTTGACGCCGCGCAGCTTGACGACGCGCAAGTGCCGGCGCTCGGGGCCGTACGCGTCGGCGCCCTGCCCCAGGCTGATCACGCCGTGCGCAATGCTGTGCAGCTGCAGGTCGCCCTGCTGCGCGGTCTTGTCGTCGAGCAGCAGCACGGTGCAGTCGCGCGCCGAGAAGAAGTGCTTGAGCGCCAGGATCTGCCGCCGGTAGCGGAGCGAGTCCTGCGCGAGCAGCCGCATCTCCGACAGGCTGTCGAAGACGACGCGGCGCGGGTTGGCGTGCTCGACCGCGGCCATCACGCCGCGCGTCGTCTCGCCGAGTTCGACTTCCGAGGGGTAGAGCACCGACTGCTCGGAGTCCGGGCTCAGGCCTTCTTCGGTGACGAGCTCGAACACCGTCAGGTCGCCGAGCGACCAGCCGTGCGATTCTGCGACCTCGTGCAACTCGGCAGCGGTCTCGGACAGGGTGACGTAGAGGCCGGTCTCGCCGCACCGCACGCCTTCCAGAAGGAACTGGATCGCGAGCGTCGTCTTGCCCGATCCGGGCGAGCCCTCGACGAGATAGAGATGGCCCGGCGGCAAGCCGCCGCCGAGCACGTTGTCGAGGCCCGGAACGCCGGTCGACACACGGCTGATCTTGCTCGGGACCGGGCCGGCGGCTCGGCGGGTGGCGGTCGGATTCGGAGGGGTCGTCGGGGACGGCATGGAACGAGCATACAAGCGCGACGGCGACGATCGGCGTCAGCGGCGGGCGCAGCGCGGCGCTCGCGCCGCGGTCCGACCGGCGACGACGCAACCGTCCTACGAAGACATCCGCGCGATGCGCGACGGCGGCTCTAGGCGACCGCGTCGGCGCGGATTTCGAGCAGCAGCGCCTGCAGCGCCTCGACTTCGAACGGCTTCGGCAGCGACCGCACGTTGGGCCCGAACTGGCCGAGCCCCTGGTCGAGCGCGTAGCCGGAAGAAAACACGATCCAGGTCTTCGGCGCCACGTCCAGAAGGCGCTTGACCAGATCTGTGCCGGACATCTTCGGCAGACTGACGTCGGTGATCACGAGCGGATACGGCTCGCGCCGGAACTCGCTCTCGGCCTGCTCGGCCGTCGAGACGGCGGTGACGACGAGACCTTCCTCCTCGAGCAGCTCGCCGATGACGTCGCGCAGGTACTCGTTGTCTTCGACGAAGAGCGTGCGAAGGATGGTGACGGTTTCGGGTTTGATCTCCATGCGACCCCTGGGGGTTGAAATCCGCAAGGCTAAAGCACAGCCACCGACCGGCGCGGTGCCGCGGCCTACATTGCGGCGCTCTCCGTCCCGCGACCGGGGCGGTTTCCGACACACCGGGCAGTGCCGCGCCGCCGACTCGTAGGAAAGCGCTCACACCGCGGACCGTGAAGCGCTGCTCGACCAGCGCACGGTTTCGAGCAAGGATCGCCGGCTTCGAATCGCGCAGGAGAACGACAGTGGACACCTCACCCAACCCATCCGGCCCCGCAACGCCCGCCGGCAATGTCGTCGACCGGGTCGTCGACACCGCCGATGCGGCCATCGCAGCCACCCAGCGCGCCGCCAACAGCGTGCTCACCGGCGTGTCCGACAGGATCCACGGCCTGCGCGACAAGGCGTCGCCGGCGGTCGACCGCGTCATCGCGCCCTTCGACGCCGCGAGCGTGTACACACAGCAGGCACCGATCAAGTCGCTGCTGATCGCCGCCGCGGCCGGCGCTGCGGCCATGGCGATCCTCACGCTGCTCAGCCGCTCGCGCTGACGCGACCGCCCGGCGCGCGGCACTGCCCGCGCGCTTCGGGCCGGCTCCGAACCGCCGTCGGCCGAGGGGCGCCGCGGTATTCTCGCGGCCATGTACGCGCCCTTCTTCGGCCTCGCGAACGAGCCCTTCTCGATCGCGCCCGATCCTCGCTACCTCTTCATGAGCGAGCGCCACCGCGAGGCGCTGGCGCACCTGCTCTACGGCGTCGGCGGTGGCGGCGGCTTCGTCGTGCTGAGCGGCGAGATCGGTGCCGGCAAGACGACCGTCTGTCGCTGCTTCCTCGAGCAGGTGCCCGACAAGACGCACATCGCGTACATCTTCAATCCGAAGCTGACGGTGACCGAGCTGCTGCGCACGGTCTGCGACGAGTTCGGCGTGCCGCTGCCGAGCGGCGCCGACACGACGGTCAAGGCCTTCGTCGATCCGCTCAACGAATATCTACTGCGCACGCACGCCGTCGGGCACAACAACGTGCTCATCATCGACGAGGCGCAGAACCTCTCGGCCGACGTGCTCGAGCAACTGCGCCTGCTGACCAACCTCGAGACGCCCGAGAGGAAGCTCCTGCAGATCGTGCTCATCGGCCAGCCGGAACTGCGCGAGCTGCTGGCGCGTCCGGAACTCGAACAGCTGTCGCAACGCGTGATCGCGCGCTTCCACCTCGGCGCGCTCTCGGCACCCGAGACCGACGGCTACATCCGCCACCGCCTCGGCGTTGCCGGCCTGCGCGGACCGCTGCCCTTCGACGACCGGGCGCTGCAGCGCATCCACAGACTGTCGGGCGGCGTGCCGCGGCGCATCAACCTGCTCTGCGACCGCGCGCTGCTCGGCGCCTACGCGAGCGGCCGCCATCGCGTCGACCGGACGATCGTCGACAGGGCGGCGGCGGAGGTGCTGTCGGTCGTCGATCTCGCAGCGAGGTCGGCGCCGCGCTGGCAGCTTCCGGCGCTCGCGGCCGCGTCGCTGGGCGCGGCGGCGCTCGCAGTCGCCGGGATGATCGGCGTTCGTGACGGGCGACCGGTGGCGGCCGTCGCCGCGCCGGCGTCGGCGGCGTCCACGCCGACCGTCGTCGCGGGCGCGTCCCCGGTGCGCGCCGGCGCGGCGGCCGCGTCGAACCATTCGCCCGATGCGCCGCTGCGCATCGACGCCGCTGCCCGCGACGAGAAGGCCGCATGGCGCGAACTCGCCAAGGCATGGCGCCTCGAGCTTCCTGCCGGTGCCGATCCGTGTGTCGCGGCGCAACGCGAAGGCGTCCAGTGCTTCCGGAGCACCGGCGGCAGCCTCGCGCTGATCCGGCAACTCGACCGCCCGGGTCTCGTGACGCTGCGCGACGGCGGCGATGTGCCGGCATATGCGCTGCTCACCGGCCTCTCGGGCGGACGCGCCACCGTGCTGCTCGGGGGCATCGCGCAGACCGTGTCGCTGCAGGTGCTGGCCGATGTCTGGCGCGGCGATTTCGCGACCTACTGGCGCGCTCCGAAAGGCTATTCCGGCGGCGTCGTGGTGCCGCGCAGCGGCGAGGCCGGCGACTGGCTCGTCGAGCAGCTCGCACGGGCTGCAGGCGCAGCGTCGGCGCCGCTCGACGCGAGCGAGTCGGGCGCGCGGGCTCGCATCGCCGCCTTCCAGCTCGCGCAGGGCCTCAAGCCCGACGGCCTCGCCGGACCGACGACTTTCATGCAGCTCAACCGCGCGGTCGGCATCGACGAGCCGCACCTGCGCGGCGAACCGCTCGCCAACTGATCCGCACGACCGCGGCGGACGCTCCACACCATGTCGTACATCCTCGATGCCCTGCGCCGCGCCGAAGCCGAGCGCGAGCGCGGCAGCGTGCCAGGGCTGCACGCGCAGGCCCCGGGCGCGCTCGCCAACGCGACGGCGGGCGGAGCGGGCCGCGGCGCCGGCTGGGCGCCCGCGGCGATCGCGGTGCTCGTGGCCGCGGTGGCGGTCCTGGCATGGCGACCGTGGACGACGGATCAGCCGCTTGCGGCCGCACCGCCGGTCGGTGAGCCGGCCGCGCCGCCGGCACGCGACGCAGCGGCCGCGGCAGCAGGCGACGCGACGGCATCGCCGGTACGCGGGGCAGCGGCATCGCAGACGCGCGAGGCAGCGGCACCGGCGACCCGCGACACGCCGGCACCGGCAGCACGGGCAGTACCGGACGCGCCCGGCGTCGTCGCGCAGCGCGCCCCGTCGCCGATCGTCGAGCCACGGCGCGGTGCCGCAACGGTCGCGACGGCGCCGCTCGACGTGCAGCGCTCGCCGCGCTCGGGCGCGGCGGAGGCGGACTCGGTCGCAGCGCCCGCGGAACCGCGGCGAGTCGCAGTCGCCGCGTCCGCCCTGCCCGCGCTGCCCGCTGCGAGCGAGCCGAACGTGGTCGCGCTCAAGGACCTTCCCGACGACGTTCGGCAGCAGTTGCCGCCGCTCGGCGTCGGCGGCTCGATCTATTCACAGAACCCGGCGAGCCGTTTCCTCATGGTCAACGGCCAGGTGATGCACGAAGGCGACAGCATCGCGCCGGGCCTGGTGCTCGAGCAGATCCGCCTGAAGTCGGCGGTGCTCGGATTCAAGGGCTATCGGGTGGGCATCACGTTCTGACGCTGTCGCTGTCCGCGATGGCGTCGGGCTCGGATGCCGCGCCGTCCGGCTCGGACGCGGCGTCGAGCGAGGCGTCGAACGCCGCCGTCTCGCCGCCCGCTCCGCCCGCTTCCGCTTCCGCTTCAGCCGTCGGCCCGAGCGGCTTGTCGAGCGGCCGGCAGACCCGGCTTTGCAGGCCCTGCAGCCGGGCCGAGCGCTCGACCGCGGCGATCACCGCTTGCGGGTCCATCATTTGCGCAAACGGATTCGAGGCGATCTGGATCGAGGTCATGGTACGGCGCTCCGGCGAGTTGGGTCGGTGCCGTCACTCTAGTGCCCGCGTCCCCTCTCGACCCATTGGGTGCCGCCCCATGCGCACTGTCGGGGAAGTTCCTACATGGCGCGTCGGCGTCGCGCGCCACGGCCCGCTGTCAGCGCGTCGATGCCTCGAAGCGGCGGACCATGAACTCGCGGCCGCCGAGCCGTGCGAAGTCGATCGCAGCGAGGCCCTTGTCGTTGCGCCGCCGTGCATCGGCGCCACGCTCGAGCAACAGCTTGACGCTGTCTTCGGTGCCGTACTGCGCCGCGAGCATCAGCGGCGTGCTGCCGTTCGGCGACGGCGCATCGACCGCGGCGCCGCGGTCGAGCAGCAGCTTGACGATCGACGCGTCCGGCCCCGTCGCCGCGTAGTGCACAGGCGACCAGCCGGCCTGGTTGACCTTCGCACCGCGGTCGAGCAGCAGCTTCACGTCGGCGACGTCGCCCTTGAGCGCCGCGATCATCAGCGCCGATTCGCCGGCGTTGTTGAGCGCGTCGACGTCGATCGCCGGCTGCTCGAGCAGCAGTTTCGCCGCCTTCGGCGACTGCTCCATCATCGCGACGGTGAGTCCCGGCTGGCCCTTGTCGCTGCGCGTGTTCGGATCGACGCCGCGCTGCAGCAGAGACTTGAGCGCGCCGGCGTTGTCGTTGCGGATCGCGGTGAAGAAGTCGTCGAACGAGCCGGCGACGGCGAGCGCCGGGGCGCAGAAGAGGACGGCGCAGGCGACGGCGCGTTGCAGCGGACTGGAAGTCATGGGCTCGGCTCGGCGACGATGGGTTCGTGCAAACCAGGTTCGTGCAAATGGAACAGGCGTTCGAAGTTGCGGCTCGTCGCCTCGGCGATGCGCTCGACGGCAACGCCCTTCAGCGCGGCGATCTGCGCCGCGACGAAGGGCACGTATGCCGGCGTGTTGGTCTTGCCGCGGTACGGCACCGGCGCGAGATACGGGCTGTCGGTCTCGATCAGGCAGCGGTCGAGCGGCACGAACCGCGCGACCTCGCGCAGCGCCGCCGCGGTCTTGAAGGTGAGGATGCCCGAGAACGAAATGTAGAAGCCGAGGTCGAGTGCCTCGCGCGCGACCGCCTCGCTTTCGGTGAAGCAGTGGAAGACGCCGGTCGCGCGCCCGCCGCCGGTCTCGCGCAGCACGGCGAGCGTGTCGTCGCTCGCGCTGCGGGTGTGGATGACGAGCGGCAACGCCGTCGCGAGCGCGGCGTCGATGTGGACGCGGAAGCGCTCGCGCTGCCACTCCATCTCGTCGACGCCGCGGCCCTCGAGCCGGTAGTAGTCGAGCCCGGTTTCGCCGATCGCGACGACCTTCGGCCGCGCGGCACGGTCGATCAGGTCGGCCCGGGACGGCTCGAGCACTTCCTCGCTGTCGGGGTGGACGCCGACGCTGCACCAGAAATTGTCGTGCGCGGTCGCGAGCGCGTGCACGTCGTCGAACTCCTCGAGCGTCGTGCAGATGCAGAGCGCCCGGTCGACCTGCGCCTCGGCCATCGCGGCGCGGATCTCGGGCAGCCGGTCCGCGAGGCCGGGAAAGCTCAGGTGGCAGTGCGAATCGACGTACATCGTCAGGCCGGCAGGACGGCGGCGCTCGGGCGGGGCGCGGCGGCGATCAGATCGTCTGCGTCGGCTTGGAGGAGCCGATCGAGGTGCCGAGCGCCTCCTCGATCTTCTGCTTCAGCACGCGCGTCTTGTCGTCATTCGGGAAGCGCACGCCGACGCCCTGGGTGCGGCCGCCCGACGCGTTCGCCGGCGTGATCCAGCCGACCTTGCCGGCCACCGGATAGCGCTGCGGATCGTCGGGCAGCGACAGCAGGAGGTAGAGGTCGTCGCCGAGCTTGTAGTCGCGCGTCGTCGGCACGAAGACACCGCCTTCGGCGAACACCGGCATGTAGGCCGCATAGAGCGCGCCCTTCTCGCGGAAGACGAGCTGGATCACGCTCGGCCGCGCGCCCGCTGCGGCGCCGGGCAGTGCCGCCGGCGAACCGGGAGGACGCGGGGTGATGTCGCTCATCGGGCGAGTTTAGCGACCGGCCGCGCTGCGTGCCGCGCAAGGTCAAGCCGCCGCGAGCGCCCGCTGCCCCTGGCGGACCAGCGCATCGGCAAGCAGCGCCGCGTTCCACGGATGTTCGGCGTGACGGGCGGCGCGGTTGAGCTCGGCCATCCAGGCGACGAGCGCCGCGGCACCGCCGCCGCGGCGCAGCGTCGCGGCCGGGAAGTAACGCGGCGCGGCGCCGGCGCCGACGCAGGCCAGGTCGTGGCAAAGCTTCTGCAGGGCATCGATCGTCCGCGACGGCGGCCAGCCCGCGACGCCGGCCGCATCGCCGCGCCGCACCTGCGCCGGCAGGCCGGTCCAGCGCGCCGCGTCGATGCCGTCGCGCGACCAGGCGAGCGCCTCGAGCGGCTGGCCGCCCGCTGCGGCGAGCAGCACCGCGGCGTCGTCGACGCCGCGCTCGGCGAGCCAGGCGAGCGCCTGCTCGCGCGGCGGCACGCCGAGCGCGAACGCCTGGCAGCGGCTGCGGATCGTCGGCAGCAGCGCGTCGGGCGCCGCCGCGCTCAACACGAACCGCGCGGCGCCGGGCGGCTCCTCGAGTGTCTTCAGCAAGGTGTTGGCCGAGACCGCGTTCATGCGCTCGGCCGGATGCAGCACGACGACCTTGGCCAGGCCGCGAGACGATGTCGTCTGCGCGAACGCGACGGCCGCGCGCACGGCCTCGACCTTGATCTCGCGGCTCGGCCTGGCCTTCGACGTCGAACGGCCCGCGCCGGCGCCGTCGTCGCCCTCCGCGCCCCAGCCGGTCTCGTCCTGCAATGCCTCGGGCACGAAGACGCGCAGATCGGGATGCGAATGCGCCTGCACCAGCCGGCACGACGCGCAGCGGCCGCAGGGCCGCGCCTGCAGGTCGTCATGCGCCTCGCAGAGCCAGGCCTGCGCGAGCGCGACCGACAGCTCGAACTGGCCGACGCCCTGCGGCCCGTGCAGCAGCACCGCATGGCCGCGCTGCGTCGCGAGCGCGCGGCGCAGCGGCTCGGCCAGCCACGGCAGCGGCGGCAGGCCGTCGGTGCCTACCATCCGCGCGCGGCCAGCACGGCGTCGATGTCGCGGGCGACGTGGTCGCGGTCGGCGGCGGCGTCGATGCGCGCGAAGCGACCGGGCGCGGCGGCGGCGCGGCGGGCGTAGGCAGCCTGCACACGTTCGAAGAAGTCGACATCTTCCTGCTCGAAGCGGTCGGCCGCGCGGACCCGGGCGCGGCGCGCGGCGGCGACGGCGGGCGGCAGGTCGAACCAGAGCGTGAGGTCGGGCTGCAGGCCGTCGTGGACCCAGTGCTCGAGCGCGCCGAGCAGCGCGAGCGGCGCGCCGTGGCCGCCGCCCTGGTAGGCGAAGGTCGCGTCGGTGAAGCGGTCGCAGACGACCGTGGCGCCGCGCGCGAGCGCCGGGCGGATCACGCGCTCGACATGGTCGCGCCGGGCGGCGAAGACGAGCAGCGCCTCGGTGACGGTGTCCATCGGCTGGTGCAGGAAGACCTCGCGCAAATGTTCGGCGAGCGGCGTGCCGCCAGGCTCGCGCGTGCCGACGACGGTCGCGCCGGCGCGGCGCAGGCGCGCCACGAGCGCGTCGAGATGGGTCGACTTGCCGGCGCCGTCGATGCCTTCGAAGGTGATGAAGCGAGCGCTCACGCGGTCCTCGGCAAGCGCTGCGCTCTCACTTGCCGCGCTGGTACTTGTTGACCGCCTGATTATGCTCGGCGAGCGATTCGCTGAAGGCGCTGCTGCCGTCGCCGCGCGAGACGAAGAAGAGCGCCTTCGTCGGCTCGGGATGCACCGCGGCGGCGAGCGATGCCGGCCCGGGCATCGCGATCGGCGTCGGCGGCAGGCCCGTGTGCAGATAGGTGTTGAACGGCGTGTCGGCGAGCAGGTCGCGCTTGCGCAGATTGCCGTCGAAGGCCGCGCCGAGCCCGTAGATCACCGTCGGATCGGTCTGCAGCGGCATGCCGGCGCGCAGCCGGTTGACGAAGACGCCGGCGACCTTGCCGCGGTCGGCGCCGACGCCGGTCTCCTTCTCGACGATCGACGCCAGCACCAGCGCCTCGTCGGCGCTCCGGAGCGGCGTGTCGGGCGACCGTTCGCGCCACACCGCGTCGAGCCGCCGGCTCATCGCCCGGTAGGCACGGCGCAGCACGGCGACGTCGGTGCTGCCCTTGCTGTAGGTGTAGGTGTCGGGATGGAAGCGCCCCTCGGGCAGTACGCCGGGCGCGCCGATCGCGGCCATCAATTGCGCATCGGTCATCTGCGCGGTGACCGGTTTGAGCGCATCGGCCGCCGCGAGCTCGGCACGGAACTGGCGGAAGGTCCAGCCGTCGACGAGGCGCACGGCGGCCTGCGTCTCGTCGCCGCGGACCATCATGCGCAGCAGGCCGACCGGCGTGGTGCCGCGCGCGACCTCGTAGCTGCCGGCGCGGATCTTCCGCGCTTCGCCCGACCAGCGGAACCATTCGTAGAGCAAGAGCGGCGGTTCGGCGACGCCGGCCCTGGCCCATTGCCGGGCGATCTCGCGCGGCGACGTGCCCGGCTCGATCGACAGCTCGACCGGATCGTCCGTGAGCGCCATCGGCCGTTGCAGCCAGATGGCCGCCGCGATCGACGCCGCGAGCGCGACGGCGACCAGCAGCAGGAAGGTGACTCGCCAGAGCTTCATCGGTGTCGACCTGGCGCGCGGCGCGGCGACCCCGCCGGCGCACAAGTAGGGGGCGCTGATGATAATCGCGCATGACCGAACCCTCCTCGCCTCCCGGCTCGCCGCACCTGTCGCCGGGGGTCGTCCCCCTGCGGCACTGGGGCGTGATCCGCGCCAGCGGTGCCGATGCCGTCACGTTCCTCCAGGGCCAGTTGACCAACGATGTCGCGACGCTGGCGGCGGGCGAAGCACGGCTCGCGGGCTTCTGCTCGGCCAAGGGCCGGCTGCAGGCGAGCTTCGTCGTCTGGCGCGACGACGCGGGCGAGACCGTCTGGCTCGCCTGCGCCGCGAGCGTGCTGCCGGCGACGCTCAAGCGCCTCTCGATGTTCGTGCTGCGCGCGCGCTGCAAGCTCTCGGACGCGAGCGCCGAGCAGCCGCTTTGGGGCGAAGTCGACGGCGCGGCGGCGGCCGGCCTCGCCGTCTGGCAGAAGGCCGAGGTCGAGGGCGTGCGCACGATCCGCCTGCCCGACGCCGCCGGCGTCACGCGCACGCTGCGGCTCGATCCGCCGGCGGCCGGTGCGCCGGAGCTCGACGCCGCATCGTGGCGCTGGCTCGAGGTGCAGAGCGGCGTCGCGACGATCGAGGCGGCGACCGTCGACCGCTTCGTGCCGCAGATGCTCAACTTCGAGCTGCTCGGCGGCGTCGATTTCAGGAAGGGCTGCTATCCCGGCCAGGAGGTCGTCGCGCGCAGCCAATACCGCGGCACGCTCAAGCGGCGGAGCTTCCTCTTCGACGTCGAGGCACCGGCTGCGCCCGGCGACGAACTCTGGACGGCCGACGACCCGGCGAACCCGGCGGGCATGGTCGTGAACGCCGCGGCGACGCCGGGCCGGCCCGAGGTGTTCGCGGTGTTCGCCGAAGCGAAGATCGCGGCGCTCGACGGCGCGCCGCTGCGGCTGCGCAGCCTCGACGGCCCGGTCCTCGCGCCGCGTGCGCTGCCGTACGCGGTGCCGGCGCCGTCCGGCGACTGAGTTGCGCGAGCTCTTCGTCTACTACCGCATCGCCGCTGCCGATGCCGCTCGCTGCGAGGCGCTCGTCCGCGGGCTGCAGGCCCGCCTGATGCACGAGATTCCCGGCCTGCGGGCGCGCTTGCTCGCCCGGCCATCGACGGGCGACGCCGAGCGGACCTGGATGGAGACCTACGCGCTCGACGCCGAGGGCGGGCCGTCGACCGTCGACGCCTCGCTCGAGCAGCGCATCGACGCCGAGGCCGCTGTGCTCGCGCCGTACCTGCGCGGGCCGCGGCACGTCGAGGTGTTCGTCAGCCGCTGGTGAGCGGGCGTGTCCCCTGCGCCGGCGGGCCGGCGAGCCGGCGCGTCATCTCGACGTGCGGCCTGCCTGCAGCGTCGAACACCGCTCCGCGCGTCGTGAAGCCGGCTCGCCGATAGAACGGCTCGACGCCGCCCTGGGCATGGAGCACCACCTCGACCGCGCCGCGGCACAGCGCCTCGGCGAGCAGCGCGTCCACCACGGCACGGCCGAGGCCGCTGCCGCGCAATGCTTGGGCCACGGCCATGCGCCCGATCCGTGTCACGCCGGGCGCCTCGTGCAGCAACTGGCCGGTCGCGACCGGCACGTCGAAGCGGTTGCGCAGCACCACGTGGTACGCGGCCGCGTCGTCGCCGTCGGCGCCGAGCGCCGCGGCGATGCGCTGCTCGCCGACGAAGACGTCCGCACGCAGCCGCGCCGCCTCGGCACCGAGCGCCGGCAGGTCGCCGACGTGGAGCGTCGTCATCGGCTCGCCGGCCTCGAACGCGTCGAGCGCCGCGCGCAGCCTGGGCGGCACCGGCCGCGACGTCTGCGTCGATGGATCGGCGAAGACATAGACGAGTTCGCCGCCGACGAGCAGTTCGCCCTGGCGGAACACCGCGCCCTCGAAGCCGATCGACGACGTGCCGATCCGGGCGCAGCGCATGCCGACTTCGAGCACGTCGTCGTGGCGTGCCGACGCGCGGTAGTCGAGCGTCGCCTTGCGGACGTAGAGGTCGCCGCCGAGCGCGGCCATCGTCGATGCGTAGGGCAACGCCATCGCGCGCCAGTAGCCGGTCACGGCCGTGTCGAAGTAGGTCAGGTAGTGGCCGTTGAAGACGATCTTCTGCGCGTCGATCTCGGACCAGCGGACGCGCAGGCGTTCGCGGTGGCGGAAGTCCATGGGCGTCATACGGCGAAGGCGGCGGCGAGCGACGCACCGATCATCGCCTGCGCCGCAGCCGCCTCGGGAATCGCGCGGCCGAGCTTGATGAAGTCGTGGGTGACGCCGCGCGCGAGTTCGAGCTCGACCGGCACGCCCGCGGCGCGCAGCCGGTCTGCATAGGCGAGGCCCTCGTCGATGAGCGGATCGCATTCGGCGAGCACGACGCAGGCCGGCGCGACGCCGTCGAGCGCATCGGCCTCGAGCGGCGCGAAGCGCCAGTCGCCGCGCGCATCGCGGTCGATGTACTGGTCGAAGAACCACGCGATCGTCGCGGCGTCGAGCAGATGGCCGTGGCCGAAGGTCCGGTGCGACGCCGCATCGGTGCGGGCGGCGGTGCCGGGCGTGATCAGCACCTGCAGCCCGAGCGACAAGCCGACGTCGCGGGCACGGATCGCCGAGACCGCGGCGAGCGTGCCGCCGGCGCTGTCGCCGCCGACGGCAAGGCGCGAGGCGTCGAGTCCGTGCGAATCACCGCGCTCGGCGAGCCAGTGCAGCGCCGCCCAGGCATCGTCGACCGCCGTCGGGAAGCGGTGCTCGGGCGCACGCCGGTCGTCGAGCGCGACGACCGCGGCGCCGCTGCGCAGCGCCAGTTGCCTGCAGAGGCTGTCGTGCGTCTCGAGGTCGCCGATCGTGAAGCCGCCGCCATGGCAGAAGAGCAGGATGGGCGAACGGTCGTTCGATGCTGCGTAGAGCCGTGCCCGCAACGGACTGCCGTCGAGCGCCGGCAGCGTCAGCGCCTCGACGCGCGGCAACGGCGCGCGCGGCAGGTCGAGGATCTCGGCGCCTGCCGCGTAGGCGCGGCGCGCGGCGTCGACACCGAGCACATGGAACGGCGGCCGACCCGCGCGTGCGATGCGGGCGAGCAGCGCGGCCATCGCTGGCGTCAGTCGCGGCGCGTGCACCGGTGACCGTCTGTCAGAACAGCGAGTCGCGGTCGACGCCGTCGCGGGCCATGCCGCGGCGCAGCTTGACGAGCGACTCCTGCTGGATCTGGCGCACGCGTTCGCGGGTCAGGCCGAGCCGCGCGGCGAGCACCTCGAGCGTCTCGGGCTCACGGTCGCCGAGTCCGTAGCGGCCGGCGACGACCTCGCGCTCGCGCTCGTTCAGCGCGTCGAGCCCATGGCGGAGCAGCGAGTCGACCTCATGGTTCAAAGTGACGCCGGCGGGGTCGCCGGCGCCGTCGTCGGCGATGCCGTCGAGCAGCGATTCGGCACCGGCGTCGCCGCGGTCGCCGCCCGGCGGCGCGTCGAGCGAACTCGGCTGCTCGGCGAAGCGCAGCAGGTCGGCGACGTCGCGCACCGGCCGGCCGACCGCCACGGCGACGTCGTCGATGCGCACCGGCTTGTCGCCGCCGCCGGCGCTCGTCGCCGCCGCCTCGAGCGCACGACGCGCCTTTAGCACCTGGTTCAGTTCGCGCACGACGTGCACCGGCAGGCGCACGAGCCGGGCCTGTTGAACGATCGCCCGCTCGATGCTCTGCCGCACCCACCACGACGCGTAGGTCGAGAAGCGGAAGCCGCGTTCCGGCTCGAACTTGCCGATCGAGTGCATCAGCCCGAGATTGCCTTCCTCGATCAGGTCGGTCATCGGCAGGCCGCGGCCGAGATAGTTCTTGGCGATGCTGACGACGAGCCGCAGGTTGTGCTCGATCATCTTCTGGCGCGCGTCGAAGTCGCCGGCGCGGGCCCGGCTCGCGGTGTCGAACTCCTGCTCGGGCGTGAGCAGCGGCGCGCGCCGGATCTCGCGCAGGTAGCTCTGCAGCGTGTTGCCGACCTCGGGCTCGCCGGCGTCGAGCCGGGCGGCGACGGCGGCGGCGGCGCCGAGCGGCGGCAGCGAGCCGCTGTCGTCCGGCTCCGGCTCCGGCAGCGGCAGTTCGGCATCGGGCTCAGGCGAGGCGCCGTCCCCTTGCCCGTGCGGCGGCCCGTGCAGCGCGATGCGTTTGCGGGCCATGGCACGAGCGCTTCGCCCGGCTCAGAACCTGTGAACGGATCCGACGCGCCCGAGCGGCGGCCGGAAGCGCCGCCCATCGAGGCGCAAAGCGCAGTCGTCGTTTCTTCGACGGCGAGCAGTTGCTACGACGAGTGGCGGCGCCTGCGGCCGCAGAGCGGGCGTGTCGGGTCCGTTCACAGGATCTTCAGCGTGGCGGCAGCAGCCGCGCCGGGTCCACCGGCTTGCCCTGCCGGCGGATCTCGAAATGCAACTGCACCGCGTCGGCGTCGGTCGCGCCCATCTCGGCGATCTTCTGGCCGCGGCGGACCATCTGGTCCTCCTTGACGAGCAGCGCCTGGTTGTGCGCGTAGGCGGTCAGGTAAGTGTTGTTGTGCTTCAGGATGATGAGGTTGCCGTAGCCGCGCAGCCCCGAGCCGGCGTAGACGACGCGGCCATCGGCGGCAGCGCTCACCGCATCGCCCGCCTTGCCGGCGAAGACCAGGCCCTTGACGCGCGACTCGTCGAAGGTCGACTTGACCGCGTCGGTCGTCGGCCAGGCCCAGTTGACGTCCTCGTCGCCGTCGCGCGGCGCCGGCGCGAGCACCGCGAGCGGCGGCGGTGCCGGCGCGGCGGCGAGCGGCGCAAGAGCGACGCCTGGCGGGGCACTCGCCGCAGCGACCGGTGGTGGGACGGCGGCGGGCGGCGCGGACGACGCGACCGGCGCAGGCGGCACGGCCGGCGCGCCCGGCAGCGGCTTGGCATCGAGCGGCCGCGTCTCGACGCGCGCAGTTGCGATCGGCCGCGTCGCGACGGCATTCGGATCGGCGCCCGGCGGCACGACCCGCAACACCTGCCCCGTCTCGATCACGTTCGGATTGTCGAGCGTGTTCCAGCGGACGAGATCGCGCCAGTTCTGGCCGTTCTCGAGCGCGATGCGGATCAGCGTGTCGCCGCCCTTGACGGTGTAGTAGCCCGGCTTGCCGGCATTCTCGGCACCGGGCAAGAGCTTCGGCGCATCGGTCGCGGCGGACCCGGGCGCGGTTCGCGGCAGCTCCAGCGACGGCGCCGGTGCCGAACGCGGCACGGCCACGCGGTCCTCGACCGGCGCGCGGTTGGGCGTCGACGTGCAGGCGGCGAGCAGCGCCGCTGCGGCGAGCAGCGGCAGCGCCCTCGCGTCGCGCATCGTTCGTCTCGTCATTCGACTCCGCATCCGATCCGGCATCACACGACAAGTCCCGATTTTAGGGGGACGAAATGGACAGCTTCGTGAACCGAGCGCTCCCAGCCGCGGTCGGTGCGGTCGACGACGATCAGCACCTGCTGGCCGTCGGCGAGCCGCACCGGCGAGACCAGCCGGCCGCCGACGGCGAGCTGCTCGAGCCAGGGCGTCGGCAGGGAATCGCCGCCGGCGGCAGCGATGATGCTGTCGTACGGAGCATTGGGCGGATGGCCGAGCATGCCGTCGCCGTGGACGAGCCGCAGGTGCGGCGGCCGCAGCCCCGCGAGCAGCGCGCGCGCCTTGTCGTGCAGCGGTTTCAGGCGCTCGACCGAGACGACGTGCTTCGCGAGCGTCGCGAGCAGCAGTGCCTGGTAGCCGCAGCCGGTGCCGATCTCGAGCGTGCGGCCGAGCTGCCGCGTGCACCGCGCGGTGGCGCCGCCGAGCAGCATCTCGATCATCCGCGCGACGACCGACGGCTTCGAGATCGTCTGGCCATGGCCGATCGGCAGGCTCGTGTCCTCGTACGCCTGCGCTGCGAGCGCGGCGTCCACGAAGAGATGCCGCGGCACCGATGCCATCGCGTCGAGCACGCGGTCGCTCGAGATGCCGGCGGCGCGCAGCCGGGCGGTCATGCGCCGGCGCACGTCGGCGGAGTCGAGGCCGATGCCCGACGCGGCGACCGCGGCCCGGGTCGACCCGGCGTGGGCATGGCGCAGGTGGTCTTGCGGTCGCAAGAGTGCACGCGCTGCGGCGGCGGGCACCGGCTTGGCAGCGAAGCCGTCGCCGCCCGGCGCGACGAGCCGCGCCGGGCGGCCTGGCGGCACGGATTGCACCGCGCCGAGCCGCAACGGGAACTTGGCCGGCGGCCGGGTCGTGTCGGTCGCAGCGACGGCGCCGTCCCGCGGCGTCGACGGCTCCCGCGGGCTGCCGCGTTCGGACGACGCGTCGGCGCGCTGTCCGGACCGGCTGCCGCCACCGCTCACACGGGGGCCCCGGCGGAGAGCCAGTCGCGCCAGTCCGGCAGCGCCGCGTGCTCGGTCAGGTCGACCTGCAGCGGCGTGATCGACACCTGGCCGTTGGCGGTGGCGTGGAAGTCGGTGCCCGGGCCGGCCTCGCGCGCGTCGCCCGCCGGTCCGATCCAGTACATCTTGTCGCCGCGCGGGCTCACCTGCTCGATCAGCGGCTCGCTCGCATGGCGTCGACCGAGCCGGGTCACGGTGCGGGGCAGCGCGTCGGCGTCGGGCCGGTTCGGGATGTTGACGTTGAGCAGGTAAGGAGCACGCTGCGGCGGCTGGCGCAGCACGTGCTCGATGACGCTGCGGGCGACGCGTCCCGCGGCGTCGAGGTCGCCCCACCCCCGGCCGACCTGCGAGAACGCGATCGCCGGCACGCCGAAGAGAAAGCCCTCCATCGCCGCGGCGACCGTGCCCGAGTACAGCGTGTCGTCGCCCATGTTGGCGCCGTTGTTGATGCCCGAGACCACGAGGTCGGGCCGGTGCGGCAGCACGCCGGTCAGCGCCAGGTGGACGCAGTCCGATGGCGTGCCGTTGACGTAGAGGAAGCCGTTCGCCGCCGTCATCACGCTGAGCGGCCGGCCGAGCGTCAGGGAGTTGGACGTGCCGCTCGCGTTCTGCTCCGGCGCCACCACGTCGAGGTCGCCGAGGCCCTCGCAGGCCGCGACCAGCGCGGCGAGGCCGGGCGCGAGATAACCGTCGTCGTTCGCAATCAGGATTCGCATGGCAGCTGATTGTAGGGAGCGCCCGGCGCCCGTCGCGTCGGCGACGCCGGCCATGGGGTCGCTGCGTATGATCGATCGGCAACACGCGGGAGCGCCGCGAGCGCACCCCGGCCCACGACCACGAGGAGACGACCGCATGCACGCCTGGATCTGCGACAACCCGATCGGAGTCGACGCGCTCCGCTGGAAGGAGGTGCCGACGCCCGAGCCGCAGGCCGGCGAGGTGCGGATCGCCATCCGGGCGGCGAGCCTCAACTTCCCCGACCTGCTGATCGTCCAGAACAAGTACCAGATGAAGCCGCCGCTGCCCTTCGTGCCCGGCTCCGAATTCGCGGGCACGGTCGAGGCGCTCGGCGAGGGCGTCACGGAGCTGAAGCTCGGCGACCCGGTCGCGGCCTTCGGCGGCACCGGCGGCTTCGCGACGCACGCGGTCGCCAAGGCCGCGCTCGTCATGCCGCTGCCCGCCGGAATCCCGTTCGACGACGCGGCGGCCTTCGTCCTCACCTACGGCACGACGCACCATGCGCTCGTCGACCGCGCGCAGATCAGGGCCGGCGAGACGCTGCTCGTGCTCGGTGCGGCCGGCGGTGTCGGCACGGCGGCGATACAGATCGGCAAGGCCGTCGGCGCGACCGTCATCGCCGCGGCGTCGAGCGACGAGAAGTGCGCGCTCTGCAAAGAGCTCGGCGCCGACTCGACGATCAACTACGGCCAGGGCAGCATCCGCGACGCGCTCAAGACGCTGACCGGCGGCAAGGGCCCCGACGTCGTGTACGACCCGGTCGGCGGCGACCTCGCCGAGCCGGTCTTCCGCTCGATCGCCTGGCGCGGCCGCTATCTCGTCGTCGGCTTCGCGCAGGGCGGCATCCCGGCGCTGCCGCTGAACCTCGCGCTGCTCAAGGGCGCGTCGATCGTCGGCGTGTTCTGGGGCGACTTCGCGCGGCGCGAGCCGAAGGCGCACCTGCAGGCGCTCGCCGAGCTGGCCCGCTGGTATGCAGAGGGCAAGGTCAAGCCGGTGATCGACCAGCGGCTTCCGATGCCCGAACTGCCCGCCGCGTTCGCGCGAATGGGCAGCCGGCAGGTGCGCGGCAAGCTCGTGATGACCAACCCGTGACATGACCGTCCGCCGCGTGCCGTGCGATACCATCGCCCGACACGGAAGCGGGGCGGCGTGCGGACATGGCAGTCAAGGTACTCATCGTCGAGGACAACCCCGTCGCGCGAACCTTCCTGAGCCGGGTCGTCCGTGAAAGCTTCAGCGACGCGCTCGTCATCGTCGAAGCCGGCGACCTCGAGAGCGCCCGCCGCCAGATCGGCCCGATCGTCGAGCAGGTCGACGCCGCCGACCTCTTCAAGCTGATCCTCGTCGATCTCGAACTGCCCGACGGCAACGGCATGGAGCTGCTCGCCGAGCTGATCCAGTATCCGGCGACGAAGATCGTCACCACGCTCTATTCCGACGACGACCATCTCTTCCCCGCGCTGCAGTGCGGCGCCGACGGCTACCTGCTGAAGGAGGACCGCTTCGAGGTGCTCGTCGAGGAACTGCAGAAGATCGTGCGCGGCCAGCCGCCGCTGTCGCCGGCGATCGCGCGCCGCCTGCTCGGCCATTTCCGCCAGGGCGCGGCCGGCACGTCGGGCTTCGGCGCGCTCGGCCCGAGCGGTGCGGGCACGTTGGACTCGGGCTTCGTCAGCAGCCGCCCGACGCCGCTCGGCAAGAGCGCGCCGCCCGACCACGAGCGCCTGACGCCGCGCGAGAGCGAGGTGCTGACCTACCTCAGCAAGGGCTTCACGATCAAGGAGATCGCGAGCCTGATGGGCATCAAGTGGTTCACGGTCAACGACCACATCAAGTCGATCTACAAGAAGCTCAACGTCTCGAGCCGCGCCGAGGCCGCCGTGCTCGCGAGCAAGCAGGGCCTGGTTTAGCGCCGTGACCGCCTCGCATCGCACCGAGGCGGACGGCGGACGCAGCGGTCGCGTGCGGGCGGCTGCCGGAGCGGGCCGGCACATCGGCGCGGGCATCGACACCCAGCCGACGAGCGTCGGCGCCGACAGCGTCTTCGACTCGGTCGCGATCGCGACAAGCCTCGACGCCGACCCGACGGCTCGACGCTTCGGCACCGAGGCACGCGAACGGCGCGGGCTGATCGGCGCCGCGCTCGTCGGCCTGGTCGGCCTGGCAGCGGTCGTTGCCGCGCTCGTGCAGTTGCCGCACCTCGATGCGAGCTGGCGCGCGACGCCGCAGGGCGAGCTCGAACTCGTCCGCACCGACGAGGCGGCGCTGATGCCGCACGAGCGCAAGCTGCTGGTCGGCGTCTCGGGCGACGGCGTGCCGACGCTGCTCGTCGATGCGCGGCTGTTGCGCGGTTCGGCCCGCTGGGCGCTCGACGACCTCGACCGCACGCTGTTGCTGCTCGGCAAGGCGCAGTTCGACGAGACGCTGCGGCGTCCCGGCGTCGCCTTCGAGTTCGACGACGGTAGCAGCGTGCCGGTGGTGCCGCATCCGCGCGGCGCGAGGAGCCTGCCGCTGTTGTTCTGGCTGCTGTGCGGCATCGCCTTCGCACTGCACTTGATCGCCTCCGCCGCCGTGCTGTCGGGGCGCGCCTTGCGCAACCGCGTCTATGCGCTGGTGGCCTGGTGCCAGGCGGCGAACTTTCTGACCATCGCGGTCGAGTCGGCGCTCGAACTCGGCATGCCCGAATTCATCGCGCGCATCGACCTGCCGCTGCGCATGGCGCTCGATCTCACGACCGCCGCCGCGATGGTCGTCTGGGCGTGCCTCTACCCGCGTCGGCTCGTCGGGGCGACCGCCATCGGCGGCGGCGCCGTGCTGTGCGCCGCGGCGCTCGTGCTGCTGCACCTTCTGGGCCGCCTGACGCACGTCTGGTGGTGGACGCAAGGCGGCGTCGCACTGTGCGGCGTCGCGGTGATCGCGCTGCTGGGCCGCTCGTACCGGTCGGAAGCGAACCCGTTCGCGCTCGTGCTGCTGCGCTTCGCGCTGCTGGTCGTCGTGACGTGGACGCTGCTGACCGCGGCGATCGCGTCGGCGCACTCGCCACAGCAGTTGCCCGACGACAGCGCCGAGCTCGGACCGCTGGTCTGGTACGTGTTCTTCGCCACGCTGCTGCTGCTCGCACCGTCGCTCGCGCGCATGCATTCGGGCTTGCGCGAATTCGCCTTGCTGGCCGCGATCAGCACGGTCGCGACGTCGCTCAACCTGCTGTTCGTCTCGGTGTTCGCGTTCAGCGCCTTCGCGGCGCTGACGCTGTCGCTTTGCGTCTCGCTGATCGTCTACTCCGGCGCGCGACCATGGTTGATGCGCCAGCTGCTCGGCAGCAGCCGGCTGCCGACCGAGCATCTCTTCGAGCAGCTCTACCGCGTCGCCCGGGAGGTCAAGGCCGAACCGCAGCGTGCTGCGACGCTGATCGCGCGGCTGGTCGGAGAACTGTTCGAGCCGCTCGAGATCCGCCGGCTCGACCTGCGCCTGGTGCGCAGCCGCGTCGCCAGCGACGGCTCGGGCCTGGTCGTCCCGCTACCCAAGCTCGGCACCGACGCCGACGACGGCGGCGCGGTGCTGATGCGCTTCGCGCAGAGCGGCCGGCGCCTGTTCAGTGCCGACGACGCGCGGCTGACCGACCGCATCGTCGAACAGCTGCAACGCGCGGTGACCTTCGACCGCGCCGTCGAGCAAGGTCGTCACGAAGAGCGGCTGCGGCTCGCGCAAGACCTGCACGACGACATCGGCGCGCGGCTCCTGACGTTGATGTACCAGGCGCAGAGCCCGGAGATGGAGGAGTACGCGCGCCACACGCTGCTCGACCTGAAAACGCTGACGCGCGGGCTTTCGGCGTCCGAGCATCGTCTCTCGCATGCGGCCGCGGAGTGGAAGGCCGACCTCACGCACCGTTTGGCCGCCGCGCACATCGAGCCGCGCTGCACGTTCGACTACGACGACGACGCCGTCCTGACCGTGGGCCAGTGGTCGGCGCTGACGCGCGTGCTGCGCGAACTCGTCAACAACAGCATCGCGCACGCGAAGGCGACATACCTCGCGATCGACTTCCGCCTCGCCAACGACCGCATCGACCTCGTCGTGGCCGACGACGGCATCGGCGCGAACCCCGAGACCTGGTCGCACGGTCTCGGGCTCGGCGGTGTCAGGAAGCGCGTCAAGCAGCTGGGCGGCTCGGTCGAATGGCGGCAGGCGACGCCGCACGGCATCGTGTGCCGGGTGGTCGTGAAGGCGCTGTCGGCGGCACCGTGAGGCGGTGCGGGCGGATGGTCTTGACCCGCACGGTCGGACGGCCGGAGCGCCGCATTGCGCCGAAGCCGGGTGCGGCTGCGCTTCGGACTCGTTGCGACCGTGCCTCGGTAACGCCGCTGGCGGCGCGGGCGCGGTGCCGCGGCGCTGTCCGCCGTGGCTGGAGGTGACCCGACGCTGTCGGCAGCGCAGGCTGCCTTCGAGAACGTCCCCGGGCAGCGGACCGGCCGAAGACTCGCGTTGCTGGAGGTTGGGGTGGCTGATGGGGCTCGAACCCACGACAACAGGAATCACAATCCTG
>CAXUDL010000055.1:0-26554 GCA_964249855.1 uncultured Rhizobacter sp. | reverse complement strand
CAGCGCCAGGATGTTGGTCTGGAAGGCGATGCCGTCGATGACGCCGATGATGTCGGCGATCTTCCGGCTCGACGCGGTGATCGCCTCCATCGTGCCGATCACCTCGCCGACCGCCGCGCCGCCACGCACCGCGACCTCGGTCGCCGAGCTCGCGAGCTGCTTGGCCTGGTTGGCGGTGTCGGCGTTGGTCTTGACCGTCGCCGTGAGCTCCTCCATCGACGCCGCGGTCTGCTGCAGGTTCGACGCCTGCTCCTCGGTGCGATGGCTCAGATCGCCGTTGCCGGTCGCGATCTGGCTCGAGCCGGTCGCGATGCTATCGCTGCTCTGCCGCACCTGCCCGACGATGCCGACAAGGCTCTCGTTCATCGTCTTCAGCGCGGCGAGGAGCTGGCCAACCTCGTCGTTCGAACCGACCTCGATGCGGCTCGTCAGGTCGCCCGCGGCGACCGCCTGCGCCACGCGCAGGGCCCGCGCGAGCGGCCGGGTGATCGAGCGGGTCAGGACGATGGCGACACTGATGGCGACCAGGAGCGCGAGCACCGAGCCCGCCACCAGCGAATTGCGGGTCAGGCTGCGCAGGTCGTCGGCGGTGGTCGAGCGCGTGGCCAGCAGATCGCCCTCGGCCTGGTCGAAGTCTCGGTGCAGCGTACGGAAGGCGCCCATGGCCACCCTGTCCTTGCCCGTCTTGAAACCGGCGACCATGCTGCTCATCTGCGACGCGTCGGCCTCGCCTGCGCGGCGCTGCTGCATGAACGCCTCTTCGACCGCACGGAATTCCAGGCTTTTCGTCTTCATGTCGTCGAGGCGGGCCTGTTGCCGGGCATCGTCCGCCGTCAGCGTCTTCGCGTCGTTCCAGGCGGCGTCGAAGGTCTTCCCGCCGTCGGTCCAGCGCTCGAGGAAGGTGTCGGTGCCGGCGACGAGGAAGCCGCGCGCGCCCGTCTCCATGTCGATCATGCCTTTCATCATCTCGTCCCCGGCGGCGCGAACCTTGTAGGTGTGCAGGTTCAAGCGGTCGGCCTCGGCGAGCCGGACGACGGCGCTGAAGCACACCGCGCTGACGACGAGAAACACCGCCGTGACAGCGCCGAAGGCGAGCGCGAGGCGTTTGGCGAGAGGGAGGTTGCTGGGCATGGCGGTGCGAAGTGATGAAGTCTGCTCGGGTTATCGGGTCGGCACGGGCCGACTTGAGCGCTCGCCGCCGCCCAGTGCCGATGCGGCGTCACGTGGTGCGTCGTGGCGGCCGTGGAGCGTGGAATCGCCGATGCGTCCGACGCGCAGGCCCGCATGCCGGGCTGTCGGCGCGGTCCGACGCCAGCACGGCGAGTCGGCCGCTGGTCGGCGACGCCGCGGCGGCTTTCACTGCGGAACGGCGCCGCAATCTGCGGCACCACCCGCCAGGAGACCGCCATGCCCGCAGACGACACGACACCCGACCCGGACGGCGCCGAGCAGCGCCGCGCGCTCGAACGCTCGGAGCGCGCCGCGAGCGCCGATCAGCCGAAGACCTTTCGCGACGAGGCGATCGAGGACAAGATCGTGGAGGTCGACCCGATCGGCCGCGACGACGCCGCCATCAAGGGGCTCGACCCGAAGTAGCTTCAACTCCTGCGAATGAATCCGGCGGCCCCAAGCGCCGCCCATCCAGGCGCAACGCGCAACCGCAGCCTCTTCGCCGGCGAGCATTCGCAACGATGTGGCGGCGTTCAGTGAGGACGCGGGTCGGGCGTATCGGGTCAGTTCACAGGCTCTTCAGTCGGGCGAGACGTACCGCCTGGCCCGCAAATTCTTCTTGATGTCCTGCAGCGCCGCGCGCCGCTCGCCCGGCAGGCGCAACGCGACCGCGGTCGTCAGGATGTCGACGATCATCAGGTGGAGCAGGCGCGACACCATCGGGCTGTAGCGGTCGTAGTCCTCGGGATGGTCGGCAGCGAGCAGGATCTGGTGGCCGCGCTCGGCGAGCGTCGCGAGCGGCGAGTCGCTCGCGGTGATGACGATCAGCGTCGCGCCGCGCCGGCGGGCGATGTCGGCGGTGTCGATCAGGTCGCGGCTGCGGCCCGAATTGCTGATCACGACGGCGCAGTCGCCCGCTTCGAGCAGCGTCGCGCTCATGACCTGCACATGGCCGTCGCTCACCGCGGTCGCGCGCACGCCGAGGCGGAAGAACTTGTGCTGCGCGTCCTGCGCGACGATTCCCGAATTGCCGACGCCGTAGAAGTCGATGCGCCGGCCGTTGCAGCCGGCCTGCGCCAGTGCCGCGACGGCCCGCTCGACCGCGTGATCGGCGGCGCGGTTGCGGAACTTGAGCAACGCGCTGACCGCGTTGTCGACGACCTTGACGACGATGTCCGCCGTCTTGTCGCCCTCGTCGACCGCGCGGTGGACGAAGGGCACGCCTTCGTCGACGCTGCCGGCGAGCTTGCGCTTGAACGCGGTCAGGCCGTCGTAGCCGACGCTGCGGCAAAAGCGCACGACGGTGGGCTTGCTGACCCGCGACCGCTCGGCGAGCTCGCCGATCGGCAGCGTCGCGAAGGCCCTGGGATCGGCGAGCACGAGTTCGGCGACACGCTGCTCTGCGGGAGGCAGCGCGGCGAGCGCCGCTCGGATGCGTTCGAGCATCAAGGAGCGGCGAGGGCAGGGAGCATCGGGAGCACGCGCGGCCTTGTTGCTGTAACTTTGTTTCATCCGATGATGCCGGGCGGTCTGGCCGCGGTCAAATGCCAGCGCTTGCTGCCGCGTCACCGCACGGTCGTGTCGGACGACTCCTCGGACGACTCCGACGCGCCTGCGTCCGCGGTCTAATTGTCACTTCCGCCACTCGCGCCGCCGCCATGAACCAACTCGACCGCCTCAAGCAGTTCACCACCGTCGTCGCCGACAGCGGCGACTTCCACCAGCTCGCGAAGTACTCGCCGCGCGATGCGACGACCAATCCGTCGCTGATCCTGAAGGCGGTGCAGAAGGCGGACTACGCGCCGCTGCTGAAGGAGACCGTGGCGGCGAACAAGGGCCAGTCGAACGATCGCATCGTCGACGAGGTGCTGGTGCGCTTCGGTCGCGAGATCCTGAAGATCGTGCCGGGCCGCGTCTCGACCGAGATCGACGCGCGCGTCGCCTTCGATTGCGCCGCGAGCGTCGAACGGGCGCGCCACATCGTAGGCCTCTACGAAGCCGCGGGCATCGGCCGCGAGCGTGTGCTGATCAAGCTCGCGTCGACATGGGAAGGCATCCAGGCCGCCAAGGCGCTCGAGCACGAAGGCATCCACTGCAACCTCACGCTGCTGTTCGCGTTCTGCCAGGCGGTCGCCTGCGGCGAAGCCGGCGCGACGCTGATCTCGCCCTTCGTCGGCCGCATCTACGACTACTACAAGAAGGCCGCCGGCAAGGACTGGGTCGAGGACGACAACACGGGCGCGAACGACCCGGGCGTGAAGTCGGTGAAGGAGATCTACACCTACTACAAGAAGTTCGGCATCGCGACCGAGGTGATGGGCGCGAGCTTCCGCAACGTCGGCCAGATCGTCGCGCTCGCCGGCTGCGATCTGCTGACGATCAGTCCCGATCTTCTCGGCGAGCTGATGGCGAGCGAGGAGCCGTTCGAGCGCGCGCTCGACCCGTCGGTCGCCGCGAACGCCGAGATCCATGCGAAGACCTACAACGAGGCGAGCTTCCGCTACGCGCTCAACGCCGACGGCATGGCGACGACCAAGCTCGCCGAGGGCATCCGCACCTTCGCCGACGATGCGGACAAGCTCGACAAGCTGATCGAGGACCTGAAGTGAGCGGGAGCGCCGCCCCGACCTATCCGCGCTGCGACCGGAGCGAGGCCTGGGCCGCGCTCGCGGGCCATTACGAGGCGCACGGCCGCGACTTCGACCTGCGCGACGCGTTCGCCCGCGATCCGGGCCGTTTCGCGCAGTTCAGCGTCGAGGCGCCCGAGGTGTTCGCCGACCTGTCCAAGCACCGCATCGACACCGCCGCGCTGCACTTCCTGCTCGACCTCGCCGCCGAATGCGGCGTCACCGCGCACCGCGACGCGATGTTCGCGGGCAAGCCCGTCAACACGACCGAAGGCCGCGCGGTGCTGCATGCCGCGCTGCGCGCGCCGGCCGGCTCGGACTTCGGCACGCGCGCCGCCGTCGACGAGGTGCAGCAGGTGCTGAGCGCGATGCTCGCGTACGTCGAGACCGTGCGCGACACCGCGACGAGCGGCATCCGCCACGTCGTCAACATCGGCATCGGCGGCAGCGACCTCGGGCCGCAGATGGTCGTGCCGGCGCTCGACGCCTACTGCCATCCCGGCCTGACGATGCACTTCGTCTCCAACGTCGACGGCCACGACATCACGCCGGTCCTGAGGCGCTTAAAGCCCGCCGAGACGCTCTTCATCGTCGCGAGCAAGACCTTCACGACGCAGGAGACGATGGCCAACGCGCACGCCGCGAAGGCGTGGTTCGAAGCCGCCGGCGGCACCGACACCGCCAAGCACTTCGTCGCGACGACGAGCAACGTCGAGGCCGCGGCGGCGTTCGGCATCACGACGACCTTCGGCTTCTGGGACTGGGTCGGCGGCCGCTATTCGCTCTGGTCGTCGATCGGCCTGCCGATCGCGATCGCCATCGGCGCCGACAACTTCCGCGCCTTCCTCGCCGGGGCGCATGCGATGGACGAGCACTTCGCGAACGCACCGCCGGCGAAGAACCTGCCGATGCTGCTCGGCCTGATCGACGTCTGGTACCGCAACTTCCACGGCTTCACGACGCGCTGCATGGCGCCCTACCACCAGGGTCTGAAGCGCCTGCCGGCCTACCTGCAGCAGCTCGAGATGGAAAGCAACGGCAAGCGCGTCGACCTTGCCGGCGACACCCTGCCGTTCGGAACCAGCCCGGTCGTCTGGGGCGAACCCGGAACCAACGGCCAGCATGCCTACTTCCAGATGCTGCACCAGGGCACCGACGTGACGCCGGTCGAGTTCATTCTCGTCAAGCACGCGTCGCACACGATCGCCGGCGTGCACGGGCCGCTGCTCGAGCAGCTCGAGCGCCAGCACGCGATGCTGCTCGCCAACGGCCTGGCGCAGTCGCAGGCGCTGATGCAGGGCAAGACGACCGAGCAGGCGCTCGCCGAGAAGGCGCCGACGGCGGGCAGGGACGTCGCGCCCGACGTGCTCGCGAAGCACCGCACCTTCCCCGGCAACCGGCCGAGCACCACGCTCGTCCTCGAGCAACTGACGCCGCGCTCGCTCGGCGCGCTGATCGCGCTCTTCGAGCACCGGGTGTTCACGAGCGGGGCGCTCTGGGGCATCAACAGCTTCGACCAGTGGGGCGTCGAGCTCGGCAAGGCGCTCGCGAACGACCTGCTGCCGCGCATCGGCTCGGGCGACGCGACGGGCCTCGACGGCTCGACCGCCGGCCTGCTCGCCCGCCTGCGCGCGTGAACCTCGTCTTCGATTTCGGCAAGGTCGTCTTCGACTGGGAGCCGCGCGCGCTGGTCGCCCGGCTGCTGCCGCGGCACGCGCCCGACGCTGCCGCCGCCGCGGCGCTCGAGGCCGACTTCTTCCAGGGCTTCCGCGGCGACTGGGGCGAGTTCGACCGCGGCACGTTGGCTGCCGACGCGCTCTCGGACCGCATCGCGCGCCGCACCGGCATCGCCGTCGCCGACGTGCGCGCGGTCGTCGACGCGGTGCCCGGCGAGCTCGATCCATTGCCGCAAATGCAATCGCTGCTCGGGCGCCTGGCGGGCGAGGGCCACGCGCTCTTCTTCCTGTCGAACATGCCCGGACCCTACGCCGACGCGCTCGACGCGCGGCACGCGTTCGTGCGGCCGCCGCCCGCGGGCCTGTTCCGCGACGGCATCTACTCGGCGCGCGTCGGCGCGATCAAGCCCGAGCCGGCGATCTACGCGCTCGCGCTCGAACGCTTCGGCACGCCCGCGGCCGACACGCTGCTGATCGACGACCTGCAGGCCAATGTCGACGGCGCCCGCGCGGCCGGCTGGCAGGCGCTGCGCTTCGAGAGCGTCGCGCAGTGCGACGCCGCGCTCGCGGCGCTGGGCCTCACGGCGCCGTCACGCTGACCTTGAGGCCGCCGAACCAGGCGGCGAGGTTGTCGATGTCGTCGTCGCTCAGCGGCTTGGCCATCACGCCCATCACCTCGTGCTTGCGTGCGCCGCTGCGGTACGCCCGCAGCTGCGCGACGAGATAGACCTCGGGCTGGCCGGCGAGATTCGGCGCGTCGGGCGCGGTCGAGAGGCCGTTCGCACCGTGGCAGACGGCGCATGCCGCCGCCTTGGCACGGCCGGCGGCCGGGTCGCCGGCCGCAGTGGCTGCCGTGGCGGCCACGGCGCCCAGCATCAGAAGCCACGTCCTCACGGCGCCGCGTACGACACGCGGTAGAGCGCGCCGGCGAAGTCGTCGCTGATGAGCAGCGAGCCGTCCTTGAGCGTCGCGACATCGACCGGCCGGCCGCGGTACTGGCCGTTGTCGAGCCAGCCGTCGGCGAAGACCTCGCTCTTCGCGGCCGAGCCGTCGGGCTTCATGCTGACGAAGTTGATCAGCGCGCCGGTCGGCGTCGTGCTGTTCCACGAACCGTGCGCGGCGACGAAGACGCCGTTGCGGTACGCCTCGGGGAACATCGTGCCGCGATAGAACGCCATGCCGAGCTGCGCCTGGTGCGCCGGAAACTCGACCTGCGGGAACACCGCGTCCTTGGGCTCGGCGAGGGACTTCAGGTCGGGCGCCGCGGCGGTGCCGGCGACCTTCGTCTTGCCGTTCCAGTACGGATAGCCGAAATCCTGCCCGGCCTTCGCCGCGCGGTTGAGTTCGCCCGGCGGCATCGTGTCGCCCATGCCGTCGGTCTGGTTGTCGGTGAACCAGAGCGTGCCGTCCTTGGGATTGAAGTCCTCGCCGACCGAGTTGCGGATGCCGACGGCGTAGACCTCGCGCTTGCTGCCGTCGAGGTCCATGCGCACGATGCCGCCGATGCCGAGCTCGCGGTACATCGCGATCTTCTCGGCCGGCGGCACGTTGAACGGCTGGCCGAGCGTGACGTAGAGCTTGTTGTCGGGACCGACACGGCAGGTGCGGGCGCCGTGGTTGAAGCTTTCCTCCTCGGTCGGCACGAGCTTGCCTTGCGGCACGACCTCGCCGACCGCGACGTCCGGGCCCTCGTAGAAGAACTCGGCCGCCGGGAAGCTCAGGACACGGTTGTGCTCGGCGATGACGAGCACGCCGTCCTTGGTCCAGCAGACGCCGTTCGGGTTCGTGAACTTGAGCGACGGCGCGAACGACTTGACCTCGGTCGCGGTGTCGCCGCTGTTGCGGTTGGTGACCGCCCAGACCGTCGTCTTGCGCGTGCCGACGAAGACCATGTTGGTGCTCGGCGCGACGGCCATGTGGCGCGCGTCGGGGACGACGGCGTAGAGGTCGATCTTGAAACCCGGCGGAAGCTTCACCTTCTTGAGGTTCTCGCGGATCGCGTCGGCGTTCTTGCCGGTCTGCGGCACGAGCGGGACGTTGAGGTCGGTCGTCGCGACCTTCATCTGCTTGAGCTTGTCGATGTTCGTCTGCGCGTGTGCCGGCAGGGCGAACGCGGACAGTACGGCAGCCGCGGCCGCGCAGCGATGGAACTTCGTCATGGTTGTCTCCTGGGGTCTCGGCGGTTCGCGCCGCCGGCCCGCATCGTCTCACCGCGGCCGGCGCCACCGTGCCTGGGATGTACCCGGGGTCACCGCGTCGAAAAACAACTTTCGAGCCGGACCGCGCTAAGGTCACGCCCATCCCTCCGGAGCACGCCCCCATGGCCGACGACACCCCCCTGACCTTCTTCCACTCGCCCAACACGCGCTCGACCGGCGTGCTCTTCCTGCTCGAGGAACTCGGCGCACCGTATGACCTGAAAGTGCTCAACATGAAGGCCGGCGAGCAGCGCGGGGCCGACTACCTGGCGATCAACCCGATGGGCAAGGTGCCGGCGATCGTTCATCGCGGGGAGCTCGTGAGCGAGCAGGCGGCGCTCTACGCCTACCTTGCCGACGAGTTCCCCGCCGCCAGCCTCGCTCCGAAGATCGGCGACCGCCTGCGCGGGCCGCACCTCCGATGGCTCGCGTTCTACGGCTCGTGCTTCGAGCCGGCGATCGTCGACCGCTCGCAGAAGCACGCGCCGGCTCCTGCCGCCATGTCGCCGTACGGCGATTTCGACACCACCTGGACGACGATCACCGACCAACTCGAGCGCGGCGACTACCTGCTCGGCGACCGCTTCCAGGCGCTCGACGTCCTGTGGGGTACCGCCCTGGCGTGGATCACGATGTTCCGGCTCGTGCCGGAACACCCGTCGGTCCGCGCCTACATCGACCGGGTCTGCGCCCGACCGGCAGGGCAGCGCGCGCGGGCGAAGGACGCCGAGATCGCCGCGCGGCTGCAATGAACGACGCGCGCTGCGGTCAGGCGGCGGTCAGGCCGCGCACAGCGCCGCGCACTGCATCGCGCGCCTGCTCGAGCACGCGCGCCTTCCACTCGGGCGTGTCGACGTAGAACGCATCGCGCGTCTGCCGCTTGATCTCGGCGCGCCGGGCAGCCGGGCTTTCGGGGTGGTTCTCGAGCCACTGGTCGCCGCGCAGCGCGCCGAGCATCTCGAGAAGCGGCACCGTACCGTATTCGAGCGCGATGCCGGTGTACTCGGCCTGCGCGCATTCCTCGTAGGCGGACGACCACAACAGCCCCTGCAGCGGCGCCGAGCTCGAGCTGCCGTCGTAGAGGCTCGTGACCGCGTCGCCCCACCAGGCGCGTGCACGGGCGAGCGCCGCGGCATCGTCTCGGCAGGCGAAGATGCGCTCGCCGACACCGCTCGGCCCCAGACCGGTGTGGAAGTCGATCCAGCCGAGGCGCGTGCAGCGCGAGCCGTGGTCGCGCAGCACGCGACGCAACGTGACGTGGCTCCAGGTCGGATTGCGGCCGCCGTAGAAGAGGCCGTCGGGATGATCGTACTGGCCGCCGCTGATCGCCTGCTGCAGCGCCGGCATCCCGTGGCGCGCGGCGTAGGCATGGAGCGTCGCTTCGACCGCTTCGGCGGGCGGCCAGGTCGGCGGGACGATCGCGGCGGCCAGCTCGTCGTAGCCGGCGTTCTTCGGCAGCGGACCGCCGAAGTCGTGGAAGTTGCGGTTGAGGTCGACGTTTTCCTGTGTCGTCCGGCGCCACCACGAGAAGCCGTACGGGTTGAGCGCGTGGATGTAGAGGACGGCGAGCTTCGACCCGTCGACCGCCTCGCGCCAATCCGCGTCCGCGAGCAGCGCCGTCTGCACCGCCGAGCCGCAGAAGCCCTCGACGCCGTGGCAGGCGCTGCTGAGCACGAGGAGCGCCTCGGCGTCGGCCGCGCCGCTCAGCGCCACGTCGGTCGCGAGCGGCTCGCCGTCGCGGCCGAGCAGCGGATGCGGGTGGCTGTGCACGTCGAGACCGGCGGCCTCGGCGGCCGCGAGGAACTTGCCGCGCGCCTCGGCGTAGGTCTGCGAAAAGTGTGCGGATGCGTCGGTCATGGCGTCAGCGGGGCGTCGCGAGCCACTTCTCGGCGAGGTTGACCCAGAGCGTCGCGCCGAGCGGGATCAGTTCGTCGTTGAAGTCGTAGCTCGGGTTGTGCAGCATGCAGGGGCCGAGGCCGTGGCCACCGACGCGGTGGCTGCCGTCGCCGTTGCCGATCAGGAAGTAGCAGCCGGGCTTGTCCATCAGGTAGAAGCTGAAGTCCTCGGCGCCCATGGTCGGCTCGAACTCCTGGACGTTGTCGGCGCCGACGAGGTCGGTCATCACCTCGCGGACGAACGCGGTCTCGGCCGGATGGTTGATGGTCGGCGGATAGTTGCGGTGGAAGTCGAACTCGCAGGTCGTGTCGAAGGCGGCGCAGGTGTGCTCGGTGATCTCCTTCATGCGCTTCTCGATCAGGTCGAGGACCTCCAGCGTGAAGGTGCGCACCGTGCCGCGGATCTGGCAGCTGTCGGGCACGACGTTGGTCGCCTCGCCGGTATGGATCATCGTCACCGAAATGACGCCGGCGTCGATCGGCCGCTTGTTGCGGCTGATGATGGTCTGGAAACCCTGCACCAGCTGGCAGGCGACCGGCACCGGGTCGACGCCGAGGTGCGGCATCGCGGCGTGCGCGCCCTTGCCGCGGATCGTGATCGTGAAGTCGTTGCTGCTCGCGAACGCCGGGCCGTTCTTGAGCGCGAACTGGCCGGCCTGCATGCCGGGCCAGTTGTGCGCGCCGAAGACGGCTTCCATCGGGAACTGCTCGAACAGGCCGTCCTTGATCATTTCGCGCGCGCCGCCGCCGCCCTCCTCGGCCGGCTGGAAGATCAGGTGAACCGTGCCGTCGTAGTTGCGCGTCTTCGACAGGTACTTGGCCGCGCCGAGCAGCATCGCGGTGTGGCCGTCGTGACCGCAGGCGTGCATCTTCCCGGGGTGGACGCTCGCGTGCGCGAAGGTGTTGTGCTCGGTCATCGGCAGCGCGTCCATGTCGGCGCGCAGGCCCACGGCACGCCGGCTCGTGCCGTTCGCGAGCGTCGCGACGATGCCGGTCCTGCCGAGGCCGCGGTGGATCGGGATGCCCCACTCGGTGAGCTGCTTCGCGATCAGGTCGGACGTCCGCTCCTCCTCGAAGCAGAGCTCGGGATGGGCGTGGATGTCGCGGCGCAGCGCGGCGATCTGGGCCGCGTCGGCGAGGATGGATTCGATCATGCGCATGGCGGGGCTCCTGGCAGCATCGAGGCAGTTTAATCGGCGTGCGCGCTCGCCGTCGACGCGGCCGGCACGGGCTCGGCGAGCACGTGCACGCCGCGTTGTCGGCCTCGCGGCGCAGCAGCTTCGTGAGCGCGTTCGGGCGCCGGCCTGTTGCTCGCGCTTCTCCGGCTCGGCGCGCCGGCGCGGCGCCAGGTCGGGCGCTGCGCCGTCGACGCCGGGTCGCTGTGCAATAGTCTTGCGATGAGCCAGCACACCGTCCGCGCCGTCTGCCCGCACGATTGCCCCGACACCTGCGCCATCCGCGTCACCGTCGAGGACGGCATCGCGATCAAGGTGCAGGGCGACCCGGACCATCCGCCGACGCACGGCGCGCTCTGCACCAAGGTCTCGCGCTATCCCGAGCGCACCTACCACCCCGAGCGCGTCCTGCGGCCGATGAGGCGCGTCGGCCCGAAGGGCAGCGGCCGCTTCGAGCCGGTGAGCTGGGACGCGGCGCTCGGCGACATCGCGACGAGGCTCACCGCGATCGCCGCGCGCGACCCGCAGGCGATCGTCCCGTACAGCTACGCCGGCACCATGGGCCTGCTGCAGGGCGAGGCGATGGCCGGCCGCTTCTTCCACCGCATCGGCGCCTCGCTGCTCGACCGCACGATCTGCTCGAGCGCCGGCGCCGCCGGCCTGCAAGCGACCTATGGCGGCAAGGTCGGCATGCACGTCGAATTCTTCGCCGAGAGCCGGCTGATCCTGATCTGGGGCAGCAACCCGATCACCTCGAGCGTGCACTTCTGGACGCTCGCGCAGGCCGCCAAGCGCAACGGCGCGAAGCTCGTCTGCATCGACCCGCGCCGCACCGAGACGGCCGACAAGTGCCACCAGCACATCGCGCTCAAGCCCGGCACCGACGGTGCGCTCGCGCTCGGGCTGATGCACGAGCTGATCGTCCACGACCGGCTCGACCACGACTACATCGCGCGCCACGTCGACCCGGCGTGGGCGCGGCTCCGCGAGCGCGCGCTCGGCTGGCCGCCCGAGCGCACGGCGGCGACCTGCGGGATCGATGCCGACACGGTGCGCGGCCTGGCGAGCGACTACGCGACGCTCGCGCCCGCCGCGATCCGCCTCAACTACGGCATGCAGCGCGTGCGCGGCGGCGGCAACGCGACGCGGCTGATCGCGATCCTGCCGTGCCTCGTCGGCGCCTGGCGGCACCGCGCCGGCGGCCTGCTGATGTCGTCGTCGGGCTGGTTCCAGCCGGTGCGCAACGACGCGGTGCTGCAGCGCACCGACCTGCTGCCGTCGCCGCCGCCACGCACGCTCAACATGAGCACGATCGGCGACGACCTGCTGCGCCCGGCGCACGAGATCCTTCCCGACGGCACGTCGTTCGGCCCGAAGATCGAGGCGCTGATCGTCTACAACAGCAACCCGGTGGCGGTCGCGCCCGAGTCGAGGAAGGTCGTCGCCGGCTTCCGCCGCGACGACCTCCTCACCGTCGTGCTCGAGCACTTCATGACCGACACCGCCGACGAGGCCGACTACGTCCTGCCGGCGACGACGCAGCTCGAGCACCTCGACGTGCACACGACCTACGGCCACACCTACGCGATGCGCAACGACCCGGCGATCGCGCCGCTCGGCGAAGCGAAGCCGAACACGCAGATCTTCCGCGAGCTCGCGCGGCGGATGGGCTTGACCGACCCCTGCTTCGCCGACGACGACGAGGCGCTCGCGCGTGTCGCGTTCCGCGGCGCGGTCGACGCCGAGACGCTGCGGCGCGACGGCTGGGTCAAGCTGCCGCTGCCCGACGCGCCGTTCGCCGAGGGCCACTTCCCGACGCCGAGCGGCCGCTGCCTCGTCGACTCGGCCGCGCACGGCCTGCCGGACCATCTGCCCAACCACGAGTCGCGCGAGGCCGACCCGGCGCTCGCGGCCCGCTATCCGCTCGCGATGATCTCGCCGCCGGCGCGCAACTTCCTCAATTCGAGCTTCGTCAACGTCAGGAGCCTGCGCGCGATCGAAGGCGAGCCGGTGGTCGAGATCCACGCCGACGACGCCGCGGCGCGCCGCATCGTCGACGGCGGCCGCGTCCGCATCTGGAACGACCGCGGCGCGACGGTCTGCACGGCGCGGGTCTGCGACCGCGCGCGCCCCGGCGTCGTCAACGGCCTCGGCATCTGGTGGCGCAAGTACGGCGCCGACGGCACCAACGTCAACGAGCTGACGCACCAGCGGCTGACCGACCTCGGCCGCGCGCCCAGCTTCTACGATTGCCTGGTCGACATCGCCCCGGTCGCCTGACGCTCGTCATGGCGAGCGCAGTGATCCTCGGCGCGGCGCTCGCCGCCGCGGCGCTCATGAGCGGCTGCAGTTCGGTCGGCTACTACGCGCAGTCGGTGCGCGGCCACCTCGCGCTCGTCGCCGCCGCCAGGCCGGTCGACGACTGGCTCGCCGACCCGGCGACGCCCGCACCGCTGCGCCAGCGGCTCGTGCTCAGCCAGCGGATGCGCGATTTCGCGGTCGCCGAGCTGAAGGAACCCGACAACGCGAGCTACCGCCGCTACGCCGATCTCGGCCGCAGCGCGGCGGTCTGGAACGTCGTCGCCGCGCCCGAGCTGAGCCTCGCCCTGCAGACTTGGTGCTTCCCGGTCGTCGGCTGCGTCGGCTACCGCGGCTACTACGACCGCGCCGCCGCCGACGCGTTCGCCGCGGGCCTCGCCGCGCAGGGGCTCGAGGTGTCGGTCTACGGCGTGCCGGCCTACTCGACGCTCGGCAAGCTGCCCGGCAAGATCTTCGCCGACCCGCTGCTCAACACCTTCATCGACAACACGGACGCCGACCTCGCGCGGCTGATGTTCCACGAACTCGCCCACCAGATCGCCTTCGCACCCGGCGACACGGTGTTCAACGAGTCGTTCGCGACCGCGGTCGAGACGATCGGCGGCCGGCGGTGGCTGGCGGGCCATGCCGACGCGACGACGCGCGAGGCCGACACAAGAGCCGCCGCGCGGCGCGACGACTTCCAGGCGCTGACGCTGCGCTACCGCGAGACGCTCGACCGCCTCTACCGCAGCGAGCTGCCCGCCGCGACCAAGCGCGAGGCCAAGGCACGCACCTTCGCGGCATTGCGCGACGACTATGCGCGGCTCAAGACCGAACGGTGGGGCGGCTATGCCGGCTACGACGGCTGGTTCGCGCGCGCCGACAACGCGACGTTCGCGGTGCTCTCGGCCTACAACCAGCTCGTGCCCAACTTCGAGCGGCTCTTCGAAGGGCAAGGCGCGGACTTTGCCCTCTTCTACGCGGAGGTCCGGCGCATCGCTGACCTGCCCGCGGACGCACGGCGCGCCGCGTTGCCCTGACGACACCTTCCTGGAGCCCGACGATGTCCGACATCCATATCGAGCGGCCGCACGGCCTCGGCCTCGCCCGCGCGAGCGAGCTCGCGATCGCATGGTCCGAGCGGCTCGCCGAAAAGCTCGGCGTCGAATGCACGCCGGTCGCTCGCGACGACGACCTGCAGATCGCGTTCGCCCGCAGCGGCGTGCAGGGCGCGCTGACGGTCGAGCCGGCCGCCTTCGTCTTCGATGCGAAGCTCGGGCTGCTGCTCGGCGGCTTCCGCTCGAAGATCGAGGCCGAGGTCGAAGCGAGTCTCGATCAGCTTGCCGCGGGGCAGGCACCGCGCACGGCGGTCGGCCGCGGCAACGACCGGGCCGCCTGACTTCGCCGGTTCCCAACGGCCTCCGCACAGTTCACGACCGCGGGGTCCCTGGGCGAGCGGTCGCGATGCGAGCGGCGCGTGACCGGCGGCAGCCGGCGGCGCCGTTCTGTGCCGGCGGCGGCCGAGACGGCTGCTCACAGTGTCGCTGACCCATGCGCCCGGTCGCGCGCGGCGCGCGCCCCGCCGGCAAGGACGGCGCCGGTCTACAGCCCCGCCGCGGCCCGCAGCGCCGCTGTCTTGTCGACCTGCTCCCAGGCGAACTCGGGTTCCTCGCGGCCGAAGTGGCCGTAGGCCGCCGTCTTCTCGTAGATCGGCCGCAGCAGGTCGAGCATCTGGATGATGCCCTTCGGCCGCAGGTCGAAGTGCTCCTGGACGAGCGCCGAGAGCCGGTCGTCCGGGATCACGCCGGTGCCTTCGGTGTAGACGGTGATGTTCATCGGCCGCGCCACGCCGATCGCGTAGGCGACCTGGATCTGGCACTGGCGCGCGAGGCCGGCCGCGACGATGTTCTTGGCGACGTAGCGCGCCGCATAGGCCGCCGAGCGGTCGACCTTGCTCGGGTCCTTGCCCGAGAACGCGCCGCCGCCGTGCGGGCAGGCGCCGCCGTAGGTGTCGACGATGATCTTGCGGCCGGTGAGACCGCAGTCGCCCTGCGGGCCGCCGATGACGAAGCGGCCGGTCGGGTTGATCAGGTACTTGGTGTTCGAGAGCCACTCCTTCGGCAGCACCGGCTTGATGATCTCCTCGATCACCGCCTCGATGAACGACGCCTTCATCTTCGTCGGCGACTCGCTCTGGTCGGGATCGTGCTGGCTCGAGAGCACGACGGTGTCGATCGAGTGCGGCTTGCCGTCGACATAGCGCATCGTCACCTGGCTCTTCGCGTCGGGCCGCAGGAACGGCATCCGGCCGTCCTTGCGGAGCTGCGCCTGGCGCTCGACGAGACGGTGCGCGTAGTAGATCGGCGCCGGCATCAGCTCGGGGGTCTCGTCGCAGGCGTAGCCGAACATCAGGCCCTGGTCGCCGGCGCCGGTGTTGAGGTGGTCGTCGCTCGCCTGATCGACGCCCTGCGCGATGTCGTTGCTCTGCTTGTCGTAGCAGACCATCACCGCGCAGCCCTTGTAGTCGATGCCGTAGTCGGTGTTGTCGTAGCCGATGCGCTTGATGGTGTCGCGCGCGACCTGGATGTAGTCGACGTGGGCGTTGGTGGTGATCTCGCCCGCGAGCACGACGAGGCCGGTGTTGCAGAGCGTCTCGGCGGCGACGCGCGAGCGCGGGTCCTGCGCGAAGATGGCGTCGAGGATGGCGTCGGAGATCTGGTCGGCGACCTTGTCGGGGTGGCCTTCGGAGACGGATTCGGACGTGAAGAGGAAGTCGTTCGACACTCGATGAACTCCTGGGTTCGGTTGCAGCGCGTTGGCGGAAATCGCGTTGCCGACCGGAGGGCGAGCGGCGAACGCTTTAGCAGGATTTGTGGAGCGGCTGCTCGCCGCCCGGCGCCACGGCGTCGCAAGGACTGCCGCTGCGCATCGCCCCGCAAGTAGTTCAGTAACTCGGCGACCCGCGAAGTATAAAGCGCCCCCTGGCCGGCGAAATGGATCGTCGGCCGTCTCGACAAGGAGAGCAGCGCCGCGGACCCGGCGTTGTTCGCACGATGCCCATCCTCTTCCGCTGGCTGGCACGCCGGCCGCTCCGGTTCCTGCACGCCGTCGGCGCGGTGCTCGGCTGGCTGACCTGGGCGATGTCGCCGACATACCGCCGCCGCTTCGCCGCGAACGCCGGGCGTGCCGGCATCCGGCGGGGGGCCCGCGGCGCGATCGCACACGCGGGCCGCATGATCATGGAGCTGCCCTTTCTCTGGCTGCGGCCGGCCGGCGAGCCGATCCGGCCCGACGTTGTCTGGGACGGTGCCGAGGTCGTCGACGCCGCGCACGCCAGGGGCCGCGGCGTCCTCTTCCTGACGCCGCACATGGGCAGCTTCGAGATCACCGCGCAGGCCTACGCCGAGCGCTTCGCGCCGCGCTACGGCCCGGTGACGGTGCTGTTCCGGCCGGCGAGGAAGGAGATCGTCCGGACGCTGATGGACGGCGCTCGCGAACGCCCGGGCCTGCTCACCGCGCCGGCCACGCTCGCCGGTGTGCGCCAGATGTTGCGGGCGCTGCGCCAGGGCCACGCCGTCGGCCTGCTGCCCGACCAGGTCCCGCCCGACGGCATGGGCGTCTGGGCGCCGTTCTTCGGCCAACCCGCCTACACGATGACGCTCGCGGCCCGGCTCGCGCAGCAGACCGGTGCCGCGCTGCTGCTGATCTGGGGCGAGCGCCTGCCGCGCGGCGCGGGCTTCCGGGTGCGTGTCCGCGACTTCGACGAGGCGCTGCCGACCGACCCGGCGGCTCAGGCAGAATCCGCCGCCGCGATCAACCGGGCGATGGAACGGCTGATCCTGCAACGGCCCGACCAGTACCTCTGGGGCTACAACCGCTACAAGACGCCGCGGAGCAGCCCGGCGCACGGCTGACCTCACGCCCCTCCGATCCGTCCCTTGGCCGCCCGACTCCTGCTCGCCCTGCTCTGGGCGTTCCACTGGCTGCCGCTCGCCGTGCAGGCGCCGATCGGCCGCGGGCTCGGCGGACTGCTCTACACGCTCGTCGCCAGGCGCCGCCGCATCGCGTTGCGCAATCTCGCGCTCTGCTTCCCCGAGATGCCGGCCGCCGACCGCGAGGCGCTCGCCCGCGAGCACTTCCGCTGGCTCGGCCGCAGCATCCTCGAGCGCGGCCTGCTGATGTATGCGCCGCGCGAACGGCTGAAACGCCTGATCCACGTCGAGGGCGACGTCGGCCTCGCCGAGCGGAGCGCGCAGCCGGTCATGTGGCTGGTGCCGCACTTCATCGGCCTCGACGTCGCCGGCTCGTCGGTGCTGCTGTTCCAGCGCCGGCGCGGCATCTCGATCTACCAGGAACAGAGCGACCCGGTGATGGACGCCGCCATCCGCCGCGGGCGCCTTCGGCTCGGCAACGCCGAGATCTTCCCGCGCGACGACTCCGGCCGCGCGCTCTTCCGCGCGATCCGCCGCGGCGACGCCTTCTTCAACCTGCCCGACATGGACTTCGGCGAGCGCGACGCCGCCTTTGTGCCCTTCTTCGGCATTCCGGCGGCGACGCTGCTCGCGCCGTCGCGGCTCGCGCGGGCATTGAAGATGGTCGTGCAGCCGGTGGTTGCCGAAATCCTGCCGGGCGGCGCCGGCTACCGCGTCCGCTTCCAGCCGCCATGGACCGACTTTCCGACCGACGACGCGCTCGCCGACACCGCGCGCATGAACCGCTGGATCGAGTCGGAGATCCGCCGCGACCCGGCGCAGTACCTCTGGGTGCACAAGCGCTTCAAGACCCGGCCGGCGGGCGAGCCGGGCGTCTACGGCGACGCGCGAGAATGACGCCCATGAAGCTGCGATTCGCCAAGATGCAAGGCGCCGGCAACGACGTCGTCGTGATCGACGCGACCGCCGCGGCGCTGTCGCTGACGACGGCGCAGTTGCGGCGCCTCGGCGACCGCCATTTCGGCGTCGGCGCCGACCAGATCCTCGTCGTCGAGGCGAGCGCCACGCCCGGCATCGACTTCCGCTACCGCATCTTCAACGGCGCGAGCGGCGAGGAGGTCGAGCACTGCGGCAACGGCGCGCGCTGCGTCGTGCGCTTCGTGCGCGACCGCGGGCTGTCGACGAAGCGGGTGCTGCGCGTCGAGACGGTCAACAACGTGCTGGAGCTCAGCTTGCAGGACGACGACCGCGTCACCGTCGACATGAACGTGCCGGTGTTCGAGCCGGCGCGCGTGCCCTTCGACGCGACCGGGCTGGTGCCGCGCGAGCGCCACGCGATGCCGCTCTGGCCGCTCGAGGTCGACGGCACCGTCGTCGAGCTCGCCGTGCTGTCCATGGGCAACCCGCACGCGGTGCTCGTCGTCGACGACGTCGCCGCCGCGCCGGTCGCGACGCTCGGCCCGCGGATCGAGACGCATCCGCGCTTCCCGCGCCGCGTCAACGTCGGCTTCCTGCAGGTCGTCGGCCGTGGCCGCGTTCGCCTGCGCGTCCACGAGCGCGACGCCGGCGAGACGCTCGCGTGCGGCACGGGCGCGTGCGCGGCCGTCGTCGCGGGCATCCGCGAGGGCTTGCTCGACGCGAGCGTCGACGTCGAGACCCGCGGCGGCCGGCTCACGGTCGACTGGGCCGGCGGCGACGCCACCGTGCGGATGACCGGCCCCGCCGAGACCGTCTTCGACGGCGAGATCCTGCTCTGACCCTCACCCGAGAACCACCATGACCATCGCCACCGGCGTCCAGGGCATCACCGAATCGGACATCGCCGACTACCTCGCGAACACGCCCGGCTTCTTCGAGCGCCACGCGGAGCTGCTCGCGAGCATCCAGCTCACCAGCCCGCACGGCCAGCGCGCCGTCTCGCTGCAGGAGCGGCAGATGGAGATGCTGCGCGAGAAGATCCGCGGCCTCGAGCACCGCATCATCGAGATGATCCGCCACGGCCAGGACAACTCGACCATCGCCGACAAGCTCCATCTCTGGACCCGCGCGCTGATGCGCACCGCCGATCCCGCCGCGCTGCCGGCGGTGCTGGTGCGCGAGCTCACCGAGCGCTTCCTGATCCCACAAGGCGGCATCCGGATCTGGGGTGCTGCCGCGGCCCTCGCCGGCGAGCCCTTCGCGCGACCGGTCAGCGACGACATCAGGAGCTTCGCGAACAGCCTGGCGCAGCCGTACTGCGGCATCAACTCGGGCTTCGAGGCGGCGCAGTGGCTCGCCGAGCCGGCGGCGGCGCTGTCGCTCGCGATGATCCCGCTGCGCGCCGACGCGGGCGGCCCCGCGTTCGGCATGCTCGTGCTGGCGTCGCCCGACCCCACGCGCTACACCGCCGACATGGGCACCGACTTCCTCGCCCGCATCGGCGAGCTCGCCGGGGCCGGGCTGAGCCGACTGCTGGCCGCCGCCTGAGCGCGGACGGCCCGCGATGGACGCGCGCGACGTCGCAGCGCCGGCGCTCGCCGACGAGATCGCGCGTCATCTGATCCACCTGAAGGTCGAGCGGCGTCTCGCCGCGCGCACGCTCGTCGTCTACGAGGCGGCGCTGCGGCGGCTGCAGCGCTTCGCCGACGGCGCGGGTCTCGCGCTCGACGCGGTGCAACCCGCGCACGTGCGCCGCTGGGCCGCGCAGCGCCACGCGGGCGGACTGTCCGGCCGCAGCATCGCGCTCGAGCTCTCGGCCTGGCGCGGCCTGTACCGCTGGCTCGGCCGCGACGAGCGCGTCGCCGCCAACCCGGTCGACGGCATCCGCGCGCCGAAGGTCGGCAAGCCGCTGCCGAAGGCGCTGCCGGTCGACCAGGCGATGGCGCTCGCCGACCGGCCCGTCGCCGGCGCCGCGCCCGACGCCGCCGCGCTCGACCAGTGCGTCGTCGAGCTGCTCTACGGCGCCGGCCTGCGCGTCGGCGAACTCGTCGCGCTCGACCTGCGGCCGGGGCGCGACGGCGGCGGCTGGATCGACGTCGACGACGCCAGCGCGCACGTCTTCGGCAAGGGCAGCAAGCGGCGGATCGTGCCGGTCGGCGCGGCGGCGCTGGCGGCGGTCCGGGCATGGCTCGCACTGCGCGGCGGCGTCGCCCGGCCCGACGAGCCGGCGCTGCTCGTCAACCTGCGCGGCACGCGGCTCGGCGCCGCGCAGGTGCGGCAGCGGCTGCGGCGGCGCGCGCTCGCCGCCGGGCTGCCGACGCATGTCCATCCGCACATGCTGCGCCACTCCTTCGCGACGCATCTGCTGCAGTCGAGCGGCGACCTGCGCGCGGTGCAGGAGCTGCTCGGCCACGCCCACATCGCGACGACGCAGGTCTACACGCGGCTCGACTTCGGCCACCTGAGCAAGGTCTACGACGCCGCGCATCCGCGGGCCCGGCGCAAGCCCGGCAGCGGCGGATGAAGACGATCACGCTGCGCGAAGGCCGCGAACGCTCGCTCGAGCGCCGCCATCCGTGGGTCTTCGAGGGCAGCGTCGCGAACGGCCGCGCCGACGCCGGCGAGACGGTGCGCGTCGCCGCCCACGACGGCCGCTTCCTGGCCTGGGCGGCGTGGAGCCCGCAGTCGGCGATCCGCCTGCGTGTCTGGAGCTTCGTCGAGGCCGAGCGCATCGACGCCGCGTTCTTCGCCCGGCGCGTCGGCGCCGCGACCGCCGCACGAGCCCGGCTGCCGATCGAGAGCGACGGCGTCCGCCTCGTCCACGGCGAGGCCGACGGCCTGCCCGGCCTCGTCGTCGACCGCTACGGCGACACGCTCGTCGCGCAGTTCCTGAGCTGCGGCGCCGAGCGCTGGAAGGCCGTCGTCGCCGATGCGCTGTGCGCGGCGACCGGCCTCGCGCGGCTCTACGAACGCAGCGATTCGAGCGTGCGTGCGCTCGAAGGCCTGCCCGGGTCGACCGGCTGGCTGCGCGGCGACGGCGCGACCGCGCTCGTCCTGCGCGAACACGACTGGCGGCTCGGCGTCGACATCGCGACCGGCCACAAGACCGGCTTCTATCTCGACCAGCGCGACAACCGCCGGCACTTCGCCGACGCGGTCCGGCACTTCGGCTGGCAGCGGGTGCTCAACTGCTTCTGCTACACCGGCGGCTTCGGCGTCGCGGCGCTGCACGGCGGCGCGGCGCACGTGACCGGCATCGACTCGTCGGCACCGGCGCTCGCGCAGGCCGACGCCCACGTGGCGCTGAACGGCTTCGACGCGGCGCGCCACACCGCGCTCGACGCCGACGTCAACCGGTCCTTGCGCGACTTCCGCGAACGCGGCGAGCGCTTCGACGCGATCGTGCTCGACCCGCCCAAGTTCGCGCCGACCGCCGCGCACGCCGAACGCGCCGCGCGCGCCTACAAGGACATCAACCGCCTCGCGCTCGGCCTGCTCGTGCCGGGCGGCGGGCTCTTCACCTTCTCGTGCTCGGGCGGCGTCGGCGCCGAGCTGTTCCACAAGATCGTCGCCGGCGCCGGGATCGATGCGGGCGTCGACGCGACCGTTCTGCGCCGGCTCGGCGAACCGCCGGACCATCCCTCGACGCTGTTCTTTCCGGAAGGGCAGTACTTGAAGGGGCTGGCGCTGCTCGTCCGCTGAAGGCGACGCGTGCTCACGCGGCAGACCTGAGCGCGTGGGCGGCAGAAATCATGGCCGAGTTCAACCAGGCGGCGCCGGCAACGGAATCCGCGTCTCGAACTTCGCCCGGTGGACGCTGAAGAACGTCTTGACGTTGCGCACGTTGGCGTCCTGGGTGAAGAGCCGCTGCACGAGCGCGTGGTAGGCGGCCATGTCGGGCACGGCGAGCAACAGCATCAGGTCCGGGCCGGGTGCGACGCGGTGGCACTGCTGGACCGCGGGCTCGGCCACGGCACGGCGTTCGAAGTCGGCGACATGCTCGGCGCCCTGGCGGTCGAGCGTCACCTCGGCGAACGCGGTGAGGCCTGCACCGAGGCGCTCGCCGGCCAGCAAGGCGACGCGGCGGACGATGACGCCATGGTCGAGCAGGCGTTTGACGCGGCGCAGACAGGTCGCGGGCGAGACGTGGACGCGGCGGGCCAGGTCCTGATTCGTCTCGGCAGCGTCGGTCTGCAAGCGGTCGAGGATGCGCAGGTCGGCGGCATCCAGCTGCCCGGAGCTGAGCGATAAGTTCATCATCGGCTCGGTCTTGGCACTTTTATTCATTTCGACATCTCGACGGCAGATGATTCCGACCTGGTACTCATTCTGCAAGCTTCGTTCACCCTTCCGTCGCGAGAATGATTCTCTCCAATCCCCTCGAGGTCTCGCCATGTGTGGAATCGTCGCGTCCGTCAGCCCGCGTGACATCGTCCCGCTCCTGCTCGAGGGCTTGAAGCGGCTCGAATACCGCGGCTACGACTCGTGCGGAATCGCCGTCCACCAGAACGGCGTGCTGCGCCGGGCGCGCAGCACGGCGCGCGTGGCGGAGCTGCAGGCGACGGCGGCGGCCGACAGCATCGCGAGCGGCACCGGCATCGCCCACACCCGCTGGGCGACGCACGGCGCGCCGGTCGTCCGCAACGCGCATCCGCATTTCAGCCGCGGACCCGGCTTCGCCGACTCGCAGGCCGCGGTCAGCGCCGGCGTCGGCGACGCACCGCCGGCAGGCCGCATCGCCCTCGTCCACAACGGCATCATCGAGAACCACGACGAGCTGCGTGCCGAACTGGTCGAGCGCGGCTACGTCTTCAACAGCCAGACCGACACCGAGGTCATCGCGCACCTCGTCGACCACCTCTACGACGGCGACATCTTCGACGCCGTCGAGCGCGCGACCACGCGGCTGCGCGGCGCCTATGCCATCGCCGTGTTCTGCCGCGACGAACCGCAGCGCGTGATCGGCGCCCGCGAAGGCTCGCCGCTCGTGCTCGGCGTCGGCCGCGGCGAGAACTTCCTCGCCTCCGACGCGATGGCGCTCGCCGGCGTGACCGACCAGATCGTCTACCTCGAGGAAGGCGACGTCGTCGACATCCAGCTCGGCAAGCACTGGATCACCCACCGCAGCGCGCAGGGCGACTACCGCGCGGTCGAGCGGCCGGCGCGCACCGTCGTCGCGCACAGCGGCGCGGCCGAGCTCGGGCCGTACCGGCACTACATGCAGAAGGAGATCTTCGAGCAGCCCAAGGCGATCGCCGACACGCTCGACGCGGTCGACGGCATCTCGCCCGACCTGTTCGGCGACGGCGCGGCGGCTGTATTTGCGCAAATCGATTCGGTGCTGATCCTCGCCTGCGGCACGAGCTACTACGCCGGCTCGGTCGCGAAATACTGGCTCGAGAGCATCGCCGGGATCCCGACCGCGGTCGAGGTGGCGAGCGAGTACCGCTACCGCGACAGCGTGCCGAACCCGCGCACGCTCGTCGTCACGATCACGCAGAGCGGCGAGACCGCCGACACGCTGGCGGCGCTGAAGCACGCCCGCGCGCTCGGCATGCCGCACACGCTGACAGTCTGCAACGTCGCGACGAGCGCGATGGTGCGCGAATGCGCGCTCGCCTACCTGACCCGCGCCGGCGTCGAGATCGGCGTCGCGTCGACGAAGGCGTTCAGCACGCAGCTCGTCGGCCTGTTCCTGCTGACGCTCGCGCTCGCGCAGTCGCGCGGCCGGCTCGACGCCGATGCGCAGACCGCGCACCTGAAGGCCCTGCGGCATCTGCCGGTCGCGGTGCGGGCGGTGCTCGCGCTCGAGCCGCAGGTCATCGCCTGGGCCGAGCTCTTCGCCCGCAAGGAACACGCGCTCTTTCTCGGCCGCGGTCCGCATTACCCGATCGCGCTCGAAGGTGCGTTGAAGCTCAAGGAGATCAGCTACATCCACGCCGAGGCCTACCCTGCCGGCGAGCTCAAGCACGGCCCGCTCGCGCTCGTGACCGCCGAGATGCCTGTCGTGACCGTCGCGCCCAACGATGCGCTGCTCGAGAAGCTGAAGAGCAATCTGCAGGAGGTCCGCGCCCGCGGCGGCGAGCTCTTCGTGTTCACCGACGTCGACACGCGGATCGAACCCGGCGAGGGCGTGCACGTGATCCGGATGCCGGAGCACTACGGGGCGCTGTCACCGATCCTGCACGTCGTGCCGCTGCAGCTGCTGGCGTACCACACGGCGGTCGCGCGGGGCACGGACGTGGACAAGCCGAGAAACCTGGCGAAGAGCGTGACGGTGGAGTGAAGTCGCGCACGCGGGCCGGGTTCTGTTCGAGAGCGCCCGCAGGCAGGCCATAGTCGCGGTCGAGGTCGGACCCCCGAGCGGCTTGCCGGTCGATGCTGCCGGCTCAGCGGCGAGGTCCTGGCTCCGGCGAGCGATCGTCACGCTGCTCGCGCGGACGCCGTCCGACCCCACCGGACGGCAGGCACTCCGGTTGCCGTGTATCCGCAACAGGAGGTGCTCATGGACTCAAGCGGAAACACTGTCTGGTTGCTCGCGCTCGTCACGTTCGTGATCGTTCTGGCCATCGCGATCTGGCAACGCCGGAGCGCCGCGAAAGCAAAGGACTCGCACGAACACACGGCGATGACCGAAGGCCGGCCGGACATGCGGAAGAGCGACGGCTCGGACCCGGGCACGAAGCGGCACTGAGCCGCCACGAGTCTGCGCGGGCGCTGCGGGCCGGGCTGCCGGCGGGCGAGCCGCGTCCGGGCGCCTGGCGGACGGATCGGCGATGTCCACCGCGGCCGGCGCGACTCGACGTCGCGTTCGGTCGGCCCATCGGTGCAGCTCGTCGGTGCCGGTCGGCGGAAGGCACACCCAGGTCAGCGCGCGCCGTCCAATGCCGGCAGGCGGGCGCACGCACCCTCCGGAGCACCGCATGACACATCCCCTGCAAGGCAAGGTCGCCGTCGTCACCGGCGCGGCGTCGGGCATCGGCCTCGCGAGCACCGAGGCGATGCTCGCCGCCGGTGCGCGCGTCGTGCTCGTCGACCGCAATGCCGACGCCCTCGACGCGCTGCGGCTCCGGCACGGCGACGCGGTGATGCCGCTCGTCGTCGACCTGCTCGACGCCGCCGCTTGCGCGGCGCTCGTGCCGCGCGCGCTCGAGCTGGCCGGCCGCCTCGACATCCTGCACGCCAACGCCGGCAGCTACGTCGGCGGCGACCTCGTCGATGCCGACACCGGCGCGATCGACCGCATGCTCCACCTCAATGTCAACGTCGTGATGAAGAACGTCCACGACGTGCTGCCGCACATGATCGACCGCGGCTCGGGCGACATCGTCGTGACGAGTTCACTCGCCGCGCACTTTCCGACGCCGTGGGAGCCGGTCTACGCGTCGTCGAAATGGGCGATCCACTGTTTCGTGCAGACGGTGCGGCGGCAGGTCTTCAAGCACGGCATCCGCGTCGGCTCGATCTCGCCCGGCCCGGTGGTCAGCGCGCTGCTCGCCGACTGGCCCGAGGACAAGCTGCAAGCGGCAAGAGCGTCGGGCAGTCTGCTCGAAGCGGCCGACGTCGCCGAGGTGGTCCTGTTCATGCTGACGCGACCGCGCGGCATGACGATCCGCGATGTGGTGATGATGCCGACCAACTTCGATCTTTGACGGTCGCCGCAGCCCGTCGCGCGCGGCGCGGCGCGTCGCAGTCGCAGCGACGAGCGACGAGCGACGAGCGACGAGCGACGAGCGACGAGCGACGAGCGGCAAGCGGCAAGCGGCAAGCGGCAAGCGGCAAGCGGCGAGCGGCAAGCGGCCCGCGAGACCTCCTGACGGTGCCGCGTCGCCCTGCCCGCGACCGGGTCGCGGCGCCGGCGGCACACTGGCGCCATTGCGGTCACGGATGACGCCATGCTGCCCTTCGTCTTCGACAACACCTATGCCCGCGAGCTGCAAGGTTTCGCGGTGCCCTGGCCGCCGGCGCGCGTGCCGGCACCGCGGCTGCTGTTCCTCAACGACGCGCTCGCGACCGACCTCGGGCTCGACCCGGCGTCGCTGCGCGCCGAAGCCGACGCGTCCGCCGCCGTCTTCGCCGGCAACACCGTGCCCGAAGGCGCCGAACCGATCGCGCAAGCCTACGCCGGCCACCAGTTCGGCGGCTTCTCGCCGCAGCTCGGCGACGGTCGCGCGCTGCTGCTGGGCGAGGTGATCGACCGCACCGGCCGCCGCCGGGACATCGCGTTGAAGGGCTCGGGCCGGACACCGTTCTCGCGCGGCGGCGACGGCAAGGCGGCCGTCGGCCCGATGCTGCGCGAGGCGCTGATCAGCGAGGCGATGCATGCGCTCGGCATCCCGACGACGCGCGCGCTCGCCGTCGCCGCGACCGGCGAGCGCGTGATGCGCGAGACGCCGCTGCCCGGCGCCGTGCTGACCCGTGTCGCCGCGAGCCATCTGCGCGTCGGCACCTTCCAGTTCTTCGCGGCGCGCAACGACCTCGCGCGGCTGCGCCGGCTCGCCGACTATGCGATCGCGCGCCACGACCCGCAACTCGCCGGCACGCCCGACCGCGAGCTCGGCCTGCTGCGCGCGGTCGCGAAGCGCCAGGCGACGCTCGTGGCGCAGTGGATGAACGTCGGCTTCATCCACGGCGTGATGAACACCGACAACATGACGATCTC
>CAXUDL010000054.1:23527-28226 GCA_964249855.1 uncultured Rhizobacter sp. | reverse complement strand
CATGCGGCGGATCTCGCTCGTGCCGGCGCCGATCTCGTAGAGCTTGGCGTCGCGCCACAGCCGGCCCACGGAATAGTCGTTCGTGTAGCCGACGCCGCCGAGCGCCTGGATCGCCTCGCCGGCCATCCACGTCGCCTTCTCGGCCGAGTAGAGGATAGCGCCGGCCGCATCCTTGCGCAGCGTGCGCGCATGGTCGCCGCGGTCGCAGGCCTGCCCGACGGCGTAGACGTAGGCGCGGCACGCCTGCCAGGTCGAGTAGAGGTCGGCGAGCTTGCCCTGCATCAGCTGGAACGTGCCGATGCTCTGGCCGAACTGCTTGCGCTCGTGGACGTACGGCAGCACCACGTCCATGCACGCCGCCATGATGCCGAGCGGCCCGCCCGAGAGCACCGCGCGCTCGTAGTCGAGGCCGCTCATCAGCACCTTGACGCCGCTGCCGACGCCGCCGAGCACATTGGCGTCGGGCACCTCGCAGTCCTCGAAGAAGACGGGATAGGTGTTGGAGCCGCGCATGCCGAGCTTGTCGAGCTTGGTGCCGAACGACAGGCCCGCGAAGCCCTTCTCGACGATGAACGCGGTCATGCCCTTCGCACCGGCGTCGGGCTCGGTCTTGGCGTAGACGATCAGCGTGTTCGCGTCGCCGCCGTTGGTGATCCACATCTTCGAGCCGTTGAGCACGTAGCGGTCGCCGCGCCGATCGGCGCGCAGCTTCATGCCGACGACGTCGGAGCCGGCGTTCGGCTCGCTCATCGCGAGTGCGCCGACGTGCTCGCCCGACACGAGCTTCGGCAGGTACCTCGCCTTCTGCTCGGCGGAGCCGTTGCGGTGCAGCTGGTTGACGCAGAGGTTCGAATGCGCGCCGTACGACAGGCCCACCGACGCCGAGGCCCGCGAGACCTCTTCCATCGCGACGATGTGCGCGAGGTAGCCGAGCCCCGTGCCGCCGTACTCCTCGCCGACCGTCATGCCGTGCAGGCCGAGCTCGCCGAGCTGGCGCCAGAGCTCGGCGGGGAAGAGGTTGTCGCGGTCGATGGCGGCCGCGCGCGGCGCGATCTGCCCGGCGGCGAAGCTCTGCACCGTGTCGCGCAGCGCATCGATCGTCTCGCCGAGATGGAAGTCGAGGCCGGGCAGTTGCATCGTGGTGTCTCCTCAGATTCTTGTCGTGCGGCAAGCGTAGGGCGGAGCGGCGCTCCGTGTGCGCCAGCCGGGTTGCCGATCGTGCCACTCTCGCGGAGACTCCGCCGCGATGCAAGCCGCACCGACCCGCGCCACGCCGATGGCGTTCGTCCGCGCGATGGTGCTCGCCTACGAGAAGTACGGCGTCGACCCCGCTTCGGCGCTGCGCGGCGCCGGCATCACGCACGCCCAGTTGCGCCGTCCCGGCGCCCGCATCGCCGCCGCGCAGATGCAGGCCTTCGCCGCGCAGGCGATGCGCGAGCTCGACGACGAGGCGCTCGGCTGGTTCGGCCGCCGGCTGCCGTGGGGCAGCTACGGCATGCTGTGCCGCGCGTCGCTGACGTCGCCGAACCTCGGCGTCGCGCTCACGCGCTGGTGCCGCCACCACCGGCTGCTGGTCGACGACGTGGCGCTCGAGCTGCACGTGACCGCCGACCGCGCCGGCATCACGATCGACGAACGCCGCCCGATCGATCCGCGCCTGCGCGAGCTGTGCCTGCTCACCTTGCTGCGCTATGTGCATGCGTTCGCCTGCTGGGCCGTCGACTCGCGGATCGAACTGCACGGCGTGGCGCTGCCGCATCCGCCGCCGCCGCACCACCGCGCCTACGCATTGATGTTCCCGGGGCCCGTCGGCTTCGACGCGCCGCTCGCCGCCATGAGCTTCGACCCCGCCTACCTCGAGCTGCCGCTGCGGCGCGACGAGGCGGCGTTGCGGGCGATGCTCGAGCACGGCCTCGCATTGACCGTGCTGCAATACCGCCGCGACCGCCTGCTCGTCCAGCGCATCCGCAAGATGCCGCCGGCGGGGCTGACTGCGCACGCGCTGGCCGACGCGCTGCACCTGTCGGTCCGCACGCTGCACCGGCGGCTGAAGGACGAGGGCACGTCGCTGCAGGCGCTGAAGGACCGGATGCGGCTCGAGATCGCGTCCGAGGCGCTGTTGCGGACGACGCGGCCGGTGAAGCAGGTGGCGTCGGCGGCGGGGTTCCGGAGCGAGAAGAGCTTCAGCCGGGCGTTCGTGCAGTGGACGGGCGTCTCGCCGATCGACTTCAGGAACGCGGGCCGGTCGGGCGCGGCGGTCGGCACGGCAGGATCGCGGACGCGCAGGCACCGGACGTCGCAGGCGGCTCGCCGCTCCACGCCCTGACGGCGCGCCACGGCTTCGTGCCGGCATGCGACGCACGCCTCGTCCGAGCCCGATCCGGCGAACGAACTCGCCGCGCGGCGCCGCACCCTGCGCCGCACGGAGCCGACGCTCGCGGGCAGTCCGCTGCTCCAGCAGGCGACCTCGCCACGTCGTGCCCCTCTGCCGCGGCCGGACCGCGCCGCCGCGGCCATCGACCACATGCGCCTGTAGGCTGCGTGCCGTTCCACCCTCCCCTCGCCGATCGCCGTGACCCACTCCGCCCCGCCGACCGCCGCCCAGCGCACCCTCGCCCGCCTGCAGGCCGGCGAGCTCGCGGGCGCCACCCGCCTCGACCTGCGCGGCTGCGGCCTCGTCGAGCTGCCGAGCGCCGTCCTGCAACTCGCCGACACGCTCGAGATCCTCGACCTCTCGCACAACGCGCTCTGCGACCTGCCGGACGGCATCGCCCGGCTGACGCGACTGCACACGCTGTTCGCCTCGCACAACGCGCTGACGCGACTGCCGCCGGCGCTCGGTCGCCTGCCCGCGCTCGACACGCTCGGCGTGAAGGCCAACCGCATCGCCGACGTGCCGGCGGAAGCCATCGCGCCCACGCTGCGCTGGCTGATCCTCACCGACAACCGCATCCCGGCGCTGCCGGACGCGCTCGCCGACTGCGGCCGGCTGCAGAAACTGATGCTCGCCGGCAATCGCCTGCGCGCGCTGCCGCCCGGGATCGGCCGCCTCGAACGGCTCGAACTGTTGCGGCTGTCGGCGAACGCCTTCGAACGCATCGACGACGCCCTGCCATGGGGGCTTCTGGCGCTGCCGCGGCTCGCGTGGCTCGCGCATGCCGGCAACCCGTTCAGCGCGGCGCGCGAGCAGCGGGCCTCGGCGCGGGCCGACGCGGCGCCGATCCCGTGGGCCGATCTCGTGCTGCAGAACGTGCTGGGCGAAGGCGCGTCGGGCACCATCCATGCCGCGCGCTGGAGCGCGGCAGGCGGGCCCGCCCGCGAAGTCGCCGTGAAAGTCTTCAAGGGCGAGGTCACGAGCGACGGCCTGCCCGGCTGCGAGATCGCGGCGACGCTCCGGGCCGGCGCTCACCCCCATCTCGTCGGCGTGCTGGGCACGCTGGCCGGCCATCCCGACCGCACCGCCGGCCTGGTCCTGCCACGCCTCGGCCCGGACTGGGTGCCACTCGCCGGGCCGCCCAGCGCGGCGACCTGCAGCCGCGACGTCTACCCCGACGGTCTGCGCCTGACGGCCGCCGACGCCGCGTCGATCGCCGGCGCCGCGACGGCCGCGCTCGCCCACCTCCATGGTCGCGGTCTGGCGCACGGCGACCTCTATGCCCACAACCTGCTCGTCGACGGTCGCGGCGGCGCCTTGCTGAGCGACTTCGGCGCCGCCTCGCTCCTGCCCGACGACGAGGACCCCGAGCGCGCCGACGCACTGCGCGCGCTCGACCGGCGCGCGTTGCGGATCCTGCTCGACGAGCTCGACGCGCTTTCGGGCGGCATGGCATCGCCGCGATGACAGCCGGCGGACGTTTTCGGCACGTCGGACGCTCGGTCGCCCGCGATCGGCTCGCCGATCGGCTGCGGCGTTTCCGCCACATCGCCGCACCGCCCGGCCCCGACAACGAGGTGCGCGCGCTGCTGCAGGCAGTGCGCTCGGCGGCGCACCGGCCGTGGCCGCCGCGCCTGATGCGACCACCGCGCGCGGCGCCGGCGCCGGGCCCTGCGACCGTCGCACCGCGGCGGCCGCAGGCCTGTCGCTCACGGGAGTTGCCTCACGGACGCCTGCCCGCGCGTCGTCCGCAGCGCCATTGACGCGCCGCCCGCGATCCGGCCGAAGGTGAGCGTGAGCGAGAGCAGCGCCAGCGCAGCGCGGCGTTCTCGCCCGGCGCGAGCCGGCGCGCGGGCCGTCGCGGCGGCGCCACGGCTCGCCGAGAATGCGCCGACTCCGGCCGATGCGGCCGCTTCGATCCGATGCCCACGATGCGCGGCCTGCACCTGACCGCCGACCTGAGCGGCTGCCCCCCGACGACCGCCGGCTTGAGCGACGGCGCGGCGCTGCGCGCGTTGTGCCGGCAGGCGACCGCGGCGGCCGGGCTCCAGCCGGTCGGCGAGCTCTTCCACGGCTTCGGCACCGGCCTCGGCGTGACCGGCGTCGTCCTGCTCGCCGAGTCGCATGTCGCGGTCCACACCTGGCCGGAGCTCGGCGCGGTGACGCTCGACGTCTACGTGTGCAACGTCGACACCGACAACCGCGCCGCGGCCAGCCGATTGCTCGAGACGCTGATCGACGCCTTCGCGCCGCGCGCCGTCGACCGCCAGCGGCTCGAGCGCGGCATCGTCGGCGGATGAAAACGCGAAGCGCACGCGGTCGCCC
>CAXUDL010000054.1:0-23427 GCA_964249855.1 uncultured Rhizobacter sp. | reverse complement strand
CGTGTCGCAGGCGACCGCGCGGGGTCACGTGTCGCAGTCGACCGCAGACAAGAGCGCGGGGCAGGCCAGCGCACGGTAGCGCGCGGGGCTGGCGACCGGACGGAGCGCGTGGGCCAGGCGACCACGCTCACGCCGCGGCCGGTCCGGGGCGGACGCCGCATCACCCCGCGCGACCGAGCATCGCGGCGGAGCGCGCGCCGACCTCCGCGCCCCAGGTGAAGGCTTCCTCGAAGACCGAATACCCCGACAGGTCGGCATGCGCGAAGTGCACCGGCCCGGCGCGGCGGCCGAGCGCGCGCAGCGCCGCGCCGCCGCGGACGCCGGGCGCCGGGATGCTCATCGCATGGCCGTAACGCATCAGGTCGGCGCGGACGAGCTTGCGCGGCAGATCGGGATGGGCGCGGGCGAGATCGGCGACGACGCGCCCCGTCCAGGTCGTCCACGGCTCGGCGAGCAGCGGGCCCCGCATCGACTCGGGCAGCGCCCAGTAGGCGGTGAGCACGCGCGCCCCGGCATCGGGCCGCAGGCTCTGGTGCGACGCGTCGACGTAGCCCAGCGACGGACCGGCGATCGCGGACGCCGGCTCGGGCGGCGCGAGCACGTTGTCCCACGACGGCGCGGCGCCGGGCCGGTCGACGAGCTCGGCGCCGAGCGCCAGGTTCGCGACCAGCCAGGGCGCGTGGCGCTGGCGTGCCGCGGCGGCGACGAGCGCGGCGGGCGGCGCCTCGAGCAGGCGCGCGGCGATGAAGAGCGGCACGGCGAGGACCGCCTGGCGCGCCGTCCAGCGCTCGGTCCGGCCGGTCGCGGCGTCGAGGACGTCGACGCTCGCCTCGTGCCGGCCCTCGCGCACCCGCAGCGCGAGACGGCCGGTGTGCAGCCGCCCCGCCCGGAACGGTCGGGCGAGCCGCTCGACGAGGAAGGCGTTGCCCTCGGGCCAGGTCAGGACGGCGTCGCGCTCGCCGCCGTCGTCGTCGCCGGGCGCGTGGAAGCCGTGGCGGCTCGCGAAGTAGTGCAGGCCGGCCCAGGCCGAGACGGTCGCGCTGCCGGCGCCGTAGTCGTCGCGGCAGCAGTAGTCGAGGTGCCAGCGCAGGCGCGGGTCGGCGAGACCGCGGGCATCGAGCCAGGCGTCGAAGGTCTGCGCGTCGAGGGCGGCATGGGCCGGCGTCCAGGCGGCGCGCAGCGTCGGCATGGCGAACGCGAGCGTGCGCTGCGTCTCGGCGACGGCCTGCGCGAAGCGGCGGTACTGCGCCTGCGTGGTCGATCCGCGCGGCGCCGGCGGCAGCAGGCCGTCGTGCCAGGCGCCGTCGACGAAGAGCCGCTCCTGCGGGCTGTGGCAGAGGTGGCGCTCGTCGTAGACGGTGCGGCCGTGCGCCTGGCGCGACAGGCCGAGCTCCTCGAGCCATGCGGCGACCTCGATCGCCGCCGGACCGGGCACCGGCAGGTAGTGGGCGCCGAGCGGGCAGCCGACGTCGCCGATGCGGTGGCCGCGGCTGTTGCCGCCGGCGGCGTCCTCGAGCTCGAGCAGGTGGACGTCGTCGACACAGGCGCGGTCGAGCGCACGGGCGGCCGCCAGCCCGGCGATGCCGGCGCCGACGACGACCACCGCGACGCGACGCTGCACGTCGGGCACGCCGACGACGTCCGGCGCGCGCAGACGATGCCCGAGGGCGGCGTTGGCGCCGACCCAGCCGCCGGCGAGCGCCGGCGCCGTACCGTCGCGGCAGCCGGCCAGCCACGGCAGGGCGAGCCCCGCCCCGGCGGCCGCAAGCCAGGCGCGCCGGCGGGTCAAGGGTGCACCCGTCCCCATTCTTCCTCGTAGCGGTGCACCAGCACCTGGTTCGACAGGCGGTTGACCTCGGCGGGGACGCGCGCCATGTCGGGCGGGAACTGCAGCAGCGCGGGCAGGCCGTCGAGCGTGAGGAAGCGCAGGTCGGGCGGCAGGCTCGCGGGCGTGCGCCAGGGCCGATGGCCGGCGATCACGAAGCCCCATTCGCCGAAGCTCGGCACGTGCGCGTGGTAGGGCGTCGTCGAGAGGCCCACCGCCTCGAGCGTCGCGACGACCGTCCAGAAGCTCTGCCGCGCGAGCAGCGGCGACGTCGTCTGCACCACGGCGTAGCCGCCTGCGGCGAGGTGCTGGTCGACGAGCTGGTAGAAGGTCGTCGTGTAGAGCTTGCCGATCGAGAAGTTGGTCGGGTCGGGGAAGTCGACGACGATCACGTCGAAGCTGCCCGGCTCGGTGTCGAGCCAGGTGAAGGCGTCGGCGTGGACGATGCGGAGCTTCTTGGACCGCAGCGCGTCGCCGTTGAGGCGGCGCAGCATCGGCTGCTCGCCGAAGAGCCGCGTCATGTGCGGGTCGAGCTCGACGAGCGTGACCGATTCGACACCGGGGTACTTCAGGATCTCGCGCACCGCCATGCCGTCGCCGCCGCCGAGCACCAGCACCCGCTTCGGCGCGCCCTGCGCCGCCATCGCGGGGTGGACGAGCGCCTCGTGGTAGCGGTATTCGTCGCGCGAATGGAACTGCAGGTTGCCGTTGAGGAAGAGCCGAACGCCGGCGGGGCCTGCGGTCACGACGATGCGCTGGTAGTCGCTCGATTCGCGCAGCACGACCGCGTCGCCGTAGAAGCGGTCCTCGGCCCATGTGGTGATCCGCTCGGCCGCGAAGAACGCGCCGGCGAGCAGCGCGGCGACGCCGGCGCAGGCGGCGCCGTGCGCCGGCCAGCGCCGCAGCTCGCTGCGGAAGACGACCAGCGCCCAGACCGCGACCGCCGCGTTGAGCAGGCCGAAGAAGAGACCGGTGCGCACGAGCCCGAGCTGCGGCACGAAGAGCAGCGGAAAGGCGACCGCGACGACGAGCGCGCCGAGATAGTCGAAGGTGAGCACCTGCGACACCAGGTCCTTGAGCGCGTAGCGCGCGCCGAAGTGGCGCTTCAGGATGCGCATCACGAGCGGGATCTCGAGCCCGACCAGCGCGCCCACGCCCAGCACGAGCGCGTAGAGCAGCCAGCGGAACGGCGCGAGCGACGCGGCCGGCAGCACGCTGTGCGCGACGAAGAGCGCAGCCGGCATCAGGCCGCCGACGAGGCCGACGAGCAGCTCGATCCGCAGGAACTGCGCGACCAGCTGCCGTTCGACGAAGCGCGACAGCCACGAGCCGAGCCCCATCGCGAAGAGGTAGGTGCCGATGACCGTCGAGAACTGCAGCACCGAATCGCCGAGCAGGTAGCTCGCGAGCGCGCCGGCGGCGAGCTCGTAGACGAGGCCGCACGCGGCGACGACGAAGACCGACGCGAGCAGCGCGACCTCGCCCGGAGCGATGCGCGACGGGGGGGCGCCGGCCACCGTGCTCGCGGGGCGCTCGTCGCGCTCCGCAGGCCGGTCGTCGCGCTCGGGAGCGCCCGGCGGGCTCGCGAGGGCGCCTTCGCGCCCGGCGCCCGGGCCTGCGCCTTCGGGACGGCCCGGCGGGCTCACGCGCCCGTCATCCGTGGATCGCCGCCGCGACGATGAGCCCGATCGCGAGGCACATCGCGGCCACGACGACGGCGAGCGCGAGGTTCCTCTTCTCGACGATCTCGGCCCAGAGGTCGTAGGGCGTGAGCTTGTCGATGACGACGAAGCAGACCCAGAACACCAGCACGCCGATCAGCGCGTAGAGCAGCGAGCCGAAGACCGCCGCGGGCCTGAGCCATTCGAATCCCATCATCTGCGTTCTCCCGTTGAATCGCCTACTTGTGCCCGCCGCCGCTCGAATATCCGCCGAACGCGCCGCCGCTGCTGCGAAAGCCGCCGCCGCCGCCGCCCGAGCGCGCGCACTGACGGTATTCGTTGCTGTCAGCGCCGAAGGTCTCGCGCAGGTCGGCGCAGTCGTCGCCGCCCGAGCAGCGCACGAGCACGACGATCGCCACGACCACGAGCAGGAGCAGCAGCACGCCCTTGCCGAGGCCCGACATCGCGGCGGCATCGCCCGCGACGACCGGCGTGCCGCGGTCGAGCCGCCCCGGCGCGTCGAGGCCGAAGGCCCGGGCGATCACGCTCGCGTCGACCACCTCGCCGGCCGACCACACGACCTCGCCGTCGGTCTCCTCGCGGTTCAGCCGCTTCCTCGACTCGGCGCCGCGGCCCCGGTAGTCGACGTTGCGCGTCCGCTCGTCGCGCTTCAGGCGCCAGTAGAACTCGCCGAGCACGTGGGTGACGACGCCGGTGTAGCGGTAGAGCCGCGCGTAGCGGACGCGGCGCCACTCGACCGCGTCGCCGGCCGCCTGGGGCACGCCGGTGATCGGCCGCGCCCAGCTCCAGCCGTCGTCGGCGTCGACCAGGAAGGCGAAGCCCTCGGTGCGGTGGTAGAGCAGGTACTCGCGCCAGACGACGCGCTCGTCGTCCGGGTCGTCGGGCACCTCCGTGCGCTCGACATAGCCGACCACCTGCCAGGCCTGCGGCTCGCCGCCCAGCGCGAGCCGCGCCATCGCGCCGAGCGGCAGCGGCGGCGTGCCGCCTTCGATTTGCGGGTTGTCCTGGCGGTAGAACGCCAGATCGGCTCCGGGGCCGGCGGAGATGTCGACCACCGATGCGCACTGCGCGCAGACGACGGTCTTGGTGCTGTCGAGCGTCGGCGCGAGCGACGCGCCGCAGTTCGGGCAGGCGAGCGCGCGGCCGGAGAGCGTCTTCTCGCTCGCGTCGGCAAGGCCGCTCAACGCGAGCGACGACAGCGCCACCGCGCGGCCGATCGACCATTGCGGGCGCGACGGATCGGCGAGTTCGAGCGTCGCGACCTCGTCGCCGGTGCTGCGCAGGTCGACGACGGTCCACTCGCCGCCGTCGAGGCGCGGCGGCGTCGGCAGTTCGCCTTCGGCCGCGATGGCGCGGGCGCGGACGACCGAGGCGACCGACCACGCCCGCCCGGCAAGCTGCCGCCGCTCGCCCGGCCGCCACGTCTCGGTGGCCGGCGGCGCGTCGGTCCACGGCGCATCGAAGCCGAAGACGTAGGCGCCGTTGTCCTCGCTCAGCCAGCCCGAGCGGCCGTTGTCGAACAGCGCATGCCATTCGTTCCAGACGCCGTCGAGGTAGCCCATCTGCCGGCGACCGACGAGTTGGAACGCCTCGCCCTGGTAGCGTCCGGCCGCGTTCAGGCGCAGCGGCGAATGGTCGTCGAAGAGCTCGGCGCTCTGGCCGATGCGGCGCAGCGCGTCGCCGTCGCGCAGCAGCGTGCTGCGGCAGAAGCTGCAGACGGCGCTCGCCGATGCGGCCGAGCGGAACTCGACCGGCGCGCCGCAGTTCGGGCAGTCGGCGCGGTAGACGCGCTGGGCCGGGGGATCGGTGGCCACGCGGGCCCGTCAGCCCAGCTTCTTCAGCAGCTCGGTCTTCTTCGCGGCGAACTCGTCGTCGGTGAGGATGCCCTTGGCCTTGAGCTCGCCGAGCTTCTCGAGCAGCGCCATCACCTCGTCGGGCTTGACGCCCGCGGCCGGCGCGCCGCCTTGCAGGCCCTGGCCGAGCTGCTGCGCCATCACCTGGCCGAGCGCGACGCCGGCGCCCAGGCCCACCGCGTCGCCCGCGATGCCACCGCCCTGCCCCGCGCCTTCGGCGAATCTCGGGATCGACTGCGCGGTCTGGTACTGCATGAACTTGCCCATGTCGCTGCCGACCATGCCCATGCCGATCTTCTGGTCGAGCACCTTCTGCAGGTCCTCCGGCAGCGAGAGGTTCTGCACCGTCACGCCCTCGAGCACGAGACCGAGCGCCTCGAACGCCGGCGCGGTCGCGGTGCGCAGCTGCTGCGCGAACTCGACCTGGTTGGCCGCCAGGTCGAGGAACGGCACGCCGCTCTGCGCGACAGCGTCGCTGATGTGCTGGAGCATCAGGCCGCGCAGCTGGCCGTCGAGCTCGTCGACCGTGTAGCGCTCGCGCGTGCCGCTGATCTCGGTGAAGAAGCGCTTCGGGTCGGCGACGCGGTAGGCGTAGTTGCCGAAGGCGCGCAGCCGGACGGCGCCGAAGTCCTTGTCGCGGATCGTCACCGGCTGCGCCGTGCCCCAGCGGCGGTCGATCTGCTGACGCGTGCTGAAGAACACGACGTCGCTCTTGAACGGGCTCTGGAACAGCTTGTCCCAGTTGCGCAGATTGGTCAGCACCGGCAGCGTCTGCGTCGTCAGCTTGTAGAGGCCGGGGCCGAAGACGTCGGCGACCTTGCCCTCGTTGACGAAGAGCGCCATCTGCGATTCGCGCACGGTCAGCATGCCGCCGTACTGGATCTCGTGGTCGGCCATCGGATAGCGCCAGGCGAGCACGCCGTCGCCCGCCTCGGTCCATTCGAGGACGTCGATGAACTGCTTCTTGAGGAAATCCATCAACGCCATCGCGAGCACTCCTCGAAGTGACAGGCCGCCGACGCGACGCGCCGGCAGGGCGCAGACATCATACGGGCGTCGCCGGGCCCGGCGAGCAGTCGTCGCTCGCACGGCTCGTGCGGCGTCGGGCGCGGCGTCGGTCGGGCGCGGCATCGGTCGGGCAGGCGCCGGGCGCCGGCTGGCGCCGCGTCGGTCAGCCCGGCGAGGAGCGCAGGCCGTAGGCCTTGCCGTCGGTGAAGAGGTACTCGGCGCGCAGCACCGGGTCGCCCGCCTCGCCGGTCGCGGCGTAGCCGACGACGGCCAGGCGCTGCCCCGGCTTGATCTCGGGCACGCTCCACGCGGCCATGCGCGTCAACGGCGCGAGCTCGACCGTCCAGACCGCGTCGCGGCGCGACGGCAGCCGGGTGGCCGCGAGCACCTTGGCGCCGTCGACCGGCGTCGACTGCGCCGGCAGCGCGCGCGACGCGAGGTCGCCGGGCAGCTTCGAGTCGGGGGCGACGCGCAGCATCACTTCGGCATGCGGATTGCGCCAGGCGACCTTGTCGGCGGCGCCCTCGAGCCAGAGCGGCCTGTCCTGGTCGAAGCCGCTCCAGCCGTGGTGCGCGAACGCGCGCAGCGGCAGGGCGGCGAGGCCAGCGAACCCGAGGAGAAGACGTCGACGCGGCATGGCGGGGCTCCGGAGGGATCAGCGGTAGGCGATCCAGCGACCGCAGATGATGACCGCGACCCATAGCCCCAGCGACAGCGCGGTCTGCGCCCGGGCGAGGCGGTCGCCGGCCTCGAGCGCACCGCGGCGATGGAACCAGACCGCGTTGGCGCCGGCCACCGCGAGCAGGCCCATCTTCAGCACGAAGGCACGGTTGCCGAGCAGCTCGGCGGGCTGGCTCGCGAACATCGTCAGCCCGCTCGCGGCGGCGAGGCCGAATCCGACGAGCGTGACCGGCAGGGCGAGGCGCGCCAACGCCGTCGCGTCGATCGCGCGGCCGCGGCCCCAGACGCGCAGCTCGAACACGAAGAGGCTTCCGAGCAGCAGTGCGATGCCGACGATGTGCGTCGCCTCGAGCAGGGGATAGGCGAAGCGGCTCGACTGGATCCACGGCATGGCGGTGATTGTCGCGCCGCCGCTCCAGCGACTGCCCGGGCGCCGCCGCGCTCGCATGAACGGCGGAGCCGAGCGCGTGCCCGCAGCGCGATGTCGTCCACCGTCGGACGGCCGTCGGTGCCGGGCCCGTCGGCGCCGCGTCCGGACCACTGCGGGCCGGCACAGTCCGAGTCGCCTGCCGCTCCGACCCGCCGAACAAAGCCACGGCCCTCGCGTCGACGCGGCGGCTCTGGTTCAATCCTGGGCTCCCGCAACCGAGGCCATGACCATGACGACGACTTCCTATCCCGACACCCGACTCCTCATCGCCGGCGAATGGAGCGACGCGCGAAGCGGCAAGACGATCCCGGTCATGAACCCGGCGACCGGCGCCGAGATCGGCCGCGTGGCGCACGCCGACATCGACGATCTCGACCGCGCGCTCGACGCCGCCCGCCGCGGCTTCGAGGTCTGGCGCAACACGTCGGCGCACGAGCGCGCCGCGATCATGCGCAAGGCCGCCGGGCTGCTGCGCGAGCGCGCCGACGCGATCGGTCGGCTGCTGACGCAGGAGCAGGGCAAGCCCTTCGCCGAGGCGCGGCTCGAGTCGATCGCCGGCGCGGACATCATCGAATGGTTCGCCGACGAAGGCCGGCGCGTCTACGGCCGGATCGTGCCGTCGCGCAACCTCGCGGTGCAGCAGCTCGTGCTCAAGGAGCCGGTCGGCCCGGTCGCGGCGTTCACGCCCTGGAACTTCCCGATCAACCAGATCGTGCGCAAGATCGGCGCAGCGCTCGCGACCGGCTGCTCGTTCCTCGTCAAGGCGCCCGAGGAAACGCCCGCGTCGCCGGCGGCGCTGCTGCAGACCTTCGTCGACGCCGGCATCCCGGCGGGCGTGGTCGGCCTCGTCTTCGGCGACCCGGCGCAGATCTCGAACCACCTGATCGCGAGCCCGATCATCCGCAAGGTGACCTTCACCGGCTCGACGCCCGTCGGCAAGCAGCTCGCGGCGCTCGCCGGCCAGCACATGAAGCGGGTGACGATGGAGCTCGGCGGCCACGCGCCGGTGATCGTCGCCGAGGACGCCGACGTCGCGCTCGCCGTCAAGGCCGCCGGCGGCGCCAAGTTCCGCAACGCCGGGCAGGTGTGCATCTCGCCGACGCGGTTCCTGGTCCACAACAGCCTGCGGCAGGACTTCGTCGCCGCGCTCGTCAGGCACGCCGAAGGCCTGAAGCTCGGCGACGGCCTGGCCGAGGGAACGACGCTCGGCCCGCTCGCCAATCCGCGGCGCCTGACCGCGATGGCCCGCTTGATGGACGACGCGCGTGCGAGCGGCGCCCGCGTCGCGACCGGCGGCGAGCGCGTCGGCAGCGCCGGCAACTTCTTCGCGCCGACGGTGCTCGACGACGTGCCGGCGACCGCCGACGTCTTCAACAACGAACCCTTCGGCCCGGTCGCCGCGGTGCGCGGCTTCGACAAGCTCGACGAGGCGATCGCCGAAGCCAACCGCTTGCCGTACGGCCTCGCCGGCTATGCGTTCACGCGCTCGATCAAGACCGCGCACCTGCTCGGCCAGCGGCTCGAGCTCGGCATGCTGTGGATCAACCAGCCGGCCGCGCCGTCGGCCGAGATGCCGTTCGGCGGCGTCAAGGACTCGGGCTACGGCACCGAAGGCGGGCCGGAGGCGCTCGAGTCGTATCTGGTGACGAAGGCGGTGTCGATCCTGGGCGTCTGACGCGCCGCCGGGCGTTCCGGCGCCGGGCGTTTTCTCGCGGCGGCGGAAGCCGCCCCGGGACCGCCCCGCGCAGCCGGATCCCGTCGGCCACCGATCGCGAGGCGTCAGGCCACGCCGGCCCGCCCGGTGCCGAGGCGCGCCGACGATCCGGCCGCGTCGACCGTCGCCTCGGCGTCGGCGCCGCGTTTGCGCGGCGCCTCGCCGGCGCCGGACCGTGCCGGTCGCGCGCCGGCACGCAGCGGGCGGGCCGCGACGCTGTCCCGCGTGACCAGCTCGGCGCCGACCAGCACCTTGACCGCGGGCTGGCGCTCGCGCGAGCGGATCTGCTCGTCGAGCAGGGTGACGGCGAGCGAACCGATCTTGCGCTTGGAGACGTCGATCGTCGTGAGCGGCGGGTCCATCGTCGCGCTCATCGGCAGGTTGTCGAAGCCGACGATCGAGACGTCCTGTGGCACCCGCAGCCCGCGCTTGCGCAGCGCCTTGATGCAGCCGTAGGTGATGACGTCGTTGGTGCAGACATAGCACTGCGGCACCTCGCGGCCGGTCGCGAGCGCCGCCAGCATGTCGTGGTACGCGCCCTCGTAGGTCGAGTCGACGGTGACGATGGCGTCGGCGCGCGCGACGAGGCCGTGCGCGGTCAGCGCCTCGAAGAAGGCCTCGCGGCGCAGGCGAAAGTTGAGCGTCTGCACCGGGCTCGCGATGAAGCCGATGCGGTCGAAGCCGCGGCCCGCGAGCAGCGCGACCGACTTGAACACGGCGTCGCGGTTGTTCATGTTGACGAAGTCGCACTCGACCCCGTCGAAGAAGGTGTCGATGACGACGAGCGGGCGCGCCGCGCCCTGCAGCAGCTGGACGTCGTGCTCGGCGAGCTCGGTGCCGAGCGCGATCACCCCGCTCAACTCGGCACCGGCGAGCGAGGCGACGACCTCGGCCATCGGCCGACCCTCGTGGCTCACCACCTCGAGCTGGTAGCCGCACTCGCCGGCCTGCGCCGACATGCCGTCGATGTAGTCGGAGATGAAGGTGTTGTGGTCGCGGTTGACCGTGTGCCCGTGCAGCGAGATCTTGAGGAAGCGCACGGTCGGCGGCCGCTCGGCCCTGCCCGCACGCGCGCCGCGCGGCGCATAGTTCAGATCGGACGCCGCCATCAACACCCGCGCCCGGGTCTCGTCGCTGATGCCGGCACGGCCGTTGAGCACGAGCGAGACGGTGGCGGGCGAGACATTGGCCGCGCGCGCCACGTCTTTCACCGTCAAGGCCATGGGCGGCCTCGACCGTGAGGGCGGAGCAAAACGTTCAGTGAATCGGCCGAGCGCACGACTCATTATGTGGTCGAGAACGTACGAAATGGCCGGCGGGAAGGGCAGCGTCGCTCAGGGTTTGCGAGGAGGCGGGTGCACTGCGGTCCCCCTACCATCGTTCACTAAATGGCACGCAACGTTTAGTCATGTCGCTTCGGGTCGATCCGCAGCTCTGGTTCCTCGCCGGCATCAACCTGCTGGTCGTGCTGGCCGCGGGCGTGCTGTCGCGCGGTGCGTTCGTCGACCCCTACAACCTGCAATCGATGGCGGCGCAGCTGCCCGAACTCGGCCTTCTGGCGGTCGGCGTCATGCTCGCGATGAGCTCGGGCAACGGCGGCATCGACCTGTCGGGCATCGCCCTCGCGAACCTCTCGGGCGTGGTCTCCGCGCTGCTCGTCGGCAATTGGGTGTCGGCCGACGACGCGCCCGTCGTCTTCACGCTCGGCTTCGCCGCGGTGGCGCTCGCCGTCGGGGCGGCCGGCGGCTGCCTGAACGGCATCCTCATCGCGCGGCTCGGCCTCACGCCGATCCTCTGCACGCTCGGCACGCAGCTCTTCTTCACCGGCCTCGCCGTCGTGTGCAGCGGCGGGCCGTCGGTGCGCGTCGGCAACGCCGATCCGCTGATGGCGATCGGCAACGGACTGGTGTTCGGCGTGCCGATTTCGTTCCTCATCTTCTGCGCTGTGGTCCTCGCCGTCGGCGCGACGCTCAAGTTCAGCCCCTTCGGCATCCGGCTCTTCCTGATGGGAACGAACGCACGCGCGGCGCGCTACGCCGGCTTCGCGCAGACCCGCCTGCTCATGACGACCTACGGCCTGTCGGGCCTGCTCGCCGGTCTCGCCGGCGTGCTGATCGCGTCGCGCAACGTGAACGTGAAATGGGACTACGGTCAGTCCTACCTGCTGATCGCGATCCTCATCACCGTCATGGCCGGCGTGAAGCCCGAAGGCGGCTACGGCCGGATGACCTGCCTCTTCCTTTCCGCGACCGCGCTGCAGCTGCTCTCGAGCGCGCTCAACTTCGCCGACGTGTCGAACTTCTTCCGCGACTGCGCGTGGGGCCTGCTGCTGCTCACCTTCCTCGCCATCACCCGGTTCGACGTGCGCCGCCTGTTCGACCGGGCGGCGGCACCTCTCACCCCTGCGCCACAGCCCCCTCCTGTGTCGCGGCGCTTGTCCTGAGGGCGCACTGCAAATGGAGACAAGAATGAACGTCAAGGTATTTGCGTTGTCGGCGCTCGGCGCGGCCCTCGCCGCCGGCATGGGCGGGCTCGCCGCGCAAGAGAAGCCGGTCATCGCCACCGTCGTCAAGATCAGCGGCATTCCGTGGTTCAACCGGATGGAGGTCGGCGTGAAGGACTTCGCCGGCAAGAACACCGGCGTGGCTGCCAGCCAGAGCGGCCCGGCGACCGCCGACGCCGCCCAGCAGCTGAAGATCATCGACGACCTGGTCGCGAAGAAGGTCAACGCGCTCGCCGTCGTCCCGATGGACCCGGCGGTCATCGAAGGCGTTCTGAAGCGCGCGATGGACCGCGGCATCGTCGTCGTCACGCACGAGGCCGACAACCAGAAGAACACGAACGCCAACATCGAGGCGTTCGACAATGCCGCCTACGGCACGGCGCTCAACGAGCGCCTCGCACAGTGCATGGGCAAGAAGGGCAAGTGGACGTCCTTCGTCGGCTCGCTCGGCAGCCGCACGCACCTGCAGTGGGTCGACGCCGGCGCCGCCAATGCGAAGAAATACGCCGACATGCAGCTCGTTGATCCGAAGAACGAGTCGTTCGACGACGCGAACAAGACCTACGAGAAGGCCAAGGAGGTGCTGCGCAAGCATCCGGACATCCGCGGCTTCCAGAGCTCGGCGGGCAACGACGTCATCGGCATCGGCCGCGCGATCGAGGAAGCCGGCCTGCAGGGCAAGGTCTGCCTCGTCGGCACCGGACTGCCCAACCCGTCGGCGAAGCTGCTCGACTCGGGCGCGATCACCGCGATCGGCTTCTGGGATCCGCGCGACGCCGGCATCGCGATGAACACCGTCGCGAAGATGCTGCTCGAGAAGAAGCCGCTCACCGACGGCATGGATCTCGGCGTGAAGGGCTACGACAAGGTCGCGATCAAGAAGGGACCGGGCCAGGGCATGCTGCTCGTCGGCAACGCGATGGTGATCGCCGACAAGTCGACCTACAAGGACTCGCTGTTCTGACGCCTGCCGGCCCGCGCTCGCGGGCCGCTCCGAGCCCGCGATCAACCTCCCGCCGATGACCGACGACCTTGCCGCGGCAACGCGAAGCTTGCCCGGAACGCACGACCGCGCGCGCTCCGGCGCCTTCCTGGAAGTCGAAGGCGTCCACAAGCGCTTCGGCGGCGTCCATGCGCTGCGCGGCGTGTCGTTCTCGATCCGCCGCGGCGAGGTCTACCACCTGCTCGGCGAGAACGGTTGCGGCAAGAGCACGGTCATCAAGATCATCTCGGGAGCGCAGCCGCCCGATGCCGGCGTCATCCGCCTCGAAGGCCGCGCGCATGCCGCGCTCGACCCGATCGCGTCGCTCGCCGCGGGCATCGAGACGGTCTATCAGGACCTGTCGCTGATTCCGAACCTCACCGTCGCCGAGAACGTCGCGCTGTCGGAACAGCTCGTCGGCTCGAACGGCCGGCTGGCCCGTCGGCTCGACATCACGGTGCTCCGCGCAACCGCGCGGCGCGCGCTCGGCGCCGTCGACCTGCCGACCACGAGCGACTTCCTCGACCGGATCGTCGCCGACCTGCCGCTGGCCGTGCGCCAGCTGATCGCGATCGCGCGCGCGATCGCGACGCGGGCGAAGCTCGTCATCATGGACGAACCGACGACCTCGCTCACCCGGCGCGAGGTCGACAACTTGGTGCGCGTCGTCGGCGAGCTGCAACGCGACGACGTCGCCGTGCTCTTCGTGACCCACAAGCTCGACGAGTGCTACCGCATCGGCGGCCAGGCCATCGTCTTCCGCGACGGCGAATGCGTGGCGCAAGGGCCGATCCGCGACTTCACGAAGGCGGAGCTCGGCCGCCTCATGACCGGCAAGGTGCTCGACGGCGGCCGCTACCGCGTCGGCACGGCCGGCGGTGCCGAGCTGCTGCGCACCGAGGCGCTCGGCTGCAGTCCCTACTTCGACGGCGTCGATCTCGAGCTCCGCACGGGCGAGGTGCTCGGCGTGACGGGGCTGATGGACTCGGGCCGCAACGAGCTCGCGCTGGTGCTCGCCGGGCTGCTCGCGCCGACCGGCGGCGGCGTGCGGCTGCAGGGCGAACCGATCCACCTGCGCGGCCCGGCGGATGCGATCCGCCACGGCATCGGCTACGTGCCGGAGGACCGGCTCGCCGAGGGCCTGTTCCTCGACAAGCCGATTCTCTCGAACCTCGTCACGCTGGTGCTCGACCGCCTGCGCAGCCGCTGGGGCGTGCTCGACGCGCCGCGCGCGCGTGGCGTCGCGCAGCAGCAGGTCGCAGACCTGCACATCGCGACGCCGAACGTCGATCTGCCGGTGCAGTCGCTCTCCGGCGGCAACCAGCAGCGCGTGCTCATCGGCCGCTGGCTGACCGTGGCGCCGCGGCTCTTGCTGCTGCACGGGCCGACCGTCGGCGTGGACGTCGGCTCGAAGGACACGATCTACCGCGTCATCCAGGACCTCGCCGCGAAGGGCATCGGCATCGTCATCGTCAGCGACGACCTGCCCGAGCTGCTGCAGAACTGCGACCGGATCGTCACGATGCGCGAAGGCCGCGTCGTCGGCTCGGTCCGCGCCGACACGGCGACCGAGGAGTCGCTGTACGAGGCGATGCTGGGGAGCGTCGCCGCATGACCGCCGCCACGGTTCAGGAGTCGGCACGCGTCGATCCGCCGGCCGCCGCCGCGCCCGCGGCCCCGTGGCCGAGCCGCATCCGTGCGCGGCTCGAGCGCCGGCCCGAGCTCTTCACGCTGTTCCTGCTCGTGCTGCTCTGCGCGGTCGTCGGTGCGGTCAATCCGGCGTTCTTCCAGGCGTCTTCGCTCTTCGACATCGCCCGCTCGTGCGTCGTGATGGGCCTCTTCGCGCTCGGTGTGTTCGTCATCCTCGCCGCGGGCGGCATCGACGTCTCGTTCACCGCGATCGCCGCGCTCACCATGTACACCGTGACGCAGGCGGTGGTGACGCGCTTTCCAGGCGCGCCGCTCGCCGTGGTCTTCCTCGCGGCAGCCGCCGGCGGCGGGCTGCTCGGCCTCGTCAACGGCTGGCTGGTGCACACGCTGCGGGCACCGTCGCTGATCGTCACCATCGGCACGCAGTACCTGTTCCGCGGCCTGCTGCTGACGTTCATCGGCACGGCGTGGATCACCAACCTGCCCGAGCAGATGGACCGCTTCGGCAGCATCGGCCTCGTCGAATTCACGTCGGCGCGCGGGGCGCGGGCGTTCCTGCCGGCCTTTTTCCTGGCGCTGCCGGCCGCGGCGATCCTGACCTGGCTGGTGCTCGACAAGACCCTGCTCGGACGCGCCATCTACGCGCTCGGCGGCAACCGCGACATCGCCCAGCGCCTCGGCTTCGACCTGCGCACGGTGCACTTCTTCATCTTCGCGTACGCCGGCGCGCTGGCCGGCCTCGCCGGGATGATCCACGTCTGCAGCAACCGCCTCGCCAACCCCTTCGACCTCGTCGGCATCGAGATCGACGTCATCGCGGCCGTCGTGCTCGGCGGCGCGCGGATCACCGGCGGCACCGGCACCGTGACCGGCACGCTGCTCGGCGTCGTGCTCGTCGTCGCGATCAACAGCGTCCTCATCATGACGGGCGTGCCCAGCACCTGGCAGCGCGTCGTCGTCGGGTCCTTCATCCTCGTCGCCGGTGCGTTCTTCGTGACGCGCCGCCGCCGCTGAGCCAAACCTCGGGAGCCGCAACCATGAAGAAATTCCTCAACGTGCCGGAGCAGTTCGTCGACGAGATGCTCGAAGGCCTCTACGCCGCGCATCCGGCCGAGCTCGAGAGCGTGGCCGGCGATCTGCGCTGTCTCGTGAACAAGCGGCGCGGCGCGCGGCCGGGCAAGGTCGGGCTGGCGACAGGCGGCGGCTCCGGGCATCTGCCGCTCTTCCTCGGCTATGTCGGCAACGGCCTGCTCGACGGCGCGGCGGTCGGCGGCGTGTTCCAGTCGCCGAGCGCCGACCAGATGCTCGAGGTCACGAAGGCGATCGACGACGGCGCGGGCGTGCTCTACATCTACGGCAACTACACCGGCGACATCCTCAACTTCGACATGGCGACCGAGATGGCCGAGCTCGACGGCATCCAGGTCATGTCGGTCGTCGGCAACGACGACGCGGCATCGTCGCCCGTCGGCCAGGAACACAAGCGCCGTGGCGTGGCCGGCATCGTCTTTGTCTACAAGGCAGCCGGCGCGGCCGCCGCCGCGGGCCTGCCGCTGCCCGAGGTCCATCGCATCGCCGAGAAGGCGAAGGCGCGGACGCGCACGATGGGTGTCGCGCTCAGCAGCTGCACCGTGCCCGAGGTCGGCCACCCGACGTTCTCGGTCGGCGACGACGAGATGGAGATCGGCATGGGCATCCACGGCGAGCCGGGCATCCGTCGCGGCGCGCTGCGGCCGGCCGACGAGGTCGTCGACGAGATGCTGACGCCGCTCGTTGCCGAGCTCGGCCTGCAGCCGGGCTCGGAAGTGGCGGTGCTCGTCAACGGCCTCGGCGCGACGCCGCGCGAGGAGCTCTACATCCTGTTCCGGCGCATCGACCAGTTGCTGAAGGAGCGCGGCGTGCGCATCTTCCACGCCTACGTCGGCGAGTTCGCGACGGCGATGGAAATGGCCGGCGCGTCGATCTCGCTGCTCCACCTCGACGACGAGCTGCGCGGCCTCGTCGCCGCGCCGGCCGACTCGCCGTTCTTCGTCCAGGCGCAGCTGTGAACGCGGCGGTCATCGAGCGCCTGACGCAGGACGACCTGCCGGGCCTCTTCGAACGCATCGCGGGCGTCTTCGAGCGGCAGCGTGCGTTCCTGATCGAGCTCGACGGCAAGGTCGGCGACGGCGACCTCGGCATCACGATGCAGAAGGGCTTCGCCGCCGCGCTCGCGGCCGTCCGCGAGCACCGCGACGGCCCCGTCGGCAAGACCTTGCAGCGCGCCGGCATGGCGATCGCCAAGGCCGCGCCGTCGACCATGGGCACGCTGATGGCGACCGGCTTCATGCAGGGCGGCAAGGCGCTCGGCGACGCCGGCGAACTCGGCCCGGCGCAGCTCGCGACGTTCTGGCGCGCATTCCACGACGGCATCGTCGCGCGCGGCAAGGCCCGCCCGGGCGACAAGACGCTCGTCGACGTGCTCGGCCCGACGGCGCAGGCGCTCGAGGCCGGCGCAGCCGAGGGCCGCACGCTCGGCGACGCGCTCGACGCGGCGCTCGCGGCCGCCCGCTCGGCGCTCGACGCGACCAAGTCGATGGTCGCGCAGCACGGCAAGGCAGCCTGCTTCCAGGAAAAGTCGCTCGGCCTCGAGGATGCCGGCGCGACCGCCGCGTTCCTGCTCGTCGAGGCGCTCCGCGACCACGTTCACCACCAGGAGGCATCGCCATGAAGGTCGCCATCATCGGCACGGGCGTCATCGGCACGGGCGTCGGGCTCACGCTGCTGCGCAAGGGCCATGCGGTCCAGGTCCACAACCGGAGCATCGACCATACCGCCGAGGTGCGCGACGCGGGAGCGGTCGTCTGCGCCACGCCGGCGCAGGCGGTGCGGGATGCGAGCCACATCGTGCTCGCCCTGTGGAACGAGGCGGCGCTGCACGCCGCGCTCGACGGCCCCGACGGCGTGCTCGCCGGGCTCGTGCCCGGGCAGCTCGTCGTCGACATGAGCACGCAACTGCCGCAGACGGCGCAACGCGTGGCCCAGCGCGTCCGCGAACGCGGCGCGAACTTCGTCGACGCGCCGGTGCACGGCAGCCGCGCCGAAGCGCATGCCGGCGGCCTCTGGATCATGGTCGGCGCCGACGACGCCGGCTGGCACGCCGCGCTGCCGCTGCTGCGCGAGATCGGCGCGACGGTGCACCGCATGGGCGACGTCGGCGCGGGCTGCGCCGCCAAGCTCTGCGGCAACCACCTGGTGTCGGCGGTGCTGGCCGCGCTCGGCGAATCGCTCGCGATGGCGAAGAAGTCCGGGCTCGACTGCCACGAGCTGATCACGCTCTGGGGCGAATCGGACTTCCGTTCGCCGATCATCGAAGGCGCCGGCCGGGCCATGGTCGACGGCGACCACGCTGTCTCGTTCCATCTGCGCACGATGGTCAAGGACACCGAGCTGATCCGCAATCACTCCGAGACGATCGGCGTGCCGGTGCTGCTCTCCAACACGGTCCACGAACTCAACAAGGTCGCGCAGAACCTCGGCTGGGGCGAGCTCAACGCCACGGCCGTCTTCAAGCTGTTCGAGCTGATGGCGGGCCTGCCGGCGAGCACCGCCCCACCGACCGGCACGTCCGCGACCTGACGCGCTCGCGTCGCTGAAGCCCGGCGCGACCCCGCATCTCCGCTGGCGTTTCCGGGCGGGAGGCATCGCCGCGCGCACCGCCGGCCAAGCCACCGCGACAGGCCGCTCCGGATCGATGCACGTCACGACGGACGAGCTCGCCCCGACGGCGGTGAAGGCGCTGCGCACCGCGCTCCGCCCGCGGCTCGCTGCGAGGCACCGGTGACGGCGTCCGGGCACCGTCGGGCAGGACGCCCGATCAATCGCAGGACATCGGTGCGCAGCACACTCGATTGCGCCCAGCGCGCTTGGCCTGGTAGAGCAAACCGTCCGCCTGCGCGAGCGCCGCATCGAGGTCGAACGGCGCGGCCATGCACACCGCGCCGATGCTGGTCGTGACCGCGAGCCCCGTTCGCAGCTCGCCCCAGTCGAAGCCCTGCACCGCGCGGCGCATTCGCTCGGACATGCGGGCGACCACACCGTCGGCGACGCCCTCCATCACGACCGCGATCTCCTCGCCTCCGAGGCGGACGATCAGATCCTGCGGCCGGCAGACGCTGCGCAGGATCCGCGCGACGTTCACGAGAACCTTGTCGCCGACCGCGTGCGAGTAGAGATCGTTGATCTGCTTGAAGTGATCGAGGTCGAGCACGGCCACGCCCACCGCCCCCTCTCGAAGGCCGGCCAGCGTCGTCGCCGCGCGGTCGAGCGCCCGGCGGTTGGACAGGCCCGTGAGGGCATCGGTGTGGGCGGCCGCACTCAGTCGCGCGGCCTGGCCGAGCAGGTCGCGCCGTTGCTGGTCGATCAGGTGCGCGCGCTGGCGCTCGATCTCGACCGAGCGCCGCGCTGCGTCGAGGCCCTGCATCACCTCCAGCGCGCGCAGGCGCGCCTCGCTGCTTTCGCGCGCCTCCCGTTGGCGCAGCCGACCGGCACGCCGGCAGGCGTGCAGCGCTTCTTCGAAACGCCCGTCGGACTCGTAGGCTTCCGTCAGCTCGTCGAGAAAGCGCGGCAGTTCTTCCGTGCAGCCAGCGGCTTCGAGGCGTCCGATGCCGTCGACCAAGGCGTCCGCGCCCTCGGCGAAGCGACCCCGCTTCACGAGGATCGAGCCGCAAAAGACCGACTGCATGGCGGCCCAGGTCCGCCGGTTCGGTTCGTCGGCGGCGGCGCGAGCGTTCTCGCGTTGCAGGTCGGCCAGCAGCGCCGAGGCCTCGTCGATGCGCTCGAGCGCGATCAGCGCATCCAAGTCGTTGTGCCGGCAGTACGACACCTCCTTGCTCGTCGGCGACACGCGCGCCGCGACCGCGTCCGTGCGCAGCACGCGCCGCTGCAAGCGGTCGTGTTCCGCCCGGGCGCTGCTGCGGAGCGCCTGTGCCTGCTGCGCACAACACACGCCGCGGTTCAGGCATGCACGAAACAGCTCGAGTCGCGCCTCGGGCAGCCGCCGCGCGAGGCGGATGGCCTGCCGGTAGGTGAACTGCGCCTGCTGATAGTGCGCGAGACGCGTCTGGGTCAACGCCAGCGCATTCAGCGCCCGGACCTGTTTCGGCCCGCTCGGCAGGAGCTGCGCATGGTCGTAGGCACGCGTCGCATGGGCCACGGCACGTTCGGGCAGGCCGAGCCGGACCAGGCACATGGCGAGCGACGCCTCGACGGACGCCAGCTCTTCAGCGCCTGCGCCGGCGGCGTCGGCGCGCTCCAGCGCCTCCAGCCAGAGGCCGAACGCGGCATGAGGCTCGTCGCGGTCGCGCTCGCAATCGGCCAGGCGTTCCAGCAACAGGAACTCGCCGGCGACGTCGTGAGCGTCCCGCGCGGCGTCGAGCGCCTGCCGCAGCAGCTCCCGGGCGCCGTCGGCTCGCGCGCCTGCCGCGATCGATCGCAGGGCGGCGTGGGCCGCGGGTGAGGCAGGCTTCATGGTGGGCAGCGGCTCCGGAATTCGCTGAGTCGTTTTCGGCACCGCCGGCAGCGTCTTGAGCCTCGATGCGTCCGTTTCGGGGCCGTCGTCCCTCGCGCCACGCTGCCGCGTTCCGGAAGACTGTCGCTGCGAGCCGCTCCAGCGGCGAGCCGAATCCACGCCGTCACCGCGATTCGTCGAGCCGATGCGCGTGGCGCCGACCGACGCGCCGTGTTCGCCCCGCGCCCGAGACCACCGCCACGCCGCGCCGGTCGATGCCCGGCGCGCGCTACCAGTCGACGCTCAGCCCGCGCCGACCGCAGCGAGCGCGCGTCGGCTGCGCAGCGCCAGCCCGAAGACCTGTGCGGTCGACACGCAGATCCGGTCGGCGTCGTCGTAGACGCCCGAGCGCTGCATGAAGCCGTGGCCGAGCGAGCCGGCGTTGAGGTAGAGCACCGGCACGCCGTCGGCGGCGAGTCGGTCGGCGAAGGCACGGCCCTGGTCGCGCAGGATGTCGTAGCCGGCAGTGACGAGCAGCGTCTGCGGCAGGCCGCGCAAGGAGGGTGCCGTCAGGTGCGAGTACTCGGTGCCGGCGCGGCTCGCGACCTCGGGGAAGGCGAGCCGCTCCATCACGTCGACGAACCGGGCATCGAGCCCGTAGCCGCTGCCGAACTTCGCGAACGACGCGGCGCTGCGGTCCCAGTCGAGAAACGGGTAGTAGAGCAACTGGCCGGACGGCGGCTCCCCGCCCGCGGCGAGCTGGCGCCGGGCGACCGCCACGGCCAGGTGCGCGCCGGCGCTGTCGCCGCCGACCGCGACCGCGCCCGGCTCGGTGCCGAGCGCCGCGGCCTGGGCGCGCGACCATGCGCAGGCCCACAGAAAGGCGTCGTGGGCGTCGTCGTGCGCGGCCGGGTACGGATGCTCGGGCGCCAGGCGGTAGTCGACCGAGACGACGACGACGGCGGCCTCGTCCGCGAGGATGCGCATCGCCCGGTCGACGGCGGCGATGCTGCCGAACAGCCATCCGCCGCCATGGCAGTAGACGAGCGTCGGCAGCGGGTCCGGGTCACGACGCCGTGGCACGTAGATGCGGACCGGGATCGGCGCGCCGTCGCGGCCGGGCACGGTGCGGTCCTGGACGTCGGCCATCGGCGCGCCGATGCGCGTCTTCAGCGCCCAGGCACGGTCGACGAAGTCGCGGATCGCGCGGCGCCCCTCGGCGGTGTCCATCAACTTCTCTTCCTCGTCGAGCGACTCGGGCGTGTCGCTCGGGCGGGCGATCGTCTCGAGGAACCACTGCGCCTTCGGGTGGAGGCTGACGCCGTCGATGCATTCGCGCACACCGATCTGCGCGAGGAAGTGGTCGTTCGGCCGGCGCAGAAGGCCGAGGTGGGCGCGCTCGGCGTCGGTCAGCGTGAACTCGGGCGGATCGAGTTCGGCGGGCAGTTCGGAGGGTGTCGGAATGGTCATGGGAGCGGAGGGTCGGGGACGGACGTCGGTCGGCGCAGTGCGCGAGCAGGGTCGGCGGCGGGCGGATCAGCGCGGGCCGCCCAGGCCGAGCGCCTGCAGCAGGTAGGTCGTCTTCAGGGCGCGCAGCCGCGCGGTGGCGTCGAGCGCGGCGGCGGCTCCGTGGCCGGTGTCGTCGCTCTCGAAGAACAGCACCGGCCGGCCGAGCGCGCGCAGGCGCTCGGCGAAGCGCCGTGCATGGCCGGGGTGCACGCGGTCGTCGGAGCTCGACGTCGTGACGAGCATCTCCGGGTAGCCGACGCCGGCCTCGAGCTGCTGCAGCGGCGAGTACGCGGCCAGCGCGGCGCGGTCGTCGGGCTTGCGCGGATCGCCGTATTCGTCGATCCAGACGGCGCCGGTGTAGAGCTCGTGGAAACGCAGCATGTCGGTGAGCGGCACGTCGGCGACGACGGCCTTGAAGAGGTCCGGCCGACGCACCGCGGTCGCCGCGGCGAGCAGCCCGCCGTTGGAGGCGCCGATGAAGCCGAGCCGCCGCGGGTCGGCCAGGCCGGCGCGGACGAGGTCTTCGGCCACCGCGATCAGGTCCTCGATGCCGTGGATGTGCTCGCGGCCCTGCGCCGCGCGGTGCCAGGTCGGCCCGTACTCGCCGCCGCCGCGGATGTTCGCGTGCACGAAGACGCCGCCGTGCTCGAGCATCGGCCAGAGCAGGTCGCTGTGGAACTCGTGGTTCAGATAGATCGGCAGCGCCGAGACGCCGAAGCCGCCGTACGCGGTCAGCAGCGCGGCGGCGCCCGCATCGGCCGGCCGGTCGCGGGCCCGCGTCACGTAGTAGGGGATCCGCGTGCCGTCGCGGCTGGTCGCGAAGCGCTGCTCGGTGACGTAGGGCGCGGCGTCGAAGACGGGTGCGGCCCGGTCGACGGTCCGCATGCGCGTGCCGTCTCGCAAGGTCGTCCGCGACGGGGTCAGCAGCGATTCGGTCTTGACCAGCGCCGCCGAGGGCGCGACTTCGCCGGTCGACAGGCGCACCGCGCCGTTCGGCGGGACCGGCTGCGCGGTGCGGACCCAGCCGTGCGCGGTGCGCCGCAGCCGAAAGAGCCGGCCGCTCACGTCGTGCATCACGCCGAGCCAGAGCGCATCGTCGGCGACCGCCAGGTGGAAGATCGGATCGACCGCCTCGTTGGGCTGCGGGACGAACACCGGCTCGATCGCCGCGGCCCGGGACGCCGCCGTGCCGGGCAGCGGCAGCGCGAGCACGCTGCCGGCCGGCCAGGTCGTCTTGCCGTGCGTCAGCGGTCGCGCCGTCACCGCGATCAGGCGGTCGCACGCGATGCCGGCCAGGCCGCGGTAGCGCACCAGCTCGACCGGCGGCACGAAGCGCTCGGGCGGCCGGTCGGTGCGGACGAGCCACCAGGACGGCGCACCGGCATCGCGGTGCCAGACCTCGGCGACGAAGCGCGTGCCGCCGCGGCCGCGGAAGTTGTGCGGGATGTAGAGCACCGCGTCGGCCGGCGCCTCGAACAGCAGCCGCGCCTCGCCGACCGGCGTGCCGCGGCGCCAGAGGCGCGCCTGGCGCGCGTAGCCGGCATCGGTGAGCGAGCCGGGGCCGAAGTCGCTCGCGAGCAGCAGACGATCGGCGTCGATCCAGTGGGCGTAGGTGCGGGCCTTCGTGTCGATGCGGAAGCCGTCGGCGACGAACGCTCGGGTGGCGAGGTCGAACTCGCGCAGGACGGTGCGGTCGCCGCCGTCGGGCGAGAGCGCGAGCAGGCAGCGCGAGCCGACGGTCGTGTCGCACATCGGGTTCTGCCACCAGAGCGGGATCGTCCAGCGCACGCCCTCGCGCCGGGCGAGTTCGTCGAGATCGAGCACCGTCTGCCAGCCGGCGCCGAGCCTGGCGCGCGCCGACCGGCTCGCGGCGAGCACCTGCCAGCGGCCCAGCGCGTGCGCTGCGTCGGCGACGACGCGGTGGACGACGCCGCCGTTGAGATAGGTGTCCCCGTGCGAACCGCCGCCGAGCGCGAGGAAGCGCCGGCGCTCGGTGTCGAAGCGTGGATCCGTGAGCAGCCGGGCGGTGGTCTCGGCGTTGCGGGCGGCGATCCAGGCCTGTGTCGCAGGGCTGGCGGTGTCTTCGAGCCAGAGGTCGGTCG
>CAXUDL010000053.1:10976-29941 GCA_964249855.1 uncultured Rhizobacter sp. | reverse complement strand
TGGTGCTGGCCGTCGCCACCATCGTCGGCATCGCGTCGACCGCCAGCCTCGGCGCGTGGCAATTGCGGCGGGCCGCGCAGAAGATCGCCCTGCAGACGACGCTCGACGAGCGCGGCGCGCTGCCGTCGCTCGCCGCTGCCGATCTCGCGACCACACCCGCAGCGGCCCCTGCGCAGTACGACCGGCGGGTGCGCCTCGTCGGCCGCTGGGACGCGGCGCACACCGTCTATCTCGAGAACCGGCAGATGAATGCCCGCGTCGGCTTCTACGTCGTGACGCCGCTCCGGCTCTCGGCGCGGTCCGACGCGGTACTCGTGCAGCGCGGCTGGGTGCCGCGCAATCTGCTCGACCGCACGCTGCTGCCGCCGATCCTCACGCCGAGCGGCGAGGTCGAGGTCGTCGGACGCATCGCCCCGCCGCCGTCTCGGCTCTTCGAATTCGCGGCGTCGCCGCAGGGCGCGATCCGGCAAAATCTCGATGTGGCGACGTTCGCGGTCGAGTCGGGTCTGCGTCTGTTGCCGGGGTCGATCCGGCAGGACGACGCCGCCGCGCCGCCGGCCGACGACGGTCTGCTGCGGAAGTGGCCGCGGCCGGCGCTCGATGTCCAAAAGCACTACGGCTACGCGTTCCAGTGGTTCGCGCTGTGTGCGCTGATCGCGGGTCTCCATGTCTGGTTCCGAATCCTCCGTCCCTGCCGCCGCAGCCCTCGCTGAGTCCGCATCGCCGCTCGGTCTCACCGTCCACTCGGTGCCGCAGCCGACGGTCGACGACGACGAGACCGGCCGCCGCACGCGCGTCGGCCGGCTGAAGATGCTGCTGGTGCTGGCAGTCTGCGCCGCGCCGGTCGTCGCGTCGTACTTCACCTACTTCGTCATCCGGCCCGAAGGCCGCACGAACTACGGCGCGCTGATCCAGCCGCAGCGGCCGATGCCGACCGATCTCGGCTTGACCGAGCTCGACGGCACGCCGGTCGCGACCCGCTCGCTCGAAGGCCACTGGCTGCTGGTTGCGGTCGCCGGAGGTGGGTGCGACGCGCTTTGCGAGAAGCATCTCTGGCTGCAGCGGCAGCTCCGCGAAGCCCTCGGTCGGGAGAAAGAGCGGGTGGTCAAGGTGTGGCTCGTCGACGATGCCGCCAGCCCGTCGGCGCGCATCCTGGACGCCATCCGGACGCCGACCGGCACGAGGATTCTCCGCGTGCCGTCGGCCGCGCTGCGAGGCTGGCTGCAGCCCGAGACCGGCCACGCGCTGGCCGAGCATTTTTTCGTCGTCGACCCGATGGGCCACTGGATGATGCGGTCGCCGCCGTCGCCCGAGCCGAGGAAGCTCAAGGGCGACGTCGACAAACTGCTTCGCGCGTCGGCCGGATGGAACGGCGAACGCTGACCGTGGGTCCGACCCGACGATGACACCGACCTCCGCCGTCCCCGCCTACGATCTCGCGCCGCTCGTGCCGCTGCTCGGCGTCGGTGCCGTGCTCGCCGCGGGCGCCGTCGCCTGGCTGCGTCTGCGGCGCCGGGACACGAGCCCGGCATCGCGGCTGCGCGCACTGACCGTCCTCGCGCTGTTCCTCACGTTCGATCTCGTCGTTTTCGGCGCCTTCACGCGGCTCACCGATTCCGGCCTCGGCTGTCCCGACTGGCCGGGTTGCTACGGCAGCACGACGCCGGCCGGCGCGCACGCGGCGATCGCGTCGGCAGAGGCCAGCCTGCCGAGCGGCCCGGTGACGCACGGCAAGGCGTGGATCGAGATGACGCACCGCTATCTCGCGACCGGCGTCGGCGCGCTGATCGCGTGGCTCGCGCTGCGCAGCTGGATCGAATCGCGCCGGCGTCCAGGCCGACCGGACGCGACCGCAGTGGTGTCGCCGTGGTGGGCGACGGCGACGCTCGCGTGGGTCTGCCTCCAGGGTGCGTTCGGCGCGTGGACGGTCACCTGGAAGCTCTATCCGGCGATCGTCACGGCGCATCTGCTCGGCGGCATCGGGCTGCTCGTGCTGCTCGCGGTGCAAAGCCAGCGCGACGCTCGCGCGCCGCTGGCGTTGCCGCACCGATTGCGTCGCGGCGTGGCGGCGCTCGCCGTGCTCAGCGTCGCCCAGATCGCACTCGGCGGCTGGGTCAGCACCAACTACGCCGTGCTCGCGTGCACCGACTTCCCGTCGTGCCAGGGCTCGCTGTGGCCGGCGATGGACGTCGCACGCGGCTTCACGCTGCTGCGGCCGTTGGGCGAGGACGGCGCCGGCGGCACGCTCACGTTCCAGGCGCTGACCGCCATCCACTACGTGCACCGGCTCGGCGCCTATGTCGTCCTCGGCGCGCTCGCGGTGCTGGCGTGGCGCCTCGGCCGCCAGCCGGACCCGTCGGTCCGGCGCTTCGCCGCTGCGTTGGCCGGCATCGCCGCCTGGCAGCTCGCGAGCGGTCTCGGCAACGTCCTGCTCGGCTGGCCGCTCGCGGCGGCCCTCGCGCACACGGCCGGCGCCGCGATGCTGGCGGTGGTGCTGGCGGTGCTCGCGACGCGCGTGTGGCAGGGGCGTTCGCGGCCCGTGGCGGTCGCGCCGGCCCTGCCGGCGAGGGCGGCATCGGCGGCGCTGCCCCGGCCGCTGCGGGGCGCTCCCTAGAATTCGTCGACCCCGTCCGCCATGACCGAAGCGCTCGCCCGTCCCGCTGCAGTCGCCGTCAGCCCCGCGCTGCCGTCGCGCTGGCGGCAGTACTACGCCCTGACGAAGCCGCGTGTCGTGCAGCTCATCGTGTTCTGCGCCGTCATCGGCATGCTGATGGCCGCGCCCGGAGCGCCCGACCTCGGCGTCGCCGTCGCCGCGGCGATCGGCATCTGGCTCGTCGCCGCCGCCGCGGCCGCGTTCAATTGCATCGTCGAGCAGGGCATCGATCGCAAGATGGTCCGCACCGCCTGGCGGCCGACCGCGCGCGGCGAGCTGACGAACACGCAGACGCTCGCGTTCTCCGCCGTCCTGGGCCTGAGCGGCAGCGCGCTGCTCTGGCTCGCCGTCAACCCGCTGACGATGTGGCTGACCTTCGCGACCTTCGTCGGCTACGCGGTCGTCTACACCGTGATCCTGAAGCCGCTGACGCCGCAGAACATCGTCATCGGCGGTGCCTCGGGCGCGATGCCGCCGGTGCTCGGCTGGACCGCGATCCGCGGCGAGGTCGGTCCCGAGGCGCTGATCATGTGCCTCATCATCTTCCTTTGGACGCCGCCGCACTTCTGGGCGCTCGCGCTCTACCGCGCCGAGGACTATCGCAAGTCGGGCCTGCCGATGCTGCCGATCACGCACGGCGCCGAATTCACGCGGCTGCACGTGCTGCTCTACACGCTGGTGCTCTTCGCCGGCAGCCTGCTGCCCTTCGTGTCGGGCATGAGCGGCGTGCTCTACCTGGCCGTGGCGGTGGTGCTCGGCGGCGTCTTCCTGGCCTACGCCTGGCGGCTGTGGCGCAGCTACTCGGACCATCTCGCGCGGCGCACGTTCCGCTACTCGCTGCTTTACCTCGCGGTGCTGTTCGCGGCGCTGCTGCTCGACCACTACCTGAGGCTGCTGCTTTGACTTCGTCTCCCTCGCTCGCAGCGGTTCCGGGTCGCCGGCGCATCGTCCTGGCCGGCCTCGCCGCGGCACTGCTCGCCGGTTGCGACCGCGGCGGCGCCGGTGGTTCGGGTTCGACACCGTCGTCGTCCTCGCCCGCGTTCAAGGGCGTCGACATCACCGGCGCGCAGTACGCCCGGCAGCTCGCACTGACCGACCAGGACGGCCGCCAGCGCACGCTCGCCGACTTCAAGGGCAAGGTGACGGTCGTGTTCTTCGGCTACACCCAGTGCCCCGACGTCTGCCCGACCACGATGGCCGACCTCGCCCAGATCAGGAAGCAGCTCGGTGCCGCGGGCGACCGCCTGCAGGGCGTCTTCGTGACCGTCGACCCGCAGCGCGACACGCCGGAGGTGCTGAAGGCGTACATGGGCAGCTTCGACCCGAGCTTCGTCGCGCTGCGCGGCACGCCCGAGCAGACGGCGGCGGCGGCGAAGGAGTTCAAGGTCTATTTCGAGAAGGTGCCCGGTGCCACTGCGGGCAGCTACACCGTCGACCACACCGCGGGTTCGTTCGTGTTCGACCGGGACGGCCGGGTGCGGCTGTTCGAACGCTACGGCGAGCCGACGGAACAGCTTGCCGGCGACCTCAAGGTCCTGCTCGGCAGCGCCTGACGCAGAAACGGCACACGGCGCCGAAGCGCCGTGTGAAGAGACGGGGACCGCGCGCGCCGTTCAGACGACGTCGGCCAGCGCCTTGCGCATCTTCTTCATCGCCGCGACCTCGATCTGGCGGATGCGCTCGGCGCTCACGCCGTATTCGTCGGCCAGGTCGTGCAGCGTCATGCCGCCCGAGCTGTCGTCGTTGACCTTGAGCCAGCGCTCCTCGACGATCCGGCGGCTCCGCGCGTCGAGCGACTCGAGCGCGAGCGCGATGCCGTCGCCTGCGAGCCAGTCGCGGCCACGGGCCTCGAGCACGCGCGTGGGCTCGCTGCTGTCGTCGGCCAGGTAGGCGATCGGCGCGAAGCTTTCCTCGCCGCTGTCGTCGCTGAGCGGCTCGAACGCGACGTCGCCGCCCGACAGCCGCGTCTCCATCTCGAGCACCTCCTCGCGCTTGACGTTGAGCGCCGTGGCGAGCGTGTCGACTTCGCCCTGCGTCAGCGTCGAGCGGTGGGTGTCGCCGCTGTCGGCGTCGTCCTTCAGGCTCTGCTTCATCGAGCGCAGGTTGAAGAACAGCTTGCGCTGCGCCTTGGTGGTCGCCACCTTGACCATGCGCCAGTTCTTCAGGATGTACTCGTGGATCTCGGCCTTGATCCAGTGCATCGCATAGCTGACGAGGCGCACGCCCTGGTCGGGATCGAAGCGCTTGACCGCCTTCATGAGGCCGACGTTGCCTTCCTGGATCAGGTCGCCGTGCGGCAGGCCGTAGCCGAGATACTTGCGCGAGATCGAGACGACGAGCCGCAGGTGCGACAAGACGAGCTTCCCGGCGGCTTCGAGATCGCCGAACTCGCGCAGCCTTCTCGCATACGACATCTCTTCATCGTGCGTCAGCAGCGGCACGCGGTTGGCGGCCGTGATGTAGGCATCGAGGTTCCCGAGCGAGGGCACGAGAGCCCACGGATCGCGGACGGTGAGAGCAGACGCTGTGGCAGTGTTCATGTCGGTATCAGACTCGCTGACATCCTGTGGGTTCCGCAAATATTAGCACTCGGGTGTCAAGAGTGCTGACCCGTCGACCGCAGCGCTTGCGGAGGCAGTCACAGGACGTCATCTGGCCAGGTTTCATCGGACGCCGCAGCTCTCGCGCACCGGGTGACGCGGTCGGACAGCCCGCCGTCCGGACGATCTGTACTGGTTCAGTAGTACACTACGACGCATGCTTCCGTGGAACGACAGCGCGCCGATCTATCGCCAGCTCGCCGATCGGCTGACCGACCGGCTGCTCGGCGGCGACCCGCCCGACGGCGCGCCGATGCCGTCGGTCCGGGTCTTGGCGAGCGAATATGTGCTCAATCCGCTGACGGTGAGCCGCGCGCTGCAGCTCCTCGTCGACGAGGACGTGCTGGAGCCACGCCGCGGCCTGGGGATGTACGTGCGGCCGGGCGCGGCGGCACGCTTGCGCGAGTCGGCGCGGCGGCGGTTCCTCGCGCAGGAGTGGCCGGTGCTCGTCGTACGCCTGCGCCGGCTGGGCCTCGGCCCCGACGATCTTTCCTGGAACGACTGACCGACCGATGGACACGCTGATCGAAGCCGCCGACCTGACCGTGCGCTACCGCCGCAAGACCGCCGTCGACCGGCTCGACTTCAAGGTCGGCCGTGGCCGCATCGTCGGCCTGCTCGGCCACAACGGCGCCGGCAAGACGTCGCTCTTGAAGGCGATGGCCGGGCTGCTGCCGTTCTCCGGGCGCCTCTCGCTGCTCGGCCTCGATCCCCGGCAGCACCGCGTCGAGCTGCTCGAGTCGCTCTGCTACATCCCCGACGTGGCGATCCTGCCGCGCTGGGCGCGGGTCGAGGAGCTCGTCGGCTTGATGAGCGGCCTGCATCCGCGCTTCTCGGCCGACCGTGCCCGCGCGCTGCTGCACCGCACGAGCATCGGCCTGCGCGACCGCGTCCGGACGCTGTCGAAGGGCATGGTGGTGCAGGTGCACCTCGCGCTCGTCGCCGCGATCGATGCCCGCGTGATGCTGCTCGACGAACCGACGCTCGGCCTCGACATCGTCTCGCGCCGCGCGTTCTACGATCTGCTCGTCGACGAGTGGTGCGACGGCGAGCGCAGCCTCGTCGTCTCGACGCACCAGGTCGACGAGATCCAGCCGCTGCTGAGCGACGTGCTGATGATGAGCGAGGGCCGCCTGGTGCTTGCGACGAGCCTCGCCGAGCTCGACCGGCGCTTCGTCGGCCTGCACCACGATCCCGCGGTCGCCGACGCCGTCGCCGCGGCGCGGCCGCTGCTGCAGTTCCGCCAGATGGGCCAGTCCGCGGCGCTCTTCGACGGCCCGCCGCCCGCGCACGTCGCGGCGCTCGGCAGTCGCTTCCAGCCGAGCCTGGCCGATCTCTTCGTGGCGCTGACCCGCGCGCCCGGGCCCGACCGCCGAGTGGCCGAGGACTGACGATGTCGCGTTTCCAGACCCTGATGCGCCGCGAGTGGCTGCAGCACCGGCTCGGCTGGTCGACGACGATCCTCGTCCCGCCGCTGCTGTTGCTCGGCGTGCTGTCGGTCGCGCACATCGGCCTGCCGCCGGCCGTCTCGCCGCTGGCGATCGTGATCCTGGCCGCCACGCTCGGCACGCTCGGCGGTTTCGCGATCTTCGCGCTCGCGACCGGCCTGCAGCTCCCCGGCCTGGCGCGGCGCGACCAGCAGGACCGCTCGATCGAGTTCTGGCTGTCGCTGCCGCTCGGCCACGCGGCGAGCGTCGCGGCGCCGCTCGCGATGCACCTGGTGGTCATGCCGCTCGTCGCGCTCGCAGCCGGCTGGGCGTTCGGGCAGGCGTCGGGGCTCGTCGTCGTCGGCCGCTGGGCCGGGCTCGAGACGCTGCTCGCGCTGCCATGGGCGCCCCTGCTGCGCAACGAGCTGGCCGCGCTCGGCGCCTTCGCCTTCGGCGCGCTCGTCGCGACCTTCTGGGTGCTGCCGCTCTTGTTGGCGACGATGGCCGCGTCCGCATGGCTCAAGCGCTGGGGGCTCGCGGCGCTGGTGCTCGCGCTGTCGCTCGGCCATGCCGTCCTGCTGCAGCTCTACGGCATCGGCGTCGTCGGCGACGGTGTCAGGGCCCTGGTCGACGAGGCGACCCGCGCGGTGCTCCTCGACCGCGATCTGCGCCTCGGCCCGCACACGGCTGCAGCGGCGTCCACCTGGCTGCACGCCGCGCCGACCTGGCTGCTCGAGGACGTGCGCGCCGTCGCCGGCCGGTTGCTGCAGCCGCTCGCGCTCGCCGCGCTCGCGGTCAGCGCGGCGTGCTTCGCCCTGCTCGTGCTGCGCCGGCGACGCGGCGGCTGACGCCCGCGCGTCAGCCGTAGCGCGTGTCCATCTCGTCGAGCAGCGTGTCGATGTGGCGCAGCAGCTCGGCGATGTTGACCGGTTTCGTGAGGTAGGCCGCGCAGCCCGCGTCCTCCGCGGCGACGAGCTGCTCGGGCAGCGCGTCCGCCGAGACCACGACGACCGGAATCGGCGCGAGCATCGGATCGCTCTTCAGGTGGCGCAGCAGCTCCATGCCGCTGATGTCGGGCAGGTGCATGTCGAGCAGGATCAGATCGGGCCGGCGGGCGCGGATCCCGGCGAGGCCGTCGAGCCCCGTCACCGAGACTTCGAGCTCGACCTGCGGCCGCTGCGCCAGGATGCCGCGCATGACCTCGACGTTCGTCTCGTTGTCCTCGACGTAGTGGACGACGCGGCGGTGGTAGTCGGCGGGTTCCTCGGCCATCGGGTCGAAGTCCGAGCGCACGGTGTCGGGCTCGTTGTCGCACGGCAGGACGAGCGTGAAGGTCGAGCCGACGCCCGCCGTGCTCGTCACGCGCAGCGCGCCGCCCATGAGCTCGGCGAGCCGCCGGCTGATGACGAGGCCGATGCCCGTGCCTTCGAGCTTCGACTTCTCGCGCCCGAGCCGGTTGAACGGTTCGAAGAGCTGCTGGAGCTGTGCGTCGTCCATGCCGAGGCCGGAGTCGACCACGTCGATCTCCAGGCGCTGCGCCGACACCTGGTGGACATGGATGTGGACGCTGCCGCCGTCGGCGTTGTATTTCACGGCGTTGCTGAGCAGGTTGATCAGGATCTGCTTGACCCGGGTCGGGTCGCCGATCGCGCTCAACGTGCCGGGCTCGCGCATGACGCTGATCGCGATGCCGCGCCGATCGGCATCGGCCTGGACCATCGCGCTCGTCGCGGCGATCAGCTCCTCGAGATTGAGCGTTTCGTTCGAGAGCCGGAGATTGCCGGACTCGATGCGCGAGAGGTCGAGCACGTCGTTGATCATCTCGAGCAGATGCCAGCCGGCCTGCTGAATTTGCCCGACCCAGGGGCGCTGCGTGTCGCTGAGCGGTTGGCGCGGGTCGAGCTCGAGCAGCTGTGCGAAGCCGAGCATCGCGTTGAGCGGCGTCCGCAGTTCGTGGCTCATGCGCGAGAGGAAGTCGCTCTTCGCGCGGTTCGACGCCTCGGCGGCCTCGCGGGCGCGCTCGGCGTCCTCGAGCTTCTGGTGCTCGGTCACGTCGTCGACGACGCGCACCAGCCGCCTCGCCACGCCGGCGGCGTCGCGCAGCAGGTTGACGGTCGCCTGCACGTGCTTGACGCCATCGGGTCGCAGATAGCGCTTCTGCCGCCGGTAGGTCGTGATCTCGCTGTCGACGAGCAGCTTCGACAGGTGGATGTCGTCGGCGCGATCGTCCGGGTGCGTGACGTCGAGCAGGTTGAGGACGAGCAACTCCGCCTCGCTCAGACCGACGATCTCGCAGAACCGCGGATTCACCAGCTTCACGTTGCCGACCAGGTCGGTGTAGCAGATGCCCATCGGCACGTTGTTGAGGATGTTGCGAAAGCGCTGCTCGCTCTCCTGCAACGCGGTCTGCGCGGCCTCGCGTTCGCCGACCTCGGCCAGCAGCGCGGCGGTCCGCTCGCGCACCGCGGTCTCGATGCGCCTCGCGCGGCCGGTCGTCGCGAGCAGGAAGCCGCCGAGGATCGCCGTGGCGCCGAAGCCGACCAGCGCGAACAGCCAGACGTCGGCAGCGCGGGCATCGGGCAGCTCGCCGGTCCGCGAGTGCACGCGCAGCATCCAGCGTCGCCCGGCGAAGGCGACCGGGCGCTCGAAGCGCGGTCCGCCGGGGCTGTCGCAGGCGCCGTCGCCGCCGAGACGGTACGGGGGTCGATCGGGGGTCACGTCGTCGATGCAGAGCGTCAGGTAGGCGGGAATGCCGGCCCGCACGGCATCGAGCGCGTCGCCGGGCCGCAACGTCGCGAAGGCGACGCCGAGCGGCGTCTGCAGGTCGTCGGCGCCGCCGGTGCGCCGCTGCGAGACCGCCCGGAACACGGTGACGGCCATCGGCCGCGGCGCGCCGGCATCCTGCTGCGGCAGCTCGATGCCGGCGCTCGCGACCGCCTCGGCGGTGCGCGCGGCCGTCTCGATCGCCGCGCGCAGCGCCGGGATCGACATCTGGTTCAGGCCGAGGCTCGTCGAATCGGGGCCGCCGAGCGGCTCGAGCGCGCGGATCGGCACGACCGGCAGGTCGACCGCGACGGGCGACGGACTCTGAGCATCGAAGACGCGGAAGCCCGCGGTGCCGGCGCGGCGCACGCCGTCCTCGAAGTCGGGCACCGCGTCGGGGCGCAACCACGGGGCCCAGCCGAGCGCGCGCAGCCGGCCCGCTGCGACCCAGTCGCGCATCGCCGCGGGGATGTCGGCGGCGTCGGTCGCCGCCGAGACGCTGATCGCGCCGTGCAGCGCCCTGAGCGCCTGCGACGACTCGCGCAGCTGCGCCTCGAGCAGCACGGCGGCGCTGCTCGCGTCGCGCTCGAAGGTGGTCGCGCGCCGTTCACCGTGCCAGCGCTCGACGGCGTGCAACCCCGCGCCCACCGCCACGGTCGCGAGCGAAAGCACGACACCGACCGGCACGCGTCGCTGCGCCCAGGCCTCGCGCGGCTGGCCGACGAGCGCGAGGCCGATCGGCAGGACGATCGCGATGCCGAAGAAGGCGCCGGCCCACCGGACGAGCAGGTCGAGCGCCGGATCGTCGCCGGGAACGAGACCCGTCGTCCACAGCGCCGCGTTGCCGACGGCCGTGCCGATCAGCGACGCGACGCCCGCGGCGACGTACAGGCGGACCACGTCGCGATTCTCAACAAGGCTCGTCGGTTGCGCGACGAAGCGCCGCAGGCCTGTCGCGCCGACCCACGCCTGCAGCGTCGCGCCGACGACGAGGGCGGCGCTCACCGCCATCTCGGCGAGCGCCGAGCCGGCGTGCGGCGCGCCGCTCTCGATCTGCAGCAGCCGCGCGCCGAGCGCGCCGAGCGCGACCGCCGGCAGCATCCACCCGCCGGCGAGCAGCACCGACAGCACCGCGATGCCCGCGGCCGGATCGAACGGCGTCGCGGACGCCGGTTGCACGGCGAAGAGCCGTCCAACGTGCGCGGCGATCGGGTAGAGCAGCAGCGTCAGCGCGGCAGCGCGCCAGCCCGCGAGCGCCGCGCCGGCTGGCTGCGCCAGGCTCAAGGCCGGACCTTCGTGCATCGCGCGCGGGCGCCGTCGTGTCGGGTGGTGGCGGACATCACGTCGCGGGCCCGACGGCCCGGCGCAGCCGCCCGACACGCGGCGGCGTCGCCGGCAGCGGGCGCCGGTGCGGAGCCGCCCACGGCGACGGCATGCGCCGGCCAGCTCGGGCCGGGCGCGGCCTCGCAGGTGCGACGCCGCTCACACGTTGAAGAGGAAGTTCAGCACGTCGCCGTCCCTGACCACGTACTCCTTGCCTTCGGCACGCATGCGCCCGGCGTCCTTGGCACCCTGCTCGCCCTCGTGCGCGACGTAGTCGTCAAAGGCGATCGTCTGGGCCCGGATGAAGCCGCGCTCGAAGTCGGTGTGGATGACGCCGGCCGCCTGCGGCGCGGTGGCGCCGATCGGCACGGTCCAGGCGCGCACCTCCTTCGGCCCGGCCGTGAAGTACGTCTGCAGGCCGAGCAGCTTGAACGCGGCGCGGATCAGCCGGTTCAGGCCTGGCTCGGTCTGCCCCATCGCCTGCAGGAACATGAGCCGGTCGGCGTCGTCCATCTCGGCGAGCTCGGCCTCGGTCTTGGCGCAGATCGCGACCACCGGCGCGCCCTGCGCGTCGGCGTAGGCGCGCAGGCGATCGAGGTAGGGGTTGTCCTCGAACCCGTTCTCGTCGACGTTGCCGACGAACATCGCCGGCTTGGCGGTGATGAGGCAGAGCGGCTTGACGAGCGCCAGCTCCTCCTTCGCGAACGCGATCGCGCGCACCGGCCTGCCCTGATCGAGTGCGGCCATGCACTTGGCGAGCACGTCGACGGTCTTCTGCGCGTCCTTGTCGCCCGAGCGCGCGACCTTCTGGTGGCGGTGCAAGCCCTTCTCCACCGTCGCCATGTCGGCGAGGCAGAGCTCGGTCTGGATCACCTCGATGTCCGAGATCGGGTCGACTTTGCCGGCGACGTGGATCACGTTCTCGTCGTCGAAGCAGCGCACGACGTTGACGATCGCGTCGGTCTCGCGGATGTGCGCGAGGAACTGGTTGCCGAGGCCCTCGCCCTTCGACGCGCCGGCGACGAGCCCGGCGATGTCGACGAATTCGACGATCGCCGGGACGACGCGCTCGGGCGTCGCGATCGCCGCCAGCGCGTCGAGCCGCGGATCGGGCAGCTCGACGATGCCCACGTTCGGCTCGATCGTGCAGAAGGGATAGTTTTCCGCCGCGATGCCGGCCTTCGTCAGGGCGTTGAAGAGGGTCGACTTGCCGACGTTCGGCAGGCCGACGATGCCGCATTGGAGGCTCATGGGATCTTTCGGAGGCGGATGTGTCGCAAGACATGAAGTTTAGGGGTGCGGCCTACACTCGATCCTCCGAATTGGGAAGGGCGCAGGAAATGGACGAGCCGCAGTTGCTGCAGCCGGTCACGAAGGACCTCGGGGGCGGTTTCACCGTCCGGCGGTCGCTGCCGTCGGCGGCGCGCCAGGCGGTCGGCCCGTTCGTCTTCTTCGACCACTTCGGGCCGGTCGACGCCGCGCCCGGCACGAACCACGATGTCCGTCCGCATCCGCACATCGGCCTCGCGACGCTGACCTATCTGTTCGAGGGCGCGATGATGCACCGCGACTCGACCGGCGCGGTGCAGCGCATCGAACCCGGCGCCGTCAACCTGATGACCGCCGGCCGCGGCATCGTCCACTCCGAGCGCGCGCCGAAGGACCTGCTCGCCCACGAGCGGCGCAGCCACGGCCTGCAGCTCTGGATCGCGGTGCCCGAGCGCCACGAGGAGGACGCGCCGCAGTTCCAGCACGTTCCGGCGGCCGAAATTCCCGCGGCCGAGATCGACGGCGTGCTCGTGCGCGTGCTCGTCGGCACGGCGTTCGGTCTCGTGTCGCCGGTGCGGACGCTGTCGCCGGTGCTCTGCGTCGACCTGAATTTCGGCCTGGCGTCCGGAGCGGCGCTCGCCGTGCCGGCCGCGGCGGTCGAACGCGCGCTCTACAGCGCCGACCACGACATCGAGCTCGACGGCGAGCGCTTTCCGGCCTGCACGATGATCGTCCTGCCGGCCGACGCCGAGCCGGTGCTGACGGCACCGCGCGGCGCGCGCGTCGCGCTCGTCGGCGGCACGCCGCTCGGCCACCGCTTCCTCGTCTGGAACTTCGTCTCGAGCCGCAAGGAGCGGATCGTCGAGGCGCAGGACGACTGGGAGGCGCAGCGCTTCGATCGCGTGCCGGGCGAAACCGACTTCATTCCGCTGCCGCCGCGGCGGGCGTGAGCGGGCGGCCGGCGTTCAGTCGAAGCGGAACGTCGCGCCGCCTTCGGCGCCGACGCGCAGCACCCGGTCGATGCCGTCGACGATGACCGCGTTCATGCCGAAGGTGAGCGCGCCGTTCATCCGCGCGTCGGCGCGGTAGGTCGCGAGCGCGTCGCCGACCGCGTGGCCGCGTTCGCCGGTCGCCGGGTCGACGTCGGTGATGCTGCAGCGCTTGCACGGCTTGACGAGGCGCAGGCGGATCGGGCCGTCGTCGGTCGGGAACACGATGTCGCCGACCGCGTCCTCGCCGTGCGCGTCGAGACCGTCGAGCACGAGATTGGGCCGGAAGCGCTCGTTGCCGACGGCGGCGGCGCCGGCCGCGGCGAGCCGCCGGTTCATCTCGTCGAGCCCGGCGGCGGAGGTCACGAGGATCGGGAAGCCGTCGGCGAACGCCGTCTCGGCGACGAGCTCGCCGGTCCAGCGGCGGTCGACGATGCGCTTGTGCGCGGGATCGAAGCGGACGAGCCGCAGCGGCTGCCCCAGGAAGTCGCTGAACCACTGCGCGCACAGAGCGCCCATGTCGTAGGCCGCGACCTCGTCGCGCCAGACGGTCGCACGGGTCGGCGCCTCGACGGCGTCGAGCGCGACGTGCAGCGCGAGCATGCCGGGGGCGCGCAGCACCATCTCGCTCGTCTTCAGCGTCGGCCGCACCAGCGCCATCCGTGGCAGTTCGCGCTGGGTGACGAAGCGGCCGTCGGCGTCGACGACCATCCACGCGCGGTCGAGCTCGAGACCCGTCTCGATCAGCAGCGCCTCGTCGACCGCGACGCCCGCGCACGACTTGATCGGATAGAGGTGCAGCGACTGCAGCCGGACGGCGACGTCGAAGGCGTCGGCGGAAGGGTCGGAGACGGTCACGCGAGGTCCTCGGGGCGGGCGGCGGGCGGTCGATTGTGCCGTTCCGGCCCCGGCGTGGTGCCGTGGGAGGCGCTGCCTACAATCGCCCGATGACAGCGTTCGACGTGCAGGTGCTCGGGGGAGGCATCGTGGGGCGCAGCCTCGCGCTGTCGCTCGCCCGGATCGGTCTGCGCGTCGCCTTGCGCGCGTCGCCGCCGCGCGAGGGCCGCCCCGCCGACGTCCGCGCCTACGCGCTCAACGCCGCGTCGCTCGAGTTGCTTCGCGGCCTGAAGGTCTGGGACGGCCTGCCCGCCGCTGCCGCCACGCCGGTGGTCGAGATGCGCGTGCGCGGCGATGCCGCCGGCGACGGCATCGGCTTCTCGGCATGGCAGCAGCGGGTCGAGGCGCTCGCCTGGATCACCGACGCGGCGGTGCTCGAGGAGCGGCTCGCCGCCGCCGTCGGCTTCGCGCCGCACATCGCCGTGATCGATGCCGACGACACGCGCGCCGCCGATGCGCCGCTGACCGCCGTCTGCGAGGGCGGCGACTCGCCGGGCCGGGCAGCGCTCGGCGTCGACTTCGTGCGCGAACCCTACGGCCACCGCGCGGTCGCGGCGCGCCTGACGAGCGACCGGCCGCACGGCGGCGTCGCGCACCAATGGTTCCGTGCGCCCGACGTGCTCGCCGTGCTGCCGTTCGGCGCGCCGCAGCCCGGCCGCTCGTTCGCGCTCGTCTGGTCGTTGCCGCAGAAGCGCGCGGATGAACTCCTGCGGCAGGACGACGCCGCCTTCGCCGCCGAGGTCACGGCGGCGAGCGGCGGCGAGGCCGGCGCGCTCGCGCTCGCGTCGCCGCGGGCGAGCTGGCCGCTGCTCCGCGGTCGGGCGAGCGTCTGGTCGGGGCCAGGCTGGGCGCTGCTCGGCGACGCCGCGCACGTCGTCCATCCGCTCGCGGGCCAGGGGCTCAATCTCGGCCTGGCCGACGTCGCGGCGCTGACGCGGGTGCTCGCAGCGCGCGAGCCGTGGCGCTCGCCGGGCGACGAGAAGCTTCTGCGGCGCTATGCTCGAGAGCGGTCGACGCCGACCTGGGCGATGGGCGAGCTCACCGACGGCCTGCTCGGCCTCTTTTCCAGCGAGCTCCCGGCGCTGCGGGAACTTCGCAACCGTGGTCTGACTCTGGTCGATCACCTGTCACCGATCAAGCGCTGGCTGACGAGCCGGGCGCTCGGCTCGTCGTGAACGCACCGCACCGAAAGACCTCCATGCCCGCTCCGCTCCGCCTCTTCGCCGCCGTCCTGCTCGTCGCGTCGGTGGCCGCCCATGCGCAGGAGGCCGAGATCCGCAAGAACCTGGCCGAACGTCTGCCAGGCTTCCCGAAGATCGACGAGGTCAGCAAGTCGTCGGTCCCCGGCCTCTACGAGATCCGGATCGGCAACGAAATCGTCTACAGCGACGAACGCGGCGACCATCTGATCCAGGGCGACATCACCGACACGAAGAGCCGCGTCAACCTGACGCAGGAGCGCACCGAGAAGCTCAGCGCGGTCGACTTCAAGGCCTTGCCGCTGAAGGACGCGATCGTCTACAGGCAGGGCACCGGCGCGCGCAAGATCGCCGTCTTCGCCGACCCGAACTGCGGCTACTGCAAGAAGTTCGAGCGCGACCTGCAGCAGATCAAGGACGTGACCGTCTACACCTTCCTCTACCCGATCCTGGGCGGCGACTCGCCCGAGAAGGCGAAGAACATCTGGTGCGCCAAGGACAACACTTCGGTCTGGCGCGCCTGGATGGTCAACGGCAGCGTGCCGGCGCGGCAGATGGCCGCCTGCGACGCGTCGGCGATCGACCGCAACACCGCGATGGGCAGGAAGTTCCGCGTCACCGGCACGCCGTCGCTCGTGTTCGAGGACGGCAAACGCGTGCCCGGAGCGCTGCCGCCGGACGAGGTCGAGAAGCACTTCGCGCTCAGCCGCGCGAAGAGCTGAATCTGCGGCTGCGCCGCCGCCGGGCGGAACGACGGCGACCGCGATCGCCGTGGCGCCCGGGCCGCGCCGCCTGCCGGACGCGTTCGCAAGCCTGCCCGCACCGTGCCTGACCAGCGTCGCTGGGCAAGCGGACGCCGTCCCGCGCGCACGCGAGCATCGTCCGCGCCGCCTTCGGCGCGCCGGGCCGCGGGCGGTCGACGCGGGCCGTCGCCCGCGGCGTGGCTGCGGAGCGCGGGCGCCGAGTGCGTCGCCAAGGCCGATGCGCCCTTCGGCACGCGCGCCGACGTCACCGGCCACAATGGTCTTCGCCCCCTTTCCTCCCGTTCCCGACCGGAGTTCCCCCTTGCCGCCACCGTCGTCGCCTCATCCCGCTGCGCTGCGCCTCGGAACCCTCGCGTTGGTTCCGTTCGTGCTCGGCGCGGGGCTGGTCTGGGCGGTGCGGGCCGACGTGCATCCCTACGTGGCGGCGGCGCTCTCGGGCTACGCCGCGGTCGTCGTCGCCTTCCTCGGCGGCGTGCACTGGGGCTTCGGCTTCGTTTCCGGGCGCGCGCCCGACACGCCGCTCTTCGTCTGGGGCGTCATCCCCGCGCTCGTCGCCTGGGTCGCGGTCGTCATGCAGCCGTACGCCGGCCTGGTGCTGCACGGCGCGACGCTCGTCGCCTGCTATCTCGTCGACCGCCGTGTCTACCCGCGCCACGGCGCGGCGGCGTGGCTGACGATGCGCTTCCGGCTCAGCGTCGTCGCGAGCCTGTCGTGCTTCGTCGGCGCCGCCGGCAGCTGATCGCTTCGCCGTCCTCGTTGCCCCATCACCGATGATCACCTACCGCTTCGACGCCATCGACCCCGAGGCGCACCGCTTCGGCATCACGCTGACCGTGCCGCGTCCGGCGACCGCGCAGCGCGTCAGCCTGCCGGTGTGGATTCCGGGCAGCTACCTCGTCCGCGAGTTCGCCCGCCATTTGTCGGCGCTGACCGCGGTGCAGGGCGGCCGCGAGGTCGCGCTCGAGCAGCTCGACAAGGCGACGTGGCGCGCGGACTGCCAGGGCGACGCGCCGCTCGAGCTGCGCTACGCCGTGCATGCGTTCGACACCTCGGTGCGCGCCGCGTTCCTCGACACCCAGCGCGGCTTCTTCAACGGCACGAGCGTCTTCCTGCGCGTCGAGGGCCGCGAGGACGAGCGCCACCGCGTCGACCTGACCGCGCTGCCGCCGGGCTGGCAGGTCGCGACCGCGCTCGGCGCCGTCGACGTCGACGCCGCCGGCCGCGGCCGGTACGAGGCCGCGACCTACGACGAGCTCGTCGACCACCCGGTCGAGCTCGGGCGCTTCTGGCGCGGCAGCTTCGTCGCGGGCGGCGTCCCGCACGACTACATCGTGACCGGCGCCTTGCCCGACTTCGACGGCGACCGCCTGCTCGCCGATGTCCGCAGGATCTGCGACGCGCAGATCGCGTTCTGGCACGGCGCCGGCCAGCCGCCGCCGTTCGAGCGCTACGTCTTCCTGCACAACGTCGTCGAGGACGGCCATGGCGGCCTCGAGCACCGCGCGAGCACCGCGCTGATCTCGTCGCGCCGCGACCTGCCCGCGCTCGGCCTCGACCGCGCCGGCCGCGCCGAGACGAGCGACGGCTACGTCAACCTGCTCGGCCTCGTCAGCCACGAATATTTCCACGCCTGGAACGTCAAGCGCCTGCGGCCGGCGGACTTCGCGCGCTACGACTACACGCGCGAGAACTACACCGGGCTGCTCTGGTTCTTCGAGGGCTTCACCTCGTACTACGACGACCTGTTCCTCGTCCGCACCGGCCTGGTCGACGCGGCGCGCTACCTGAAGCTCGTCGCCCGCACGGCGAGCGCGGTGCTCGCGACGCCGGGGCGCCAGGTGCAGAGCGTCGCCGCCTCGAGCTTCGACAGCTGGATCAAGTACTACCGCGCCGACGAGAACACGCCGAACGCGACGGTCAGCTACTACACCAAGGGCGCGCTCGTCGCGCTCGCGCTCGACCTGACCTTGCGCGCCGAGGGCCGCGGCACGCTCGACGGCGTGATGCGTGCACTCTGGTCGGCGAGCGGCGGCGGCCCCGTCGCCGAAACGGACATCGCCGCGGCGTTCGAGGCGGTCGGCGGCCGGTCGTACCGCGCCGAGCTCGACGCCTGGGTGCACGGCACCGACGACCTGCCGCTCGCCGAGCTGCTGCGCGGCGTCGGGGTCGACTGGAACGCCGAGGTGCCGACGGTGGCGCAACGGCTCGGCGTGCGCGTCGCCGAGAGCGCGCTCACGGGCATCAAGGTCAGCCACGTGCTGCGCGGCGGCGCTGCGGAGGCGGCGGGTCTGGCGCCGGGCGACGAACTGCTCGCGGTCGCCGGCTGGCGGCTGCGGCGCCTCGACGATGCCGCGCGGGTCCTCGTGCCCGGCCTGCCGACGACGCTGCTGGTCGCCCGCGACCAGCGGGTGCTGTCGCTGTCGCTGAGCCTGCCGGCGGCGGGCGCCGCGGCGGGTGGCGTCGCGCTGGCACCGAACGCGTCGCCGGGCGAGGCGCCGCTGGCGCTCCGGAAGGCATGGCTGGCGGGGTGACGCGCCGTGGCCGCGCGACGCCGCGCCGCGCGGCGCTCGGCACGCTCGCGGTCGCGGTCGCCATCGTCCACGGCTGCGTCGGCGAGCGGATCGCGTCCGGCTTGCCGAGCGTGCGTCCGGCCGATGCGATGCCGCCGCGCATCGAGGTGGCCTACGTCCGCGAGATGATGCCGACCGCGCCGCCGCCCGCCGCCCGGCCCGCGCCGCCCGCGCCGACACCGCGGCCGCGGACCGTCGTGCGCAAGCCGGCTCCGGCGGCGTCGGCAGCGCCGCCGCCCGACGACGTGGTCGCCGCGGCCGAGCCTGCAGCGTCGCCACCGACCGAGCCGGCCTCTGCACCGACCGAGGTCGCGTCGACCGAGCCGGCGGCGGCGGCGACCGAGGTCGCGTCGGCGCCGGACCCGGCAGCCAGCGCGTCCGACGCCGTCGCGCTCGCCGCGCCGGCCGACGCCGCACCCGCCGACGCCGCCGCGGCCGACGCCGCCAGCGCCGCGCTGCCCGGCACCTTCGACTGGCCGGTCTCGACACGCGTCAGCTATGTCCTCACCGG
>CAXUDL010000053.1:0-10876 GCA_964249855.1 uncultured Rhizobacter sp. | reverse complement strand
TGCCCGGCACCTTCGACTGGCCGGTCTCGACACGCGTCAGCTATGTCCTCACCGGTAACTACCGCGGCCAGGTCAAGGGCAGCGCCCACTGCGAATGGGTGCGCGTCGGCACGCGCTACCAGGTCCGCCTCGACATGGTCGTCGGCCCGAGCTTCGCGCCGGTCATCACCCGCAGGATGACGAGCGACGGCGAGATCACCGCCGACGGCCTGGCGCCGCGGCGCTACGACCAGCAGACCCGCGTCATGGGCAGCGACCGCAGCCCGGCGACATTGCACTTCGAGCCCGGCACGGTGATCCTCGCCAACGGCAACCGCGCGCCGAGCGTGCCGGGCGTGCAGGACACGGCGAGCCAGTTCATCCAGCTCACCTACGTCTTCGGCACGCGGCCCGACCTGCTCGCCGTCGGCCGCACCGTCGACATCCCGCTCGCGCTGCCGCACAAGGTCGACGTGTGGACGTACGACGTCGTCGCCGACGAGACGCTCGCCACGCCGTTCGGCGAGATCGACGCCGTGCACCTGACGCCGCGCAGGAAGAGCGATCGACCCGACGAGCTGACTGCCGAGATCTGGTTCGCGCCGCAGCTGCGCTACCTGCCCGCGCGGATCCGCATCCAGCAGGGCAGCGAGAACTTTCTCGACCTGGTGATCGACCGCCGGCCCGAGATGGCCGGTTCCTGAGAGCGCCCCCGTCGTGCGGAGCCGGGCTCGGCCGGTCCCAGCGTCAACGCCGCTCGCGAAGGCGCGGGTTCAGCACCCGGCCCAGCACGTCGCTGAGCAGGTTCAGCGCCAGCACCGTCAGCATGATCGCCGCGCCCGGCACGGCCGTCATGTACCAGGCGGTGCGCAGCGCCTCGCGGCCGGTGCCGATCATGCTGCCCCAGCTGATGCGGTTCGGATCGCCGAGCCCGAGGAAGGACAGGCCCGCCTCCGACAGGATCGCGTTGGCGACGAGGATCGCCGCGGTCACGATCACCGGCGTCAGGGCGTTCGGCAGGATCTCGCGAACGATGATGCGCAGGTCGCTCATGCCCAGCGCTTCGGCCGCACGCACGAATTCGCGTTGGCGCAACGCGATGAATTCGCCACGCACCAGGCGGGCGATGCTGGTCCACGACGTGACGCCGAGCGCGAAGACGATGGTGCCGATCGACGGCCGCAACACCGCGACCAGCACGATCGCCAGCAGGAAGGCCGGGATCGTCTGGAACAGCTCGGTGACGCGCATCAGCACGGCATCGACCCAGCCGCCGTGGTAGCCCGCGAGCGCGCCGATGAAGAGGCCGACGGCGAGCGCGATCCCGGTCGAGGCGGCGCCGACCCACAGCGAGATGCGCGCGCCGTGCACCAGGCCGGCGGCGAGGTCCCGGCCCATCAGGTCGGTGCCCAGCGGGTGCGCCGCCTCGGTGCCGGGCCAGAGGTAGGGCGCGGCGACCATGTCCATCGGGTCGCCGGGATAGAGCCACGCGGCCGACGCGGCGGCCAGTAGCACGGCCAGCAGCAGGATGCCGCCGAGCAGCGCCGAGGGCGAGCGCCACGGCCGCCAGGCGGTGCCGGGTGTCGAACTCATGGCAACACCGCCCCGGCCGCATCGAAGGCCGGCGCCCGGCGGCGACTGTCGCGACGCCGCGTGCGCGGGTCGAGCCAGCCCTGCAGCAAGTCGACCGCGATGTTGAGCAGCACGACGAGCGCCGAGCTGAACAGCAGGATGCCGAGCAGCACGTTGACGTCGCGGCTGCCGATCGCTTCGAACGACAGCTGCCCGAGCCCCGGCCAGCCGAACACCGTCTCGACCACGACCGCGCCGCCGATCAGCGCGCTCGCCTGCAGGCCGAGCATCGTCAGCACCGGCAGGATGGCGTTGCGCAGCGCGTGGCGCCGGATCACGCGGCCGGGCAGGTTGCCTTTGGCGCGCGCGGTGCGGATGTAGTCCTCCTGCAGCGTCTCGATCATCGAGGCGCGCATCAGCCGCGCATAGACCGCGACGTAGTAGATCGCGATCGTCGACGCCGGCAGCACGAGGTGGCGCGCGCCGTCGAGCGCGGCCGCCCAGCCGGTGTGGCCCGCGCCGATGTCGTGCATGCCGCCGATCGGCAGCCACGCGAGCTTGATGCCGAAGGCGACGATCAGCATCAGCGCGGTCCAGAAGGTCGGCGCCGAATAGCCGAGCGTCGCCAAGGCCGAGATCGTCGTGTCGACCCAGCCGTAGGGCCGGCGCGCGCAGGCGATGCCGAGCGCGACGCCCGCGACGACCGAAACGGCCAGGCCGGTGCCGATCAGCGCCAGCGTCGCACCGAGGCGCGACACGATGAGGCCGAACACCGGCTCGCCGTAGCGGAAGGAAAAGCCCATGTCGAGCTGCGAGAGCCGCTGCAGATAGTGCAGCAGCTGCAGCGGCACGCCCTGGTCCAGCCCGTACGCGTGGCGCAGCTCGGCGAGATACGCGGGCGTGACGCTGCCGCTCTCGGTCGCGATCACGTCGACCAGGTCGCCGGGCAGGCTTTTGAGCAGCACGAAGTTCAGCACCGCCGTGGCCAGCACGACGAAAGCGAGCTGGCCGAGGCGCTTCAGGAGGGCGGTCGACATGTCGCGGTCAGGTCCTCACGCCTTGGCCTCGAACCAAACCTTCGCGAAGTTGTTCTGGCTGTGGTCGAAGCTGTCGGTGACGTTGCGCAGGCGCTTGTCCCAGACGCCGAACCAGCGGAACTCGAAGATGTTGATCAGGGCCAGGTCGCGCTGGGCGAGCTTCTGCACGTCCTGGTAGATTTTCACGCGCCTGGCCGCATCGCGCTCGGTCTGCGCCGATTCGATCAGGCCGTCCATCTCGGGGCTCGCATAACCCGATGCGTTGAACCAGGGCGTGCCCTTGCTTTCGGCCTTCGACCAGTAGTGCTGCTCGACGCCGATCTGCGGGTCCTGCCAGTTGATGCCGAAGGAGCTGACGAGCTGGAAGTTGTAGTCGGCGAAGACGTTCTTGGTCCACGTCGGCAGGTCTTGCGCGCGCAGGCTGACGTTGATGCCGACGGCCCGCAGCGACTGGCGCACGAACTCGCCGGTGCGCTTGTAGTCGTCGCCGAACGGAATGAAGTCGTGGTTGAGCGCGAAGCGCCAGCCGTCGGCCTGTTTCGGGTAGCCGGCTTCGTCGAGCAGCGCTTCGGCGCGCTTGACGTCGAAGGGGTACTGCGGTGTGTCGGCCGTGTAGAAGGTCTTGAGCTGCGAGGTGACCGGGCCGGTCGCGGGCGCCGCATAACCGCCCCACACGGTCTTGGTCAGCGCCTCGCGGTTGATCGCGTGAGAGATCGCCTGGCGCACCTTCAACTTGCCGATGATCGGGTCGCGCAGGTTCGGGATCAGCCACAGCCAGCCCGAGAAGCCGTTGTAGCCGCCGGTGTCGACGACGAGGTTGGGCAGCTTGGCGAGCCGGTCGGCATCGGCGAAGGTCACCGGATTGCGCTCGCCGTACTGCACCGCGCCGGTCTCGAGCGCGGCGGCGCGGCCGGCCACGTCGGGGATGAATTTCCAGATCACGCGGTCGAGGTAGGGCTTGCCGGCGTCCCAGTACTTCTCGTGGCGCACGAGTTCGATGTGGCTGCCGCGCACCCACTCCTTGAACGCGAACGGGCCGGTGCCGATCGGCTTGTTGTTGTTCAGGTTGTTGGCGATGTCGGTGCCTTCGTAGAGGTGCTTCGGCAGGATCGGCGTGGCGACCACGTCGAGCGCGTTCAGGATCACCGGCGTCGGCTTCGAGAGCGTGAAGACGACGGTGTACGGGTCGGGCGCCTCCGTCTTCGCGAGGTACTGGAACACGCGGCGCGCGGTGGGCGCGTACTTCTTCCAGACCTCGTCGGCCGAGAACTTCACGTCGGCCGAACTGAAGGGCTTGCCGTCGTGCCAGAAGGCGTTGCGGCGCAGCTTCAGGCGCACGGTGAGGCCGTCGGGCGAGACGTCCCAGCTTTCGGCGAGCTGCGGCCGCGGCTTCAGGTCGGGGCCGTAGTCGAGCAGCCCGTCGAAGATCTTGCTGACGACGGTGCGGCCCGGCGTGGAGGTGTTGATGAAGAACGCGAGCGTCGGCGGCTCGGGGTGGACGACGGCTTCGAGCGTGCCGCCGCGCACCGCGCCCTGCTCGGTGTTGGGCGCGCTGCCGATCACTGCCTGGGCGTCTTCGACCCAGAGGCCATCGAGGAGGCCGCCGCCGAGCAGCGCGCCGGTGAGGCCGAGGAGCCGGCGGCGGTGCACGCCGGCGGGAATGTCGTCGTCTTGAGGATTCATGGGGTCCGGCTCGTGGGAGGGAATCAGAACGCTGGCAGCACCGCGCCATCGAACTTGGTGAGGATGAACTGGCGCACCTCGTCGTTCTGGTACGACTTGACGAGCTGCTGCACCCAGGGCTTTTCCTGGTCCTGCTCGCGCACCGCGATCAGGCAGGCGTAGGGACCGTCCTTGTCTTCGCGCAGCAGGCTGTCGCGCACCGAGTTCAGGCCGGCCTTGACGGCATAGTCGGCGTTGATCGCCGAGGCGTCGGTGTCGTCGAGCGTGCGCGGCAGTTGCGCGGCTTCGAGCTCGACGAACCTGAAGTTCTTCGGGTTCTCGACGATGTCGCGCGGCGTTGCGTTGATGCCGGCGATCGGATCGATGCCGGTCTTGAGCTTGATCGCGCCCGACTTCTGCAGCAGCAGCAGCACGCGGCTCTCGTTGGCCGGGTCGTTCGGGATCGCGATCTGCGCACCGGGGGCCAGGTCGGCGAACCTCTTGACCTTCTTCGAGTAGATCGCCATGGGCCCGATCCAGGTGCGGCCGAAGCCGACCACTTTGTAGCCGCGCGTGCGGACTTGCGCGGCGAGGAAGGGGCGGTGCTGAAAGCTGTTGGCGTCGAGATCGCCGGCATCGAGCGCGGCATTCGGCCGCGAGTAGTCGGTGAACGCCACGAGCTGGACCTTCAGGCCGTGATCGCGGTCGGCGATGCGCTTGACCACTTCGAAGACCTGTTCGTGCGGGCCGGTGGTCACGCCGACCTTGAGCACGGGCGCATCCGCCGAGCGGGCGCCGACCCACGGCGCGGCGAGTGCCGCTCCCGTGGCCAGGGTGAGCAGATGACGTCGCTGGATGTTCGGCATGCGAATGGTTCCGGGGTTGCGATGGAAGGTGTCGATGGCGGAGGCTTCAGGCCGCCAGTGCCGCGGGCTCGGCACGTCGGACGAGCGACGGCACCGCGGCGATCAGCGAGCGCGTGTAGGCATGGGTCGGCTGCGCCCAGATCGTCTGGTGGTCGCCTTCTTCGACGATGCGCCCGCCGTTCATCACCAGCACGCGGTCGGCCATGTAGCGCACCACGGCGAGGTCGTGCGAGATGAAGAGGTAGGACAGGCCGAACGCGTGTTTCAGCTCGACCAGCAGGTTGAGGATCTGCGCCTGCACCGAGACGTCGAGCGCCGACACCGGCTCGTCGCAGACCACCAGCCGCGGCGCGAGCACCAGCGCGCGGGCGATGCCGATGCGTTGCCGCTGGCCGCCGGAGAACTCGTGCGGATGGCGCTGCAGCGAGGGCGACGGCAGGCCGACCGCGTCGAGCACGCGGCGCACGCGCTGCCGGCGCTCGACGGCGTCGGCGACACCGTGCACGATCAGCGCGGCCTCGAGAATCTCGCCGACCGTCTGGCGCGGGTTCAGCGAGCCGTAGGGGTCCTGGAAGATCATCTGCACCTGGCGGCGCAGCGGGCGCAGGGCGCGCGCGCCGTTCAGCGCGGTGACGTCGACACCGTCCCAGACGATGCGGCCCGCGCTCGGCCGTTCGAGTCGCAGGATGCTGCGTGCCAGCGTGCTCTTGCCGCAGCCCGACTCGCCGACCAGGCCGACGGTTTCGCCCGCGGCGATCTGCAGCGACACGCCGTCGACGGCGTTCGCCTCGCTCCGGCTGCCGGCGTAGCGAACGCCGAGACGCTCGATCGCGAGCAGGGGCGGGGCGGCGCGGTCCGGCACGGGCCAGGCGCGCGGGGCGTCGTCGCCCGGCGCCAGTTCGGAGTCGAGCCGCCCGGTCGCCGGATCGCGCGTGTGACGGATCTCGGGCAGGCGGCCATCGCGGTAGTGGCGGCTGCGATCGGTGTCGTCGCCGTGCAGCGACGCGCCCAGCAGGCCGCGGGTGTAGCCGCAACGGGGCGTTGCGAACACGCTGGCGGTCGCGCCTTCCTCGAGCTTTTCGCCTTCCAGCATCACCGCGACGCGGTCGGCCCAATGCGCCACCACGCCGAGGTCGTGCGTGATCAGCAGCAGGCCCATGCGGAGCTCGCGCCGCAGCCGGTCGAGCAGCGCGAGGATCTGCGCCTGGATGGTCACGTCGAGCGCGGTGGTCGGCTCGTCGGCGATCAAGAGGCGCGGCTCGCAGGCGATGGCCGAGGCGATCATCACGCGCTGGCGTTGTCCGCCCGAGAGCTGGTGCGGGTGGTCGTCGATGCGGCGCTGCGGCTCGGGCAGTTGCACGAGGTCGAGCAGCTCGAGCGCCCGCGCCCGCGCGGCGCGGGCCGACATCGCGCGGTGCAGCCGCAGTGTCTCGGCCACCTGCTCGCCGATCGTCAGCACCGGGTTCAGCGACGTCATCGGCTCCTGGAAGATCATCGCGATGCGGTCGCCGCGGAGCGCGCACAGGTCGCGCTCGGGCAGCGCCAGCAGCTCGCGGCCGTCGAACAGCACCTGGCCGCTCAGGCGGGCCGTGGCCGGCAGCAAGCGCATCAGCGCCAGCGCGGTCGTCGATTTGCCGCAGCCCGATTCGCCGACGAGTGCCAGCGTCTCGCCCGCATGAAGGTCGAGGTCGAGGTCGCGCACCGCGGGCTGGCCGCGGAACGCCACGTTCAGCCGGCGGACTTGCAGCAGTGCCGCCGGGCCCGGCGGCGTATGAAGGGAAGCGGACATCGCGCGCCCACCGCTCAACCCGGCACCGCGGCGACGCCCGCCGGCGCCGCCACGGCTGCCGCAGCGCGGCGGAAGGCCGCGCCCGCATGCCGTGCGGGCAGGCGCGCCTGGCCGGCGCCGAACAGCTTCTCGCGCAGCGGCCCGCTCGCGTAGGCCGTCTTGTACGAGCCGCGCGACTGCAGCTCGGGCACGACGAACCGGATGAAGTCCTCGAAGCACTCGGGCGTGACGGTGCGCGCGAGGTTGAAGCCGTCGATGTCGGTCTCGCGGACCCAGGCTTCGAGCTCGTCGGCCACGCGCGCGGGCCCGCCGATGATCGGCGAGTAGCGGCCCCCCAGGCTCAGTTGATCGAGCAGCTTGCGCTTGGTCTGCTCGCGGCCCGGCGCGGTCACCGCCTTCACGGCCGACTGGATCGCGTTGTTCTTGACGGCGCGGAAGGGCTCGTCGAGCCCGTAGCGCGAGAAGTCGATGCCGGTCGAGCTCGCGAAGTGCGCCAGGCCCGCTTCGGGGTTGGCGTAGCGCTCGTACTCGTGCAGCCTGGCCTCGGCCAGCGCATCGGTCTCGGCAGTGATCACGGTCGCGCCCATGAAGATCTTGATGTCGTCGGGGCGTCGTCCGGCCGCGACTGCCGCCGCACGGATGTTCGCGACGAGCCCGCGCACCGCCTCGCGCGACTGGCCCGAGATGAACACGCACTCGGCGTGGCGCGCGGCGAACAGCTGGCCGCGGTCGGAGGCGCCGGCCTGGTAGAGCACCGGCGTGCGCTGCGGCGAGGGCTCCGACAGGTGATAGCCATCGACGCGGTAGAACTCGCCGCGGTGCTGGATGCGGTGCACCGAACCCGGCTGCGCGTAGATGCGCCTGGCGCGGTCGCGCTGCACGGCGTCGTCGTCCCAGCTGCCTTCCCAGAGCTTGTAGGCGACGTCCATGAACTCGTCGGCCTGGTCGTAGCGGCGGTCGTGCTCGGGCTGCTCTTCCAGGCCCATCGCGCGTGCGGCGCTGTCGAGGTAGCCGGTGACGATGTTCCAGCCGACGCGCCCGCGCGTCAGGTGGTCGAGCGTGGACAGCCGCCGTGCCAGGAGATAGGGCCGTTCGTAGGTCAGGTTGATCGTGACGCCGAAGCCGAGGTGCTCGGTCACGGCCGCCATCGCCGGGATCAGCAGGGTCGGGTCGTTGACGGGCAACTGGATCGACTCGGCCAAGGTCAGCGCGATCGACTCCTGGTAGATGTCGTAGACGCCGATGATGTCGGCGAGGAAGAGGCCGTCGAAGAGGCCGCGTTCGAGCAGCCTGGCGAGGCCCGTCCAGTGGTCGAGGTCGGTGTAGTCGGCGGAGCGGTCGCGCGGGTGCGTCCAGAGGCCGTGGTTGATGTGGCCGACGCAGTTCATGCTGAATGCGTTGAGGCGGATCTGTTTTTTCGGCGCGGTCACGTGGACATTCCTCACAGCGCGCCGTGGCGCGGCGGGCGCTTGTCGTTCAGGACGTAGTCGCCGACGGCGCGGTACTTCCAGCGCACCGGGTCGTGCAGGGTGTGGGTGCGGGCGTTGCGCCAGTGGCGGTCGAAGTTGTGTTCGGCGAGCGTCGCCTGCGTGCCGGCGAGTTCGAACAGCTTGCTGCCGGCCAGCAGCGACACGCCGGTCGTCAGCGCGCGGGCCTCGGCCACCGCGACCGAGGCCGCGGCGACGCTGTCGTCGGTCGACTCGAGCGTGGCCGCATCGACCGCGCGGCCGGCGCGCCGCAGCATCGCCTCGGCAGCCTGCAGGCGCACGCTCAGGGTGCCGATCTCGGCCAGCGTCAACGGGTCGTCGCTGGCCTTGTCGAGCCCTGAATCGACCCAGGGCCGCGAGCGTTCCCTGACGAAGCGCAAGGTGTCGGCGAAGGCGGCGCGGGCGATGCCGAGATCGATCGCGGCGTGGATCAGCTGCGCGAACGGCCCGACCGTCGTCGGCCGCGTGAACGAAGCCTGCATCGGCACCACGTCGTCCGCCTCGACCCGCACGTCGTCGAGCACCACCGTGCCGCTGCCGGTCGTGCGCTGGCCGAAGCCCGACCAGTCGTCGACGATGCTCAGGCCGGGCGCGTCGTGGCCGATGAAGGCGAGTTGCAGCACGCCGTCGTCGTCGATCACCGAGGTCGGAATCCGCTGCGCGTAGAGCGCGCCGGTCGCATAGAACTTGCGGCCGTTGACTCGAAAACCCGCGCGGTCGCCGGCGCCGTCGCGCGTCAGCCGCGTCTTGCGCTCGGACGAGGTGCGCGTGCCGAGTTCAGCGAGCGCGTTGCCCCAGCGCTCGCCGGCGAGCACGCTTCCGAAGAGGCGCCGCTTCTGCGCCTCGCTGCCGTTGACCCGCACGATCTCGACCGCGTAGTAGTGGTTCTGCGGAATCTGGCCGAGCGAGCCGTCGGCGCTCGAGATGATCGCGACGACCTCGGCCAGGGTGGCGCGCGACACCGCCGCGCCGCCGTATTCGCGCGGCACGGTGATGCCCCAGAGGCCCGAGCGGGCGTAGGTGTCGAGTTCGGCGTGCGGCAGGCGGCGCCCGCGGTCGCGCTCGGAGGCGCCGGCCGCGAACTCCCCGGCGAGTCGCGTCGCGACCTCGATGGCCTGCGCATCGCTCTCGATGCGGTCGGCGGGTGGTGCGTGGGGGGCTGTCGTCATGGGGCTCAGTTCCACGAATGGCGCTTCGGGTACACGCCGTTCAGGTGGTACTGGCCGAGCAGGTGGGCCTTCCAGCGCACCGGGTCGTGCAAGGTGTGGGTGCGGGCGTTGCGCCAGTGGCGGTCGAGGTTGTGCACGGCGAGCGTGGCCGACGAGCCGGCCATCTCGAACAGCTTCTCGCTCGTGTTGAGCGCCGCCTCGGTGGTCAGCACCTTGGCGGCGGCCACCGCGACCGAGGCGCGGGCGCTGGCCGCGTCGTCGATCGGCAGGGCGGCGATCTCGTCGAGCGTCTGCGCGGCTTCGTCGAGGACCGCGTCGGCCGCGTGCACGTCGATCTGCAGGCGGCCGATCTCCTGGATGACGTACGGGTCGTCGGCCGCGCGGTCCACGCCGGCATCGGCCCACGGCCGCGCGCGTTCGCGCACGAAGGCGATCGTGTCGCGCAGCGCGGCGTTGGCGATGCCGGCGTCGATGGCGGCCTGGATCAATTGCGAGGTCGGGCCCTGGATGTTGGGCTCGTTGCCCAGGCGCCACATCGGGATCACCGCGTCGGCCGAGACCTGCACGCCGTCGAAGACCACCGTGCCGCTGGCCGTGGTGCGCTGGCCGAAGCTCGACCAGTCGTCGACGATGCGAAGGCCCGGCGTGCCGCGTTCGACGAAGGCGACGACCAGCCGGCCCTGCTCGTCGAGCGCCTTGGTCGGCACCCAGTGCGCGAAGAGCGCGCCGGTGGAATAGAACTTGGTGCCGTCGAGCACGAAGCCGCCGCGGCCATCGGCCCGCAAACGGGCCTTGAGGTCGAGCACGTGCTTGCTGCCGCGCTCCGGCCCGGCGTTGCCGAGGCGCCGGCCTTCGAGCACGCCGCGGAAGATGCGCGCCTGCTGCGCCGGGCTGGCGGCATGGCGCACCATCTCGAGCGTGCCGAAGTGGTTCTGCGGGATCTGGCCGAGCGCCGGGTCGGCCGCGCAGATGCGCTTGAACACTTCCGCCAGCGTCCGGTAGCTCGCCTGTGCGCCGCCGTGTTCGCGCGGCACGGTGATGCCGCCCAGCCCGCTGGCGCTGTAGCTCGCCAGCTCGGCCCACGGAAGGCGCCGTTCGCGGTCTCGCAGCGCGGCGTCGCGGGCGAAGCCCTCGGCCAGGCGGGCGGCAACGTCCAGCGCTTCGGCATCGCTGCCGATCACCCGGGCCGGCACCAGCGGCGGTGCGACGTCGGGCGCACCGGTCGCGGCTGGGTCGAACAGGTGGGCAGCGGAGGCGGGCAGTGGCAGGGCCGACATGGGGCGGGCGGGCGGAGAAGTCGTCGAGATCGACGCGT
>CAXUDL010000052.1:23928-30028 GCA_964249855.1 uncultured Rhizobacter sp. | reverse complement strand
AACAAGCTCGGCCACGCGATGCACGACCTCGATCCGGTGTTCGACGCGTTCTCCCGCAGCCCGCGGCTGCAGGCCGTCGCCGACGGCATCGGCCTCGTCGAGCCGCGGTTGCTGCAGTCGATGTACATCTTCAAGCCGCCCGGCATCGGCGGCGAAGTCGCCTGCCACCAGGACTCGACCTATCTCTATACCGAGCCGCAGTCGGTCGTCGGCTTCTGGTTCGCGATCGAGGACGCGCACCGCGGCAACGGCTGTCTCGGCGGCCTGCCCGGCGAGCACCGAAAGGGCCTCGGCCAGGTCTTCCGGCGCCAGCCCGACGGCGGCTTGCGGCTCGAGACGCTCGACGCCGCGCCCCACTGGGACGAGAGCGTGTTCGAGTGGATCGAGGTGCCGCGCGGCTCGCTCGTCGTCTTCCACGGCGCCTTCCCGCACCGCTCGGAGGCGAACCGCTCGGACCGCTCGCGCCACGCCTACACGCTGCACGCGGTCAGCGGGACGGCGCACTATCCCGCGAGCAACTGGATCCAGCGCCGGCCGGAGCTCGATCCGCCGGTGCGCGGATTCACGGCGACCGCGCGAAGCGCCGCGGGCCTGTGCGGGACGCCGACGCTGCCGAGCGGGGTCGAAGCCTGACCGGCCGGTGACGGACGCGCTGCCGCGGCCGCGCGCGTCGTGGGAACGCGGGCGCTCGCGGCCGTAGGCGGGGCGGCGGACGTCACGACGGCGGACCGCACTGGGGCGCCGCGTCTCGGCGGCCGACCGCACCGCGGCGCGGGATCTCGGCGCCGGACCCCACCCTGGCGTCGCACCTCGGCGCCGGCCACGCTGCCGGTTCGGACACGAACTTCGGCAGCGCGAAGCGCCGACGCGCCGCACGGCCGGGTGTTTTCCTGCGCGAAGGCCTCGCGCGTCTTCTAGACTCCTCGATCGTTCCAGGGAGCTTCCATGCACCGCAGAGTCCTTCTCAGCGCGCCGTTCGCCGCGCTGCTCGCCGCCACCGCCACAGGCGCCCGCGCGCAGAGCTATCCGACCCGGCCGGTGCGCCTCGTCGTGCCGTTCGCCGCCGGCGGCACCACCGACATCGTCGCCCGCGTGCTCGCCGAGAAGATCGGCGGGCCGCTCGGCCAGCAGATGATCGTCGAGAACAAGGCTGGCGGCGGCGGCGTCGTCGGCGCCGTCGACACGGCGCGTTCGGTGCCCGACGGCTACTCGCTCGGCGTCGCGACCGTCTCGACCGTCGCCGCCAATCCGGCGATCAATCCGAAGATTCCGTACGACCCGCTCGTCGACTTCACGCCGATCGTCAACATGGCGGCGACGCCCAACGTGATCGCCGTGCACCCGAGCTTCCCGGCGCGCGACTACAACGCCTTCCTCGCCGAACTGAAGAAGAGCCCCGGCAAGTACAGCTTCGCGAGTTCCGGCACCGGCGGCATCGGCCACCTGCAGATGGAGCTCTTCAAGAACCTGTCGGGCACCTTCGTGCTCCACATCCCGTACCGCGGCGCCGGCCCGGCGCTCAACGACACGGTCGCCGGCCAGGTGCCGATGATCTTCGACAACCTGCCGTCGGCGCTGCCATTCATCAAGGACGGCCGGCTGATCGCGATCGTCGTCGCGGCGCCCGAGCGGCTCGCCGTGCTGCCGAACGTGCCGACGTTCAAGGAAGTCGGCCTCGAACCCGTCAACCGGATGGCGTTCTACGGCATCTACGGGCCGAAGGGGCTGCCGAAGGAGGTCGTCGACAAGGTCAACGCCGCGGTCCGCGCGACGCTCGCCGACCCGCAGGTCAAGAAGCGCATCGAGGAGACGGGCTCGGTCGTCGTCGGCAACTCCGCCGAGCAGTTCGCGCAGCAGATCAGCGCCGAGTACGCGGTCTACAAGCGCGTCGTCGCGGCGCAGAAGCTCAAGCTCGATTGACGACGCGCGAGCCGGATCCTGCGGCGCTGGCGGCGAGCCTGGCTGCGATCGACCGCTTCTGCGACGCGCTCTGGCTCGAGGACGGCCTCGCCAAGAACACGCTCGCCGCCTATCGCCGCGACCTCGCGCTCTACGCCGACTGGCTCGCGGCAGCGCACGGCCGCGCGCTCGACGCGACGCGCGAGGCCGACCTGCTCGCCTACCGCGTCGCCCGTCATGCGACGAGCAAGTCGACGAGCAGCAACCGGCGGCTGACGGTCTTCAAGCGCTACTTCCGCTGGGCGATGCGGCAGCACCACGTGGCGGCCGACCCGACCTTGACGCTGCTCGCCGCGAAGCAGCCGCTGCGCATGCCGAGGACGCTCAGCGAAGCGCAGGTCGAGGCGCTTCTCGCGGCGCCCGACGTCGCGGTGCCGCTCGGCCTGCGCGACCGCGCGATGCTCGAGCTGATGTACGCGAGCGGCCTGCGCGTCAGTGAACTCGTCGGCATGAAGACGGTCCACCTGAGCCTCGTCGACGGCGCGCTACGCGCCACCGGCAAGGGCGCCAAGGAGCGGCTCGTGCCCTTCGGCGACGAGGCACACGAGTGGCTGCGCCGCTACCTCGCCGACGCCCGGCCGGCGATCCTCGGCGGCCGCAGCAGCGACGCGCTCTTCGTCACGGCGCGCGGCGGCCCGATGACGCGGCAGATGTTCTGGAAGCTCGTCAAGGCGCATGCGCTCGCCGGGGGCGTGCACGTGCCGCTCTCGCCGCACACGCTGCGCCACGCCTTCGCGACGCATCTGCTCAACCACGGCGCCGACCTGCGCGCCGTGCAGCTCCTGCTCGGCCACGCCGACATCTCGACGACGACGATCTACACCCATGTCGCGCGCGAGCGGCTGAAGGCGCTGCACGCGGCACACCACCCGCGCGGCTGAAGGAAGCGCAGGCGGGCGACGGCCTCGCGCGTGAGCGAGACGGTGGCGTGCGGGGATCGATGCCGACGCCGACGCCGATGCCGATGCCGATGCCGACGCCGACGCCGACGCCGACGCCGACGCCGACGCCGACGCCGATGCCGATGCCGACGCCGACGCCGATGACGACGCCGATGACGACGCCGACGCCGGGCGCATACGCCGTCTCGGCGCGTGGCGCACGCACCGCTCCGCGTCTTCCGCAATGGCTCGGACCGGCCCGGCGTCTATCCTTCGAGACCCGAACCAACCACCCCCATCCATGGCTCCGACACCGTCCCGCACCCTCGCTTCCGCCGTCTTCGCCGCAGGACTGCTCGGGGCGATCGCCGCCGCCTGCGCCGCTCCCGACGCCCGGCTGCTCGAGGCGGCGAAGCAGGCCGAGCCGGCCGCCGTCGAGACGCTCAAGACGCTGGTCGCGATCGAGTCGGGCAGCGGCGATGCGCCGGGTCTCGCGAAGCTGGCCGACGTCGTCGACGCGCGATTCAAGGCGCTCGGCTTCAAGACCGAGCGCCGCAAGTCGGCCGTCGGCGCGCAGGCCGACAGCGTGGTCGCGACGCTCGCCGGCACCGGCCGCAAGAAGATCATGCTGCAGGGCCACATGGACACGGTCTACCGCGAAGGCGTGCTCAAGGAGCAGCCGCTCCGGCAGGAAGGCAACAAGCTCTACGGCCCCGGCATCGCCGACGACAAGGGCGGGCTCACGGTCATCCTGCAGTCGCTCAAGATCCTGCTCGATGCGGGCTGGAAGGACTTCGCGACGCTGACGGTCGTGATGAACCCGGACGAGGAGGTCGGCTCGCCCGGCTCCGGCGAACTGATCGCCACGCTCGCCGCGCAGCACGACGCCGTGCTCTCCTGCGAGCCCACCGCGGCGAAGGCGGTCGTCAAGACCGAAGCCCTGCTGCTCGGCGCCGCCGGCACCGCGACGGCGACGCTCGAGGTGCGCGGCAAGGCGTCGCACGCCGGCGCCGCGCCCGAGCTCGGGCGCAACGCGATCCTCGAGCTCGCCTACCAGATGCTCGCGACGAAGGACGTCGCGAAGGACATCCCCGGCGCCCAGCTCAACTGGACCAACGTGATCTCGAACAAGGCGACGAACCAGATCCCCGAGCTCGCGATCGCGACCGCCGACGTCCGCATGACGCAGCCCGGCGCCGAGACGCCGCTCGGCGCGGCGCTGCAGGCGAAGGTGGCGTCGGGCACGTTGATTCCGGACACGACGAGCAAGGTCACGCTCGTCGTCGGCCGCCCGGCGTTCCTCGCCGGGCCGCGCGGCCGCGCCCTCGGCGAGCGCGCCCAGGCGATCTACCGCGAGATCGACCGCGACCTCGTGCTCGCGCCCATGACCGGCGGCGCCACCGACGCCGCTTTCGCCGCCCGCTCGGGCAAGCCGGTCGTGCTCGAGAGCTTCGGCCTCGCCGGCTTCGGCTACCACGCGCGGGACGAGTACGTCGAGCTCGACTCGATCGTGCCGCGGCTCTACCTCATGACGCGGCTGCTGCAGGAGCTCGGCAAGGAGCCGTGAGCGGCCGCCGGGCGGCGCGGCTCAGGCCGCCGCGACGACCGGGATGCGCGCGAGCCGCGCGCTCCACTCCTTCGGCCCGGTCTCGTGCACCGAGACGCCGTGCGAGTCGACGGCGACCGTGACCGGCATGTCGCTGACCTCGAACTCATAGATCGCCTCCATGCCGAGGTCTTCGAAGCCGACGACCCTGGCGGTCCGGATCGCCTTCGAGACGAGGTACGCAGCGCCGCCGACGGCCATCAGGTACGCGCTGCCGTGCTTTCTGATCGCCTCGATCGCGGCCGGCCCGCGCTCGGCCTTGCCGATCATCGCGAACAGGCCGGTGTCGGCAAGCATCATCTCGGTGAATTTGTCCATCCGCGTCGCGGTCGTCGGGCCGGCCGGGCCGACGGCTTCGTCCCGCACCGGATCGACCGGGCCGACGTAGTAGATGACGCGGCCGGCGAAGTCGACGGGCAGCGGCTCGCCCCTGGCCAGCATGTCCTGGATGCGCTTGTGCGCGGCGTCGCGGCCGGTCAGCATCTTGCCGTTCAGGAGCAGCGTCTCGCCCGGCGTCCAGGCGGCGACCTGCTCGCGCGTCAACGTGTCGAGGTCGACGCGGCGCGAGCGCTCGGCGTCGGGTGCCCAGTGCACGTCGGGCCACAGGTCGAGCGACGGCGGCGTGAGGAAGGCGGGGCCCGAGCCGTCGAGCACGAAATGCGCGTGGCGCGTGGCGGCGCAGTTCGGGATCATCGCGACCGGCTTGCTCGCCGCATGGGTCGGCGCCATGGCGATCTTCACGTCGAGCACGGTGGTCAGGCCGCCGAGCCCCTGCGCGCCGATGCCGAGCGCGTTGATCTTGTCGCAGAGCTCGATGCGGAGTTCCTCGAGCTTGTCGCGCGGTCCTCTCTGCTTCAGCTCGACCATGTCGATGTCCTCCATCAGGCTTTGCTTGGCGAGCAGCATCGCGCGCTCGGCGGTGCCGCCGATGCCGATGCCGAGCATGCCGGGCGGGCACCAGCCGGCGCCCATGGTCGGCACGGTCTTCAGCACCCAGTCGACCAGCGAGTCGCTCGGGTTCATCATCACGAACTTGCTCTTGTTCTCCGAGCCGCCGCCCTTGGCCGCGACCGTCACGCCGACCGTGCGGCCGGGCACGACGGTCATGTGGACGACCGCGGGCGTGTTGTCGCCGGTGTTCTTCCGCAGGAACTGCGGGTCGGCGACGATGCTCGCGCGAAGCGGGTTGTCCGGGTCGCCGTAGCCGCGGCGGACGCCCTCGTTGACGGCGTCCTCGATCGATCCGGCGAAGCCCTCGAAGCGCACGTCCATGCCGATCTCGAGGAACACGTTGACGATGCCGGTGTCCTGGCAGATCGGCCGCCTGCCTTCGGCGCACATCCGCGAATTGGTCAGGATCTGCGCGATCGCGTCCCTGGCCGCCGCACTCTGCTCGAGCTCGTAGGCGCGGGCGAGATGGCGGATGTAGTCGGCAGGGTGGTAGACGCTGATGTACTGGAGCGCGGCGGCGACGCTCTCGATCATGTCGGCGGACGTGACGACGACGGGGGCGGCGAGAGTCATGCGGGGCCTCGGATGCGGCGACGGGTCGGGACCCGGGGATTTTAGAAGCAGGCACCGGGGTCGTCGGACGGCCGCCGGCCGACGACGGAGGCTCGTGCCGCGATGCCGGCAGGCGGCAGGCGGCAGGCGG
>CAXUDL010000052.1:0-23828 GCA_964249855.1 uncultured Rhizobacter sp. | reverse complement strand
GGGCTTATCGTCAACGTCCCGATCATCGACAGCATCGCCGCGGTGATCGACGAGCGCAGCCTGACCACCGCGTGCAACGCCGTCGCTCGCGAACGCGTCAGTCGCCGGGCGGCGTTCGGCACGGCTCGCTGTGGGCGTCGATCACCACCTGCATCAGCCGCATGAACTCGGTCCGCTCTGCGGGCGCCAGCGCTTCGAGCAAGCGTTCCTGCGCGCGCAGCATCCGCGGCACGGCGGCGCGCACCGCCTCGCGGCCGGCATCGGTCGGCGACACGCGGCGCGCCCGCCGGTCGTCGGGCGCGATCCTGCGTTCGACGAGGCCGCGGGCCTCGAGCCGGTCGACGACGCCGCCGATCGTCGACGTGTCGTAGCCGATCGTCGTCGCGAGCGTCTTCTGGTCGATGCCCGGCGCGTTGCAGACCGTCTGCAGCGACGAGTACTGCACCGGCGTCAGTCCGACGTCGCCGATCTCCTCGACGAACAGCGCGACGGCGATCTGCTGGACGCGCCGGGCGAGGTGGCCCGGCTGGCGGCTCAGGTCGACGCGGGTCGGATCGGATGGCATCGGCGAGGAAACGCTCGGCGGGAAAACCCCGATCTTAGGATGACAACTATTCAGTAAGCTGACGATCAGCATGCGTTGTTTCGTTCGACGTGCGACTTGCCGTGCACTGACCGAACGTTCGCCGGTCCACCCGCCCGTTCGCGTTCGAGCGGCACGTCCAGCTTCCTGAACTTCAGAGGTGACTCCATGCAATTCCATCTCAACGGCTTCGTTCCCGGCGATCCGGCGCTCGCCGCCGCGGCCCCCACCGCGCTGCCGCACGGCGACGCCGTGCCGGCCGAGGTCGACGTCCTCATCGTCGGCTGCGGCCCGGCCGGCCTCACGCTCGCCGCGCAGCTCGCGCAGTGCCCCGACATCCGCACCGCCATCGTCGAGCGCAAGGACGGCCCGCTGCAGCTCGGGCAGGCCGACGGCATCGCCTGCCGCACGATGGAGATGTTCGAGGCCTTCGGCTTCGCGGACCGCGTGCTCGCCGAAGGCTGCTGGATCAACGAGGTCACGTTCTGGCGGCCCGATCCGGCCGCACCCGGGCGGATCGTCCGCCACGGCCGGGTGGAGGACACGCCCGACGGCCTGTCCGAGTTCCCGCACGTCGTGCTGAGCCAGGCGCGGGTCCACGACTTCTACCTCGCGTCGATGGAGCGTTCGCCGGCGCGGCTCGTGCCGCACTACGGCCGCGAGGTGCGCGACCTCGCGGTCGACCGCGACGGCGCGGCGACGCATCCGGTCACGGTCCGGCTCGAGCGCACAGAGCCGGCTCGCGCCGGCGAGCTCGAGACGGTGCGTGCCCGCTATGTCGTCGGCTGCGACGGTGCGCGCAGCGCCGTGCGCCGCTCGATCGGCGTGCCGCTGGTCGGCGATTCGGCCAACCAGGCCTGGGGCGTGATGGACATGCTCTGCGTCACCGACTACCCGGACATCCGCCTCAAGTCGGCGGTGCAGGCGGCCGCCGGCAACCTGCTCGTCATCCCGCGTGAAGGCGGCTATCTCGTCCGGTTCTACGTCCGCATGGACAAGCTCGGCGAGAACGAACGCGTCGCCGAGCGCGGCATCGGCCTCGACGACGTGATCGCGGCCGCGCGCCGCATCCTCCACCCCTACACGCTCGACGTGAAGGAAGTGCCGTGGTGGTCGGTCTACGAGATCGGCCAGCGCATCACTTCGAAGTACGACGACGTGCCGGCGGGCGAGGAGGGCGCGCGCATGCCGCGCGTCTTCATCGCCGGCGACGCCTGCCACACGCACAGCCCGAAGGCCGGCCAGGGCATGAACGTCTCGATGCAGGACGCGTTCAATCTCGGCTGGAAGCTCGCCGCCGTGCTGCGCGGCCTCTCGCCGGAGTCGTTGCTGCACAGCTACTCGGCCGAGCGCCAGCCGGCGGCGCAGGAACTGATCGACTTCGACCGCGCCTGGTCGACGATGGTCGGCGACGCCGCCAAGGTCGACGACGGCGACGGCGAAGGCGTCGACCCCGAGGCGCTGCGGACCTACTTCGAGCAGCACGGCCGCTTCACCGCCGGCCTCGGCACGCGCTATGCGGCGTCGACGCTCACCGGCGACGCGGCGCACCAGTCGCTCGCGACCGGTTTCGTCGTCGGCGAACGCTTCCACTCGGCGCCGGTCGTGCGGCTCGCCGACGCCCGGCCGCTGCAGCTCGGCCACGTCGCCCGCGCCGACGGCCGCTGGCGGCTCTATGCCTTCGCCGGCGCGAACGACGTCGCCGACGCGGCTCGAGGCATCCACGCGCTGTGCCGCTTCCTCGACGTCGCGCCCGACTCGCCGCTGCGCCGCTTCACGCCGGGCGGCCGCGACGTCGACGCGGTGTTCGACCTGCGGGCGATCTTCCCGCAGAGCCACCGCGCGCTCGCCATCGAGACGCTGCCGGCGCTGCTCTTGCCGACGAAGGGCCGGCTCGGCCTGCGCGACCACGAGAAGGTGTTCTGCGCCGATCCGCGCGCCGACATCTTCGCGATGCGCGGCATCGACCGGGAGCGGGGCGCGCTCGTCGTCGTGCGGCCCGACCAGTACGTCGCGCAGGTGCTGCCGCTCGATGCCCACCGGGCGCTGGCCGATCACTTCGCCCGGGTCATGCGCGATCGCTGAACGCCGGCCGCCGCGTCCTGCGGGTCTGCCGGCGGAGGCAAGCCCGCGTCGTGCGGTCGCCTGCGAACGCGGGCGCAGCCCGCGAGGACTCGTCGCGAGCGGTCAGGCCGCCGATGCGCCGCTGTCGGCGTCCCAGGCCGCGAGCGCCGTCGCCGCGGCGTCGCGGTCGGCGGACGGCAGGAACGATGCCGCAGCGGCATTGCGCATCAGCGCGACGATGCTCGGCCGCGGCACGCCCGGCGCCGCGTGGATCGCCGCCAGCTCGCCGCTCAGCGTGACCCCCGACATCAGCCGGTTGTCGGTCGAGCACGAGACGTCGAGCCCGGCGTCGAGCATCGCGCCGATCGGATGCTCCGCCAGCGATGCGACGGCGCCGGTGTGGACGTTGCTCGTCGGGCAGACCTCGAAGTGCAGGCCGAGCCGCCGCGCTTCGTCGACCCAGCGCGCGGTCTCGCCGGGCGTCTGCCCGTGCATGAGGTGGACGCCGTGGCCGATGCGCGTCGCGCCGATCGAGGCGGCTTCGAAGACGCGCGAGCCCGCGTCGGCCTCGCCGGCATGGCAGGTGAGGCCGAGCCCGGCGGCGCCCGCCAGCCGGAACGCCTCGGCATGCACCGCCGGCGGATGGCTGCGCTCGGCGCCGGCGAGGTCGAAGCCGATCACGCCGCGACCCGCGTGGCGCGCCGCCAGCCCGGCGGCGCGGAGCGTCTCGTCGGGCGGGTCGGTGCGCATCGCGCAGACGATCAGGCCGCAGGCGAGCGGACTGCGTGCGAGCCCGGCGGCGAGCGCCTCGACGACCGCGTCGCCGGACAGGCCGTACGGCTCGAGCAGCAGCGGCGCCATCCGGAACTCGGCGAGCACGCAGCCGTCGAGCCGCGCATCCTCGGCGGCTTCGAAGGCGACGCGTTCGCAGGCGTCCGGCGACGCCATCGCCTCGACCGTCAGCGCGAAGCCGCGCAGATAGCGCTCGAGGCTGCCGGAGTCGGCGTTCGCCCGCACCCAGGCGGCGAGCGCGTCGGCATCGTCGGCGGGCAGCGCGAGCCCGCGGGCGCGGCACAGCTCGAGCAGCGTCGCAGGGCGCAGGCCGCCGTCGATGTGCTCGTGCAGCAGGACTTTCGGCAGTGCCTTCCAGGACGGGGACGTGGGCATGGCGGTCGGACGCGGAGCGCGGTCGGAGGTTCGACGATCGCACGATCCGCGCCATGGCCGCCACCGTGCACGCCGGCGGGCCGCCACCGCCCACGCGGGCGGGCCGTCGACGGCGCGCGCCACGGGTCCGCTTCGTGCTCTTCCTCCGGTCCGGCCCCGAAATGCGGGCTTGCCGGATGCGTCATCATTCAGCGGTTCTTCGCCACCTCCGACCTTTGCCATGACACCTCTGCATCGATCCGGCGCGTTCGCCCTCGCCATCTTCGCGGCGGCTGCCGCTTCGGCCCAGCCCGCGGTCGTCTACGACATGGGCGGCAAGTTCGACAAGTCGTTCAACGAGGCCGCGTACAACGGCATCGAGCGCTGGAAGAAGGAGAGCGGCAAGCCCTACCTCGAGTTCGAGATCGCCAACGAGACGCAGCGCGAGCAGGCGCTGCGCCGCATGGCCGAACGCGGCGCGTCGCCGGTGATCGGCATCGGCTTCGGCCAGGCGGCGGCGATCGAGAAGATCGCCAAGGAGTTCCCGAAGCTCCACTTCGCGCTGATCGACATGGTCGTCAAGGCGCCCAACGTGCAGTCGATCGTCTTCCGCGAGCAGGAGGGCAGTTTCCTCGTCGGCGTGATGGCGGCGCAGGCGAGCAAGACCGGCAAGGTCGGCTTCGTCGGCGGCATGGACATCCCGCTGATCCGCCGCTTCCAGTGCGGCTACGAACAGGGCGTGAAGTTCGCGAACCCGAAGGCCGAGGTGTTCTCGAACATGACCGGCACGACCGGCGCGGCGTGGGCCGACCCGGGTCGCGGCAGCGAGCTCGCCAAGGCGCAGTTCGGCAAGGGCGCCGATGTCGTCTTCGCGGCCGCCGGCGGCACCGGCATGGGCGTCTACCAGGCCGCGAAGGACGCCGGCAAGCTCGCGATCGGCGTCGACAGCAACCAGAACCACGTCCAGCCCGGCACCATGCTGACGTCGATGCTGAAGCGCGTCGACGTCGCGGTCTACGAGGCAGCGAAGGACTGGAAGCCCGGCGTCCTCGTGCTCGGCCTGAAGGAAGGCGGCGTCGACTACGCGATGGACGACAACAACGCCAGGCTCGTCAGCCCGGCGATGAAGAAGCAGGTCGACGCCGCCAAGGCCGACATCGTCGGCGGCAGGATCCAGGTCGCCGACTACATGACCGCGAACACCTGCAAGTTCTGATGGGCGACCGGCCGGAGCCCGGCGTGCTCGCGGTCCGCATGACCGGCATCACCAAGCGCTTCGGCGCGGTCCTCGCCAACGACGGCGTCGACCTCGCGGTGCGCGCGGGCACGGTGCACGGGCTCGTCGGCGAGAACGGAGCCGGCAAGTCGACCTTGATGTCGGTGCTGTACGGCTTCTATGCCGCCGACCGCGGCGCGATCGAGGTCTCCGGCCGGCCGGTGACGATCCGCAACGCCGTCGATGCGATCGCGCTCGGCATCGGCATGGTCCACCAGCACTTCATGCTCGTCGAGACGCTGACGGCGATCGAGAACGTCATGCTCGGCGCCGAGCCGCACCTGCTGCTGCGGCGCGCCGACCGCATCGTCCGCGCGCGGCTCGAGGCGCTGATGGCGTCGACCGGGCTCAAGGTCGCGCTCGACGCGACCGTCGGTGAGCTCGCGGTCGGTGACCGCCAGCGGCTCGAGATCCTGAAGACGCTCTACCGCGGCGCCAGGGTGCTGATCCTCGACGAGCCGACCGCCGTGCTGACGCCGCAGGAGACGGTGCAGCTCTTCGAGGTGCTGTCGCGGCTGCGCTCGCAAGGCACGACGATCGTGCTCATCACGCACAAGCTGAAAGAGGTGATGCGGCTCTGCGACACGGTCACGGTGATGCGCGCCGGCCGCGTCGTCGCCGAGCGCGCCATCGCCGACACCTCGGTCGACGCGCTCGCCGAGGCGATGGTCGGGCGGCGCATGGCGGGCACGCCGACGGCGAATGCCGCCGCTCCGCGCCCGGGGCAACAGCCGCACGGCAGTGCCGCGCCGGTCGTGTTCGAGGCGACCGGCCTCGTCGTCCGCGACGCGCTCGGCGTGCCCCGGCTGCGCGGCGTCGACCTGCGGCTCGCGGCGGGCGAGATCGTCGGCATCGCCGGCGTCTCGGGCAATGGCCAGAGCGAACTGCTCGACGTGCTCTCGGGCTTGCGCGTGCCCGAGGCCGGCCGGCTCGCGACCTTCGGTGCGACCTTCGACGCGCCGCACTGGCTCGACCCGCGCACCGCGCGGCGGCTGAGGATCGCCCACGTGCCCGAGGACCGCCACGCCCGTGCGATGGTGATGAGCTTCGCGGCCTGGGAGTCGGCCGTGCTCGGCTACGAAGGCCTGCCCGAGTACAGCAGCCGCGGCGGCTGGATGCGCCGCGGCCGGATGCGCGCGGCGACCGCGGCGCTGATGGCGCGCTTCGACGTGCGCCCGCCCGATCCGGAACTCGGCAGCGCGAAATTCTCCGGCGGCAACCAGCAGAAGCTCGTGCTCGCGCGCGAACTCGGCCGCGCACCGCGTGTGCTGCTCGTCGGCCAGCCGACGCGCGGCGTCGACATCGGCGCGATCGAATTCATCCATGCGCAGCTCCGTGCGCTGCGCGATGCCGGCGCCGCGGTGCTCGTCGTCTCGAGCGAGCTCGACGAGATCCTCGCGCTCGCCGACCGGGTCGTCGTCATGAACGAGGGCCGGATCACCGGCGAACTGCCGGTCGCCGAGTGCAGCGAGCTGCGCCTGGGCGTGCTGATGACCGAGACCGAGGCGGCATGAAGGACGCGTCCGTCGCGGCCGGCGCGCAGCTGACGGTGCCTGCGACGCTGGCCGGCCGGCGCGGCGACGGCCGCTGGATCGACGTCGCGCTCGTGCCGGTCGTCAACCTGGGGGTCGCGCTCGCGGTCGCCGGCATCGTCGTCGCGGTGATCGGCCAGAACCCGGCCGAGGTGCTGACCTTGCTCGTCCGCGGCGCCTTCGGCACGCCGCGCGGGATGTCCTACACGCTCTACTACGCGACGACCTTCATCTTCACCGGCCTCGCCGTCGCGGTCGCCTTCCACGCCGGGCTCTTCAACATCGGCGCCGAAGGCCAGGCGACGCTCGGCGGCCTCGGCACCGGGCTCGTCGCGCTCTGGCTGTCGCAGCGCCTGCCGGCGCCGGTGCTGCTGCCGCTGATGGCCGTCGGCGGCATGCTCTTCGGCATGGCGTGGGCGGTCGTGCCGGCGGTGCTGCAGGCCTACCGCGGCAGCCACATCGTCATCACGACGATCATGTTCAATTTCCTCGCGAGCACGCTGCTCGTCTACCTGCTCGTCAACCGGCTGAAGGCGCCGGGCAGCATGTCGGTCGAGACCGAGCCGTTCGGGCCGGCGGCGCACCTGCCGGGCATGAGCGAGCTGCTCGGGCGCGTCGGCATCGACTGGCCGAGCTCGCCGCTCAACGCGAGCCTCTTCATCGCGCTCGCTGCGGCCGTCGGCGTCTGGCTGCTGCTCTGGCGCAGCCGCGCCGGCTACCGGCTGCGCGCCGCCGGCGCGAGCGAGGGCGCGGCCGAGTGCGCGGGCATCCGCACCAAGCGGCAGATCGTGTTCGCGATGGCGGTTTCGGGCGGCCTCGCCGGCCTCGTCGGCATGAACGAGATCGCCGGCGTCAACGGCAAGCTGCTGCTCGACTTCGTCGGCGGCGCGGGCTTCACCGGCATCGCCGTGTCGGTGATGGGCCGCAACCATCCGCTCGGCATCGTGCTCGCGAGCCTGCTCTTCGGCGCGCTGTTCCAGGGCGGCGCCGAGGTCGCGTTCGACGTGCCGACCTTCAGCCGCGACATGGTCGTGATGCTGCAGGGCTTCATCGTGCTCTTCTCGGGCGCGATGGCGTTCGTGATCGCGCCCGTGGTGCGCCATGCGGTGCGCCGGCTCGGCGCCCGGCGAGGGGCGGCGCATGGATGAGGCGCTCGTCGGCGCGCTGCTCGCCTCGACGCTGCGGATCGCCACGCCGCTCGTCTTCGGCGCGCTCGCCGGCCTCGTCTCCGAACGCGCCGGCGTGATCGACATCGGCCTCGAGGGCAAGATGCTCTTCGCCGCCTTCGCCGCGGCGGCGGCGGGCGCCGTGTTCGGTTCGACGGCGATCGCGCTGCTGCTCGCGATCGGCGTCGCGGTGGCGCTGTCCTGGCTGCACGGCTACGCGTGCGTCAGCCACCGCGGCGACCAGGTCGTCTCGGGCATGGCGATCGACATCATCGCGGCGGGCCTCACCATCGTGCTCGGCATCGCCTGGTTCCACCAGGGCGGGCAGACGCCGCCGGTCGGCGACGCGGTCCGCATCCAGCCGCTCTGGCCGGGCGCCGGCGCTGTGCTCGGCAGCGTCGCGGGCGACGGCCTGCTGAGCCACAACGCGCTCGTCTACCTCGCGTTGCTCGCGGTCGGCGGCGTCTGGTGGCTCGTCGACCGCACGCGCTTCGGCCTGCGGCTGCGCGCGGTCGGCGAGAACGCGCACATGGTCGACGCGGCCGGCGTCTCGGTCGTCCGGATGCGCTACGCGGCGCTCACGCTCAACGGCGTGCTCTGCGGTCTCGCCGGCAGCTATCTCGTGCTCGCGCAGAATGCGTCGTTCACGCCGAACATGACCGCCGGCCGCGGCTACATGGCGCTCGCCGCGATGATCTTCGGCAAGTGGCGGCCGTGGCCGGCGCTCGGCGCGTGCCTGCTGTTCGGTTTCCTCGACGCGGTCGCGATCCGCCTGCAGGGTGCGTCGCTGCCGGGCATCGGCGAGGTGCCGGTGCAACTCGTCCAGGCGCTGCCGTACCTGCTGACGGTGATCCTGCTCGCCGGCTTCATCGGCCGCACCGTCGCGCCGAAGGCGCTCGGCCAGCCGTACCTGAAGGAGCGTTGATGACCGAGGCGCAGATCGAGACGCTGCTCGCCGCGGCCCGCGCCGCGCAGACGCGGGCCTATGCGCCGTACTCGCGCTTTCGCGTCGGCGCGGCGGTGCTCGACGAGACCGGCGCGGTCCACGCCGGCTGCAACGTCGAGAACGCGGCGTACCCGCAAGGCGTCTGCGCCGAGGCGGGCGCCTTGAGCGCGATGGTGCTCGCCGGCGGGCGGCGCGCGGTCGCGGTCGCGGTCGTCGGCGACGGCGCCGCGCTCGTCACGCCGTGCGGCGGCTGCCGGCAGAAGCTGCGCGAGTTCGGCGACGGCGCGCTCGCGGTGCTCGTCGGCGACCGCGAGCAGCTCCGTGCCCGCTTCACGCTCGGCGCGCTGCTGCCCGAGAGCTTCGGCCCGGAGCACTTCGGTCGATGAGCTCCGTGCTCGAGACCATCCGCTCGCACGCGCCTGCCGCGCGGCCGCGCATCGCGGTCGTGCTCGGTTCGGGCTGGGACGGGCTCGCCGCGGCGCTGGGCGACGTCGTCCGCATCCCCTACGCCGCGCTCGACGGCTTCCCGCGGGCGGGCGTGCAGGGCCATGCCGGCGAGCTCTGCCTCGGCCGGCTCGGCCGGCACGAGGTCGCGGTGATGTGCGGCCGCCAGCACGCCTACGAGACCGGCGACGTGCTCGGCATGAAGGCGGCCATCGGCACGCTGCGCGCGCTCGGCTGCGACGTGCTCGTGCAGACCAACGCGGCGGGCAGCCTGCGCACCGACGTCGCACCCGGCGGTCTCATGGTCCTCACCGACCACCTCAACCTGCCGCAGCGCTCGCCGCTGATCGGCGAGCCGGGGCCGACGCGCTTCGTCGACATGACCGACGCCTACGACCCGGCGTTGCGCGCCACCGCCCACGCCGTCGCGCGCCGCAGCGGCGTGGTCCTTCACGACGGCGTCTACGCCTGGACGCTCGGCCCGCAGTTCGAGACGCCGGCCGAGATCCGCATGGTCCGGGGCTTCGGCGCCGACGCCGTCGGCATGAGCACCGTGCCCGAGACCATCCTCGCCCGCCACGCGGGCCTGCGCGTGCTGGCGTTCTCGCTGCTGACCAACATGGCCGCCGGCCTGTCGACCGAATCGCTGAGCCACGCGCACACGCTCGCGCAGGCGCGTGCCGCGAGCGCCGTCGCGAGCCGGCTGCTCGCCGACGTGATCAGGGAGCTCGACTGCTGATGGACCCCCAGCACACCGCCCGCATCGCGCTCGCCTGCCTCGACCTGACGAGCCTGAACGATGCCGACACCGAAGCCGATGTCGGCAGCCTGTGCGAGCGCGCGACGAGCCGCTTCGGCCCGGTCGCCGCGGTCTGCGTCTGGCCGCGCTTCGTGGCGCTGGCGCGGCGCTCGTTGCCGGCGGAGATCGCGGTCGCCGCGGTCGCAAACTTCCCCGACGGCAGCGCCGACGTGGACCGCGCGGTGCGCGAGACGCACGCGATCGTCGACGCCGGCGGCGACGAGGTCGACGTCGTCCTGCCGTTCGGCGCGCTCGCCGCAGGCAACGAGAGGTCGGTGGCACGGCTGCTCGCGGCGGTGCGTGCCGCCTGCACGGGCCGGCGACTGAAGGTCATCCTCGAGACCGGCGTTCTCGCCGACGGCCACGCGATCGACCGCGCGGCGACGCTCGCGCTCGCCGCCGGCGCCGACCTCCTCAAGACCAGCACCGGCCGCAGCGCCGTCGGCGCGACGCCGGCCGCGGTCGACCGGATGCTCGCGGCGATCGCCGCCGATGCGAGCGCGGCGGCGCGCGTCGGCGTGAAGGTCGCGGGCGGCGTGCGCACCGTCGCCGATGCCGCCGGCTACATCGCGCAGGTCGCTGCCGTGCTCGGCCCGCAGGCACTCACGCCGCAGCGCTTTCGCATCGGCGCGAGCGGCCTGCTGGCGGACATCGAGGCCGTGCTCGGGGCATCGGGGGCCGCAGGCCGACCCGACGCCGGCGCCGCGTACTGACACCGGAGACGCCGGCGTCCAGACCGAATCGACACCGAGCGACAGGCCATGACCCCGCCCACCACCGCATCCGACGATTTGCCGACCTGGCAGCGCAAGCTCGCGAGCCGCGCCAACAACCGCGCGTGGCGCCTCTCGGAACAGCTCTCGCGCTCACCCGCCGAAGACGACGAGATGCTCCACGCCGCCCATGCCGCGATGCACCTCTGGGCGCAGGTCGGCAACGACGACAACAAAGCGCACGCCGCACTGCTGCTTGCGCACGTGCACGCCTTGCTCGGCGAAGCCCGGAATGCTTCGCGCTATCTCCAGGGTCCGTCGGCGCATTTCCTGTCGGGACGCAGCGCGGATTGGGAGGTCGCGATCGCGCACGCCGTCGCCGCGAACGTCGCTGCGGCGAACTCCGACCATGTTGCGCACCGGCATCATCACGCAGCCGCGGCGGTCGCCATCGCCGCGCTGCCGGACGCCGAGGATCGCGACATCCTGTCGGCGACGTTTCGTGTCGTGCCGATTCCGCCAGTGTGACGACCGCGTCGTCGTCACGAACCGTTCTGTCGACGACACCGCGGAGAGCCGATGACCGGAAACAAGCGCGCATCACGCCGCTCCTTTGGGTCTGATCTGGCGAAATGGCCGAGCACGCCGTGCAGCCGGAGGCATACGCCGAGCTTCCCGAGCTGAACGACGACATGCTGCGACGCGGCGTCGTGAAGAAGGGTGGCCGGCCCCGCGCGGTCCACGCCAAGCGCCTGATCTCCATCCGTCTGACCGAGGACGTGATCGAGCGCTGGCGGTCGAGCGGGCCGGGTTGGCAGACGCGCATGGCGGATGCGCCGAGCCGTTCGGCGCCGAAGTGCTCGTCGCGCCGGCACCGCCCAGCGCCGGCGCCCGCAGCCGACCGGCGGCGCACCGCAGCTCGCGATTCGGCGCCGACCCGCGATGCCATGCGCCGTCGGTGAGACGAGTGCTCCAGTCGACCAGAATGCGCGACGTGCGACCCCCGACCCCCACCCTCCCGTGACGCCTTCCCAGACCATCCGCATCAAGCGCGACGGCGGCCGCCTCGATCCGGCCGAGATCGACGCCTTCGCCGCCGGCCTCGCCGACGGCAGCTGGTCCGACGCGCAGGCCGCGGCGATGGCGATGGCGATCTGCGTCCGCGGCCTCGGCGTCGACGAGACCGTCGCGCTGACCCGGGCGATGGCGCGGTCGGGCGACCGCCTCGACTGGTCGAACGCCGACCTGGGCCGCCCGGTCGTCGACAAGCACTCGACCGGCGGCGTCGGCGACAAGACGAGCCTGCTGATCGCGCCGATCGTCGCGGCCTGCGGCGGCGTCGTGCCGATGGTGTCGGGCCGCGGCCTCGGCCACACCGGCGGCACGCTCGACAAGCTCGAGAGCATCCCGGGCTACCGCGTCGCCGTCGACGCCGCGGAGCTGCACCGCGTCGTCGCCGCGACCGGCTGCGCCATCGTCGGCGCGACCGACCGCATCGCGCCCGCCGACCGCCGGCTCTACGCGATCCGCGACCTGACGGCGACGGTCGAGTCGCTGCCGCTGATCGTCGCGAGCATCCTGTCGAAGAAGCTCGCCGCCGGCCTCTCGGCACTGGTGATGGACGTGAAGACCGGCGACGGCGCCTTCATGGCCGACCGCGCCGACGCCGATGCGCTGGCGCGCTCGCTGGTGCAGGTGGCCGGCGCGGCAGGCCTGCCGACGCGCGCCTGGATCACCGACATGGATTCGGTGCTCGGCCGCAGCTGCGGCAATGCGCTCGAGGTGCTCGAGGCGCTCGCCTTCCTCGAGGGCCGGCGCCGCGAGCCGCGGCTGCTCGAGGTCACCCGTGCGCTGTCGGCCGAACTGCTGCTCGCCGGCGGCCTGGCGGCGACGATCCCCGAGGCGCTGGCCCGCGTCGACGCCGCGCTCGCCGACGGCAGCGCCCGCGAGCGCTTCGCGCGCATGGTCGCGGCGCTCGGCGGCCCGGCCGACTTCTGCGAACGGCCGCTCTTCCACCTGCCCGAGGCGCCGGTGCAGCGCGCCGTGCTCGCGCCGCGCGCCGGCTGGATCGTCGGCATGGCGACGCGCGCGATCGGCGAGCTCGTCGTCGAGCTCGGCGGCGGCCGGCGGCGCGCCGGCGATGCGGTCGATCCCCGCGTCGGCATCGGCGACGTCGCGCCGGTCGGCCAGCGTGTCGCGGCCGGCGACGTGCTCGCGATCGTGCATGCCGCCGACGCCGATGCCGCTGCCGCCGCGCGCCACCGCCTCGTCGCGCTGGTCGAGATCGGCGACGCGCCGCCCGTCGCCCGGCCGGTGCTGATCGACCGCATCACCGCTTGACGTCCGACCCATCCCCAGGAGCGATCCCTTGAGCACCGGTACCGTCCATCTGCACCGCGTCCTGCGGTGTCCGCCCGACCGCGTCTACCGCGCCTTCCTCGACGCCGACGCGATGGCCAAGTGGCTGCCGCCGCACGGCTTCGTGTGCCGCGTCGAGCATCTCGATGCCCGTGTCGGCGGCACCTTCCGCATGGCGTTCCGCAACTTCGGGAACGGGCAGTCGCATGCGTTCGGCGGCGAATACGTCGCGCTCGTGCCGAACGAGTCGCTCGAGTACACCGACCGTTTCGACGACCCGAACCTGCCGGGCGAGATCCGCGTCCGCGTGCGCCTGACGCCGGTCGCGTGCGGTACCGCCGTCGCGATCGAGCAGTCGGGCATCCCGGCGGCGATCCCGGTCGAGCTGTGCCAACTCGGCTGGCAGGAGTCGCTGCTGCAGCTCGCGGCGCTCGTCGAGCCGGAGATTCCGGGATGACGACCACGGTCCTCTTCGACACCGACCCCGGCATCGACGACGCGATGGCGCTGCTGATGCTCGCGCGCGATCCGCGTGCCGAGCTCGTCGGCATCACGACGGTATTCGGCAACGCGGCGGTCGAGACGACGACCGCGAACGCGCTGGCGCTCTGCGAGCGCTTCGGCATCGCCGCGCCGGTCGCCCGCGGCGCGGCGCAGGCGCTCGCCGGAGCGCCGCGCGAGTTCCCGCACTGGGTCCACGGCCACGACGGCCTCGGCGACGTCGGCCTGCCGCGGGCGCGGTCGCGCAGGGTCGATGCCGTGCCGGCGGCCGACTTCATCGCCGCGACGGCGCGGCGCCATGCGGGTACGCTGACGATCGTCGCCGTCGGCCCGCTGACCAATCTCGCGCTGGCGCTGCAGGCCGATCCACAGCTCGTCGACCGCGTCGAGCGCGTCGTCGTGATGGGCGGCGCGTTCGGCACGCGCGGCCACGGCGGCAACGTCTCGCCGGTCGCCGAGGCCAACATCGCCAACGATCCGCACGCCGCCGATCTCGTCTTCAACGCGCCGTGGCCGGTGACGATCGTCGGCCTCGACGTGACGCACGAGGTGCTGTTCTCGACCGAATACCTCGACGCGCTCGGCCGCGAGGGCGGCGAGGAGGGCGCGTTCGTTCGGGACATCACCCGTTTCTACGAGCGCTTCTACGCGAGCCGGACCGGCGGCGGCATCTACTCGCACGACGCCAGCGCGGTCGCCTGCGCGCTCGACCCGTCGGCGTTCACGCTCCGGCGCGGCGTCGTCCGCGTCGTGCCCGACGGCATCGCCGCCGGGCAGACGATCCAGTCGATCAGCGGCTCGGTGTTCCCTGCCGCCGCCTGGCAGGGCCGGCCGGAGCAGACGGTCTGCGTCGACGTCGACGCGCCGCGGCTGCGCGCCGAATTCCGCGCCTGTTTCGTGCGCTGACGGGGGCAGCCGGGTCAGCAGCGAGCGACGGACCGCAGGTCGATGCGGCGGCCCGCCGCGTCGCGCATCTCGTTCAACCGCCCGCCGCTGCGCCTTCGACGACGAGCTGCAGCGGCCGGCGCAGGCCGGCCTCGTAGACGGCGTCGGGCGCGGTGAGCGTGCGTGCAGCCGGCCGGGCGTCGGCGACGAGCACGCCGAGCGCGGCCGACCAGCGTGCGACGGGCACCCAGAGCGTCGGTCGGCCCGCGGTCGCGCCGCCGACGATGCCGGCGAGCCGGCCGCTGCCGTCGAGCACCGCGGCGCCCGGTGCGTCGCCGACGTCGAAGCCGAGCAGGCGCGCGCCGGTCGCCGCGTCGGTCCTGCCGAGGAAGCCCTGCGCGAGCCACGGCCACGCCGGACCGTCGCCCGGCGCGAAGCGCAGCACATGGCCGGGGCTGCCGGCGAATGGCTCGGGTGCGTCGCCGGCCGCGCCGGGTGCGAGCGGTGCGCGCAGGTCGAGCAGCGCGAGACCGGCCGTCGCCAGCGCCGGCGCGGCGTCGCGGACCGCCACGGCTTCGGTCGTCTCGCCGAGGCCGTTGCGGACCCAGAGCCGCCCTCCGGCAGCTGCCGCGAGCGCGGACTGCGGCACGACGGCGCGCGCGCCGTCACCCAGGAGCACACCCGCCGCCGCGACGTGCGTCGCTTCGGGAAGCGGCGCCTGGCCGGCGATGGATGTCGGCCACGGCGCGAGCCGGTGCGGCGCGTCGAGCAGGACACCGGTCGCGGCCGGCCATGCGGCATCGAACGCGGCCTGCACGGCCGTCGGCACCGGCGCGCCGCGGCTGCGTCCGAGCGTCTCGGCGAGCACCCGGTCGGCCAGCGCGCGCTGGCCGCCGAGCCGCAGCAGCCAGGCGTAGACCGCGCCCGCCTCGCTGGCCTCGAGGTGCTCGCCGGCGGTGTGCGCGCAGAACGCGAGCGCGCGGCGGTATTGGCCGGCCTGCATCGCCGCGCGGATCGTGCCTAGCTCGGCGTCGGGCGCGTGGACCATCATCGCCGCGCGCTCGAAGTCGTCCTGCGCCGCTGCCGTGTCGCCGCGCCGGAGTTCGGTCTCGGCCTGGAGCAGCAGCGCAGCGCGTTCGGGACGCGCGGCACCATCGGCCCGCGCGAGCCGCGACGTGCCGAGCGCGGCCATCACGGCGAGCGCGCGGCGGCGCGAGACCCCCGCAGTGTTCACCGGGACCATGTCGACGGTCGGGCCCGCCCGGCGCTGGTCGCGGGGTCGCGTGCCGCGTCGCCCCATGCTCCACCTGTGGCGACAGACAAAGGCGCGGGACGAGTCACCGCCTAGTTCGCGTCCGCGTCAGTCGAGCCGCGTCACACGCGGCAGGCCGAGCGCCGGCTGCGTCTGGTCGTACGGCGCCGCTGGCGACTTGAAGCTGCTCAGGTAGGCGATCAGCGCGTCGATGTCCTGCGCGCCGCCGAGCACGCTGGTGCCGCCGGTCAGCACGGTGAAGCCGTCGCCGCCGGTCGCCGTGAAGTTGTTGACCGTCACGCGATAGGTCTTCGCCGGGTTCTGCACCACGCCGCCGACGACGATGCGCTCGGGCGCGCCGGTCACGACCGGCGGCACGACGGTGACGTCGGTCGGCGTGTAGGTCACGTCGCGGATCTTCGAACACGGGGCGGCCGACGCCGACCAGGTGTAGGCGAGGCCGTTCGAGCTCTGCATCACCCGGTTCGCGGTCTGGCCGAGGCAGCCGTTGAACTGCTGCTCGAGCACGTTCTTCAGCTGCGTCGCGGTCAGCGTCATCGTGACCAGGCTGTTGCCGAAGGGCTGGACGGTGAATGCATCGCCGTAGGTCAGGTTGTACGGGTAGCTGCCGGTCGGCGCGACGAAGCCCGGCGAGCGCACGCCCCCGGCGTTCATGAACGCGATCTGCGCGCCGCCGAGCGCGGCCGGTTGCGTCGCCTGCAACTGCGCGTCGGCGATGAGCAGGCCCGCGGGTTCGATGCCGTCGGCGTTGGCCGTCGACGAGAGGCCTGCGCTGATCCGGCCGACGACCGCGCCGGCGAGCGGCGAGACGAGCGCGTCGTAGCCGGCGACGATGTTGCGCACCGCCGGGTTGGCGGCGATCGCGGCGGTGAGGCCGGCGTCGGTGCGGTCGACGAGCCGGTTGGTCGGTTGCACCGCGAGCACCTTGCGCGTCGTCGGGTCGATGCGGACATCGACGTCGGTGACGACCCGGCCGAAGGCGCTGGCGCTCGTCACCGGCACCTTGCGGCCGACGCTGTTGACGAGCCCCGTCGGCCGCGGCGTCGAGACCGCGGCGCCGGCGACGCTCTTCACGTCGACCGTCGTCGCCGAGCAGTTGTAGGCCGCGTGCGTGTGGCCGCTGATGACGAGATCGACGGCGTCGTCGAGCCGCTTGACGATCGCGGCGATGTCGGAATCGCTGCCGTCGGCGTTCTTCAGGTCGCCATCGCAGCCGTTGATGTCGCCGACGTTCGGGCTGGTCTGGAAGCCGCCCTGGTGGACCAGCACGACGATCGGGCCGACGCCCTGCGCGCGCAGCCGCGGGACCAGCGCATTGACGGTGTCGGCCTCGTCGTTGAACTGCAGGCCGGCGACGCCGGTCGGCGTGACGATGCCCGGCGTGCCCTTGAGCGTCATGCCGATGAAGGCGACCTTGATGCCGCCGAGCACCTTGATGCCGTAGGCCGGCAGCAACGTGCGGCCGGTCGCGGTCTCGATGACGTTCGCCGACAGCCACTTGAATTTCGCGCCGTCGAAGGTGCCCGGCGCGCGCGAGCCGAGGCCCTTGCAGCTGTTCGGGTCGGGCAGGCCGCCCGTGATCTTGCAGCCGCCGTCCTGCAGGCGGCGCAGCTCGGCCGAGCCCTTGTCGAACTCGTGGTTGCCGACCGCGTTGAAGTCGACGCCGACGGCGTTCATCGCCTCGACGGCCGGCTCGTCGAAGAAGAGCGCCGAGATCAGCGGCGAGGCGCCGATGAAGTCGCCGGCACCGACGACGACGTTCAGCGGATTCGCTGCCTTCAGCCGCGCCACCGCGGCGGCGATGTAGTCGGCGCCGCCGACGGCCGGGCGCTGCGCCGCGGGCACGAGCGTGTTGACGCCGAAGGTGCCCGGTGTCTGGAGCGTCCCGTGGAAGTCGTTGAAGCCGATGATCTTGATCGTGACCGGCGCGGCGGTCTGCGCGGAGGCGCCCGCGCCCACGGAGGCGAGGGCGGCGGCGACGGCGATGTGGCGGAGGCGAAGCGTCATGGAAGTCCTTCGAACGACGAGAGGTCAGCGCGCGCGCGCGGCGCGGCGGCGGCGGACGGCGAGGGCGGCGAGGCCGCCGGCGAGCAGCAGCACGCTCGACGGCTCGGGCACCGGCGCGGCGATGGCGAGGCGCACCGCGCCGTTGGTCGCGTCGAGCGCGGCCCCGCTCGCGTCGCGCACCGATTGGGCGAGCGCGCCGCCGACCAGGTGCTGGCCGGCGCCGAAGCTGAACGTCCCACGGCTGAACGCGGCGCTGCCGAACGCGGTGTCGAAGTCGAAGACGGGCGTGCCGCTCGCCGTGCCGACGGGCACGCTCGACGTCGTGCCGACGCGGCTGCCGAAGTCGGTCACGGTGAAGGTGTCGCCGGCGAAACCGGCATCGACGACGGTCAGCGTCGCGGTCGCGCCGGTCGGCACGGTGAACGCGAAGCGCAGCGCCGAGCCGTCGGCGATGTCGATCCAGCCGGTCCCGAACGACGGCGCGACGAAGCTGTCGACGGTGAATTCGCTCCAGCCCGCGCCCGCGGCGAGCGCGATGTCGGTGGCGCGTGCCGGCGTGGCGGCGACGAGGCCGGCGAGCGCGCAGGCGGCGAGCGACAGGAAGGGAAGTGCGGGACGGCGGAGAGTCATCGTGGATTCCGGGGTGGTTGGGGCGAAGCGGTGCCGCGTGCGGCGTGCGGGCCGGGCGGTCCGGGTGCGGCGCTCGTACGCGCTGCGGCGCGCCCCGAGTCTCCGAGCCGCGCGTGACGACGCTGTGACGTACCGGTGCACACTGGCGGCTCGGCCGCCCTTCGTCGCTCCATGCCTGCACGTCCATCGCCGGTCGCCAGCCGCCTCGTCGCGGCCTTCGCCGTCTGCCTCGCCGTCTGGATGGCGGACGCCACCGCCGCGTCGGCGCGCGTGCCGCTGCGCCTGATCGGTCTCAACGACTTCCACGGCAACCTCGAAGCCGGCGACCTGTCGATGCCGCTGGCCGACCCGGGCGCGGGGCCGGACGCCAAGGCGTTCCGCGTGCCGGTGGGCGGTGCGGCCGCCAACGCCGGCCTCGTCGCGGCCTTGCGCGCCGGCGTGCCGCACAGCCTGCTGCTGTCGGCAGGCGACCTGTTCGGCGCGTCGCCGCTCGTCTCGACGCTGTTCCGGCACGAGTCGACCGTCGCGGTCATGAACGCGATCGGGCTCGAGGTCGACGTCGTCGGCAACCATGAATTCGACGCCGGGTTCAGCGAGCTGCAGCGCGTCGGCCGCGGCGGCTGCGCGGCCGCGGCGCCGGGCGCGGTCGTCCGGTCCTGCGCGTTCGGCGCGTATGCCGGCGCCCGCTTCCCGCTCGTCTCGGCGAACGTGCTCGATGCCGCGACCGGCCGGCCGGTGCTCGCGCCCTACGTCGTCAAGCGCTTCGACGGCGTGCCTGTCGGCATCGTCGGCGCGGTGACGCGGTCGCTGCCGACGCTCGTCAGTCCGTCGGGAATCTCCGGGCTGCGCGTCGTCGACGAGGCCGAGGGCGTGAACCGTGCGGCGCGGGAGCTGCGTGCGCAGGGCGTGCGCGCGATCGTCGCCGTGTTCCACGAAGGCGGCGAGCTCGGCACGTCGGGCCACCGCGGCGACTGGAACGACACGACGTGCGCCGACCGCCACGGCCCGATCTTCGACATCGCCGCGCGGCTCGCGCCCGAGATCAGCGTCGTCTTCTCGGGGCATACGCACCAGGGCTACCGCTGCATCGTCGACGGCCGGACGATCCTCTCGGGTACCTTCTACGGGCGCGGACTCTCGGTCGTCGACGTCGAGCTCGACCGCAAGACGGGTCGCATCGTCGCGGAGCGGACGCGCAGCCGCAACCTGCCGGTCGTCAACGACCGCGCCGACGCCGCGTTGCGCGAGCGCGTCGCCGCCGGCCTGCCGTCGCCGTGGGCCGACGCGGTGCGCGCAGCGCGGCCCGATGCCGAGATCGCCGCGATGGTCGCGCGCGCTGCCGAGGCCGTGGCACCGACGGTCGAGCGGCCGGTCGGCACGATCGGCGGCACGTTCGGCCGCGAAGGCCCCGCCGATACGGCCGCCGGCCGCCTGGTCGCCGACGCGCAGCTCGCCGCGACGCGCGATCCAGCGCACGGCGGCGCCCGGATCGCGCTCACGAACCCGGGCGGCATCCGCTCGACGCTCGACTGCCGCGGCGCCGCGCCGCCCTGCGCCGTCACGTTCGGCCAGCTTTTCACGATGCAGCCGTTCGGCAACGACCTGGTCGTCATGACGCTTTCCGGCGCGCAGCTCAAGGCGCTGCTCGAGTCGCAACACCGGTCGGGCGACGCGCCGAAGATCCTGCAACCGTCGGCGAGCCTGACGTACGTCTGGCAATCGGACGCGGCGGCCGGCGACCAGGTGCGCGAGCTGCGCGTCGACGGCGAGCCCGTCCTGGCCGACCGGCCGTACCGTGTCGCCGTCAACAGCTTCCTGGCCGACGGCGGCGACGGCTTCGCGGCGCTCCGCGCCGGCACCGAGCGCGTCGTCGCCGGCAGCGACATCGACGCGATGCTCGACTACCTGAAGCCGCCCGCCGAGCGCGTGCCGGTCCCCACGCCGCGCGTCACCTGGCGACCGTGACGGCAGGAGCGTGGGCGGTAGAAATCATGGCCTGCGCCGATGCGAGTCACGGCCCGAGACGAGGCGCCGGCGAGGCGGCGTGGACCGCCCACGAGCCGGCCACGACGGATCGGGCCCTGCACCGTGCGGTCGACGCCGCGTCAGCGCGCCGTGCCCGGCTCGGCCAGCTTGCGGTGCGCGGTCGCGAGCACCTTCGCCGGCGTGACGCCGGCGAGCGCCGCCTGCACCTTGTTCTTGAAGCCGGCGACGACATCGCCGTCGCCGGACATCATCGCGTCGAAGCCGACCTTCGCGACGTCGGCCGGATCGTCTTTCTTTCCCGTGCCGACCTTGGTGTCCATCATGTCGGCACGCTCGAAGAAGTCGGTGTCCGTCGGGCCGGGCATGAGGCAGGTGACGGTCACGCCCGAATCCTTCAACTCGTTGCGCAGTGCGCCGGCGAACGAGTCGATGAACGCCTTGCTGCCGTTGTAGACGGCCTGGAACGAACCCGGCATGAAGCCGGCGATCGAGCCGGTGATCAGGATCTTGCCGTCGCGGTTGGCCTGCATCGTCCGGGCGACGCGATGCAGCAGCAGCAGCGTGCCGGTGACGTTGGTGTCGATGACGCTGCGGATCTCGGCGAAGTCCTGATCGAGGAACGCGCGGCCCAGGCCGTGGCCGGCGTTCGCGAGCAGCGCGTCGACCTTGCGGTTGCCGATGGTCGCGACGAGGCCGTCGACGCCGGCCTGCGTCGACAGGTCGACGGTGAGCGCCTCGACGGCAGCGCCGGTCGCCTGCAACGGACCGACCGCCTCGGCGACCTTGGTGTCGGCGGCGATGACGAGGTCGAAGCCGTTCTCGCCGCAGAGCCGGGCAAGGTGGAAGCCGATGCCGGACGAGGCGCCGGTGACGACGGCGAGGGGACGAAGCGTGGACGACATGGAAGCCTCCGGAACATGCGTTGAACGACCCCGCGTGGCGATGCACGCGGACCAGCCGCGCATGCTCCGTCCCGGCCGTCGAGGCCCATGTCAGCGCGACAATAGCGTCGCTGTAGGACATTGCGAGCGCCGTACCGGATCGCACTGGCGCGGAGCGCACAGGCGGTCCGGCTCCTCCGCGCCGCTGGATGTTGTCCTACAGATTTCGGGCTGTGGCGCAAAAACAATCGGGGGGTTGACGCGACAACGAATCGGAGGCAAGCGTGACGAAGATCAGTGTGATGCGCAGGACGTTCGAAGGCACCGACTGGAAGAGGGCGTTCGCCGAAGCGGTGATCCGGCTGCGTCCCGACATGAACCCGGACCGTGCCGACGAGCTCTCGGACACCGAGTATCTCGAGTCCCGCCACGTCGACCCCGCGGTCGCCGCGGTGCGCTGGTTCGGCCGGCAGGAATCGACGGCGTCGGTGCAGCCGCTCGACCGGGCGTCGAACGGCGAGTGAGGGGGAGTCCGCCGGGCGACGGGCGCCCGCGCGGCGTGCGCGAGGCGCCTCAGATCCAGTAGACGAGCGCCACGGCACCGAGGATCAGCGCCGCCTTCGTCAGCGTGTAGATCGACCTGTTCCAGCGCTTGAAGCGGCGCCGGACCTGGCCGGCGACGAACGAGACGCGAAACAGCTTGCCGATGACGCCGGTCTTGTCGCCGGCCTCGTTCGGCGATGCCGCGGCGCTCATCACGTAGCGCGAGAACACGCGGTTCAACCACGCGGCCGCACGCAGCCGCAGCGGCCGCTCGATGTCGCAGAGCAGGATCAGCCGGTCCTCGTCGGTGTCGTTGCGGACCCAGTGGATGTAGGTCTCGTCGAAGACCACGCCTTCGCCGTCGCGCCAGCTGTAGGGCTCGTCGTCGACCCAGATGCGGCAGCGGTCGTCGTTCGGCGTCGCGAGGCCGAGGTGGTAGCGCAGCGAGCCGGCGTACGGGTCGCGGTGCGGGTTGAGCTTGGCGCCCCTCGGCAGCTCGGCGAAGAGCGCCGCCTTGATCGACGGCACCTTCTGCAGCAGCTCGACCGTGCGCGGGCAATGGCGCAGCGCCGACGGCGGCTTCTCCTCGTACCACTTGAGGTAGAAGCGCTTCCAGCCTTCCTTGAAGAACGAATTGAAGCCGGCATCGTCGTTCTGCTCGGCGGCCTTGATGCGGCGCAGTTTCGAGAGCGCCTCGGCCTCGGCACGGATCTCGCGCCAGTGCGTCTCGAGTTCGCGCAGCCCGGCGAAATGGTCGACCGCGACGTACGGCCGCGTCGGCACCGCCGACAGCAGGTACATCAACGCGTTGAGCGGCGCGAGCAGCGCCGAGTGGTCGAAGACCTGCTTCAGCCAGCCGTGGCGCACGCGTCCGCGAAGCTGCACGAAAGCGATCGACGCGGCGAACAGCGCGAGCACCGTCCACTTCAGCATGCGACACCCGGGTCAGGTCGGCTCATCGATGGTCTCGGGGGGCGGAGGAAGGGCCGGCCGCGGCCGCGGTCGGGGCGCGATTGTCGCTCGGGGGCCACTGCGGGCGTTCAATGCGCGACCGGTCGCCCCGACGCCATCCATGCCTCGATGCCGCCCTCGAGCGGCCGCACCTTGCGGAAGCCGGCCTTCTGCAGGTGCTTGGCGACGAGCGCCGCCGACGCTTCGTTGGGGCATGCGCAATAGACGACGACCTCGGCGTCGCGGGCGACGTGCGGCACCTGGTCGACGCCCGCGTGGGTCGACCAGAACACCGACCCCGGAATGAAGCCGTCGCGCTCGCGGCTCGCTTCCGAGCGAACGTCGAGCACCGCGGGCGCGCGGCCGGTGTCGATCAGCCGCGCCAGCTCGTCGACGCCGATCCGCGCCATCCGCAGCGACCGCCGGAAGCGCCAACGCTGGACGATCTTGTAGAGCACGAACAGCACGAACGCCGCGAGCGCCGTCGCCAGCCCGATGCGGCCGAGTTCGGCGAGCCGCAGCAGCACGCGGCCGACCGCCTCGTGGAAGACCGCGCCGAGCACGAGCGCGACGCCCGACCAGAGCGCGGCGCCGATCGCGTCGTAGACGAGGAAGGTGCCGAACGGCAGGGCGACGCTGCCGCTCACCGCGGTCAGCACGGCGCCGACGCCCGGGACGAACTTGGCGACGGTCAGCGACTTCGCGCCCCAGCGGCCGAAGACCGATTCGGTCTGCATCACGCAGGTGTCGGGCGAGAGCGAGATCCGGCAGAGCCGGCGCAGCACCCGCGAGCCGACGCGCCGGCCCGCCCAGTACCAGCCGCTGTCGGCGACGAGCGAGGCGGCGACCGCCGTGGCGAGCAGCGACGCGAGCGGGAAGCCTCCGTCCACGCTCATCGAACCGGTGACGACGAGCAGCGGAACCGCGGGCAGCGGCAGGCCGAGCTGCGCCAGCAGCACGTTGGCGAAGACGACCCATAGGCCGTAGTCGTGGAGCCAGAGAAGCAGTGTGGTCATCGCGTCGCAGGAAACGGGTCGACGAATGTACGCCGCCGGCGCGTCCGTCCGAGGCGGCCCGTCGCGCCGATCCGCGCGATGTCGCGGCGGAAGGCTCCGGTGCGGTTAGGCTAGGAGCCCGAGAGGTC
>CAXUDL010000051.1:0-30353 GCA_964249855.1 uncultured Rhizobacter sp. | reverse complement strand
CGATGCCGCAGCGCTCGAGTTCACTCAGCTTGTCGCGCAGCGTCGCGATGCGCGCCGGCGCGGCCTCGGGCCGGCCGGCGGCCGCAGCGAAATAGTCGCGCGGATGCGGCTCGAAGGTGAGCACGGCAGGCGGAAGGCCGCGGTGCGCGGCTTCCGACACGAGCAGCGCGAGCATCGCCTGGTGGCCGCGGTGGACGCCGTCGAAGTTGCCGATCGTGAGCGCGCAGGCCGGGGCGACGCCGGGGTGGTGGAAGCCGCGGAAGACCTGCATGCGACGGATTATCCGCGGCGCCCGGCAGTTGCCGGTCGGGCCGCCGACCGCGCTGCGGCTGCGGCAGGAAGGGAGCCGGGCGAACCGTCGCCATGCCGCGGCCGAAGGAGCCCGCTGCGTGCTCGAAGATCGCGCGGCCGTCGATGCCGCGGTGGGGACGACCGTCGACGCGGCTACTGCGACGCGCCGACCGCGCGCCAGATCGTGTTGCCGACGTCGTCGGCGACGAGCAGCGCACCCTTGGTGTCGATCGCGACACCCACCGGCCGGCCCCGGGCGTCGCCGTTGTCGTCGACGAAGCCGGTCAGCACGTCGACCGGCGGGCCCGACGGCTTGCCGCCCGTGAACGGCACGAAGACGACCTTGTAGCCGACCTGCGGCTTGCGGTTCCACGAGCCGTGCTCGCCGATGAACATGCCCGATTGGAACGTCGCCGGCAGACCGTTCTTGCCGGACGCCGCGAGGCCGAGCGCGGCGACGTGGGCGCCGAGCGCGTAGTCGGGCGCGATCGCCTTGGCGACGAGCTCCGGCCGCTGCGGCGCGACCCGGTCGTCGACGTGCGCGCCGTAGTAGCTGTAGGGCCAGCCGTAGAAGCCGCCGTCCTTGACCGAGGTCAGATAGTCGGGGACGAGGTCGTTGCCGAGCTCGTCGCGCTCGTTCGCGACGGTCCAGAGTGTCTTCGTCGCGGCGTCGAACACCATGCCGTTCGGATTGCGGATGCCGGTCGCGAAGAGGCGCTTCTTGCCGCTCGTGCGGTCGATCGCCCAGATCGCGGCGCGGCCCGTTTCGGCAGCGATGCCGTTCTCGCCGACGTTGCTGTTCGAGCCGGAGGTGGCGTAGAGCGTCGCGCCGTCGGCCGAGGCGACGATGTTCTTGGTCCAGTGGTGGTTGATCGGCCCTGCGGGCAGGTCGGTCAGTGTCGTGCCGCGGCCCTCGAGCTTTGTCGCGCCGGGCGTGTAGGTGAAGCGCAGCACGGCATCGGTGTCGGCGACGTAGAAATCCGAGCCGACGAGCGCCATGCCGAACGGCGAGTTGAGCTTGTCGACGAAGACCGTCCTGGTCTCGGCGACGCCGTCGCCGTCGGCATCGCGCAGCAGCACGATGCGGTTGCCCGTGGGCGTGCCGGCGCCGGCGCGCGACTGCACCGCCTTCATCACCTTGCCCCTGATGCCCTTGGCGTCGTCGGGCTTGGGCGGCGCGTTGGTTTCGGCGACCAGCACGTCGCCGTTCGGCAGCACGTAGAGCCAGCGCGGATGATCGAGGCCGGTCGCGAACGCGTTGACGGCCATGCCCTGCACCGCGCGCGGCTTGGCATTGGCCGGCCAGCCCTTGGCCGGCGCGATCTGCACGGTCGTGATGAGCTGCTTCTCGACCGGCGCGATGCGCGGGTTCGGCCCGACGGTGTCGGCCGGCGAGGGTACCGGGCCGCGATCGCTGTCGCCGGGCAGCGCGAAGGACGAAGCGGCGGCGGCGGCGAGCGCCGCGGCCAGGGCGGTCCGGCGGACCGGCGGGAAGAGCGTGGAGTGCATGGGACGACGACCGAGGCGCGCTGCGCGATCCGGCGATCGTCCGTCGCGATGAGCGAGCGGTCGGTCGGCCGACGTCTTGTCCGACCGTGGGAGAGCGTCGCTACCGGATCGCGACGCCCCAGGGCAGCTTGCCGACCGCCACGTCGGCGAGCTTGACGTTGCGCGCCGTGTCGATCACCGACACGCTGCCCGAGCGCCCGCAGGCCACGTAGAGCTTCCTGCCGTCGGGCGTCAGCGCCATGTTCCAGGGCCGCTGGCCGACGCCGATCGTCGCGAGCACCGCGCCGGTCGCGGCGTCGAGCACCGAGACCGTCGCGTCGCCGCCGTTGGAGACGTACACGCGCGAGCCGTCGGGGTGCACGGCGATGCCGTTGCTGCGCAGGCCGGCCTTGACCTTCTTCACGACGCCGAGCGTCTGCACGTCGATCAGATAGACCTCGCTCGAATTTTCCGCCGCCACGTACGCGACCTTGCTGTCGGGCGAGAAGCCGATGCCGCGTGGCCGTGCACCGACCGGGATCTGCGCCACCTCGGTCCGCTTGGCGAAGTCGATGACGTCGAGCGCCTCGCCTTCCTCGGCGCTGACGAACACGTAGCGGCCATCGGGCGAGAACACCGCGTGCTCGGGATTCTTGCCGCGCAGCCGCACGGTGAAGACCTTGGCGTTGGTCCGGGTGTCGACGAACACGACGTCGTTGCTCTCCTCGACCGCCGCGGCGAGCCAGCGGCCATCGGCCGAGAGGCCGACGCCTTCGGGCGATTCGCCCACCGCGATCGTGCCCGAGGCCTTGCGCGCGACGAGATCGACGACGACGAGCTGGTTCGGCTGGTCGCTGACCCATGCGGTGCGGCCGTCGAGGCTCACCGCGGTGCCGCGCGGCTTCTTGCCGGTCGGGATCTCGGCGACGACGGTGTCGGTCTCGGTGTCGATGACGCTGAGCGTCGCCGAGCCCTCGTTCGGCACGTAGGCGAAGGGCGCGGCGAAGGCGGATGCAGCGCAGAGCAGCGAGACGAGGCCGGCGACGGCACGCGAGGGGACGAGAGTCATGCGGTGGTCCGGAAGTGGAAGTCGGCCGGCGGCCGGGTCAGAAGGTGTAGCTGCCCGATGCGCCGGCCAGCCAGGTCCGTCCGAGCGCCGGCTCGAAGAAGCGGCCGTTGCCTTCGTTGACGATGACCGACCCGGCGTAGCGGCGATCGAAGAGGTTGTCGCTGCGGACGAAGCCGGTGAGCTTCCAGCCGCCGAAGCGGGCCACATAGCCGACGTCGGCGCTGACCACCGTGGCTGCGGCGGCGGCGAGCGAATTCAGGTCGTCGACGACGATGCGGCCGGTGTAGCGCGCCTCGACGCCGGCGTGCCAGCCCACCGGCGGCGCCCAGGCGACGCCAGCGAACACGGTGGTGCGCGCGACGCCGGGGATGCGGTTGCCGGCGGGAATCGTCTGCCGCGCCGCCGCCGGGCACGGCGTGACGTTGCAGGTCTGGAACGCTTCCCGGTAGCTCGCGTCGAGCGTGCTCGCGGCGGCCTGGGCGCGCAGGCTCTGGAAGACGGTCTGCGACCAGCCGAGCTCGATGCCGCGCCGCCGCGTCGAGCCGGCGTTCTGGTAGGTCGAGCGGCCGCCGGTGTTGGTGAGCGTGACGATCTCGTTCTCGGTGCGGGTGTCGAAGAGTGCGGCGTTGAGCTCGCCGAGCCCGTCGAGCCGCGTCTTGACGCCGACCTCGATGTTGTCGCTCCGCGCCGGCTGCAGCGCGACATTGAGGCCGGTCGTGCCGTCGGGTCGGTAGGCGAGCTCGTTGAGCGTCGGCGTCTCCTGGCCACGGCCGGCGGTCGCGTAGAGGTGCACCTGGTCGCTCAGCGCGTAGAGCACGCCGAGCACCGGCAGCGTCGCGCCGTAGCGCAGCGCGCCGCTGTCGTCGCCGTTGGTGCCGACGATGTAGTGGTCGGCGGAGTCGAAGCGGACGCTGCTGTGGCGCACGCCGGCCGAGATCGACCAGGCGGGAGTCGGCTTGACGTCGGCCTGCAGGTACTCGTCGAGGTTCGAGACGGTGTCGTCCTGGTCGCGGCGCAATGCGCCCTTGACGCCGAGCAGCGGATTCGCGGCGGTGCCCGTGAAGTTGAGCGAGCCGCGGCGCTGCTGTGCCAGCCGGTCGTAGGCGATGCCGCCGACGACCGTGAACGGCAGCGCCGCGACGCTGCCGCGCGTGGTCCAGCGCAGGTCGGTGCCGCTGTAGGTGCTCGAGAGGTCGATCACGCCGCCGGGATGCAGCGGATTGGCCTGCGTCGCGACGGGGATCGCCTGGAACTGCTCGGTCGTGCGGTGGCCGGTGTAGACGAGCGCGCGGAACGTGTGGGCCGCGGCGATGCGGCGCTCGTAGATGAGACCGCCCTGCGTCTGGCCGACGGTCTTGCGCGTGTCGAACTGCAGCGCCACCGGGTCGACGCCGCGCGGATCGGCCGAGAACTGCTTCGCCGTCAGGCCGAGCGGGTCCTGCGCCTTCGGCAGTTCGATCGCGTTGGCGACGAGCGAGAGCGTGCTCGCGTCGTCGAGCTTCAGGTCGAGCTTGGCGTTGCCGATGCCGCGCGTCGCGGCGCTGTGGTCGCGGTCGCCGTTGGTGTGGAAGCGGCTCGCGCTGAGCACGACGCCGAGCGGGCCGGTCGTGCCGCTCGCCTTCAGGCCGACGCGACTCGTGCCGTTGCTGCCGCCGACGAGGCTGAAGTCGACCGTCGGCGACGCTGCCGCGTCTTCGGTGAAGACCGAGATCACGCCGCCCGCGGAGTTGCCGTAGAGCGCCGAGTACGGGCCGCGCAGCACCTCGATGCGGTCGGCCGAGCCGAGGTCGACATTGGTGATCTGGCCCTGGCCGTCGGGGAAGCTCGCCGGGATGCCGTCGACGTAGAGCCGGATGCCGCGGATGCCGAAGCTCGCCCGGGCGCCGAAGCCGCGGATCGAGATCTGCACGTCCTGCGCGAAGTTCTGCCGGTCGCGCGCCTGCAGGCCCGGCACGGCGCCGAGGCTCTCGGAGATGTTGATCAGCGCCCGGCCTTCGCGGATGACGTCGCCGCCGATGCGGTCGATCGAGGCCGGGACGTCGAAGGCCGGCGTCTCGACGCGCGTCGCGGTGACAGTGACCGGCGGCAGCACGCCGGCGGCCGGCGCTTGCGCGGCGACCGGCAGGGCGATCGCGCCGACGAGCAGCACGACCGCGGAACGGGCGAACGGTGGCGGCGGACCGGCAGTCACGGCTGTCTCCTCGAGGTCTTCGCCGGATTATCGACCGGCGTCGGCGCGCCCGACCCCGGCCCGGTCGCGTCGGCCGTGCGGGTGCATCCCCCGCGGATGCGGCCCCGGGCGGTGCTTGCGGCCGTCGACGACGTCAGCCGGTGCCGAGGACGTCGTCGAGCCCGTCGAGCCAGCGCCAGCTGCCGGGCGGCAGATCGTCGGGCAGCGCGAGCGCGCCGTAGCGGCTGCGGTGCAGCCGCACGACGGTGTTGCCGGCCGCGGCGACCATCCGCTTCACCTGGTGGTACTTGCCTTCGAGCAGCGTCATGCGCAGCGCCTGCGCGCCGGTCCGCTCGCACGCGTGGGCACGCACCGGCAGCGGGTCGTCGCGCAGCACGACGCCGCGGCGCAACGCCTCGACCTGCGCGTCGGCGACCGGGTCGGCGGTCTCGATCTCGTAGACCTTCGGCACGTGCTTCTTCGGCGAGGTGAGACGGTGGATCAGCGCGCCGTCGTCGGTCAGCAGCAGCAGGCCGGTCGTGTCCTCGTCGAGCCGGCCGACCGGTTGCAGGCCGCGCACGCGCAGCGGCACGGGCAGCAGGCTGACGACGCTCGGATGGTGCTTGGGCTTTTGCGAGCATTCGTGGCCCGACGGCTTGTGCAGCAAGACAAGCGCCTTGTCGTGGTACGGCCAGGCCTGGCCGCGGACGCTGAAGACCAGGCCGTCGGGCTCGATGTCGAGCCACGGGTCGTCCAGCACCTGCCCGGCGACCGCGACGTGGCGGCCGAGGACGAGACCCTCGCATTCGCGCCGGGTGCCGAAGCCCTGCGTGTAGAGGACCTGCGACAGCTTCACGGCGCGACCGGGGCGGGGCGCCGCCCGTCGCCGAGCCCGGGCCTCGCGGCCGACCGCTCGCTCGACATGCTCAGCGGACCCGGACGGTCAGCCGCGGCCGCCAGACGGCCAGAACGACGTTGGCGACGCTGACCGCGAGCAGCAACCAGAGCGTGCCGCGCTCGGCCCGCAGCAGCGCGTCGAGCTTGGCCGGATCGACGACCGCCGCCGCGAGCTCGGCCTGCTTCTGCCCCGAACCGACGACGAGCAGCGTCGCCTCGAACACGCTCAGGCCCAGGAGCGCCTTGACCCATGCCCAGACCGCGTCGAGGTACGCGCGCGTGGCGAGCATCGCGAGCAGGCCGCTCACGACGACGATCGCCATCGACGGCAGCAGCACGTACTGCGCGATCGCCGCGAACGCGCGTCGCGCGGCGAGCAACTCGGGCGCCGACCCGCGAACCGCGACGTGGTCGATGACGAGGCAGGCCGCGAGCGCGCCGCCGTAGCCGATCGAGCCGACCTCGTGCAGCACCTTCGCGGCGACACGCCACGCGCGTTTGGAGGTCGGCAAGGGGTCGTCGGTGCAGGCGTTGATCGGAGCGGCGGCGAAGCGCGATCTCGCGCCCGTCGGTGAAGCATTCTGGCCCGTCCAGGCGAGGTGGGCATCGGGACGGAACGGGAGCGACGCGCCGACGTCGACGTCGGCGCAGCGCATTCGTGAAACGCCGGACCGGGCCGCGAGCGTGCGGCGGTGACCCGGTCATCGCGAGCGGCGCGCGCCCGGCTTGCGCGCACGCCGGGCCGCGTCGGCCGGTTACTTCGCCATCGCCTTGTCGGTCACCGCGTGCGTCCACGCGGCCGTGCCCGGGTCCTTCTTGATCACCGGGTCGCTGCCGCCTGCGAGCAGCACCTTCACCGTCCGCTGGTAGGCGGCCGGATCGAGCACGCCCATCTTCGCCGTGCCGGCGTCGGTGATCAGCTTGCCGACGTTCTCGAGCTGGCGCTTCTGTACCGCCGCGGACGAGCCGCCCGACGTGTCGGCGGCCAGCACGATCTTGACCGCCTCGTCCTGGTTCTTGAGCGCGTATTCCCAGCCGCGGATCGACGCCTTGACGAACTTGCCGAGCTTGGCGACGTAGGCCGCGTCCTTGAGGTCGGGCTCGCGGGCGTAGAGGCCGTCCTCGAGCGTCGCCACGCCCTGGTCCTCGTACGGGAAGGTGACGAGGTCGGCGGGCTTGACGCCGGCGTCGATGATCTGCCAGTACTCGTTGTAGTTCATCGTCGAGATGCACGCCGCCTGGTTCTGCAGCAGCGGATCGACGTTGAAGCCCTGCTTCAGCACCTTGACGTCGGGGCTCGCGCCGCCGGTCTTCAGGCCGAGCGTGCCCATCCACGACAGGAACGGATACTCGTTGCCGCCGAACCAGACGCCGAGCGTCTTGTTCTTGAAGTCCTTCGGGCTCGAGACGCCGCTCGCCTTCTTGCAGGTCAGCATCATTCCGGACTTGTTGAAGATCTGCGCCACGTTGACCATCGGCACGCCGGCCTCGCGCGCTGCGAGCGCGCTCGGCATCCAGTCGACGGTCAGGTCGGCGCCCTTGGCCGCGAGCACCTGCGCCGGCGCGATGTCGGGGCCGCCGGGCTTGATCGTGACATCGAGGTCGGCTTCCTTGTAGAAGCCCTTCGCGGCGGCGACGTAGTAGCCGGCGAACTGTGCCTGCGGCAGCCATTTCAGCTGCACGGTGACCTTGTCGGCGGCGTGCGCCGCGCCGCTGGCGACGCCCGCCAGCACGAGACCGAGAACGAGAGGAAGGGAACGCATCGGAAGCTCCGGTGGTGGGTGGGAAAAACGATTCTGTTCAGGCCGTGCGCACCGACGGGTGCCAGAAGGTCGCGCGCCGTTCGACGAAGGCGACGAGCGCATAGAGCAGCGAGCCGGTCAGCGCCGCGACGCCGATCGCGGCCCAGACGAGGCCCATGTTGAGCCGCGCGGCTTCGGTCGAGATCCGGAAGCCGAGGCCCTCGGTCGGCGAACCGAAGAATTCGGCGACGATCGCACCGATCAGGGCGAGCGTCGAGTCGATCTTGAGCGCGTTGAAGACGAAGGGCAAGGCGACCGGGATGCGCAGCGAGCGGAGCGTGCGCCAGGGGCTCGCGCCGTACGAGCGCATCAGGTCCTGCTCCATGCGACCGGCCACGGCCAGGCCGGCGAGCGTGTTGACGAGCATCGGGAAGAAGGTCATCACGACGACGACGGCGGCCTTCGAATGCCAGTCGAAGCCGAACCACATCACCATGATCGGCGCGATGCCGACGAGCGGCACGGCGCTCGCGAGCGCCGCCACCGGCAGCAGCCCGCGCTGCAGGAACGCGCTGCGGTCGATCAGCAGCCCGACGCCGAAGCCGAGGCCGGCGCCGATCGCGAGTCCGATCAGCACCGAATGCAGCACCGTCTGGACGAAGTCGGCGGCGAGCACGCCGAACGCGCCGGTGCCGGCCGCCCAGACGACGCTCGGCGCCGGCAGCAGCACCCGCGGCACGCCGAGCGAGCGCGTCAGCAGTTCCCAGAACACGAGCACCCACGCGCCGAAGAGCAGCGGCGTCGCGAGGCGCCCGGCGGCACCGCGGGCGTCGAGCGAGGCCACGCGGCGCAGGCCCAAGACCGCGACCAGCGCCAGCGCCACGAGAAAGCACCAGAAGCCGCTCTTCCACGGCTGCGGCTCCGCACCGGAAGCGTCGTCGAGCCCGGCGCCGAGCAGCATGAGCGGCGCCACCGCCGCGAGGCCGGCGAGGCCGTTGAAGAGCCATGCCTGGCCGGCGCCCGTCGGGTCGCGCAGCGTCGCGAGAAAGGCCGCGAAGAGCGCGCAGCAGGCGAAGACGAGCGGCGCCGCGAAGTGCGTCCAGTGCAGCGGCGTGCCGCCGAGCGTCGCGATCGGCAGCGCGAGCGACGCGAGCACGAACGCCATCGCGGCTGTCGGCAACAGCGGCGGCGTCTTCATCGCCCGCCCAGCCGGCCCGTCGCGAGGCGTTCGACGAGCGCGACGGCGCCGGTCAGCACCAGCCCGAGCAGCGCCGACATCACGAGCGCCGACCAGATCTGCACCGTGTTGCCGTAGTACGAACCTGTCAGCAGCCGCGCGCCGAGGCCCGCCTGCGCGCCGGTCGGCAGCTCGCCGACGATCGCGCCGACGAGCCCGGCGGCGATGCCGACGCGCAGCGACGGGAACAGGAACGGCAGCGACGCCGGCACCCGCAGCTTCCAGAAGGTGTCGGTGCGCGACGCCGCGTAGGTGTGCAGCAGCTCGAGCTCGATCACGCCCGGCGAGCGCAGGCCCTTGACCATCGCGACCGCCACCGGGAAGAAGCAGAGGTACATCGAGATCACCGCCTTCGGGAAGGTGCCGGTCATGCCGAGGCTGCCCAGGATGACGATGACGATCGGCGCGATCGCGAGCACCGGCACGGTCTGCGACGCGATGATCCAGGGAAAGAGGCTGCGGTCGAGCGTGCGCGAATGGACGATCGCGACGGCGAGCAGCGCGCCGAGCAGCGTGCCCATCGCAAAGCCGACGAGCGTCGCCGAGCTCGTCACGCCGGCGTGGAAGAGCAGGTTGCGCGGCGAGTCGAGCGGCCAGTCGACGATCGACGAGAACAGGTCGATCGCGATCTGGTGCGGTGCCGGCAGCACCGGGCGGTCCATCGACCAGGCCAGGCGCGCGAGCTCGCCGACACGGCCATCGAGTGCGCCCGAGAAGTTGCGCTCGATCACCTGCGGGGCGTTGAGCCAGACCGCCGCCGCGTACCAGACGAGCACGAGGCCCAGCAGCACCGCCGCGACCGGCGCCACGCGCTCGGCCAAGGCGGCGGCCAGGCCGTCGCGCTCAGTGGCTGCCATGGCCGTCTTGCAGCGCCATGCGCACGCGGTGCGCGATCTCGGCGAAGGCGGGCGTGTCGCGTGCGTCGAGGCCGCGGTCGAGCGGCAGGTCCGAGTCGATCACGTCGACGATGCGCCCGGGCCGCGGCGACATCACGACGATGCGCGACGACAGGAACACCGCCTCCTGGATCGAGTGCGTGACGAACAGCACCGTGCGCCGGCCGCGGCCGACGTCGGTGCGCCAGAGCTCGAGCAGCTGTTCGTTGAGCCGGTCGCGCGTGATCTCGTCGAGCGCGCCGAAGGGCTCGTCCATCATCAGCAGCCGCGGCTCGAAGGAGAGCGCCCGGGCGATCGAGACGCGCTGCTGCATGCCGCCCGAGAGTTGCCACGGGTACTTGCCCTCGAAGCCTTTCAGGCCGACGCGCTCGAGCTGGTCGAGCGCCGTCGTCCGGGCCTCGTCGCGGGGCGTGCCGTGGATCTCGAGCGGCAGGCAGACGTTCGCGAGCACGGTCCGCCAGGGAAAGAGCGCCGGCGCCTGGAACACGTAGCCGTAGGCGCGCGCCATCCGCGCCTCGGCGGTCGTCAGGCCGTTGACGCTGACGCGGCCCGAGCTGATGCGCTCGAGGTCGGCGACGACGCGCAGCAGCGTTGTCTTGCCGCAGCCCGACGGGCCGATCAGCGAGATGAACTCGCCCTCGCGCACGTCGAGGCTCACGTGGTCGAGCGCCGTGACGGTGTGTTCACGCGCCGGATAGACGACCGAGACGTCGCGGACCTCGACGGTCAGCGCGCCGGGGAGCGGGATCGGCTGGATCAACGGCGGCGACCCGCGCCGTGGCTGCACGACCGGCCCATCACGCGACGCGCGCCGGGTTGTTCGGATGCGTCGTCCAGTTGGCGTAGCCGTGCGGCACGGGCTGGCCGGTGCGGCGGTCGATCTGCCCCGGCGCGAGCGCTTCCATCGTGATGCAGTCCGGCACCGGGCAGACCGAGACGCAGAGGTTGCAGCCGACGCATTCCTCGTCCTTCACCTCGAAGTGGCGGCGGCCGTCCTTGGTCGCCATGATCGCCTGGTGCGACGTGTCCTCGCAGACGACGTGGCAGCGGCCGCACTGGATGCAGAGATCCTGGTCGATGCGTGCCTTGTCGACGTGATGGAGGTTGAGCTGGTTCCAGTCGACGATCGACGGCACGGCGCGGCCGCGGAAGTCGTCGATCGTCCGGAAGCCCTTGCCGTCCATGTATTCGGCCAGGCCGTCGATCATCTCCTGCACGATCTTGAAGCCGTAGGTCATCGCCGCGGTGCAGACCTGCACGTTGCCGCAGCCGAGCGCGATGAACTCGGCCGCGTCGCGCCAGGTCGAGATGCCGCCGATGCCCGAGATCGGCAGCGTCGCGGTCAGCGGTGAGCGAGCGATCTCGGCCACCATGTTCTGCGCGATCGGCTTGACCGCCGGGCCGCAGTAGCCGCCGTGCGAGCCGGTGCCGCCGGTGCTCGGGTGGATCAGCAGCGAATCGAGGTCGACGCCCATCACCGAGTTGATCGTGTTGATGAGCGAGACCGCGTCGGCGCCGCCGCGCTGCGCCGCCTGCGCTGCCGGCTTGATGTCGGCGACGTTCGGCGTCAGCTTCACGATCACCGGCAGCCGCGTGTACTGCTTGCACCAGCGTGTCACCATCTCGATGTACGCGGGAACCTGGCCGACCGCCGAGCCCATGCCGCGCTCGCTCATGCCGTGCGGGCAGCCGAAGTTGAGCTCGATGCCGTCGCAGCCGGTGTCCTCCACCCGCGGCAGGATCGCGCGCCAGCTCTGCTCCTCGCACGGCACCATGATCGAGGCGACGACCGCGCGGTCGGGGAAGTTGCGCTTGACGCGCGCGATCTCGGCCAGGTTCACCTCGAGCGGCCGGTCGGTGATCAGCTCGATGTTGTTGAAGCCGATGATGCGCCGGTCCTGCGCGTACAGCGCGGCGTAGCGTGGGCCGTTGACGTTGACGACCGGCGGGCCCGCCTCGCCGAGCGTCTTCCAGACCACGCCGCCCCAGCCGGCCTCGAACGCGCGGACGACGTTGACTTCCTTGTCGGTCGGCGGCGCCGAGGCGAGCCAGAACGGATTGGGGCTCTTGATGCCGACGAAATTGGTGGCGAGTTGGGCCATGTCAGATCGTTCTTTCTGTCGCGCGGCGCCGCGCGGCGCCTTGGGCAATGCCGGGTGATGAAGGCAGCGGCGCGTCGGGCACGAGCAGCCGGTGCATCGAATGCGCGGCGATCTTGCCGTGCTCGACCGCCTCGACGGTCAGGTCGCGACCGCCGAAGCTGCAGTCGCCGCCGGCCCAGACCTTCGGCAGCGAAGTCCGGCCTTCGTCGTCGACGGCGATGCGGCCGCCGCGCATGGCGAGCGTCGCCGCGGCCGGGTCGGCGAGGGCCAGCGTCTGGCCGATCGCCTTGAGCACGGTGTCGGCGGCCACCGTCCACGCGCTGCCGTCGGGCTGGGCGAAGGTCGCGCCGGTGACGCGGCCGGCCTCGACATGCAGCCGCTGCAGCACGCTCTGCGTCCGGATCGTCACGCCGTTCCTCTGTGCCCAGTCCTGCTCGTAGCGCGATGCCGACATCCGCGGCTGCTCGCGGCGGTAGACGATCGTCACCTCGTCGGCGCCGAGCTTTCTCGACTGCACCGCCGCGTCGACCGCGGTCATGCCGCCGCCGATGACGACGACGCGGCGGCCGACCGGTAGCGCCGCCGGGTCGCCGGCCTGGCGCAGCGCCGCGATGAACGCGACCGCGTCGTCGACGCCGGCCGAGAGCTCGTCGGCCAGGCCGAGCGCGTTGACGCCGCCGAGGCCGATGCCGACGAAGACGGCGTCGAAGTCGTCGGCGAGGCCGGCGAGCGTGATCTGCTCGCCGAGCCGCATGCCGTGGCGCAGCGCGATGCCGCCGATCGAGAGCAGCCAGTCGATCTCGCGCTGCGCGAAGTCGCCGACGGTCTTGTAGGTCGCGAGGCCGTATTCGTTCAGGCCGCCGGGCTTCGGCGCGGCGTCGAACACGGTGACGTCGTGCCCGAGCAGCGCCGCGCGGTGCGCGCACGACAGCCCCGCCGGGCCGGCGCCGATGACGGCGATGCGCTTGCCCGTCGGTGCGGCGCGCGTGAACAGCGGCGCGCCCCCGTCGGCGGCGATGAAGTCGGTCGCATGCCGTTGCAACAGGCCGATCTCGACCGGCTTGTCCTCGAGTGTGTTGCGCACGCAGGCGTCCTCGCACAGGACTTCGGTCGGGCAGACGCGGGCGCACATGCCGCCGAAGACGTTGGCCTCGAGGATGGCCCTGGCCGCGCCGCGGACGTTGTCCTCGCCGATGCGGCGGATGAACGACGGGATGTCGATGCCGGTGGGGCACGCCGTGATGCACGGCGCGTCGAAGCAGTAGTAGCAGCGGTCGGCCTCGATCAGCGCCTGCGCCTTTGTCAGCGGCGGATGCGCGTCGGCGAAGTTGACGACGTACTGGCAGGCGTCGAGGCGCGCCGGGCGGATGTCGGGGGCTGGCATCGGCGTCATGCGGCGCGCTCCACGGCTTGCGGCGCGTGCTGCTCGGCCTGGCGCTTCAGGGCGCCGAAGACCGGCGCGAAGGCCGGACGCTTGACGTAGCGGCCGGCACCGCGTTCGGTGCGCAGGTCGCCGTCCTGCCAGACGACCTTGCCGCGCGAGACGGTCACCCTGGCGAGCCCCGTCACCTGGCGGCCTTCGAACACGTTGTAGCCGACGTTCGAGACGCTGCCCGCCGTCGTGATCGTCTTCGTCGCGGTCGGGTCCCAGACGACCAGGTCGGCATCGCTGCCGGCCTGGACCGCGCCCTTCCGCGGGTAGAGATTGAAGATCTGCGCGCAGTTGGTCGATGTGACGCGAACGAATTCGTTCGGCGTCAAACGACCAGTGTTGACGCCGGCGTCCCAGACGACCGACATGCGGTCCTCGACGCCGGCGCAGCCGTTCGGGATCTTGCTGAAGTCGGCGCGGCCCATGCCCTTCTGGTCGCCGCAGAAGGCGCAGTGGTCGGTCGCGGTCGTCTGCAGATGGCCGGCGGCGAGCGCGCCCCAGAGCGCGTCCTGGTGGCGCTTGGCGCGGAACGGCGGGCTCATGACGTGGGCGGCGGCGACGTTCCAGTCGGGGTTGCGGTAGACCGATTCGTCGATCGTCAGATGACCCGCGAGCACCTCGCCGTAGACGCGCTGGCCGTGGCTGCGCGCGCGGACGATGGCGTCGACCGAGTCGGCGCACGACACGTGGACGATGTAGAGCGGCGTGCCGAGCACCTCGGCGATGCGGATCGCACGCTCGGCGGCCTCGGCCTCGACGGCGGGCGGGCGCGAGAGCGGATGGCCTTCCGGCCCGGTGATGCCGGCCTCGACCAGCTTCTTCTGCATCTGGAAGACGAGCTCGCCGTTCTCGGCATGCACCGTCGGCAGCGCGCCGAGTTCGAGCGCGCGGGTGAAGCTGTTCACCAGCACCTCGTCGTCGGCCATGATCGCGTTCTTGTAGGCCATGAAGTGCTTGAAGCTGTTCACGCCGTGCTCGTGGACGAGCGTGCCCATGTCGGCGTGGACGGTCTGGTCCCACCAGGTCACCGCGACGTGGAAGCTGTAGTCGGCGGCCGACTTCTCGGCCCAGCCGTTCCAGTTGCGCCAGGCGTCCATCAGCGGCTGCTTCGGGTCGGGGATGACGAAGTCGATGACCATCGTCGTGCCGCCCGAGACGCCCGCCGACGTGCCGGTGAAGAAGTCGTCCTTCGTCACCGTGCCCATGAAGGGCAGTTCCATGTGGGTGTGCGGGTCGATGCCGCCGGGCATGACGAGCGCGCCGCCGGCGTCGACGATCTGGCAGCCGGCGGGGGCCTGCAGGTCGGGGCCGACGGCGACGATTCTGCCGCCCTCGCAGAGCACGTCGGCGCGAACGCTCGACTCGGCATTGACGACGGTGCCGCCGCGGATGAGAAGGCTCATGACAGCCCCTCGTCCGACGAGGACATCGGCCGATCCCACGCGGGAATGCGGGCCGGCTCGGGAGCGGCCCGGCGCTCGGCCAGCGGCTCGGCAAGTGACTGTGGTGCTCTCATCTCGGCTCTCCGAAAAGTTGCGGGTCAGGCAAGGGCGAGGGTGTCGGACGACTGCCCGACCACCGGCAGCTCGTTCGCCTTGGCGAGCATCGCCTGGAACAGCACGTTGGCGCCGGCCTCGATCCATTCGGGCTTGGCGTCCTCGATCTCGTTGTGGCTGATGCCGCCGATGCAGGGCACGAAGACCATCGCGGTCGGTGTGACCTTGCTCATGTAGCAGGCGTCGTGGCCGGCGCCCGAGACGATGTCGCGGGTGACGTAGCCGAGCCGCTTCGCACCGGCGCGGACCATCTCGACGCAGCTCTCGTCGAAGTGCACGCAGTCGTACTGGAAGATCTGCTTCAGGTCGTGCTCGAGCCGGCCGGCTTCTGCGATCCTCGCGACGCCCGCCTTGAGCTCGGCATCCATCTGCGTCAAGCGGTCGTTGTCGGGGCAGCGGAAGTCGACGGTGAGGAAGACCTTGCCGGGGATGACGTTGCGCGAGTTCGGATGGCTGTTGATCATGCCCACGGTCGACACGGCGAGCGGCGCATGCGCGAGGCCGATCTCGTTGACGAGCTGGATCACCTTGGCCGCGCCGAGCAGCGCGTCGCGCCGTACCGGCATCGGCGTCGGGCCGGCGTGCGACTCCTGGCCGGTCAGGGTCAGCTCGTACCAGCGCTGGCCCTGCGCGTCGGTGACGACGCCGATCGTCTGGCCCTCGGTCTCGAGGATCGGGCCCTGCTCGATGTGCGTCTCGAAGAACGCATGCACCGGCCGGCCGCCGACCGGTTCCGGGCCGGCGTAGCCGATGCGCGCCAACTCCTCGCCCATCGTCTTGCCGTCGGCGTCGGCGCGCGAGAGGCCGTAGTCGAGCGAGAACACGCCGGCATAGACGCCCGACGCCACCATCGCGGGCGCGAAGCGCGAGCCTTCCTCGTTGGTCCAGACCGAGGCCTCGACCGGCCGCTCGGTCTCGATGCCGTGGTCGTTCAGCGTTCGGATGACCTCGAGCCCGGCGAGCACGCCGTACACGCCGTCGAAGCGGCCGCCGGTCGGCTGGCTGTCGAGATGGCTGCCGGTGCCGACCGGTGCGAGTGCATCGTTGCGCCCCGGGCGGCGCGCGAAGATGTTGCCCATGCGGTCGACCTTGACGGTGCAGCCGGCGTCGCGGCACCACTGGACGAACAGGTCGCGCGCCTGCTTGTCGAGGTCGGTGAGCGCGAGGCGGCAGACGCCGCCCTTGGGCGTCGCGCCGATCTTCGCCAGCTCCATCAGGCTCGCCCAGAGCCGCTCGCCGTTGATTCGCATGTCTGTCATGAAGGGCTCCCGGGGGTTCGCGGGGTGCTGTCGCACCGAGATGTCGCACGCTGCTTCGAACGCGCAGATGATGCAACCCCTGTGCCAGTTTGACCATCTGGACAAATCCCGAATACGGCGCGTCGCTGCCGTGGGACACTGCGCGTCCGACTGTCTGAAAGATCCGCCCGGTGGCGAACAAAAAAGGTGCATCGCCGGTGCCGCCCGACAAGCGTGCGGCGGTCCTCGCGGCGGCCCTGGCGCTGTTCTCGCGCTTCGGCCTGCACGGCACGTCGGTCGACCAGGTCGCTCAGCGCGCCGGCCTCTCGAAGAGCAACCTGCTCTATTACTTCGCCAACAAGGACGAGCTCTACGTCGCCGTGCTGCGCGATCTGCTCGCCGTCTGGCTCGCGCCGCTGCGCGAGTTCAGCGCCGAGCAGGATCCCGAGCAGGCGATCCGCCATTACATCCGCCGCAAGCTCGCGGTCTCGCGCGACAGCCCCGACGCGTCGCGGCTCTTCTGCCTCGAGATGATCCAGGGCGCGCCGCTGCTCGGCGACGAACTGCGGCGCGAGCTGCACGAGATCGTCGAGCGCAAATCGGCCGTCATCCGCATGTGGATCGCCGCCGGGCGCCTGGCGCCGGTCGATCCGGAGCACCTGATCTTCACGATCTGGGCGACGACGCAGCACTACGCCGACTTCGCGGTCCAGGTCGAGGCGCTGACCGGCAGGACGCTCGCCGACCCGGCGTTCTTCGAGCGGACGGCCGAGAACCTCGTCGGCATCGTGCTGCGCGGCGTCGCGCCGCGGGATCAGTAGGTCAGCTCGAGCACCGTCAGCTCGCGGTTCGCCGCGGGCCACGTCCGGCCGACGAGGCGTTCGTCGTCGAAGCGCGCGACGATCGGCCGCGGCGTCGCGTCGGCCGGCGTGATCTTCACCGACGACACGCCGGCGACGCCCGCCGGAATGCCGTCCGGCGGGCTCTTGCCGTCGAGCGCGATCGCGTTGCGCGGCAGGCCGAAGTAGCCGGTCGGACGGGTGAAGACGACCACGGCCGCGGCCTGTCGGTCGGCCTCGGCGATGCGTTCCGCGCGGAAGTGGACGAGCTCCGACGAGCGCGGGAACGGCGAGCGGTAGACGTGGCTCGTGGCATGGCCGGGCGCCGCGACGACGAATTCGTAGCGCGTCGACGCGTCGGCGGCGAACGGCCCCCAGTGGCCGTCCGCACCGATCGTCCGCCGGTGCGCCGCCGCACCCAGCCGGTCGCCGGTCTGCGGGTCGACGGCGTAGACCTCGACCGTCGCGCCGGCGAGCGGCCGATTGCTCGGCGCCGTGCCGACGCCGTCGTTGCCGATGCCGTAGCCGCTCACCACGCCGTCGAGGACGACGCTCGGCTGCCGGGCGATGCGCGCGCCGGCGGGGCGGTTGCCGGTGAGGAAACGATAGGCCTCCTCGAAGGCCTGCGGGCCGAAGGCGGTCTCGCGGTGGTCGATGCCGGCGATCTCGACGTTCTCGGCGCCGCGCAGCGCCGGGCCGTCGAAGCCGACATGGGTCGGCGTGCCCTTGGCGCCGATCCAGACGCCGTCGGGCTGGGCGAACTTGTCGTTGCGGTCAGAGCGGATCGTCAGCCATTTCGGACCGGGCGTGACTTCGCTGCCGTCGGGCTTCGGCGCGTTGAGGCCCGCGAGGAACGGGCCGGCACCGTTGAATTCGTTGCCCGGGCGCACGGCGGGGTCGGCCCAGACGCCGTGGTTCGGCGTGCCGCAGAGGATGGCGTGCGACACCTTCGCCGCGCCGCCGTTCGCGATGTAGCTGCGCACCGCGTAGCCGCCGCGCGAGTTCGCCATCAGCACGACCTGGCGCGCGCCGGTCGCCGCGAGCGCGCGGTCGACCGCGGCGGCGAGGGCGGCGCGGTTCTCGCCGGTGGAGCTGCGGCCGGGCTGGGGCACGGCGTCGACGTCGCGGGCGAGCGGGTCGGGGATGTCGATCGCGAACAGGCGGTCGTGCGGCCAGCCGTTCGACTCGAAGCGCCACTCGGTCGTCATCCAGAGCGCGGCGCTGTCGCCGTTGCCGTGGACGAAGACGATCGGCGGCGTCGGCAACGATGCCGGCGGGCGGGCAGACCCGGCGCAGCCGGCGAGAGCGAGCGCCGCGAGTCCGCCGAGCGAGAACGCGCCGATCCAGCGGCGGCGAGTGAGCGGCGCGAGCGCTTCGATCGTGTGAAGGAAGCCGGCGCGGTCGGGCGGCGGCCGGGAACCGGTCCGGGGGTCGCGCGCAGCGTCGTCGTCGTCGTGGTCGTCATCGCGATCGCTCGTGGCGAAGAGCGGTGTCGGTTCGGACTGCAGAGCGGGCGCCGGAGGTGCGTTCAGGGGCGCTCCGCCGAGGTCGAAGGGCATCGGAGTCTCCGCGTGTCGTTGTGTGCCTGATTGTGTGTGGCGACGGCGTCCGCGTCCGCCCGCGACGCCGGTGTCGACCCTGTCTCGGCCGGCGGCAACAATGGCGACAGCGGGCGGGCGGGCGGCGGCCTCCCGACGCGATGTTCCGACTCCCCGACCGCCACAGGAAGCTTCGATGCACCGTACCTTCGTTCTCGCCTCAGGTTTGCTCTTCTCCGTCGCCGCGGTCGCCGCCGGCGAGCGGACCGTCACCCTCGCCACCGCGACCGACACCGGCGCCGGCCCGACGGTCGGCACCGTGCGCATCGTCGAGACGGCCTACGGCGTGGCCTTCTATCCGAGCCTGACCGGCCTGCCGCCCGGCCAGCACGGCTTCCATCTGCACGACAAGCCGTCGTGCGCGCCGACCGAGACCAACGGCACGAAGACACCTGCCGGCGGCGCCGGCGGGCACCACGACCCGAAAGCGAGCGGCAAGCACGGCGAACCCTGGGGCGACGGCCACCTGGGCGACCTGCCGCCGCTCTTCGTCGCCGCCGACGGCACGGCGACATCGCCGGTGCTCGGACCGCGGCTGAAGATGAGCGACGTCGGCGGCCGCGCGCTGATGGTGCACGTCGGCGGTGACAACCACGCCGACCACCCGGCGCCGCTCGGCGGCGGCGGCGCGCGTTTCGCGTGCGGCGTGATCGGGGACTGACGAGAGCGGTGCGGCTCGCGCACCGGCGCTGCGATGCGGCCGATGCGTGCGGGCAGCGACCCACGCGCGGCAATCGAGGTAGGCTGCCGCTCCGCGCGTTCACACCCCGCGACCCGGTCGAGCCCCGATGCCTGCGTCCACCGCCCCCGATCCGATCGCCCCGATGCTCGCCAGGGCGGCACTCGAGCTCCCGCACGGCGATGGCTTCCTGTTCGAGCCGAAGTGGGACGGCTTTCGCGCGATCGTCTTCCGGACGTCCGGTGGCACGGTCATCCAGAGCCGCGACCTGCGGCCGCTGAACCGCTACTTCCCGGAGCTCGAGGGCGCGCTCGACGCCGCGCTGCCGAAGGGCGTGGTGCTCGACGGCGAGATCGTCGTCGTGCGCGGTGCCTCGCTCGATTTCGATGCGCTGCAGCAGCGCCTGCACCCGGCGGCGTCGCGCGTCGCCCGGCTCGCCGCCGAGACGCCCGCCGCGTTCGTCGCCTTCGACCTGCTCGCCGCCGGCGGCCGCAGCACGCTCGCGCTGCCGCAGGCCGAGCGGCGGGTGCGCCTCGAGCGCCTGCTCGCGAGCGCCAGGCCGCCGCTGTACCTGACGCCGATGACCCGCGACCGCGACCTCGCCGTCTCCTGGCTCGCGCGCTTCGAGGGCGCCGGCCTCGACGGCGTGATCGCCAAGCCCGCCGACGCGCCCTACCAGCCGGGCAAGCGGGCGATGTGGAAGGTCAAGCACGTGCGGACCGCCGATTGCGTCGTCGCCGGCTACCGCGGCTACAAGGACACTGCCGACGCCGTCGGCTCGCTGCTGCTCGGCCTCTACGACGACGCGGGCGTGCTGCAGCACGTCGGCTCGGCATCGTCGTTCAACATGGAGGTGCGCCGCGAGCTCGCGTCACTGCTCGAACCGCTGCGTGCCACGGCGGCCGACGTGCATCCCTGGGCCGCCTGGGACGGTGCCGCCAACGACGCGACCCACCGCATGCCCGGCGCGCAGAGCCGCTGGAGCGCCGGCAAGGACGCGCGCTGGGTGCCGCTCCGCCCGGAGCGCGTCGCCGAAGTCAGGTACGACCACCTGCAGGGGCCGCGGTTCCGGCACGCGACCTTCTTCCTGCGCTGGCGGCCCGACAAGCCGCCGGAAGACTGCCGCTTCGACCAGCTCGAGGTGGTCGGACCGTTGGAGCTGGCCGAAGTCTTCAAGGCTTGACGGCGCGGGCGGCACGACGCCGCGGCGGGCACAGGCATGCAGACGAATCCGCACCGTCCCTCGCGGCGTTTTTGCCCGCGCTGTCGCTCAGACCAGGTCGACCGCCGCCGGCAGGTCGGGCCCGCCGGGCATCTGCAGCCGTGTCGCGGCGCGCACTGCACGCAGCACCGCTGTCGCCATGACCTCGGCGCCGAGCGCGCCGATCAGCGTGAGGTTCGCGGTCGCGCGGGCGGTGCCCGTGGCGAGGCCGAAGACGGCGTCGCCGTCGGTCGTCGTGTGCACCGGATTGATCGTCCGCGCCAGGCCGTCGTGCGCCATCTGCGCGAACTTGCCGGCCTGCGATTTGGTGAGCACGGCATCCGTCGCGACGATGCCGATCGTCGTCGCGCTGCCGACGGCGAGCGGCTCGGGCAGCTCGCCGCGCAGCAGCGCAGCCATCGTGCCGACGAGCGTCGTCCCGTCGGTGCTGCGGGCGCCCGCGATCGGCTGGCCGGTCGACGGGTCGACGACGTCGCCGATCGCGTTCACCGCGACGAGCGCCGCTACCGTGATGCCGCCGACCCGGATCGACGCGCTGCCCAGGCCGCCGCGCATCGCGCGCTCGAGGCCGAACAGCTTGCCGACGAGCGCGCCGGCACCGGCGCCGACATTGCCCTCGGCGACCGGCGCGTCGCTCGCGGCGTCGCAGGCAGCGCGGCCGGCGGCGGCGTCGGGGCGGACCGACGTGTCGCCGACCCAGAGATCGAACAGGATCGCCGCCGGCACGATCGGCACCAGCGCGTTGCCGACCGAAAGCCCGATGCCGCGCTCCTCGAGCCACCGCATCACGCCGCCGGCCACGTCGAGGCCGAAGGCGCTGCCGCCGGAGAGCACGATCGCGTGGATGTGTTCGACGCTGTTGAGCGGCGACAGGAGCTCGGTCTCGCGCGTACCGGGCGCCGCGCCGCGCACGTCCACGCCCGCAACCGTGCCTGGTGGCGTCAGCACGACCGTGCAGCCGGTCGGCCGCCGCGGGTCGGTGCAGTGGCCGACGCGCAGGCCGCGGACGTCGGTCAGGCTGCCGGCGGCGGTCGACGCCGATCCGGCGGGCGCGGCACTCGACACGGCGTGCGGGCGCTGGTCGATGCGGGGCTCAGGCGAAGACGCCGGCCGTGTCCTGCATGCGCGCCGACACTTCGCCGAGGTGGTGCAGCGTGTCGCCGTACGTCAGCTCCATCACCGTCAGCCGCTTGAAATAGTGGCTCGCGATGTACTCGTCGGTCACGCCGATGCCGCCGTGGAGCTGGATGCACTGCTGGCCGACGAAGCGCATGGATTCGCCGAGTTGCGTCTTCGCCTGCGAGATCGCGCGGCGGCGCGCATCGGGCGTCTCGCCGAGCTTCAGCGTCGCGAAGTAGCTCATCGAGCGTGCCAGCTCGAGCTGCATCTTGACGTCGGCGACGCGGTGCTTGAGCGCCTGGAAGGTCGCGATCGTCACGCCGAACTGCTTGCGCGTGTTCATGTACTCGACGGTGATCCCGACCAGCTTGTCCATCGCGCCGACCGCCTCGGCACAGAGCGCGGCGATGCCGACGTCGATCGCATGCTCGAGCGCCGCGAAGGCGCGGCCGGCCGGCAGCAGCTCGGTCGCGCGGGCGCCGCGCAGCACCACGTCGGCGGCACTCGCGCCGTCCTGCGTCGAATAGCCCTCGACCACGACGCCGGTGGTCGCGGCGGTGACGAGGAAGAGCGCGATGCCGTTCGGGTCGTCGACGCTGCCCGACACCCGCGCCGGCACGATGAAGGCGTCGGCGCGCGCGCCGGCCGGCACTACCGTCTTGCGGCCGGTCAGCGTCCAGGCGCCGTCGGCCTGCGTGGCCGTCGTCTCGACGTGCGCGAGCCGGTAGCGCGCCTTGCGCTCCTGGTGCGCGAGGACGACGCGCCTGGCGCCGGCGGCAATGCCTTCGAGCCATGCGCCGCCGACCTCGGCCGGCGCCGCGGCGAGCAGGTCGGTCGCGACCAGCGCCACCGCCGCGAACGGCTCGAGCACGATGCCGCGGCCGAGTTCGCCCATCACCACCATCGCGTCGACCGGGCCGAAGCCCATGCCGCCGTGCGCCTCCGGCACGGCGATCCCCGTCAAGCCGAGCTCGGCGAGGTTCGCCCACGCTTCCTGCGAGAAGCCGCCGGCGCGCTCGATCTCGCGGCGGCGGTCGAAGGTGTAGGCCTTGTCGACCCACTTCTTCACCGAGTCGCGAAGCATCTCCTGGTCGTCGGAAAAATCGAAGTCCATGTCGCGTCCTTTGTCCTGCCGAGGGTCAGCCGAGCACCGTCTGCGCGACGATGTTGCGCTGGACCTCGTTCGAGCCGCCGTAGATCGTCGTCTTGCGCATGTTGAAGTAGGTGCCGGCGAGCGGCGCGACGAAGGCGCCACCCGCCTGGTCGCCCTGCCAGCCGGCTTCCATCGCCTCGCGGACGAGCGGCACCGCCGCCGGACCGGCGGCGAGCATCATCAATTCGGTGTAGCGCTGCTGGATCTCGCTGCCGCGGATCTTCAGCAGACCGGCGACGTCGAGCGACTGCTTGCCGTTCTTCTCGGCGGAGATCACCCGCAGCACCATCATCTCGAGCGCGATGACGTCGACCTCGAGCTTCGCGATCTGGTCGCGCAGTCGCAGGTCGCCTGCGACGCCCTCGGCAGCGGCGATGCGCTTGAGCCGCTCGAGCTCGCGCTTGGCGCGGTTGACGTCGGCGATGTTGGTGCGTTCGTGGGCGAGCAGGTGCTTCGCGTAGGTCCAGCCCTTGTTCTCCTCGCCGATCAGCTGGTCGGCGGGCACCTCGACGTTGTCGAACCAGACCTCGTTGACCTCGTGCGCGCCGTCCATCGTGATGATCGGGCGGACGGTCACGCCCGGGCTCTTCATGTCGACGAGCAGGAAGCTGATGCCCGTCTGCGGCTTGCCCTCGTTGCTCGTGCGCACCAGGCAGAAGATCCAGTCGCCGTGCTGGCCGAGCGTCGTCCAGGTCTTCTGGCCGTTGACGATGTAGAAGTCGCCGCGGCGCTCGGCCTTGGTCTTGACCGACGCGAGGTCCGAGCCCGATCCCGGCTCGCTGTAGCCCTGGCTCCACCAGACCTCGCCGCTCATGATGCCGGGCAGGAAGCGCTGCTGCTGCGCAGGCGTGCCGAAGGCCATGAGGACCGGCGCGACCATCACCGGGCCGAACGGCACGACGCGCGGTGCGCCGGCGAGCGCCGTCTCTTCCTCGAACAGGTGCTTCTGGATCGCGTTCCAGCCCGGGCCGCCGAACTCCTTCGGCCAGGCCCAGCCGTGCCAGCCCTTGGCGCCCAGGATCCTCGCCCAGCGCTGGTGCTCTTCCTTGGTCAGGTGGATCGCGTTGTGGACCTTGGCGCTGATGTCCTTCGGCAGGTGCTGCGCCACCCAGGCACGGATCTCCTCGCGGAAGGCTTGCTCGTCGGGGGTGAAATTGAGGTCCATGGCCGATCTCTCCGACGCCACGTTGCAACGACGCGGCGAACGCGCTGTTTTAGCACGACCGTGCCTTTTTCCATGTCGCCAGGGTGTCGATGCGCCGCGCCGACGCCCGGCTCACGGCCGCTTCTCCAGCGTCATCACGTCGTTCTCGCGCGTCATCTGGAAACGCGTCAGAAAGCTGTTGCCGAGCAGCACGTATTGCAACGGCATCGGCACGACCGTGGCGTCGACCTGGTAGACGGTGACGTCGCCGACGCGCACCGACGTCAGCGTCACGTGGTGGACCGCCACCGCGCCGTTGGCCGTCTGCGACCAGCCGCGCTGGCCCGAGCGGAAGTCGACGCCCAACTCCTTGGCCTCGGCCTGGCTCAGCGCGACGTTGGTCGCGCCTGTGTCGACGAGAAAGCGCGTCGCGTGGCCGTTGATCGAGCCGCCAGCGACGAAGTGGCCACCGCTGCCGGCGGTCAGCACGATCCGATGTCCGCCGCCCGCGCTCGCCGCGCCGCCGAGGCTGACCGGTGCGCCACCCATGGAGATCGTCACGCGTGCGCCCTTGATCTCGACGACCGCGTCGGTGCCGTGGACGCTGAGCAGCCGGACGCCGTTGGCCGTGCCGCCGACGACCACGGTGCGCGGCGTGCCGTCGATGACGAGCAATGCCCGGTCGCCGAGGCTGCCGCTCAGCGCCACCGTCTGTGCCTGCGCGCACGCGGCGGCGCAGACGGCGCCCAGCGCGAGGAGCGTCCGCGCGGCCTGCATGTCGCCGGTCTGCCGGTCAGTCGCGAAAGTTGCCGAACGACAGCGGCGCGTCGGCGACGTCCTTCTTGATCAGCGCCATCGCCGCCTGCAGGTCGTCGCGCTTGGTGCCGGTCACGCGGACCGTGTCGCCCTGGATCGCGGCCTGCACCTTGATCTTGCTGCCCTTGACGAGCGTCTGGATCTTCTTCGCGGTGTCGCTGTCGATGCCGCTCTTGACGACGATCGCCTGCTTGACCTTGTCGCCGCCGATCTTCTCGATCTTGGCGCTGCGGTCGAGGAAGCGGATGTCGACGCTGCGCTTGGTCAGCTTGGCGAGCAGGATGTCCATCACCTGGCCGATCTGGAAGTCGCTGTCGGCGAACACGGTCAGCTCCTTCTCCTTCAGCTCGACCTTGGCCGACGAGCCCTTGAAGTCGAAGCGCGTGCCGATCTCCTTGGCGGTCTGGTCGACGGCGTTGCGGACCTCGACGAGGTTGGGTTCGAGCATCGTGTCGAAGCTGGGCATGGGGCGACTCTCGGCATTCGTTTCGTCAGTGGGCGAAAATTGTGGCATGCACATCGAGTCGGGCGTCAGCCTGAAACCCTACAACAGCTTCAGCCTGCCCGCCGTCGCGCGCACGCTCGTGCGCGTTGCGAGCGACGCCGACGTGCGCCGCGTCGTCGACCATCCCGAACTCGGCCTCGCGGCGAAGTTCGTGCTCGGCGGCGGCAGCAACATCGTGCTGACGCGCGACATGCCGCAGGTGGTGCTCAAGGTCGAGGTGCCCGGCATCCGCCTCGTCGAGGAGCGGCCCGACGCACTGATCGTCGAGGCCGGCGCCGGCGAGGACTGGACGGCCTTCGTCGAGCGCACGGTCGACAACGGCTGGTTCGGGCTCGAGAACCTCGCGATGATCCCGGGCACCGTCGGCGCGAGCCCGGTGCAGAACATCGGCGCCTACGGCATCGAGCTCAAGGACCGCTTCGAGTCGCTCGACGCGGTCGACCTCGTCACCGGCCGCAGCGTGACGCTCGGCGCCGACATCTGTGCCTTCGGCTACCGCGACAGTGTCTTCAAGCACGCGCTCGCCGGCCGCAGCGTCGTCACCCGGGTGCGCTTTCGCCTGCCGCGGCCGTGGCGGCCGGTGCTCGGCTACGTCGAGCTCGAGCGGAAGATGCAGGAGACCGGCACGGCCGAGCCGACGCCGCGGCAGATCTACGACTGGGTGTGCGCGATCCGCCGCGGCAAGCTCCCCGATCCCAGGCAGCTCGGCAACGCCGGCAGCTTCTTCAAGAACCCGGTCGTGACGCCCGAGCAGTGCCGCGACATCATCGGCCGCGACCCGGAGATCGTCCACTACCCGCTGCCCGACGGCAGTGTCAAGCTCGCCGCCGGCTGGATGATCGACGCCTGCGGCTGGAAGGGCAAGACGGTCGGCCAGGCCGGCGTCTACGAGCGCCAGGCGCTGGTGCTCGTCAACCGCGGCGGCGCGATCGGCTCCGAAGTGATGACGCTCGCCCGGGCGATCCAGGAGAGCGTCTACGGACGCTTCGGGATCCGGCTGGAGCCGGAGCCGGTGGTCGTCTGAACGGCCGTCGATCCAAGACAAGCGATACACATCACCGGCGTGTCCATCGCAAACCAGCCTGAGTCAGTTGGATGCAGATCGTCGAGCCCATCGGCAAACACCGACATTCCTTTCCAGGACCCGCATCTGTTGCGGCGGTACCGACATGAGCCGCGCCCAATCGATGGGCGGAGACCTCAGACGTCACTTCCGTTGTACGAGCTGGATCTCGAACACCTTCGGCCAGAACTTTCCCGTGACGAAGAGCCGCTTCGTCGCCGCGTCCCAGGCGATGCCGTTGAGCACGTCGACGTTCGGGTCGGCGTCGTCGCGCCGCGGGCCGCCCATGCCGGCGCGCAGCAGGCCGCCGAGCTCGATCCAGCCGACCACGCGGCCGGTCTTCGGGTCGATGCGCGCGATGCGGTCGGTCTGCCAGACGTTGGCGTAGACCTCGCCGTCGATCCACTCGAGCTCGTTGAGCTGCGCGAGCGGCTGGCCGTCGGCGGTGACCTTGACGCGGTGCGTCTCGCGCAAGGTCTCGGGGTCGAGGAAGCGCAGCTCGGCCGTGCCGTCGCTCATGATGAGCTCGCGGTCGTCGTGCGTCAGGCCCCAGCCTTCACCGGGATAGTTGAACTTGCCCTTCAACGCAAAGGTCTTGCGGTCGAGCACGAAGCCGAGCTGCGACTGCCAGGTCAGGCCGATCACGCGGTCCTTCCAGTCGACGATGCCTTCGCCGAACAGCTCGTCGGGCAGGGCGACGCGCTGCACCACCTCGCCGGTCTCGAGCCTGACCTGGCGGATCGTCGAGCGGCCGTTGAGCCCGGTGCTCTCGTAGAGGTAGCCGTCCTTCCAGAACAGGCCCTCGGTGAACGCACCCGGGTCGTGCGGATACGCGCGGACGACCCGGTAGCCCCACACCGGAATCGCCGCCCCGGCCGCGTCGGCATGGGCCACCGGGCCGAGGAGGCCGAAGACGAGCAGGGCGGCGAGGCGGAGCGGTCGGATCATCGCGAAGGTCAGAAGGTGAAGGGCCTGCTCAGGCCGAGGTAGAGCGTGCGGCGCGGCGCGTATTGCGGCGCACCGACGCCGATGCCGCTGCCGTCGCGCAACTGGGCGACGCGGTCGAGCAGGTTGATCGCCGAGACGTGGACGTCGAACCTGCCCAAGGCATCGAAGGCGAAGCTTCGCACGATCGAGGCGTTGACCTGCGCGGCGGCGGCCAGGTGCTCGGTGTTCGCGAAGCCGCGGCGCAGGCCGCTGCCGTACAGCACGTCGGCGCCGACGGTCGTCGCGTCGTCGAGCTTGTACGACACGCCGGCGGCGGCGGCGACCGTCTGGTCGTGGTCGAGGTGCACCCAGTGGCTCGAGATGTAGGCGAGCTCGTCGCCGTCGAAGTTGAACTGGCCGCTCTCGATGCCCTTGCCCACGGCCCGGCTGACGCCGACGTTGGCGTACCCCGAGAGCCGCTCGCCGCGGTACGACGCCGAGAGCTCGAGCCCCATGACCTTGGCGCGCTGGAAATTGAAGGCCGAGTAGACGAGCGCGTTGCCGAACTGGCCCTCGTCCTGCAGGTGCGCGACCCGCCGGGCATAGGCGTCTGCGCCGACCGTGACCTGCGGCGTCAGCTGGTGCGAGACGCCGACGTCGACATAGTGCGAGCGTTCGGCACGCACCGCGGTGTTCGCGTCCGACGGCAGGGCGTTGGTCGTGCCGGCGAATTTCGCGACCGAGGTCGTGTCGATCTTCTCGGTCGGCGGCGGCGTGAAGTAGCGCGCGTAGCCGGCGTGGACGCGGGTGTCGCTGCCGAGCTGGTAGACAGCGCCGACGCGCGGGCTCCATTGCGACTCGGTGCCAACGGTCGTCGTCCTGTCGTAGCGCACGCCGTAGTTCACGGTGAGCGCCGACGTCGGCTGCCATTCGTCCTGCAGGTAGACGCCGTAGAGATGGCCGCTCAGGTGATCGGCGTCGGCGATGGCGATCGGCACGGTGCTCGTCGCGTTGCCGTCGGCGTCGGCGGGAAAGACCGTCGACGCCGTGTCGACCGTGCTGCGCTCCTGCTGCAGGAAGAGCCCGGCGCGCAACGTGTGGGCGTCGCCGAGCGCGCGGCTGGCGTCGAGCTGCAGGCCACTTGCAACGTTCTTCCGCTGCACGTCGGCCGCGACGCCGTTGTAGGCGAGGTCGCCGATCGGGTCCGGCCGGTAGTGGACGCCGCTGTTGCGGCTGAACAGCGACACCTGGTAGTCGGTGCCGTCGCCGAGCCGCGACTGGAAGCTCAGCACCTCGAAGGTGTTGCGCTCGCGCTGGTTGGCGTCGAGGTCGATCGACGCCGGCACCGTCGCGCCGGCCACGTCGAACGCCGGCGCCTCGCCGGGCACGTTCGGGATCTGGAAGCGGCTCGTCGCGCTGGCGAGCATCAGGCTCAGGCGGCTCTGGTCGCCGAGCAGATAGCTCAGGTAGGCGAAGCCCTTGGCCTGCCGCGTGTCGTCGTGGACCGCGTTGCGCGACGCCGTCGGGTTCTCGATGCCGATCTCGTTCTGCAGCCACGAACCGGTGACGAAATACTGCAGCCGGCCCGCGGTGCCGCCGACGTCGGCGCTCGCTTCGCGGTGGCCGCGGCTGCCGACCACGACGTCGACGCTGCCGGCGTTCTCCGGATCGGCGGCCTGCGGCCGCGCACCGGCGCCACCGGGGCCCCGCGTGCGGATGTCGACGATGCCGGCGGTGCGGTAGCCGTACTGCGCCGGCAGCGCGCCCGTCAGCACGTTGAGCTGCGCCGCGAAGCGCGTGTCGAGCGCCTGGCCGAAGCCGCTGATCGACTCGGGGATGACGACGCCGTTGATCCGGTACTGCAGGTTGGCGTGATCGCCGCGGACATGGAGCTGGCCGAACGAATCGCCGACGACGCCGGGTGCGCGCAGCAGCACCTGGTTGAGCGGCGTGGCGTCGCCGAGCGGCAGTCTGGCGATGTCGGTGCGGTCGAAGCGGTAGACGGTGCTGCCGGTCTCGGGCGAGAGCGAGTTGCGCGCGTCGTCGAGGCGGTCGCGCCGGGCCTTGACTTCGACGGGTGCGAGCTGCACGGGCGCCGATGCGGCGGATGCGGGAGCGGCGGTGGGAACGACGGAAGCGGCAGGCGCGGCGGCGTCGGCCGCGCGGACGGCGCCGCAGGCGAGCGCGAGCAGGGCTGCGCCCGCCAAGGGGGTGTGCTTGAACATGGGAGGTCCGGTCTGAGGGCGAAACGCGGCGCGCGCGGCAGGCGCGACGTCGCGGCATCGGAAGGTCAGACGCGGAGCGGTGGCGCCCTCGAACGGAACGCGAGGCGAAGCGGCGTCGGCGCGGCGGCGTGCCGCGAACCGGCGAGCCAGCCATCGCCGCCCGATGCGGCGGGAAACGCGAACGGCGGCGCCGTCGCCGCGGCACCGAGCGCGCCGATGACCGCGCACTCGTCGCAATGCGCGGCAGGCGCCGAGCCTTGCGTCGCCTTGGCACGGGTCGCGTCGATCGCGTGCGACAGCCAGTGCAGCGACGCCGTCTGCTGCGCGACGAGCAGCATCAGCGCGAGCAGACCCCGCGCCAGGAGGCGGCGGATCGGCTGCGGAGACGGCTTCATCGGGGGAGGCTTCAGTCGGTCGCGTCGCCGCCCGGCAGGCGGAGCAACCCGGCGCCGGTGCCCCGCGACAGCAGGCCGACCTCCGAGAAGATCCGCAGCTTCTCGCGCGTGTCGGCGATGTCGAGATTGCGCATCGTCAGCTGGCCGATGCGGTCCTGCGGCGAGAAGCTCGACTCGCCTTTCTCCATCGTCAGCCGCTCGGGCTGGTAGGTGAGGTTGGGCGACTCGGTGTTCAGGATCGAATAGTCGTTGCCGCGGCGCAGCTCGATCGTCACCTCGCCGGTGATCGCCCGCGCCACCCAGCGCTGCGCGGTCTCGCGCAGCATCAGAGCCTGCGTGTCGAACCAGCGGCCCTGGTAGAGCAGCCGGCCGAGCCGGCGGCCGCTGTCGCGGTACTGCTCGATCGTGTCCTCGTTGTGGATGCCGGTGACGAGCCGCTCGTAGGCGATGAAGAGCAGCGCGAGACCCGGCGCCTCGTAGATGCCGCGGCTCTTCGCCTCGATGATGCGGTTCTCGATCTGGTCGCTCATGCCCAGGCCGTGGCGGCCGC
>CAXUDL010000050.1:0-30547 GCA_964249855.1 uncultured Rhizobacter sp. | reverse complement strand
AACCTTCAACCAGGACTCCTGCCGAAACATTGGTACGGCAAAAGGGGGCAGGTCAGTTCAGCGCAACCCAGTCGGCCATTCCGCGACCGACGAGCATGCCTCCATGCACGCCATCGCGACTTACTCCTCGAATTGCGCTCCACGCCGCAGTCCTGTCCCTGACCTGAATCCGTCTCAAAGAAGCCCATCAAGAACAGGGCTCACAGCATGCGCGACCGGTATCGCCGCCCGCATCGAGCTGCCGGGCTGGACGCTCACGTCGATCCAGTGCCACGGCGCACGATTGCAAGCGCAACCCGTTGCCTCCGCGCTGCGCGAGTTGCCCGTACGATCCGCAAAATGAGTCTCGCGGCCATGCAGCGCATCTTCGTCCTGTCGCTCGCACTCGGCGCAGGGATTGCGGCAATTGTCGGCTGGTGGGTCGGATGGCCCGTGCTCGGCATCTCCGTCGCGTTGTTCCTGCTGCTTGCGTATGCGTTGGCGCTGGCCGTCGAATTCGCCTTGCTTTGGCGAATCGAGTCACCGGAGTTCCGGCCCGAGATCGGAGCGCTGATCGCCGCTTGGTGGGACGAGGCGGTCATGACGCCGAGCGTCTTCTGCTGGCGCCAACCATTCCGTTCCACAGCCGTGCCAGACCACCTCCCGCACATGCCGAACGGCGGTCACGGCGTTCTGTTCGTTCATGGACTGGCCTGCAATCGGGGGTTCTGGAACCCTTGGCTGCGCCGACTGGCGTCGCAGGGACGCACGTGCCTCGCCGTCAATCTCGAGCCGGCCTTTGGTGCGATCGGCGACGCCTACGCAGACACCATCGGTCGTGCTGTGCAGCGACTCGAACAGGCGACCGGCGCGAAGCCGGTGATCGTCGCCCACAGCATGGGCGGCCTCGCCGTGCGGTACTGGATGCAGCGTGACATGGCAGCGCATCGAGTCGAGCGCGTGATCACGATCGGTACGCCCCACCGCGGCACTTGGCTCGCTCGATTCGGCCGGACGGACAGTGCACGCCAGATGGCCATCGACAGCGACTGGCTGCGTTGCCTCGCGGCTCGCGAATCGGCCGCGACGTATTCGCGGTTCACCTGCTTCTACGGGCGTTGCGACAACGTCGTATTTCCCTCGTCGCACGCCCAGCTGCCGGGTGCCGACAACCGACTCATCGAGCGCACCGCGCATGTGGTGCTCGCCTTCACCGAAGAGACGTTCGCGGAGACGATGCGCTGGCTGGGCCCGGCCGCCAATCAGTACACCCGATCGGTCGACAAACGGTCCGACGCATCGAGTTCGCCCAGCGCGGAGACGCGCTGATAGACAGGCGCGAAATCCGGCGCCGTCGCGGCGAAAAGCTGCTCGAACGAGTCGATGACGAAATAGGTCGCCTGGAAACTGTCGATCTTGTAGCGAGCACGCATGATGCGCTCGACATCGAAGCCGAGCCGTTGCGGCACGCGGCTGTGGATGCTGTGACGCAGTTCGCCGGCCGACGACAGGATGCCGGCGCCATACGCCCGCAGGCCCGCGGCCGTCGAGATCAGTCCGAACTCCACCGTGTACCAGTAGAGCCGCGCGAGGAACTGACACGCATCGAGCGTCGTCGCCTTCAGTCCTCCGGCGCCGTACGCCTGCATGTAGTCCGCGAACATCGGATCGAAGAGCAGCGGCACATGACCGAACAGGTCGTGAAAGACGTCCGGTTCGACGACGTAGTCGAACTCCGCGTCGCTCCGGATCCAATCGGTGACCGGAAACATCCGGCGGCTGAGCAGCGAAAAAAAGGCTTCTTCCGGAATCAGGCCCGGCACGGCGACGATTTCCCAACCCGTCGCACGCCGGAGCCGCTCGCTCAATGCGTCGAACCGAGGAATCTGCGTCGGCGAGCCGAGTTGGTCGACAGCCTCGATGAACTCGGTGCACGCATGACCCTCGAGCTGCGACGCCTGACGCTGGAACAGCCGGCAATAGCGTGCGTGATCCGCGTCGGTGTACCGCCCCCAGTCCTGCTCGCAGGTGTAGTCGCTTCGCGCCAACGCGTAGTCGCCACGAGGCGGTCGCTCGCCCTGGCCATACGTCACCGGCGCCACGCCGCTGTTGACTGCACGTGCGACGCCGGGTGACGCGCTGATGTCGATCAACGGCCTGTCCATCTCGATGGGTCCTCGGTTCTTCGGGCGGCACCGGTCAGCCGGCGCTCGTTTCCCGTTCTGCGCTCAGCACGCCACGGCGCACCTGGTCGAGCTCGATGCTTTCGAACAACGCGCGGAAGTTGCCCTCGCCGAAACCTTGATCACCCTTGCGCTGGATGATCTCGAAGAAGATCGGTCCGATCACGGTCTGCGTGAAGATCTGCAGCAGCAACTCGTTCGGCGCGCCCTGGTGCGTGGCGCCGTCGATCAGGATGCGCAGCCGCTTCAGCGCTTCCATGTCTTCGCCATGGTTCGGCAGCCGTCGCGCGATCAGGTCGTAATAGGTCTCGATCGTGTCCTGGAATGCCACGCCGCGTCGCTTCATCGACTCGACGGTGTCGTAGATGTCGTCGGTGCCGAGTGCGATGTGCTGGATGCCTTCGCCGTGGTAAAGGTCGAGATATTCGGCGATCTGGCTCTTGTCGTCGGAACTTTCGTTGATCGGGATGCGGATCTTCCCGCACGGGCTCGTCATCGCCTTGCTCTTCAAGCCGGTCAACTTCCCTTCGATGTCGAAATAGCGAACTTCTCGGAAGTTGAACAGCCGCTCGTAGAAGTCGGCCCATTCCTTCATTCGGCCTCGGTGGACGTTGTGCGTCAGGTGGTCGATGTAGGTGAGATCGCCGGGCCGTGGGGCCGGCATCTCCGCGTCGCCCAACGGCACGAAGTCAACGTCGTAGATGCTGATGTTGCCGATCTGCCCCGGACGCGCCCCGTTCTTGCCGTGCCAGCGGTCGACGAAGTAGATCAGGCTGTCGCCGATGCCCTTGATCGCCGGGACATTGAGTTCCATCGGGCCGGTGTGGTTGTCGAACCCCCACGCACCGAGCTCCAGGGCGCGCTCGTACGCGCGTTTCGCATCGTCGACGCGGAATGCCATCGCGCAGACGCTCGGCCCGTGCAGGCGCGCGAAGCGCTGCGCGAACGAGTCCGGCTCGGCGTTGATGAGGAAGTTCACCTCGCCCTGGCGGTAGAGGGTGACATTCTTGATTCGGTGGCGCGCCAGCGCGACGAAGCCCATCGACTCGAACAACCGGCCGAGCGCTACAGGATCGGGTGCGGCGTACTCGACGAACTCGAAGCCGTCGGTTCCCATCGGGTTGTCCCAGGGCGTGAATTGCATGGTGGTCTCCTGTGGCCAAAGCGGACGCTGGCCGAGCGGTCGGGGCAGCGAACACTGTAGGCCCTCGAGACCGCACGATTGCTGCAAGGCCAAGCCCGCGAGCCGGGTTCGACGCTCGAATCATGCAAAATTCTGCCGATGGACACCGCGGTGACGCTCGACGCAATCGACCGGCGCATCCTTCGCGCGCTGCAGGCCGATGGCCGGATCACGTACGACACCTTGGCAGCGCAGGTCAGCCTCTCGCCGTCGGCGGCACTGCGTCGCGTGCGCCGGCTCGAGGACGCCGGCGTGATCGCCGCGTATGTCGCGCTGGTTTCGCCGGAGCGTGTCGGGCTCGGCTTGACCGCCTATCTCAACGTCCGACTCGAGAAGCACTCGCAGATCCACAAGCGCACTCCGATGGACTTGTTCCGCGCCGCCGTGCAAAGCTGGCCGGAGGTGGTCGAATGCGCGGCGCTGACCGGCGAGATGGATTTTCTGCTGCGCGTGGTCGTCCAGGACATGGCGCACTACAGCCGCTTCATCATGGACACGCTGCTCAAGCATCCCAGCGTCGAGGACTGCAAGACGAGCTTCGTTCTAGACCGCGTCAAGAACACGACGGCGATGCCGGTGTGAGCCGCCGAGGCCGACTCAGATCGACCTGACCAGATCGAGCGCGGCGGCCGGCGACAGATTGAGCAGGTGCGCGATGGCGGCGATGTCGTCGGGAATCGCCGGGTTGTCCCAGCCCTGCGACGTGTGCCGGGCAAGCGCGGTCGCGAGCGTCACGCTGCGCACGTCCGGCTGGTCGGCATGGCGCTCGTCGCTCACCCGGATGAGCAGTCGCGGCAGTCGCCATGCCGTCATGAGCGCCTGCTGCAGATCGCGCAGATCGGCGTTGAGCACCCGGAGTTGCGCCTCGCTCGAGCGCAGCGCGGGATCGCGTCGTTGAGCGTCTGCAATCTCGAGCGCGAGCGCCGGAGCACGACACCACAGCAGCATTTCCGTGAAGTCGTGGAGCAATGCGGCAGCGTGCTGCACGGGCGCATCCGGATCGAGCCGATGCGCGGCGAAGCCGATCGCGAAATCGGCTGCACGCCGCGAGCGCTGCAAGACCTGCTGCAGCCCGTCGAGCGCCTCGGGATGCGCTGCGAGCTGCGCGTCGACGGTCGGCTGCGGCCCGAACATGCGGAAAAACGGCGGAATGCCCATCATCACGAGCACCCCCGTGACCGTCTCGATGTCGGTCACCACGCGCTCGCTTCTCGAACGAGCCGCATGCGCCATGACCTTGAGCGTCATCAGCGGATCGGTCGCGATCAGTTCGCCCAAACTGTTGGCGTCCACCCGGTCCTCCTCGGCACGGAAGATCTCGAGCGCATCGGCCGTGGGCGCGAGGATCGGAACGTCGGCGTCGCGGAAGAATTCGGTCCAGGCGCCGACGTCGGGCAAGGGCCATTCGATGAATGCAGATGGGGTCGTCATCGCCGTTCCGGCAGCGCGAGGCTGCCGCCCGATTCGTTGCGCACGTCTCGTCAGTATCGGCCGCCGGCGGCGTGGGATGAGGGGCCGAGCGCCACCGAGCATGCGATCGTCCCGCTGCTCTGGCCCTCTGCCCTCGTAGGTGCTCCTCGAATGATTCTTGCCGGTCCGGCAGACGATCCGTTCGCCCGGCCCGTAACCTCAAAGCCGCCTCACGCCCGGAATCCGCGCGACCAGCACGCCGTCGCAATAAATTGCCCCCTCAACACACCCTGCCTCGGCGTGGAATTCGATGCGCGGCAAACTCGTCGGCGGATCGGCGAGCGGCCTGCCGAGCGTCTCGGCGAGGCGAGTGAGCGCCGTGCCGGCTGCGGTCAACGCGGCGATCGCGAGGCGGCGCGCGGTTCCGTCGACCGGACGACGGGGACGGGTCGCGACGGCGATGACAGTGTTCGGGATCGACATGGCGATCTCCTCTGCAATGGGGCGGCGTGGAGCGCCGCGTCGATCAAGGGCCGGATGGCTTCATGGTGTCCAGTTCGCGCCGCAGTGCCTGTGCGGCATGGCAACGCATGGTCGCGACGCCGCGCCGGTGACTGCCGGCGCGGCGCCGGCGCGCCGCCACGGCGAGCGGATTGCGGGGCTTGGCGGCGGTGAGCAGAAGAGTCTTCATGGCGTGTGCGCTCCGGTGCGATCGGCTAAGCGCCCAGTGCGCGAAGCCGTCGACGACCGCCAGAGCGATCATCTTGCGCAAATGATAAACAAATGCTTATCTAGCGCAAGTCCGTTGCGCAAGCGCGACGGCAAGTAACGGTGACCGCATGCACTCTCGGCAAGCGCGAGCCGCCGCCGCGGCTCAGCGCTTTTTCTTCAGCGGAGCGACTGCCGCTCGGGTCTTCTTCCAGAGTTCGCTGCCGTCGTCGTGCGGGGCCGGCAGCGGCAGCGGCAGCGCAGGCGCGGATGCCGGCGCCGCACTCGGCGTCAGAACCTCTCCGAGCAGATCGAGCAGACGGGTGCGGGCCCGCTGCGGATGGCGCCGGTAGTAGGTGAGCACCAGACCGACGATGAAGCGCTCGTCGTCATCCTGTGGCTGGTGTCCTTGCGTTTCGTCCTTCACGTGCCGCGTGCCGGCCGTCCGTGACGCGGCCGGCGGGCTCGACGCCGGCCGGTGCGGCTCGTCCATCCAGCCCAGCGGTTTGGCGCAGAGCGTCTCGAACTGCCGCGCCAACCGCTCGCCGATCTGCCGGGAGCGGCTCTTGATCTGACTCCAATAGCTCGGCTGAATCTGCAATCGCTCGGCGAAACGGCCTTCGAGCCCCCGCAATGTCGCCGCGTCGGCCACTCTGACGGTCTCCCGAACGAACTCGTCGAACAGCAGGAGCGCGTTCGCGAGGCGGATCTGCGCGATGTCGCGGGCTCCAGTGGGCATCGGAGCATGATAAAGCCCGCTTGCGCATGGCGGCCGGGGGGCCGAGGGCCCGCCGCCCGACCGTCGATCTTCGCTGCGACGCCGCGTGCCGCACCTCGCTGATCACGTGCGGCCCGCGGAGCTTGATGCCGCAGTGGCCGTGCGACGGCACCGACACCGGCTACTGGAACGCCACTTCGGCGAAGCTGCGGAGCTTGCGGCTGTGGAGCTGGTCGACGCCGGCCTCGCGCAGCAGTTCGACCGCGCGGATGCCGATGCGCAAGTGCTGGTCGACGCGTTCGCGGTAGAAGTGGTTCGCCATTCCCGGCAGCTTGATCTCGCCGTGGAGCGGCTTGTCGGAGACGCACAGCAAGGTGCCGTAGGGCACGCGGAAGCGGAAGCCGTTGGCGGCGATCGTCGCCGACTCCATGTCGAGCGCGATCGCCCGGCTCTGGCTGAAGCGACGCTCCGGCGTGCTCTTAGCGTGATGCGACGGAAGGAGTTCCCAGTTGCGGTTGTCGGTGCTCGCGACCGTGCCGGTGCGCATGATCCGCTTGAGCTCGTAGCCCTTCAGCTGCGTCACCTCGGCGACCGCCGACTCGAGCGCGACCTGGACTTCGGCGAGCGCCGGGATCGGCACCCAGAGCGGCAGTTCCTCGTCGAGCACGTGGTCCTCGCGCACATAGCCGTGGGCGAGCACGTAGTCGCCCAGCTCCTGCGTGTTCCGGAGCCCTGCGCAGTGGCCGAGCATGACCCAGGCGTGCGGCCGCAGCACCGCGATGTGGTCGGTGATCGTCTTCGCATTGGCAGGCCCCACGCCGATGTTGACCATCGTGATGCCGCTGCCGTCGGCGCGGACGAGGTGGTAGGCGGGCATCTGCGGCAAGCGGGGCGGAGACGTGCCGAGATGGTCGTCGGCGCCGGCCGGCAGTCCGGCGCGGCGCGTGACGACGTTGCCGGGCTCGACGAAGGCGACGTAGTCCTGCGCCCGGCCGGAGCTCGACATGGTTTCCTGGCCGAGGCGGACGAACTCGTCGATGTAGAACTGGTAGTTCGTGAAGAGGACGAAGTTCTGGAAGTGTTCGGGCGCCGTGCCGGTGTAGTGGCGCAGCCGGAGCAGCGAGTAGTCGACCCGCGGTGCGGTGAACAGAGCGAGCGGCTGCGCCGAGCCGGGTTCGGATTCGTGCGTGCCGTTGGCGATGCCGTCGTCCATCGCCGTCAGGTCCGGCAGGTCGAAGAGGTCGCGCATCAGCAGGCGCCGCTCGGCGCTGAGGCTGCCTTCGACGTGGTCGTTTTCGGCAAGCGAGAAGTGCAGCGGGATCGGCTGCGCACTCGTGCCGATCTCGAGCGAGACGTTGTGATTGCGCAGCAGGAGCCGGAACTGCTCGAGGTAGTAGCTGGCGAAGAGGTCGGGCCGGGTGAGCGTCGTCTCGAACGTCCCCGGGCCGGCGACGAAGCCGTAGCTGAGTCGCGAGTCGGCGCGAGCCACGGTGTCGGTGTGCACGCGGACGAAGGGATAGCAGCCGCGGACCCGGGCACCGAGGTCGGAACCCTGGACGAACGACCTCAGCGCCTCGCGGAGGTGGGCGATGCTCCCGTCGTAGATGGCGCGCACCTGGGCGAGCGCCGCAGCGGGATCCTCGAAGCGCGACGGTGCGACGTAGCTGGGGACGACTGGCATGGGACTTCCTCGTGGCGACGGGCGATTGTCCGTCGTCCCTGCCGCCCGCGACGCCGCCCTCTAAACTCGCGCTCGCCGAGCGCGCAGGAGCATGGGATGCAGGTACTGGTATTGGGAAGCGGCGTGGTCGGCGTGGCGTCGGCGTATCAGCTGGCGCTGGCAGGCCACGAGGTGACCGTCGTCGACCGGCAACCGGCGGCGGCGCTCGAGACCAGTTTCGGCAATGCCGGCGAGGTGTCGCCGGGATATTCGGCGCCCTGGGCAGGTCCCGGCGTTCCGGTCAAGGCGATCAAGTGGCTCCTGATGCGCCACCGCCCGCTCGTCATCCGGCCGACGCTCGACCTCGCGCTTGTGCGTTGGGGCGCGGCGATGCTGCGCAACTGCACCGAAGCGCGCTACGAGATCAACAAGGGCCGCATGGTCCGCCTCGCCGAGTACAGCCGCGACTGCCTGAAGGAACTGCGGGCGCAGACGGGCATTCGCTACGACGAGCGCACCCAGGGCACGCTCCAGCTCTTCCGGACGCAGCGGCAGCTCGACGCGACCGGTGCCGACATCGCGGTGCTCGAGCGCTATCGCGTCGCCTACGAACTGCTCGACCGCGACGGCTGCATCCGCCACGAGCCGGCGCTCGCCGCGGTGCGCGACAAGTTCGTCGGCGGTCTGCGGTTGCCGGGCGACGAGACCGGCGACTGCTTCAAGTTCACGCAGAACCTCGCAGCGCTGGCCGTCGAGCTCGGCGTGCAGTTCCGCTACGGCACCCGCATCCGCAAATTGGTGAAGAGCGGCGATCGCATCGACGGCGTCATGACCGACGCAGGCACCTTGAAGGCCGATGCGACGCTCGTCGCGCTCGGCAGTTATGCACCGCTGCTGTTGCGCGGCATCGGCATCCGCTTGCCGGTGTACCCGGTCAAGGGCTACTCGATCACGGTGCCGATTTCGGACGCCGCAGGCGCCCCGGAGTCGACGGTGATGGACGAGACGCACAAGATCGCGGTGACGCGGCTCGGCGATCGCATTCGCGCGGGCGGAACCGCGGAACTCGCCGGCTACACGCTCAAGCTGCATGAAGCCCGGCGGAACACCTTGACGCACGTGGTGAGCGACCTGTTCCCCGGAGGTGGCGACGTGAGCCGGGCCGAATTCTGGTGCGGCCTGCGGCCGATGACGCCCGACGGCACGCCCGTCGTCGGCGCGACGCGTTTCCCGAACCTGTTCCTCGCGACCGGCCACGGCACACTCGGGTGGACGATGGCGCCCGGCACCGGCCGGCTGATCGCCGACATCGTCTCGGGACGCAAGCCGGCCATCGATCTCGAAGGACTGACGATCGACCGTTATCCGGACGCCTATCGTTGACGGCCGCCGCCGCCGACGCGTGCCGGCGCCGACGACTCAACCGAACCGGCCGAACGCGGTCGCCGCCGGCCGCGACCAGTCGGTCGTCTCGAGGCTCGGATGCGCCGCTTCGTACCCGACGTCGGCCGCATCCGCGCTCACCGTGGGCGCAAGCGCATCCGTCGCGGAAGTCGGCTTGGCATTGCCGCCGTTGAAATACCAGCGCCGAACGTCGTCCAGCCAGTCGGTGTCGTTGGTGTTCATGTCGCGTCGGTGCCGTCTGTTCGGATCGATCGAAGTAGCCATTCTTTCGGCACCCGGGCGATTTTCTGATCCGCAATCTGCAGTAATTCCGGCACGTGTTCGTCCCGGCCGGCGTGGACGGGGCTCACGCTGCGAGCCGCTCGTCGACATCGGTGTGCCGCGGCACCGACTCGCGCAGATCGGCTTCGCGATGCTCGCGCACTCCGCACGGTGCATGCAAAGCGTTCTGGAATGCGTGGCGGTCCCACCCGTCGCTCTCGGGCGGCGAACCGCCGAAGTACCAGCGCTGGAAATCGGCATCGGCATCGTCGAAGGCGGCGTCGCAATTCATCGCACTACTCCATCGACCCGACCGCGAGCCGAACACCCATCCTGACGTGCGAGCGCGGCGGCGAGCGTCGGCGCGCCGAGCGGTGGCTTGTAGGAATTTGCCGACCCCGTGCGAGCCGACGGTGCGCAAGAATCACCCAGGTCGGGTTGTGGGGGGTGTGCCGCCGCACCGACGACCGGCCCGGAGCCCTGGCGATGACCGAATCAGCAGCGACCCCGCGCATCCACGTCGGCGTCGGCGGCTGGACCTACGCGCCGTGGCGCGACAACTTCTATCCTGCCGACCTGGCGCAGAGCCGCGAACTCGGCTACGCGAGCCGCCGGCTGACCGCGATCGAGATCAACGGAACCTACTACGGCACCCAGAAGCCGGCATCGTTCGCCCGCTGGCGCGACGAGACGCCGGACGGCTTCGTCTTCTCGCTCAAGGCGTCCCGGTATGCGACGAACCGGCGTGTGCTCGCGGAGGCGGGCGACTCGATCGCGCGATTCGTCGGGAGCGGCATCGCCGAACTCGGTGCCAAGCTCGGTCCGATCGTCTGGCAATTCGCGCCGACCAAGGTGTTCGACCCGGTCGACTTCGAGGCGTTTCTCGCCTTGCTGCCGGCCGATGTCGACGGGCGGCGGCTGCGCCACGCGCTCGACGTCCGGCATGCGAGTTTCGCGACGCCGGAATTCCTGGCGCTGGCGCGGCGCTATGGCTGCGCGGCGGTGTTCACCGATTCGGACGACTACCCGTCGTTCGCCGACCCGACGACCGACTTCGTCTACGGCCGGTTGATGCGGTCGCAATCCCATCTGCCAGCGGGTTTCGAGGCCGAGGCACTCGACGCCATCGCCGCCTGCGCGCGGATCTGGGCCGACGGCGGAGAACCCGACGGCGTCCCACGCGTCGCGCCGCCGACGCCGTCCGGCGTGCCGCGCGACGTGTTCCTCTTCTTCATCAGCGGTGCCAAGGAGCGGGCGCCAGCGGCGGCGATGGCGCTGCTCGAGCGCCTCGGCGCGGCGCCGGGCGGCGCGACATGACAGACTGCACGCTCGTCCGAATCGCCGCTTCGTCATGACCGTGCCCGACGCCGCCCAATCTCCCGCGCCGCACTTCGCGGCGCCCGACCGTCCGCCGCGAGCGGCGGCGACGCTCGTCGTCCTGCGCGATGGGCCCAACGGACCCGAGGTCCTGCTGTCGCGGCGCGCCGAGCGCGGCGACCACAACAGCGGCGCGTGGGTGTTTCCCGGCGGCGTCGTCGATCCGGACGACCGCGCCGCGCACGGGCTCTGCGCCGGGCTCGACGATGCGACGGCGAGCGAGCGTCTCGGCGTCGCCTCGGGCGGGCTCGACTACTACGTCGCCGCGATCCGCGAGTGCTTCGAGGAGGCCGGCCTCCTCTTCGCGAGCGGCGCACAGGGCGAGCTGGTGGTGCTCGACGACGCCCGCGGCCTCGCGCTCGGCGACTGGCGCGGCGCGCTGCACCGCCACGAGCGCACCCTGGGCGACCTGTGCACGCACGCCGATCTGCGCCTGGCCGCGGACCGGCTCGCCTACCTGAGCCACTGGCTCACGCCGCTCGGCCGCGCGAAGCGCTTCGACACCCGCTTCTTCATCGCCGCCGTGCCCCGCGGACAGACCGCGGCGTTCGACGGCACGGAGCTCGTCGAGCAGCTCTGGCTCCGTCCGGCCGACGCGCTCGCGCGGCGCAACGAGCTCAAGTTGATGACGCCGACGCAAAAGACGCTCGAACAGCTCGAGCCGTTCGCCACCGCCGAGGCGGCGCTGGCCTGGGCGCGCACGCCGCGCCCGGTGCCGTTGACGATGCCTCGCGTCGGCACCGGCCGCGACGGGCCCCGGCCGGTGATGCCCGACGAGCCGGCGTACGCCGAGATCGGCCGCATCGATCCGGCCGGCCTCGGCCACGCGAGCTACGACCTCGTCCCCGGCGCAGCCGTGCGCCTGTCGCCGCGGGTCATCCGCGTGACCGCCGGCAACGGCAGCATGATGACCGGGCCCGGCACCAACACCTACCTCGTCGGCGGCGGGTCGGCGAACGAGTGGGCGGTGATCGATCCGGGGCCGCCGGACCAGGCGCATCTCGACGCGATCCTCGCCGCCGCGCCTGGGACCATCCGCTGGATCCTCGCGACGCACACCCACAAGGACCATTCGCCGCTCGCGATGCCGCTGAAGGCGCGCACCGGCGCGACGGTCTACGGCCGCGTCGCCGACCACCCCGAATGGCAGGACACCGAATTCGTGCCCGACGTCGTGCTCCTCGGCGGCGAACGCCTCGCCCTGCCGGGGCCGGACGGCGGCGCGACGCACCTTCTGGCCATCCACACGCCGGGCCACGCCTCGAACCATCTCTGCTACCTGCTCGAGGAGGAGAAGCTGCTGTTCACGGGCGACCACGTGATGCAGGCGTCGACCGTCGTCATCAATCCGCCCGACGGCGACATGGCGGCCTACATCGCGTCGCTGCGCCAGCTCGCCGCCGGAGAGGAGCTCGACTGGCTCGCGCCCGGCCACGGCTTCCTGATGGCCGAGCCGACGCGCGCGCTGCAGTCGATCGTCGCGCACCGCTTGCAGCGCGAGGCCAAGGTGGTCGCGGCGCTGCGCGATTTCGGGCCGGCCGACGAAGTGGCGCTGCTCGCGCACGTCTACGCCGACGTCCCGCAGCGGCTCCACCCGATGGCGCTGCGTTCGTTGCAGGCGCACCTCTTCAAGCTGCGCGACGAAGACCGGGCCCGCGCGCTCGGCGAGCGCTGGTCGCTGACCGCTTCAGCCGCCTGACAGCGCCCGCGCGTCGTCTGCCGTGGCACGGGCGTCGAGGTGCAGTGTGCAGTTGACCACGGCGCCCAGTCGGTACGGCGCCTCGGCGTCGAGCACGCTCAGGCTGGTGTTGCCGAGCTGCGTCGGCGTGACGATGCCTGCGTCGACCAGCGCGTGCCGCGCGAGCAGCTCGCGGATCACGAGGCCGTGGGTCACGACCGCCAGCGTGCCGCCGGTCCCGGCCCGAAGCGCGACGATCAGCGCGAACGCGTCGGCGACCCGGGCGGCGAAGACGGCGGCCGATTCGCCGTTCGGCGGCGCCGCGTCAGAGGTCATCGGATCGAACGGCAGCGCGTCGTAGGCCTGGCCGCGCAGGTCGCCGAAGTTGCGTTCGTGCAGGAGCGCGCTCGTTTCGAGCGGCGCGCCCGTCGCGGCGGCGATCGCTTCGGCCGTGCGCAGGGCGCGCGGCAGATCGCTGGCGAGGATGCGCGCGACGCCGAGCGTCGCGAGCCGGCGGGCGAGCGCGTCGGCCTGCGCCAGGCCACGCGCGCTGAGCGGCGTCGCGGCCGGCTGCAGCACGCGCGCGGCGTTCAACGCGGTTTCGCCGTGGCGGATCAGGAAGATGCTCATCGGGCAGGAGCGCGTCGTGGACTCGGAAGGAGGGAGTATGGGCAAACCCGTCGCCTGGTCGGTGCGGCTCGAACCGTCGGGCCTCGTCTTCGACGCGCCTGCCGATGCGCCGATCTGGCGCTCGGCGCGTGCCGCCGGCATCCGGCTGCCGAGTTCCTGCCGCAACGGCACCTGTCGGCGCTGCATCGGCCGGCTGCGCGAAGGCGCGGTCGTCTACCGCATCGCCTGGCCGGGCCTGAGCCGCGAGGAGAAGGCCGACGGCTTCGTCCTGCCGTGCGTCGCGCATCCGGAGTCGGACCTCGTGCTCGAGGCGCCCGACGCGGTTTCGTGAGATGCGGCCCCCCTCGATCGCGGGTCGTCGCTAGAATCAGGGCTCGTTCCGAGGAGCGTTGCAAGGCCGGCCCGTCGCTCGACGCCGCCGCCCCAGGCTCGGAAACCGACTGCAACCGCGCTCACCCGCACGTGATCCGTCCGTGGGTGAGTCAGCACTCCCAACGGCGATCGGCGCGGGCCCAACCCTGGAGCCTTGTGACATGAACGCCGTTCTGAAACCCACCGCCGACTACGCCATCGCCGACCCCTCGCTCGCCGCCTGGGGCCGCAAGGAAATCAGGATCGCCGAGACCGAGATGCCCGGTCTGATGGCGATCCGTGATGAATTCGCCGCGGCCCAGCCGCTCAAGGGTGCGCGCGTCACCGGCAGCATCCACATGACGATCCAGACCGCCGTGCTGGTCGAGACGCTGCAGGCGCTCGGCGCATCGGTCCGCTGGGCGTCGTGCAACATCTTCTCGACGCAGGACCACGCCGCCGCGGCGCTGGTCGAGTCGGGCACGCCGGTCTTCGCGCACAAGGGCGAGACTCTTCACGAGTACTGGGACTTCACCCACCGCATCTTCGAATTCGGCGCCAAGGGCACCAGCGGCGAAGGCCCGAACATGATCCTCGACGACGGCGGCGACGCCACGCTGCTGATGATCCTCGGCAAGAAGGCCGAGACGGATCCGTCGGTCATCGCCCACCCGACGAGCGAGGAGGAGACCTGCCTCTACGCCGCCATCAAGGCCAAGCTCGCCGTCGACCCGACCTGGTACACCCGCAAGGGCGCGCAGATCATCGGCGTGACCGAAGAGACGACCACCGGCGTCCACCGCCTGAAGGAGATGAGCGCGAAGGGCACGCTCCCGTTCCGCGCCATCAACGTCAACGACTCGGTCACGAAGAGCAAGTTCGACAACCTCTACGGCTGCCGCGAGTCGCTCGTCGACGGCATCAAGCGCGCGACCGACGTGATGATCGCCGGCAAGGTCGCGGTCGTGGCCGGCTACGGCGACGTCGGCAAGGGCTCGGCGCAGGCGCTGCGGGCGCTGTCGGCGCAGGTCTGGGTGACCGAGGTCGACCCGATCAACGCGCTGCAGGCGGCGATGGAGGGCTACAAGGTCGTGACGATGGAATACGCCGCCGACAAGGCCGACATCTTCGTCACGTCGACCGGCAACAAGGGCGTCATCCGCCACGAGCACATGGCGGCCATGAAGGACCAGGCGATCGTCTGCAACATCGGCCACTTCGACAACGAGATCGACATCGCGTCGATCGAGGGCTACGAGTGGGAAGAGATCAAGCCGCAGGTCGACCACGTGATCTTCCCGGACGGCAAGAAGATCATCCTGCTCGCCAAGGGCCGCCTCGTGAACCTCGGCTGCGGCACCGGCCACCCGAGCTTCGTGATGTCGAGCTCGTTCGCGAACCAGACGATCGCGCAGATCGAGCTGTTCACGAAGTCCGAGAAGTACGAGTCGGGCCAGGTCTACGTGCTGCCGAAGCACCTCGACGAGAAGGTCGCGCGGCTGCACCTGAAGAAGGTCGGCGCGATGCTGACCGAGCTGACCGACGAGCAGGCGGCCTACATCGGCGTCGACAAGGCGGGCCCGTACAAGCCGGACACCTACCGCTACTGAACTGCTTCTCGCTGCGCGGCTGGCCGCCCGGCGCCTCGCCGGCCGTCGGTCCGCGGCGAGTCGCTCGGCGCACCGTGATGCGTGCTGACCAGATGCTCGTCCAACAAGGCCTGGCGCCGACCCGGTCGGCCGCGCAACGGCTGATCGAGGCCGGCGGCGTGCGCTGGCACGGGCCGAAAGGCTGGGCCGTGCCGAGCAAGGCGGGCGAAGACCTGCCGGCCGGCTGCGCGCTGCAGATCACCGACGACGCCGAACTGCGCTTCGTCTCGCGCGGCGGGTTGAAGCTCGCCGGCGCGCTCGACCGTTGCGCGATCGTGGTGACCGGCTGCGTCGCGCTCGACGTCGGCCAGAGCACCGGCGGCTTCACCGACGTGCTGCTGCAGCGTGGCGCGGCGCGGGTCGTCGGCCTCGACGTCGGCCGCGGCCAGCTCGCGCCGGCGATCGCGGCGGACGCACGCGTCGTCGCGCACGAAGGCGTCAACGCGCGCGACGTGACCGGCTCGGCGTTCGAGCGCGAGACGCCGCCGCGGTCGTTCGACATCGTCGTCGCCGACGTGTCGTTCATCTCGCTGACGCTCGTGCTGCCGACGATCGCCCGCTACCTCGCGCCGGGCGGCGACGCGCTGCTGCTCGTCAAGCCGCAGTTCGAGCTGCAGCCGGCCGACATCGGCAAGGGCGGCCTGGTGCGCGATCCGGCGCTCCACGCGCGCGTCGAGGACCGCATCCGCCGCGGCTGCGCGGCCGTCGGGCTGGCCGTGGTCGACTGGTTCGACAGCCCGGTCACCGGCGGCGACGGCAACCGCGAATTCTTCGTCCGCGCCGCGGCGCCCTGCGAAGCGAACGACAAGGACACCGCATGAGCACTCCGACCCCGGCACTGAGCCTCGAGTTCTTCCCGCCGAAAACGCCGGAGGGCACGACCAAGCTCGCCGCGACGCGCCGCAGCCTCTATGCGCTCGGACCCGAGTTCTGCTCGGTGACCTACGGCGCCGGCGGCTCGACGCAGGACGGCACGCTCCAGACGGTGCAGGCGATCCTCGGCGACGGCGTCGACGCGGCGCCGCACTTCTCGTGCATCGGCGCGACGCGCGCGTCGGTCCGCGCGCAGCTCGACGACTTCGCCGCGCGCGGCATCCGCCGCATCGTCGCGCTGCGGGGAGACCTGCCGAGCGGCTGGGGCGGCGCGTCGGGCGAGTTCCAGTACGCGAGCGATCTCGTCGGCTACATCCGCGAGGTGTCGGGCGACCGCTTCCATCTCGAGGTCGCCGCCTACCCCGAGATGCATCCGCAGGCGCGTTCGCCGCAGGCCGATCTCGCCGCCTATCTCGCCAAGGTCAGGGCCGGCGCCGATTCGGCGATCACGCAGATGTTCTTCAACGCCGACGCCTACTTCCGCTTCGTCGACGACGCCCGCGCGCTCGGCGCCGACATCCCGGTGACCGCCGGCATCATGCCGATCACCAACGCGAGCGGCATCCTGCGCTTCGCCGACGGCTGCGGTGCCGACATGCCGCGCTGGATCCGCCTGCGGCTGCAGGGCTACGGCGACGACGTCGATTCGATCAAGGCCTTCGGGCTCGACGTGGTCACGGCGCTGTGCGAGCGGCTGCGCGCCGGCGGCGTGCCGGGCCTGCACTTCTACACGATGAACCAGGCGCAGGCGACGCTCGAGATCGTCCGCCGGCTCGGCCGGCACGCGGCCGCCGCGTGACGCGGCCGCCGCGCGTCAGCGCGGCGCGGACGGTCTCAGGGCTTCTCCCACATCAGGCCGTCCTCGGTCAGCATCGCGTCGAGCGGCCTGTCGTGCGCGCCGGGCCGCAGCAGCGGCAGAAAGCCGTGGGTGAAGCTGACGCCGACCGTCACCGGCGGCGGCTGCACCGACGCGAGCGTCCGCTCGAAGAAGCCGCCGCCGTAGCCGAGGCGCACGCCGCCCGGCCCGAAACCGAGGCACGGCACGATGAGGACTTCCGGCGCGAATTCCGGCGTGCCCTTCGGCTTCGGAATGTCGTAGGCGTCGTGCTCCATCTCGCAGCCCGGATACCAGACGTGGAAGCGCAGCGACCCGGTCTGCCGGTCGGCGACCGGCAGGCCGATGCGACGGCTGACGGCGTCGTCGGGCGCGCCTTCGGCCCAGCGGTAGAGCGCGGGCAGCGGGTCGAATTCACCCTTGATCGGCCAGTAGGCGCCGATCGACACCTCCTTGCGGCCGACGAGCCAGACGCGCAAGGTGTGCTGCAGCGCGACCGCGCGCTCGAGCCGGTCGGTCAACGCCAGCCGGGTGGCGACGAGCTTCTTGCGCAGTTCGACTCGGTCGGGCGGTGACGGGTGCATGGGCGTGCTCGGACGTCGGACGGGGGCCGATTGTGCTCGCCCGCGCGGTTGGCCCGCGGGCATCGCGCGCGCCGTTGCCGCGCGCCGCGTCGTCAGGCCGCGAGCCGCCCATGCGCGCGCGACGCGCGGCGCGCCAGCGCGGCGCAGGCGAGCGCGAGGCGCCGGGCGAGGAGCGCAATGCCGCCGAGCGGCTCGGTGAGCACGGCGGCGACGAACCCGGCGCGGTGCGGTTGCCAGCGCACGGTCGCGCCGTCGGCAGCGCACCAGGCCTCGATCACCGCGTCCTCGCCGGCGCCCAGCCGCACGCGCTGCCCCGTCGCGAGAACGTGGTCGCCGAGGTCGCCCCGGCGGGTCAGCCAGACGCGGCCGGCAACCACGACGAGATCGCCGCCGCGCTGCCCGAGTCGGCGGGCCTCGCCGGCGGCAAGGCGCGCCATCGGGTCCTTGCCTGAAAGCGAAGCTGTGTGCGAATCCATCATGAATCTCCTGCGGTGTGATGAGATCATCGGCGCTTGCACTGCCGAATTCCAATGACATCGGCGGCGTCGACGCATGAGGGAACGACATGAATGCCCGGTCCCGCCGGCCGCTGTCGCTGAACAACCTGCGCGCCTTCGAGGCGGTGGCGCGGCGCCTGAGCTTCAGCGCCGCCGCCGACGAACTCTTCGTCACCCAATCGGCGATCAGCCGGCAGATCAAGTCGCTCGAGGACGAGCTCGGCGCGCCGCTCTTCATCCGCGGCACCCGCCACGTCGAGACGACGCAGAGCGGCCAGGTGCTCGCCCGCGCGGTCGACGCCGGCCTGAATCGCATCGACGCCGGCGTGCGCCAGATCCGGCTCGCACGCGGCCGTCGGCGGGTGAGCCTCACGACCTTCGCGTCGTTCGGCTCGCTGTGGCTGCTGCCGCGCATCGAGGCCTTCCAGCGCCTGCATCCCGGCATCGACATCCGCGTCTCGGCGACCGACGCGCTCGCCGACCTCGACGACCCCGAGCTCGACCTCGCGCTCCGCTACTGCCGACCCGCGGAGGCGCCCGCGGGTGCCACGCGGCTCTTCGGCGAGGTGCTGACGCCGGTGGTGAGCCGCTCCTACGCCGAGCGCATCGATCGCGGCGAGGCGCCGCCGCTCGCCTCGCCCGCGGATCTGGCCGAGCACACGCTCGCCGAGGAGGACGACAACAAGCCGAGCTCGGACTTCCTGAGCTGGCGCCACTGGCTGCGCGAGCACGGCCAGCCGGGCCTGCAGCCGAAGCGCTGGCTCTACCTCAATTTCACCTACCAGCAGGTCCAGGCGGCGCTCGCCGGCCAGGGCGTCGCGCTCGCGCGCGTGGCGCTCGTCGGCGACGCGCTGCAACGCGGCGAGCTCGTCGAGCCCTTCGGCGCGGCGGGCCGGGTCGACAGCCCGGTCGTCTACTGGCTGGTCGCTGCGCCGGCGAGCCGCGACCGCCCCGAGGTCGCCGAGTTCGGCGCCTGGGTCCTCGAACAGGCGCGGCTGACGCGCGAGGCGCTCGGCGAGCCGGTCAGCTGACGACGCCGTGCTCGGTCACGACGAGCGTGAGCGGCCGGTCGTGCGGCTCCGGGGCGAAGGCGTCGGGCGCGAGCGCGCCGACGGACCATGCGATGCCGACCGCCGTGACGGCCGGGTACGCCGCCAGCCAGCGGTCGAAATAGCCGCCGCCGTAGCCGAGCCGGAAGCCGTCGGTGGTGAAGCCGACGCAGGGCGCGAGCACGACGTCGGGCACGACCTCGGCGCCGTCGGCGGACGGCAGCCCGCACTCGTCGCGCGAGGTCGGCGGCGTGCCGTCCCAGCGTCGGTAGGCCATCGACCGCGGCGTGCGGCGCGCGAAGGGGAGCGCGAGTTGCAGGGCGGCCGTCGCGCGGTCGGCGGCGAGCGCGGTCGCTGCGTTAAATTCCGAACGCATCGGCCAGTAGATGCCGAGCAGCCCGGGTTCGAGTGCGTCGAGCACGGCTGCTAGATGCGCGGCGAGCGCCTCCGCGGCCGCGGCGGCGCCGGGCGTCGCGACGAACGCGGCGCGTTGCTCGAGCAGGCTTCGGCGCAGGGCGGCGCGGTCGATGGGCATGACGATCAAGGACGAGCGGACGACGATGCAGGACACGAAAGCCACCGGCTGCGAACCAGTATACGGAGCGGGCCTGCGGACGGCGCTCGCGGGACTGGTGCTCGCCGCATCCTTCGGCGGCCTGCCGTCGACCGCGGCAGCGCAAGCGCCCGGCGCCGCGCCGGACAGCGTCGTCGTCGACGCGCGCGATGCCGCGCGGCGCCGTGACCGCGCCCGGCTCGCCGCCGACCGCGCGGCGGCATTGGCGTCGAACCACCCGCTCGCGCTGTGGGTCGACTACTGGGAACTCGGCAACCGCCTGGGCGAGGTGTCGCAGTCCGAGGTGAGCGCTTTCGCGTCACGCTGGGCCGGCAGCTATGTCGAGGACCGGCTGCGCAACGACTGGCTGCTCGAGCTCGGCCGGCGCGGCGACTGGGCGAACTTCGCCGCCGAGTACGCGCGCTTCCGGATGAACGACGACCGCGAGGTCACGTGCTATGCGCTGCTCGTCGAACAGCAAGCGGGCAAGGACGTCCGCGAGGCCGCCCGCGCTGCCTGGATGGCGCAGCGCGAGGCCGACACCGGCTGCGCGACGATGGCCGCGGCGCTCTTCGACGCGAAGCAGCTGGCGCCGGCCGACGTCTGGCGCAAGACGCGCTTCTCGATCGACGCCAACAAGCCGCGGGCGGCGGTGCAAGCGGCGGGGCTGCTCGGTGCGCAGGTCGCCGCGGCGGTGGGCGAGCTGACCGACAGCCCGGCGCGCTATCTCGCCCGCAAGGCGTCGACCCGCGACCGGGCTTCGGCCGAGCTGACGACGCTCGCGCTCTTGCGCATCGCCGGCAGCGACGTCGACGCCGCCGTCGCGCAACTCGACGGCCGCTGGGACAAGGCGCTGCCGGCCGACCTCGCGTCGTGGCTCTGGGGGCAGGTCGGCAAGCAGGCGGCGCTCAAGCTGCAGCCCGAGGCGTCGGACTTCTTCCAGCGCGCCGACCAGCGCTCGAAGGCGGCCCGCGAGCTCGACTGGCCCGACGACACGCTCGCCTGGAAGGCCCGCGCCGCGCTGCGCGCCGACAGCGGTCGCGGCCGCTGGCAGCAGGTCATGCAGGCGGTCAACGCCATGGGCCCGGCCGACCAGCGCGACGCCACCTGGGTCTACTGGAAGGCGCGCGCCATGCAGGCGCTCGCGAAGGATTCGCAGGACGGCGAGACGATGCGCGGCGTCGCCCGCGAGCTGCTCGCGAGCGTGGCGGGGCAGATGAGCTTCTACGGCGCGCTCGCCGCCGAAAACCTCGGCCAGCCCGTCTTCATGCCGGCGAAGCCGGCGCCGCTCACCGCCGACGAGCGCGCCCAGGCCGCGCAACGGCCCGGCCTCGTGCGCGCGCTGCAGCTGATCGCGATCGGCCTGCGCGGAGAAGGTGTGCGCGAATGGAATTACACGCTGCGCGGCATGACCGACCGCGAGCTGCTCGCCGCCGCGCAACTCGCCTGCGACAACGACGTCTGGGACCGCTGCATCAACACGAGCGACCGCACCGTCGCCGAGATCGACATCGACCAGCGCTTCCCGACGCCCTACCGCAAGGACGTGACCGCCCGCTCGCGCGAGATCGCGCTCGACCCGGCGTTCGTCTACGGGCTGATCCGCCAGGAGTCGCGCTTCATCATCGACGCACGCTCGAACGTCGGCGCGTCGGGCCTGATGCAGATCATGCCGGGCACCGCGCGCTGGACCGCGAAGAAGATCGGCCTGCCCTACACGCCCGACCTGATCGCCAACCGCGACACCAACCTGCGGCTCGGCACCGCCTATCTGAAGCTGGTGCTCGACCAGTTCAGCGGCTCGCAGGCGCTCGCTGCCGCAGCCTACAACGCCGGTCCGGGGCGGCCGCGCAAGTGGCGCGACGGCCCGGTGCTCGAGCCGGCGGTCTGGGCCGAGAACATTCCGTTCACCGAGACGCGCGACTACGTCAAGAAGGTGCTCTCCAACGGCACCTACTACGCGGCCGTGCTGACGGGCAAGCCGCCGGCGCTCGCGCCGCGTCTGGGGCCGGTCGTCGTTCCCGAGGATCCGAACGCGCCGCCGGCCGACAAGGACCTGCCGTGATGCGCCGGCGCGATCGGTCGCATGCGAATCGATCACGCCGGGCCGGCTTCGAGTTGCCTAGCATGACGGCCTCGCTCGCTCCGGAGTCGGCATGAAGCTCTACATCGGCAACAAGAATTATTCGTCGTGGTCGCTGCGCGCCTGGCTGCTGCTGCGGCAGGCGGAGCTTCCATTCGAAGAAATACAACTCCGGCTCGACCTCGCTGCCGGCTCCGACTTCAAGCGCGCGCTGGCCCCGGTCACGCCCACGGGCAAGGTGCCGGTGCTCGTCGACGACGACGGCTTCGCGGTCTGGGAAACGCCGGCGATCGCCGAGTACGTCGCCGAGCGCTTTCCGGAGAAGGCGCTCTGGCCGGCCGACCGTCGCGCCCGGGCACGGGCCCGCAGCGTCTGCGCCGAGATGCATGCCGGCTTCGCCGACCTGCGCAGCCAGTGCCCGATGAACGTCGAGGCGGCGTTCCCCGAGATCGGTGCGCGGCTGATGCGCGACCACGTCGGCGTCGCGCGCGACGTGGCGCGCATGGTCGCGCTCTGGACCGACGCGCTCGCCGCGTCCGGCGGGCCGTTCCTGTTCGGCGACTTCTCGATCGCCGACGCCTTCTTCGCGCCGGTGTGCGTGCGCTTCCGCGGCTTCGACCTGCCGGCGCCAGGCGCGGCGGGCGCGTACATCGACTGCGTTCTCGGCCTGCCGGCGATGCAGGACTGGATCGCGGCGGCTCGGGCCGAGCACGACTTCCTGCCCGAGGACGAGCCGTACCGGACCGAGGCCTGATGGCCGGTCGACGCTACCTCGTCGGCGGCGCTGTGCGCGACGCGCTGCTCGGCCGGCCGACGAACGACCGCGACTGGGTCGTCGTCGGCGCCCGGCCCGAGGACTTGATCGCCGAGGGCTTCGTCGCGGTCGGCAACGATTTCCCGGTGTTCCTCGACCCGGTCCATCGCGAGGAGCACGCGCTCGCTCGGACCGAACGCAAGGTCGGCGCCGGCTACCGCGGCTTCACGGTGCAGTTCGACCCCGACGTCACGCTCGAAGACGACCTGCGCCGCCGTGACCTGACGATCAACGCGATCGCGCAGGACGAGGCCGGCATGCTCATCGACCCGTTCGGCGGCGCCCGCGACCTGGCGGCACGCGTGCTGCGCCACGTCTCGACGGCGTTCGCCGAGGACCCGGTGCGCATCCTGCGACTCGCCCGCTTCGCGGCGCGCTTCACAGACTTCGCCGTCGCCGACGAGACGATGGCGCTGATGCGGCAGATGGTCGAGGCCGGCGAGGTCGACGCGCTGGTCCCCGAGCGCGTCTGGCAGGAGCTGTCGCGCGGGCTGATGGAAGCGCGGCCGTCACGGATGTTCACCGTGCTGCGCGATGCCGGTGCGCTCGGCAGGCTGCTGCCCGAAGTCGACCGCCTCTGGGGCGTCCCGCAGCCGCCGGAGCACCATCCCGAGGTCGACACCGGCGTGCACCTGATGATGGTGCTCGACGCCGCCGCCGACCTGGGCGCGAGCATCGCGGTCCGCTATGCCTGCCTCGGCCACGACCTCGGCAAGGGCACGACGCCTGCCGACGTGCTGCCGCGGCACGTCGGCCACGAGGAACGCAGCGTCGCGCTGGTGCGCCGCGTGAGCGAGCGCCTGCGCGTGCCGGTCGCCTGTCGCGAACTCGCCGAGGTCGTCGCCCGCGAACACGGCAACGTCCACCGCAGCCTCGGCTTCGGCGCCGCGGCCGTCGTCCGGCTGCTCGAGCGCTGCGACGCGTTCCGGCGCGCCGACCGCTTCGAAGAGCTGCTGCTCGCCTGCGAATGCGATGCCCGCGGCCGGCTGGGGCACGAAGCGGCGCCGTATCCGCAGCGTCCTCGCCTCGCGGCGGCGCGGGTGGTGGCGGCGGCGGTCGACGCGGCGGCGGTCGCGGCCGACGCGGCCTTGCGGGGCGCGACCGGCCCGGCCGTCGGTGCGGCGATCCATGCCGCGCGGGTCGACGCGGTCGCCGCGGCGCTGGCCTGACCGGCGCGCTGCCGACACCGGCTTCCTGCGCGGCAGCGAGCGGCGCGGCCGCGGCCGCGCCCCTTCGCCACGAGGAACGCGCTGCGACACCGGTGCCGGCACGGGCCGCGCGAACGACGCGCGGGCGACACCGGTGCCGCGCCGAGCGGCCGAGAATCGTCGTCCCATCGACGTCAGGAGACACCCACCATGACCGACCTCTTCTCGCTCGACGGCCGCGTCGCGCTCGTCACCGGCGGCTCGCGCGGCATCGGCCGGATGATCGCGAGCGGCTTCCTCGCGCACGGCGCGAAGCGCGTCTACATCACCGCCCGCAAGGCGGCGGATTGCGACCGGACCGCGGCCGAACTGACGAAGGACGGTGCCGAGTGCATCTCGCTGCCCGCCGACATCTCGACGATGGAGGGCTTGCAGGCGCTCGCTCAAGAGATCGCGGCGCGCGAACCGGCGCTCGACATCCTCGTCAACAACGCCGGCGCCGCCTGGGGCGAGACCTTCGACACCTTTCCCGAGAAAGGCTGGGACAAGGTCGTCGACCTGAACCTGAAGACGCCGTTCTTCCTGACGCAGGCGCTGATCGGCCCGCTGCGCGCCGCGGCGTCGGTGCGGCCGGCGAAGGTGATCCACATCGCGTCGATCGACGGCATCTCGGTCAATCCGCAGGAGACGTACTCGTATGCCGCCAGCAAGGCCGGGCTGATCCAGCTCACGCGGCGGATGGCGCTGCGGCTCGCCGAGGACAACATCGTCGTCAGCGCGATCGCGCCAGGCGCGTTCGCCTCGGAGATGAACCGCGTCGCCCGCGACCATGCCGAGGAGACCGCGAAGCGCATTCCCGCGCGGCGCATCGGCCGCGACGACGACATGGCCGGCGCGGCGATCTACCTCGCCTCGCGTGCCGGCGACTACGTGATGGGCTCGACGCTCGTCGTCGACGGCGGCGTGACGCACGCCCGCGGCTGAGCGGTGCGTGCGTCGCAGGCCGGAGCGCGGGCGCGGCCGCATCGTCCGGGCTGCGCGTGCTGCTTCCCTGCGGCGCCGCGAACCGTCCGGCATGGCGGTGTCGCGATCGCGCGCCGAAGGTCGGCCGGCGCCTGGCAGCGCGCGCCGGCGATCACGCGCCAGCGCCGCGCCTCACCGGGCGCGTGACGGCGCCACCGCGGACGGCAGCGGCGCCGCGTCTGCGGACGAACTTCCGATCGGCGCCTCGACCACCGCGGCCCGGTCGCCGGGGCCGACGCGCTGGCCGGTGGCAGGCGTCCGCGCGGCGCCGGCCGAGCCGGGCAGGGCACTGTCGTCGTCCTGCGGATCGCTCGTCGGCAGCTCGTGTCGCGGCGGATCGAGCACGTCGGCGTCGGCCCGCGATGGCGCTGCAGGCGCGGCCGCACGGGTCTCCGGATAGACCTCGCGCCAGTACGCGATCGAGGTCAGCTGGTGCACGCCCGCGGCGTACTCGGCACGCAGCGCCGGCAGGCGGCGGAAGAACGTCGACCACGCTGTCAGGAACGACTTCAGCTCGGCGAAGAAGCGGCGGCGGTCGAACTCGGCGACGAAGCCGGTCGACGTCGCCGCGTGCTCGTAGAAGATGCGCCGGTAGCGGAACACGCCGCTCGCCCGGCCGTGGAACGACTTGGCCTGCACCGTCGTCCGGTCGCGGATCAAGGCGTCGGGCAGCAGGAAGCCCTGCAGGGTGACGGCCCGCGCGAGCCGGCGGCCGAACGATTCCTGCGGCCGGCGCGCGGGGCGCAACTCGAGCGTCGAGCGATCGACCGGCAGCAGCTTCTCGGCCGGCGTCCACGACGCGATCTCGGCGCGCACCGCCTGCAGGTCGAGGTTGCGGCTGAAGAAGCGCGGCCCCTCGAGCACGTGGCGCAGCGCGAGCGTCACCGCCCGGGCGCTCGTGTAGAGATAGCCGCTCAGCGCCTTGACGAAGAGCCGCGTCCCGACCCAGAACACGCGAGACGCCGAGTCGTCGCCGAAGAGGAGCGCGTGGACGAGGTGGTAGCGCGCGTCGAGATACGCGGTGAGCGGCCCGTGCTTGCTGCTGAAGTCCTCGCCGAGGCAGGCGATGCCGTTCATCGTGACGATGTCGAAGCGGTTGGCGAGGCCGAAGAAGATGTCGTCGCCGCGGACGAAGAACGGGAACGGGAACTGGCGGACCTCTGCGAGCGGGAACGCGAAGAACCACCAGGCGCCGTAGTCCGGCCGCTCCGGCATGCGTTCGGCGGCCAGCAGGTGCGTCACGACGCGCATGTCGAGACCGCCATGCAGCGCACGCACCCGGCCGTCGAAGCACGCGCCCTTCTCCAGCAGCTCCCACGGCGCGACCTCGCGCAGCAGCGCGCCGGCGACGGCGAGCGTCGGCTCGGCCGCGTGCAGCAGCAGCGCGAGCGTCCGGGCGATCGACTCGGTCTCGCACGACGCGTCGTCGTCCATGAAGAGCGCATGCGTCCGGCGGGCGCAGCCGTCGTCGCCGGGGTCGTCGATCAGCGACAGCAGGCCGCGCACGAAACCGCCGGTGCCGCCGAGGTTGCGGTTCGGGATGTGGCGGATGCGCGGGTGCGGCGCGAGCGCGAGATTGACCGAGTTGTCGACGACAGTGAGGCTCAGGCGCCCGCCGAGCACCAGGTCGTCGAGCAGCTCGCGGCGGATGCGGTCGATCGCCGGCAGCACCTGCGCCTGGCGGTTGAAGTGCGTGATGACGAGGCCGAGACCGACGTCGTGGCGCGGCGCATCGGGCGTGTGGAACGCGCCGCCCGCGATCGTCGCCGGGCCGAGCGCGCGCAGCCGGTAGAACAGCATGCCGTCGACGAGCTGCGGCCAGTCGGAGAGGTCGAGATCGAGCGGCGCGTCGGGGGTCAGCGAGATGCGGTGCTCGGCGAGCCAGACCGATGCCTGTTCGAGCCGGTGCAGGCCGAGCGTCAGCAAGAACTCGCCCGCGCCGGCGAGCGCGAGCCGCAGCTGCCCGATCGCGCAGCGGCGCTTCCAGGTGGAGACGGTGAAGCCGTTGTAGAAGGTGTCGCTGCTGAGGATGCCGCCGTCCGAGAAGTGCACGGCACCGCCGCGCAGATCGGCCCAGGCGCGGTCGTTCAGGCGCAGCACCATGTCCTCGGCGACGCGCACGTCGAGGTTCGCGAAGACGAGTCGCTGCAGCGTCGTCACGTGACCGCCTGCGCCCGGACCATGTGCGCGTACATGCCGCCCCCGGCCATGAGCGCGTCGTGCGGGCCCTGCTCGACGACGCGGCCGTCGGAGAGCACGACGATCGTGTCGGCGTTGCGCACGGTGCTGAGCCGGTGCGCCACGAGCACCATCGTCCGCGAGCCGCGCCAGCGGCCGATCGCCTCGTGGACGAGCTTCTCCGACGCCGAGTCGAGCGCCGAGGTGGCTTCGTCGAAGATCCAGACGCTCGCCTCCTTGTAGAGCGCCCGGGCGATCGCGAGGCGCTGGCGCTGGCCGCCGGAGAAGCGCGCGCCGTTGGTGCCGACGCGCGTGGCCGCGCCCTCGGGCAGGCCGGCGACGAAGTCCCAGAGGTCGGCCGCGCGGAGCACCGACTCGACCCGCGCCGGATCGCGCGGCTGGGCATAGACGACGTTGTCCTCGACACTGCCGTCGAAGAGCACGATGTCCTGCGAGACGACCGCGAACTGCCGGCGCAGCGAGGCCTTGCCGATCTCGCCGATCGGGATGCCGTCGAAGCTGACACGGCCGGCCGCCGGCTCGACGAACGCGAGCAGCGTGTTGACGAGCGTGCTCTTGCCGGCGCCCGACGGGCCGACGAGCGCGACCGTGCTGCCGGCCGGAAGGTCGATGTCGATGTCCTGCAGCGCCGGCGTGTCGGCACCGCCGTAGCGCACCGTCACGCGGTCGAAGCGGATGTCGCCGCGGGCATCGTGCAGCTCGCGCGTGCCGTGGTCGGGTTCGGGCGCGACGTCGATCAGCGCGAAGCACGACCGCGCCTGCACGAGGCCGCCGATGATCGGCTGGCTGACGTCGGTCAGGTGGCGCATCGGCGAGATCGTCATCAGCAGCGTCGTCACGAAGGCGACGAAATCGCCGACGGTGCGGCCGTCGTGGTGGGCGTCGATCAGCGCGAGCGTGATGATGAGCGCGACGCCGGCGCTCGTCACGACCTGGGTCAGCGGCGTCATCGAGGCGCCGGAGACGACCGACTTGAGCGTCGTTCGCCGCAGTTGCAGCGCCTCGTCGCGGAAGCGCCGGCGCTCGAACTCCACGGCGTCGAAGGTGCGGACGATGCGCCAGGCGCGGGCGATGTCGTCGACGATGCCGATCAGCCGGACCTGCGATTCATAGCTCTGGCCGCTGACCGCGAGCACCCGCGTCTGCACCTTCTTCACGACCATCGCGAGCAACGGGATCGTCGCGAGCGAGATCAGCGTCAGCGGCCAGTTGAGCCAGAGCAGGTAGCCGAGCAGCGCGACGAGCGTCATGCCGTCGCGCAGCACCGTCGTGATCGCGCCCGCCAACGCGTTGAACGCGTTCTGCGGATCGTTGATGACGCGCGCCGCGGCGACGCCGGGGCTGAGGTTGAGGTAGAGGCCCGCGTCGGCGCGCATCACAGAGCGGATCATGTCGCTGCGCAGCGCGAAGACGGCGTCGGCGGTGGTCCGCGCGAAGAGGTAGGCGCCGCCGAAGGCGAGCGCGCCGCGGACGAGGAAGATGCCGATGATGACCACCGGCACGCCCCAGACGGGGTAGCCGAAGTCCGGCTTGAAGCCGTTGTCGATCAGCCACTTGAAGAGCGCCGGCACGAGCGGGTCGATCGCCGACGAGGCGAAGAACAGCAGCACCGCGAGCGCGAGGTGCAGGCGGTGCGGCAGCGCGTAGCCGACGAGCCGCTTCGCGGTGCGGCGGATGCTGCGGGCATCAGCGTCGGCGGCGCCGGCGACGCCGATCCGTCGGCGCCGGGCGAAGCGGTCACGCAGCCGCCCGGCGCTTGTGACGTCCATGCAGGTGGCGGAAGTTGAGGCGGCGGCCGTTCAGACGCTTGAGCCAGAAGAGGAGCCGTGTCGGGAGGCGCAGCGCGACGTCGCGCACCTCGCCCTCGACGCTGTATTTCGCGGTCGCCCGGACCTCCTCGATGCCATAGCGCCGCAGGATGCGCGCGGCGTCGCCGCGCGGGTCCATCGACGGATGGTTGCGGTAGAGCTCGCCGCCGAGCGGCCGCGTGTGGCGCACCGGCGTCGCGTCGATGATCGCGATGCGACCGAGCCCGGCCTTGCGGCACAGTGCCGGCCAGACCCAGTCCAGGCCCCAGCCGCTCGTGCTTTCGGCGAATGTCGGCGCGCACACGCGCAGTGCCTCGCGGCTGAAGATCGGCGCCATGATCTCGACGAAGCCGGTGTAGCGGATGTGGCAGCGCACGTCCTGCAGCAGCGTGTTCCAGGTGTAGTAGGAGTTCGCGGTCAGCGCGGGCTGCGCGAGACAGAGCTCGTAGGCGCGGAAGAAGGCGAACATGCGGTCGATCGACGCGCTGTCGGTCGCCAGGTCGTCGTCCGGGAACCAGATCGCGCGATAGCGGTCGCCGAGGCCGGGATGGTCGCGCAGCAACGCGGCGATGCACGGCCACTTCGGGCCCGGACGCATCTCGTAGAGGTCGGCGTCCTCGCGGTGGCGGTCGGGCGTCTGGCCGTAGTAGCTGATGAAGAGATCGAAGTCGCGCGCCGGGTCGCCGAGCCACGCGGCATGGAGCGACCGGTCGCCGGCACGGAGCACGACGAGATTGCGCCGCCGCGGTGGCGGGGTGCGCGGTGTCGGCGCCGCGGGTTCGGTGTCGACGACGGGACGGACCGCCGGCCGGGTGACGCTGAAGTCGGCGGGCCAGGCCGCCGCCGCGGCCGTCGACCGGCATGCCCGCCAGTTGCGCCAGGTGTAGGCCGACTGCTGCCACAGCTTTCTCACCCGGTCGCCCGAGCGGCGGTTGCCGATGCAGGAGATCCGGCTCGACGGCGCGCCGCGGACCGGATAGGGGTGCACGCCCAGCACCCGCAGATCGCACTCCCACCAGTAGCGCATGTCGACGTCGATCGGCCGCCCGAACGGAGCGCGGGCGTCGAGAAGCTTGCGGGCTCCGGCGGCGCTGACGACGTAGGCGCCGGTCAGGCTCGGCACGCGACGGTAGGTGATGAGGCGTCGCTCGTCGAGCAGCCGGCTCGCGGCGCGGACCTTCTCGTGGGTTCGGCCGATCAGCTTGACGACGTCCCAGGCGACCGACGCGTTCGACACGGCGTCGAGCACCGGCCGCAGATCGGCATCGATCTCGACGTCGTCCTCGAAGATCGCCATCGCCGGCTCGCCGGAATCGACGAGCGCCTGCCACGCCGCCATGTGGCTCGCGTAGCAGGCGATCTCTTCGGCACGGAGCGGCCGGTGGTACTGGCGCGCGTTGAGTCGGCGGGAATAGAAGCGGGCCGCCTCCTCCGGCGCCAGCGTCGTGCCCTCGACGGCGTCTTGCCGCACGACCGACAGCCCGGCAGCGGCGAACTGCCGGCAGGCCTCCGACCAGCGGGCTGGCTGTGAGGCGAGATTGATGATCGTGATCTGCATGGAGGCACGGCGGCGAGTCGTTCAGCAAACCGAGTGCCCGACCCGGGACATGCTTCCATGGGAGAACGAGACATTGCGTTTTGTCTGCGGGCGGACTACACTTGGACATGCAGACGAAGTGTTCTTCCCGCCCGTGACCGCCGTCCGCCGCTCCGATGCGCTGCCGGTCGATCTGGCGTCGGTCGCCGCGGCACAGGCTGCGCTGCGGACGTTCTGGCGGCTCGCCGATGCCTGGAAGCTCGGCGCCGTCGAGCAGGCGACGCTCCTCGGCGTCGGTCGCACCACGGTCTACCAATGGCGGCAGGGCAAGATCGGGCCGCTCGACCGCCATC
>CAXUDL010000049.1:11631-30936 GCA_964249855.1 uncultured Rhizobacter sp. | reverse complement strand
CGCGCCGAACTGGCCGGCGTCTTCCCCGCACTTCGCGGCTTGCCGACGACGCCCCGTTCCTAGAATTTTTCGCAAGGCCGCTTCGCGCCGAATGCACTCGCGCCGCCACCCGGCGCCGCTCCCATGCCGACGAAGTCAGCGACGAAGGCCGCCCGTGCGGTGCCGCCCGCGCATCCGCCACGTCCCGCAGGCCGCGCCCGCGCCGACTGGCAGCGCGGCGTCGAGCAGGCCAAGGCGGGCCGCTGGCCCGAGGCCGAGCGGAGCTTCCAGGGTGCCGTCGACGCCGCGCCGCGCGACGATCTCTACCGCATCAACCTCGCCCGGGCCCAGTTCCGCAACGACCGCATCGCCGCAGCGCTCGCCAACGCGCAGGCGGCGCTCGTCCACGCACCCGGCAACGCCATCGCCCGCAGCATCGTCGCCGAGTGCCTCAACCGCCAGAACCGCTTCGACGAGGCCGTCGACTGCCTGCGCGGGCAGCCGGCGGACGTGCCGCGCACGACCGCGTTCCACCAGTCGCTCAGCGAGGTGCTGTTCAACGCCGGTCGCCACCGCGAGGCGGTCGACGCGCTGATGGCCGCGCTCGCCGGCGACATGACGCACGCGGTGTCGCACTACCGGCTCGGGTTGTCGATGAACGCGCTCGGCATGAAGGCCGAGGCGACCGAATGCCTGCGCACGGCGATCCTGCTCGGCATGGGCCCTGGCGAACTCGCCGCGCAGGGGCTGCTCGCCTTCATCGAGCACGAGCTCTGCCGCTGGGACCACGCGGCCGCGGATCTCGTCGCGCTGCGCCGCCTCGCGCAGGCGCTGCCCGCCGACGCGGCGCAGTGGGCATCGGTCTTCGCGCACGTGACGCTCGTCGACGACGCGGCCGAACAGCTCCGCGTCGCGCGGTCGTGCGTCCGCTTCGTGTCCCGCGGTGTCGAGGCGTTCGCGCCGGTCGTGCCGCGGCCGCTGCCCGAGCGGCTGCGCGTCGCCTTCCTGTCGGCCGACTTCCACCAGCACGCGACGGCGGTGCTGATGGCCGAGGTCTTCGAGCAGCTCGACCGCGCGCGATTCGACGTTCGCTTCTATTCGCACGGCCCCGAGGACGGCAGCGCGATGCGCGAGCGGCTCAAGCGCGCCGCCGACCGCTTCCACGAGGTCTCGGCCTGGTCGGACCTGGACGTCGCCGAGCACATGCGCGCCGCCGGCGTCGACATCCTCGTCGAGCTGAAGGGCCATACCCGCGACACCCGCATCGGGATCGCGGCGCACCGGCCCGCGCCGGTGCAGGCGAGCTTCCTCGGCTTTCCGGGGACGACCGGCGCCGACTTCATCGACTACTTCATCGGCGACGACATCGTCTCGCCGCTGTCCCACGCGCCGCACTACAGCGAGAAGCTCGCGCTGCTGCCGCGCTGCTACCAGCCGAACGACCGCCAGCGGCCACGGCCGGGCGGCGCCACGCGCGCCGAAGCCGGCTTGCCTGAAGGCGCGCTCGTGCTCTGCGGCTTCAACCAGCCGTTCAAGCTGTCGCCCGAAGTCTTCGACGTCTGGTGCCGGCTGCTGCACGCGCTGCCCGGCGCGGTGCTCTGGCTGCTGCAGTGGAACGGCAGCGCTCCGGCGCAGCTCAGGAACGAGGCGACGGCGCGCGGCGTCGATCCGGCGCGCCTCGTCTTCGCGCCGAAGGTCGGCATGGCCGCGCACATCGGGCGCCTCGCGCTCGCCGACGTGTTCGTCGACAGCTGGCCGTGCAACGGCCACACCACCGCGAGCGACGCGCTCTGGGCCAACGTGCCGGTCGTGACGCTGCAGGGCGACACGTTCGCGTCGCGCGTGGCCTCGAGCCTGCTCGACGCCGTCGGTCTCGGCGGGTACGCGTGCAGGAGCATCGCCGACTACGAACGCACGGTCGTCGCGCTGGCGCGCGATGCGGAGCGGCGCACCGCGCTGCGCATGCATCTCGCCGCCGCGCGCGACACCGCGCCGCTCTTCGACAGCCGCGGCTACGCCCGCGATTTCGGCGCGCTGCTGCGCGCCATGGCCGAGCGCTGGTCGCGCGGCCTGCCGCCCGACCATCTCCGCGGCGCCGCCGCCGCCATCGAGGACCGACCATGACCCCGCTGCCCGCCATCCACCTCTGCGTCGTCCAGCCGGCGGGGTATGTCCATTCGCTCGGCCTGCTCGACCCGGCGCGCTACTTCCGCCACCAGTTCCGCCGCATGGGCGCGAGCGTCAGCCTGGCGAAGAACCGGCTGCGGGCCGACGCGGTCAACTTCGTCTTCGGCGCGCATCTCGGCTTCGACGCGACGCTTCGCCAGCGTTACAGCTGCATCTTCGTGAATCTCGAGCAGCTCGGCGACGGCGGCGCGGCGGTCGCGCCCGACTACCTGCGGCTGCTGGCGGGCTCGGCGGTCGTCGACTACGACGCCGACAATGTCGCCGCGTACACGCCGCACGTCGAGGACGTGCCGACCGTGCCGCTGCTGTCGGCGCCCTACCTCTGGCCGGCCGCGCCGCTGCCGCTCGAGGACCGGCCGATCGACCTGCTCTTCATCGGCAGCCTGAACGACCGCCGCCGCGCGCTGATCCGCCGCGTCGAGGCGACGGGCCGGCGCGTCGCGCTGTTCGAGTCGCCGCTCTACGGCCCCGAGCGCGACGCCGTGATCCTGCAGTCGAAGGCGGTGCTCAACACCCACTTCTATCCGACGAGCCGCTTCGAGCAGGTGCGCGTCGCGCACTGCCTGTCGCTCGCGACGCCGGTCGTCTCCGAGCGCACGCCGCGCACGGCACCGCATCCGGCATTCGAGGCCAACGTCTTCTGGTTCGACGAGACGACGCTCGAGAGCTTCTTCGCCGAGCGCTTCGCGACGCCGGCGTTCTTCGAGACCGCGCGCGACGCGATCGAGCGCTTCGCCGCCGCCGACCCGATCGAGTCGTACGCCGACGTGCTGGCGTTCGCCGCCGGCTACGCGCAGGCGCACCGCAGCCAGCGCAAGCCCGGGCCGTGGCGTCCGACGTGCATCAATCTCGGCTCGGGCAAGGACTACAAACCCGGCTGGCTCAACATCGACGTGCTCGAGCGCGCGCAGCCCGATGTGTTGCTCGACCTCGGCCTGCCGGTCGACTGGCCCGTCGTCGGTGCGACGCCGTTCGCGGGCGAGCTGCATCTCGCGCCCGACAGCGTCGAGACGATCTTCGCGAGCAACGTGCTCGAGCACGTGCCCGACCTGCCGATGCTGATGGGCAACTGCCTCGCGCTGCTGAAGACGGGCGGGCGGTTCGTCATCGAGGTGCCCTACGAGCATGCCGCGACCGCCTGGCAGGACCCGACGCACCTGCGGGCGCTGAACGAGAAGTCCTGGCTCTACTACACCGACTGGTTCTGGTATCTCGGCTGGTTCGAGCACCGCTTCCATCTCGCCGAGTTCGGCTATCTCGACGAGGCGCTCAAGCCCTGCGAGCGGCCGGCCGCCGGCTTCATGCGGGTGGTGCTGCAAAAGGTCGAGACCACGCCGCGCGAGCGGACCGTCGCCCGCGTGATGCGGGCCGACTTCGCGCTGCCCGACGACTGGGAGGAGACGTCCGTGGACAGCGTCACGCTGCCGCCCGAGGGTGCTGGCGAAGAGTGGGACGACACCGCAGCACCGTGTAGGAATTTCGCTGACACGACGCACGGAAGAACAGGGACTGCGGCGACAGAACTGACCTGATGTCGTGCACTTTCTCCGGTCTTCACAATTCTCTTCACGTTGATGCCTTCAGCAACGCGAATCGAACGACACCACCACCCGGAGCAGACACCATGAACGCCGACCAAGTCCTCACCGAGATCCGCGAAGCCAACCTCTCGTACCTGATGCTGGCGCAGAGCCTGATCCGCGCCGACAAGGAGCAGGCGCTGTACCGCCTCGGCGTCAGCGAGGAGAGCGCGACGCTGATCGCGACGCTGAGCCCGGCGCAGATGATGAAGATCGCAGCCGGCAACACGCTGCTCTGCCGCTTCCGTATGGACGACGACCTCGTCTGGGGCCTGCTGACGAACCACGGCAAGGGCGCCGCGGCGAACGACACGACGTCGCGCCTGCACGCGTCGATCCTGATGGCCGGCCGCCACCAGGAAGCCGCCTGAGCCGTGCCCCCGGCGCGGAGTCCCGCGCCACCCCCCGGGCGGTCGGACACGCTTGACGCGGCCCGGCGCTCGGCCCCGCCGGTGGCAACCGGTTCGAGAACGAATCACCAGGAGTCAGACATGCGCACCAAGAGCATCCTCACCGAAGCGAAGCAGATCAGCCGCGCCGTCACGCTGATCGGCCTCGGCGCCCGTCTGCAGGTCCTCGAATCGGAGACCGACCTGTCGTACGAGCGGCTGCTGCGGCTCTACAAGGAAGTCGCCGGCAAGTCGCCGAGCAAGGGCCAGCTGCCGTTCTCGACCGACTGGTTCATGACCTGGCAACCGAACATCCATGCGTCGCTCTTCCTCAACATCCACGAGTACCTGAACAAGGTGGCCGAGATGGACGAGATCGACACCGTCATCAAGGCCTACCAGCTCTACCAGGAGCAGACCCAGGCGCAGGGCCTCGAGGCGCTGCTGTCGGTCACGCGCGCCTGGCGCCTCGTCAAGTTCGTCGACAACGGCATGCTGACGATGACCAAGTGCTCGAGGTGCGGCGGCCATTTCGTCAGCCATCCGCACGAGATCGCCAAGCACTACGTGTGCGGCCTCTGCAACCCGCCCGCACGCGCCGGCAAGGGCAACGCGGCCGGGTCGATCAAGGTCGCGCCGAAGGGCGACGGTCTGCACTGAGCGCGGCCTCCGCGCCGCGCGCGACGTCCGGCGACACGGCGTCACGCCGGTCCGCCGGAGCAACTCTGTTTTCTTGCGTGTCTCCTCCTGGCACATCGTGGTGTGTCTTCTCACGGGCCTTCGGGCCCGTTTTTTTTGCTTGCACGGCCGGGCTCCGCGAATCGCGGCTCAGGGTCCGGCGCGCGCTGCCGAAATAGTCGGCGTCACGCCACGACCTGGCGGCGAATCGATCGACCCGACTCTCGGCCTGCACGCCGAGTCCCGACTTCTCGGAGAACCCATGAACCGAAAGAATTTCCTTCGCAGCATCGTCTGCACGACGCTCGCCCTCGGTTCGCTGAGCGCCCTTGCCGTGGAAGGCGGTACCGCCGACGAGGCCAAGGCGCTGGCGCAGCGTGCCGTCGCGCTGTTCAAGTCGAAGGGCGCTGATGCGGCCTATGCCGAATTCACGACCGGCACCGCCTTCAAGGACCGCGATCTCTATGTCGCGGCGTTCGACATGAAGGGCAACTGCCTCGCGCACGGCGGCAATCCGAAGCTCGTCGGCAAGAACCTCTGGGAGCTCAAGGACGCCAACGGCGTCGAGTTCGTGAAGATGCAGACCAACGTCGCGCTCGGCAAGGGCAGCGGCTGGACCGACCCGTTCATCTTCGTGAATCCGCAGACCAAGGCCTTGCAGACCAAGGCGGCCTACGTCGAGCGCGCCGGTGACAACTGGATCAGCGTCGGGTACTACAAGTGATTCGGGCACGGTGGCGGGACGGGACCGGCGAGCGCCACGGCGCGGCGGCCCGACCGGCGCGGCGGCTGCAGGGCTGCCAGTCCGTCCGTGCCGCCTTGTCCAGTCGGTGCGTGCCATGAACCTCAGAAGCTTTCGCATCGGCGCACGGTTGTCGATCGGATTCGGACTTTGCGTCGCGAGCGCAGCGCTGTTGCTGCTGATCGCACTCGTCCACGAGCAGATGAGCGCCGCGCGCCAGACGGCGACGAGCCAGCGCCAGTCGACCAGCCTGGTCACCGAGGCGGCGCTGCGCACGGCGTTGCTGCAGTCGGCGATCGCGATCCGCGACATGGGCCTGGAAACCGAGCTGTCGCAGGTCTACAAGCACCAGGCGACGGCCGAGAAGCACCGCAAGGCCTACCTCGGCCTGCTGGACGGGATGGATGCTGCGTCCGGCCCGGGCGAGGTCCACGAGATCGTCGCGGCGCTCCGCGCGAACGACGCGAAGACCCGCAAGTACTACACGGAGGTCGTCGGTCTGCTCGCCGGCTTCACGACCGAGCCGGCGGTGAAGATCATCACCGAGAACATCGCGCCGCTGCTCGCCGAGGCCGACCAGCACCTGACCCGGCTCACCGCGCTGACGCAGAGCCGGGTCGACGCGGCCGTCGCCGAGTCGCGCGACGAAGCCGAGCGCATGCGGCGCTGGCTCGTCGGCACGGCGGCCATCGCGCTCGCGGTCATCGGCGCGGTCGCGTTCCGGGTGACGCGCAGCATCGTCCAACCGCTGCGCGATGCCATGCACGCCGCAGACGAGGTGGCACGAGGCAACCTCGCCTTCGTGATCGACGCCACCGGCGGCGACGAGCCCGCGCAGCTCATCCGCGGCTTCGAGCGCATGCGCGACGCGCTCTCCGACACGGTGGGCGAGGTACGCAACACGGCGAGCCGCGTGGCGGAAGCCGCGCAGGAGATCGCGCAGGGCAACCTCGACCTGTCCGAGCGGACGGAGCAGCAGGCGAGCGCGCTGCAGCGGACCGCGGCGACGATGACCGAGCTCGACGGCACCGTGCGGCAGACTGCCGGCAATGCCGTCCAGGCGAGCGTGAGCGCGCGTTCGGCGGCGCAGGTGGCGACCGCGGGCGGCGAGGTCGTGCGGGAGGTGGTCGGCACGATGCGCGAGATCCAGGCGAGCTCGGCCCGCATCGCCGACATCATCGGCGTCATCGACGTCATCGCGTTCCAGACCAACATCCTCGCGCTCAATGCCGCGGTCGAGGCAGCACGTGCCGGCGAGGACGGACGCGGCTTCGCCGTCGTCGCCTCCGAGGTGCGCGGATTGGCCGGTCGCAGCGCCGACGCGGCACGACAGATCAAGGAGCTCATCGCGGCGAGCGTCGAGCGCGTCGATCGCGGCACCGAACTCGTCGACCGCGCCGGCCGCACGATGGGCGAGATCGTGGCCGCGATCCGCACGGTGAGCGACATCGCCACCGAGATCAGCGCGGCGACCGGCGAGCAGAGCTCGGGCGTCTCCGACGTCGGCCGCACCGTCTCGCACATGGACCAGGCGACGCAGCAGAACGCGGCGCTGGTCGAGCAGAGCGCCGCCGCAGCGGAAAGCCTGCGCATGCAGGCGGACCGGCTCGTCGAGACGGTCGCGCGATTCAGGCTGCGCGACCAGGCGACCGCCTGACCCCGAGAACGGTCCTGACACGCCGGATCGATCCGAACGATCCGGCTCTGCAGGCGGCGAGCCCATCCGTCGTCGATCGACGCAAGACGACCGGCGCGACCCGCGCCCGTCCCACGAGAACCAGCACCATGTTCGATCGCATGAAGATCTCCACCCGGCTGGCGCTCGGCATCGGCGCGGCCGTCGTCCTCGCGCTGCTCATCGCCGTGACCGGGGCCGTGCAGCTGGGCGGCCTCGCCGACGAGCTCGACCAGGTCGCCAACGAGCGGATGGTGCGGGTCGAACAATTCACCCGGCTCAAGGACAACCTCAACGCGATCGCGCGCTTCACGCGCAACATCATGATCAGCAAGGACACCGTCTTCGAGGCGAGCGAGAAAGCGAAGATCGCCAAGCAGCGCGCGGAGAACGGCCGGCTGCTCGAAACGCTCGGCAAGACGGTCGTCGCGCCCGACGCGAAGCGCCTGCTCGAGACGGTCTTGACGGTGCACGCCGACTACGACCGGGGCCTCGACGAAGCGCTCGCCCTCGACGCGAAGGGCGACGACTCGGCCGCGGGAAAGCAACTGTTCGGCCCCGTGCGCGACAAGCAGAACGTGCTGTTCGAGGCGGTCGACGAGTCGGTCGCACTGCAGCGAAGCGTCGCCACCGGCGTCGCGACCGAGGCCCGCTCGACCGCGCAGCGGATGGCCGTGCTGATGGTCGGCATGGCCGTCGCGGCCGGGGTGTTCGGGGTCGTGCTGACCGTCGTGCTCGTCCGCGGCCTGTCGCGGGCGCTCGGCGCCGAGCCCGCGCAGCTGGCGGCGGCGACCGAGCGCGTGGCACAGGGCGACCTCGGCCCGGTGACGGGCGCGGCCGCCGCGCCGGCCGGCAGCGTCCTCGCCTCGCTGGGCCGCATGCAGGGCGAACTCGCGCGCATCGTCGGCCGCGTGCGCGGCAGCAGCGACAGCATCGCGACCGGATCGGCGCAGATCGCGACCGGCAACGCCGACCTGAGCCACCGCACCGAGGCGCAGGCGTCGAACCTGCAGCAGACCGCGGCGTCGATGGAGGAGATGAGCAGCACCGTCCGCAGCAACGCCGACACCGCCGAGGAGGCGCGCCGCATGGCCGCCGATGCCTCGGCCGCCGCGAGCGAGGGCGGCGCGATCGTCGGCTCGGTGGTGACGACGATGGAGGCGATCGCCGGCTCGTCGAAGAAGATCGCCGACATCATCGGCGTCGTCGACGGCATCGCCTTCCAGACCAACATCCTCGCGCTCAACGCGGCGGTGGAGGCGGCCCGGGCGGGCGAGCAGGGCCGCGGCTTCGCGGTCGTCGCGAGCGAGGTCCGCAGCCTCGCGACCCGGTCGGCCGCGGCCGCCAAGGAGATCAAGACGCTGATCGGCGGCAGCGTCGAGAGCGTCGACGTCGGCACCAAACAGGCGAACCGGGCCGGCGAGTCGATGGCGGCGATCGTCACGCGCGTGCGCCGCGTCAGCGAGCTGATCGGCGACATCTCGACCGCCACCCGCGAGCAGTCGACCGGCATCGACCAGGTCGGCGAGGCGGTCAATCAGCTCGACAAGGTGACGCAGCAGAACGCCGCGCTCGTCGAGCAGAGCGCCGCCGCGGCCGAGAGCCTGCGCCAGCAGGCGCATGAGCTGAGCGAGGTCGTCGGCTTGTTCCGGCTCGCGAGCGACTGAGCGCGGCCGCCGGCCGTCGGTCGGTCCTCGCACGCGCCGGCGATCCGGGCGGCCGGTGAAGCCGGTGCTGTTGTCGGCACCGCCGGCGCCGGAGTGCACGCAGACTCAAGCCACGCCGCGGTGAGTCGATAAAGGCCCATCGCACGGCGCCGGGTCGGCGCCCAACCCACGGATCCCTCACACCATGTTCGTCCTCGTCGGCTGGGGCCTCGCACTCGCGTGCATCTTCGGCGTCTACATCGCGCACGGCGGCAACATCGGCGTGATCGTCCACGCGCTGCCGTTCGAGATGATCACGATCTTCGGCGCGGCGATGGGTGCGTTCCTGGCCAACAACCAGATGAAGGTCGTGAAGGCCTCGATCGCCGGCCTCGGCAAGTGCTTCAAGGGCAGCAAGTTCAGCAAGGCGCGCTACATGGAGCTGATGGCGCTCATGTACGACATCCTGCAGAAGGCGCGCAAGGAAGGCCTGATGTCGATCGAGAAGGACGTCGAGGAGCCGCAGAGCTCGGCGATCTTCCAGAAGTACCCGGTCGTCGGCAACGATCACCACGTCGTCGAGTTCATCACCGACTACCTGCGGATGATGGTCTCGGGCAACCTCAACGCGCACGAGATCGAGTCGCTGATGGACAGCGAGATCGAGACCCATCACAACGAGGAGCACGCCGCGGTCGCCGCGATCGGCCGGCTGGCGGGCGGCCTGCCGGCGTTCGGCATCGTCGCGGCGGTGCTCGGCGTGGTCAACACGATGGGCTCGGTCGGCCAGCCGCCGGCGGTGCTCGGCGGGATGATCGGCTCGGCGCTCGTCGGCACCTTCCTCGGCATCCTGCTCGCCTACGGCTTCGTCGAGCCGCTCGGCGGCCTGCTCGAGCAGAAGGTTGAGGACGGCTCGAAGGAGCTGCAGTGCATCAAGACGACGCTGCTCGCGAGCATGCAGGGCTATGCGCCGCAGGTGGCGGTCGAGTTCGGCCGCAAGGTGCTCTATTCGACCGACCGCCCGACCTTCGCCGAGCTCGAAGGGCATGTGAAGGGCAAGAAGTGACCCTGCGCTTCCTCGGGCTCGTCCCCGGCGTCTCCGGAGCTCCCTGACTCATGTCCGGCGACTCGAAAAAGCTCCAGCCCATCATCATCAAGAAGGTGAAGAAGGGCGGCCATGCGGTGCACGGCGGCGCATGGAAGATCGCCTACGCCGACTTCGTGACGGCGATGATGGCGTTCTTCCTGCTGATGTGGCTGCTCGGCTCGACCACCGAGGGCGACAAGAAGGGCATCGCCGACTACTTCGGCTCGCCGCTGAAGGTCGCGATGGCCGGCGGCAGCGGCTCGGGCGACGCGTCGAGCGTCGTCAAGGGCGGCGGCACGGACCTCACGCGCAGCAACGGCCAGGTGAAGAACGGCGACATCGAGGCCAAGAACAAGCGCCTGCAGCTCAAGGCGCTCAAGGCCGAGCAGCGCCGGGCCGAGGCGAGCCGGCTCGAGTCGCTGAAGAAGGAAGTCGAGGAGCGCATCGCCGCGAGCCCGAAGCTCGCCGACATGAAATCGCAGATCCGCCTCGAGATGACGCAGGACGGCCTGCGCATCCAGATCGTCGACGGAGAGAGCCGGCCGATGTTCGACAGCGGCAGCGCGATCGTCAAACCGTACATGCGCGAACTGCTGCGCGAGATCGGCGCGGTGCTCGCCGAGGTGCCGAACCGGCTGACGCTCGAAGGCCACACCGACGCCCAGCCTTTCGGCGCCGGCGAGCGCGGCTACAGCAACTGGGAGCTTTCGAGCGATCGTGCGAACGCCTCGCGCCGCGAGCTCGGCACCGGCGGCCTGCCCGAGGATCGCATGCTGCGCGTGCAGGGCCTCGCGTCGAGCGTGCCGTTCGACCCGCAGGACCCGGCGAGCCCGGCGAACCGTCGCATCAGCATCATCGTGATGAACCGCGACGCCGAGGACCGGCTGCTCAGCCGCAGATCCGAGGTCGACCTGCCGGAAGAGCCATTGCCGCCGCCGCCACCCTCAACTTTGCCCGTCGCGTCCCGATAAGACGGCATCGCCCGCTTGCCGCCGCAACAGCTGCACCCCCGCCCCGGCCCCGATCACGAGGAACCCGAATTGAGCACCCCCCAAGACCTGAAATTCCTGATCGTCGACGACTTCTCGACGATGCGCCGCATCGTCCGCGGTCTGCTGAAGGAGATCGGCTACCAGAACGCCGACGAGGCCGAGGACGGCTCGGTCGCGCTCCAGATGCTCAAAGCGAACAAGTTCGACTTCGTCGTCAGCGACATCAACATGCCGGTGATGAACGGCTTCGAGCTGCTCAGCGCGATCAAGGCCGACGCGGACCTGAAGCACCTGCCGGTGCTGATGGTGACCGCCGAGGCGCGCAAGGAGGACATCGTCCGCGCCGCGAAGGACGGGGCCGCCGGCTACATCGTCAAGCCGTTCACCAAGGCGACGCTGGAAGAGAAGGTCCAGAAGATCATGCAGAAGCTTCAAGCGACTGCCGCCGCCTGAGCCGCCGGAGCAACGACATGAAGATGGATGACCTCGAACACCTCGCGCCGCAAACCGCCGCCGGCGCGTCCCCCGAAGTGTTCCACCAGCTCGGCCTGATCACGCGCCAGCTCCACGACACGTTGACGCAGCTCGGCGTGATGCCGCGCCTGCAGCAGGCGGCCGACGGCCTGCCCGACGCGCGCAGCCGCCTCACCTACATCGCCAAGAAGACGGGCGAAGCGGCCGACAAGGTGCTCAACCTCGTCGACATGGCGAAGGCCGAACACCAGAGCATCACGGACCAGACGCGCGAACTCGGCGCCGCGATCGTGCGTGACCCGGTCAAGGCGGTCGCGAGCGGCGCGGTGATGAACTTCGTCACCGACATCGAGGCGTCGACCTCGCGCATCGACCAGCACCTGACCGACATCATGATGGCGCAGGACTTCCACGACCTGACCGGCCAGGTGGTCGCGAAGGTCGTCGCGCTCGCCGGCGACCTGGAGGCGAGCCTCGTCAAGCTGCTGGTGCAGGCCGCGCCGCCCGAGCAGGCGCAGAAGGTGGAGAGCGCGATCCTGAACGGCCCGGTCGTGAGCTTCGAGGGTCGCACCGACGTCGTCGCGGACCAGGGCGAGGTCGACGACCTGCTCGCGAGCCTCGGCTTCTGAGCCGACGCCGCGACACGCACGGCGGCCCGCGGGCCGCCGTTCGCTTTTGGGCACGCGAAGAGGCGGCGAAGGCACCGGTTGATCGGAGCGTCGGCGAGCCGCCGCCTGGCGAACAATCGGTCACTGACCCCGCTGCTTGACGATGGCCGACCAGAACGCCCAGGACCGCAACCTCCCCGCCTCGGCGCGCAAGCTCAGGAAGGCGCGCGAGGACGGCCAGCTGCCGCGGTCGCAGGATCTCGGCCACTTCACCGCGATCGCCATGTGCGGCGCGCTGCTCGTCGCCGGCACGCCGGCGCTCGCGGGCTGGCTCAAGCACACCTTGATGCGCGGTCTGCACTTCGACGCTGCCGCGGTGCGCGATCCGGGCTTCATGGGTGACCGGCTCGCCGAGATGACGCTGGCGCTGCTGACCGTCGTCGTGCCGTTCGGCCTCGTCATGGCGGCGACCGCCATCGCCGGCGCGATCGCGATCGGTGGCTGGAACTGGACGCTGAAGCCGCTGGCACCGAAGTTCGGCAAGCTCAATCCGCTGACCGGGCTGGCGTCGATGGTCACCAAGGACAAGCTCGTCAACACGGCCAAGGCGAGCTTCCTCGCGCTCGTGCTCGGGACGATCGGCGCGTTCTACCTGAAGCGCCACGTCGAGACCTTCGTGAGCGTGCTCGCGATGCCGCTCACGACCGCGATCGAGGCCGGCAGCTCGACCATCGTCGGCGGCCTCGTGCTGCTGCTCGGCGTGCTCGCGCTCTTCGCCGCGCTCGACGTGCCGCTGCAGCGCTACCAGCACGCCCAGCGCCTGAAGATGAGCCACCAGGAGGTCAAGCAGGAGCACAAGGAACTCGAGGGCAACGCGCAGATCAAGGCGAAGATGCGCGCGAAGATGCGCGAGATGACGAAGCGCCGGATGATGGCGGCGATCCCGACCGCCGACCTGGTCGTCATGAACCCGACCCACTACGCCGTCGCGCTCAAGTACGACGACAGGAAGATGGGCGCGCCGCGCGTCGTCGCCAAGGGCGCCGACCTGATCGCGTTGGCGATCCGCGACCTGGCGAAGGAATCGAAGGTGCCGGTGCTGCAGGCGCCGGTGCTCGCCCGGGCGCTCTACGCGCATGCCGAACTCGACCGCGAGATCCCGGCCGCGCTCTTCGGGGCCGTGGCGCAGGTGCTGGCGTACGTCTACCAGCTCCGTGCCGCGATGGCCGGCACGGTCGCGATGCCGGCCGCGCTGCCCGAGCTCGACGTGCCGCCCGAACTCGATCCGCACGCGGCGACCGGGCGCTGAGACGCTGTGGAGAGATCCCGACCACCCGCGCGTGCGCGGCGCCGCCGCCAGACGCAGGGCGCGACCAGGCCGGCGGCGACGCGTGCCGCTTCCGACGGCTCGGGAACCGCCGAGACGGCCAGGACGATCCGTTCGCCGGGGCTGCTGTCGCTGGTGCCGCGGCAGGCGTCGGCACCGGTGCCGGCGCAGGTGTCGCTCAGGTCGACGAGGATCGTGTCGCCGGTGACGGTAACGACCGCGCCCGGCGCGAGCAGCGGCGAACTCGACGGATCGATGCGGACCGGTCCGACCGGACCGAGGCCAGCGACAGCACTGCAAGACTGACTGCTGAGACGATCCGGCGAGCTCGGGGCATGACGCGCTCCCGTGAATGGGCCGGGACGTGGGCAAGGCCGCGCGAAGGGCATGCGGCACGGGGCATCTGACCGGCGTTCGCACCGCTTATCCGCCTCAAGTCGCCGCCGTGCGCCGGAACAATCCGCGGGTGCACCCAACGACCCGCAGCCTTCGATGAACCCCGCGCTCGCCAAGCTCTCGGCCTGGCTCGGCCCGAACGTCCGGACGATCCGCTCGCTGATGGCGCCGCTCGTCGTCGTGATGATCCTCGCGATGATGGTGCTGCCGCTGCCGCCCATCGCGCTCGACGTGTTCTTCACCTTCAACATCGCGATGGCGCTGATGGTGATGATGGTCGCGGCCTACATGGTCAAGCCGCTCGACTTCGCGGCGTTCCCGTCGGTCATCCTGCTCACGACGCTCCTGCGCCTGTCGCTCAACGTCGCCTCGACGCGCGTTGTGCTGCTGCAGGGCCATTCCGGCGCCGGCGCCGCAGGCGCGGTGATCGAATCCTTCGGCCACTTCCTGATCGGCGGCAACTTCGCCGTCGGCCTGATCGTCTTCGCGATCCTCGTCGTCATCAACTTCATCGTCGTGACGAAGGGCGCCGAGCGCATCGCCGAGGTCGGCGCGCGCTTCACGCTCGACGCCATGCCCGGCAAGCAGATGGCGATCGACGCCGACCTCAACGCCGGCCTGATCGACGACAAGGAAGCCAAGCGGCGGCGGCTCGAGGTGGGCGAGGAGGCCGAGTTCTTCGGCTCCATGGACGGCGCGAGCAAGTACGTCCGCGGCGACGCCATGGCCGGCCTGCTCATCCTCTTCATCAACCTGATCGGCGGCTTCGTGATCGGCGTCGCCCAGCACGACCTGTCGGCGGCGCAGGCGGCCAACAGCTACATCCTGCTCGCGGTCGGCGACGCGCTTGTCGCGCAGATCCCGGCACTGCTGATTTCGGTCGCCGCGGCGATGGTCGTCTCGCGCGTCGGCAAGGGCACCGACATCGGCAGCCAGATCGCCCGCCAGGTCTTCAATTCGCCGCGGGCGCTCGCCATCACCGCCGGCATCGTCGGTGCGCTCGGCCTGATCCCGGGCATGCCCAACGTCGTCTTCCTGCTGCTCGCCGGCGGCTTCGGCTACGCGGCGTGGTGGATGAAGGAGCGCGACCGCAAGGCCGCGGAGACGCCGCCGCCGCGCCCGGCCGAGGCCGCGCAGGCGAACCCCGAGGCGACCTGGGACGACCTGATGCCGGTCGACACGCTCGGCCTCGAGGTCGGCTACCGGCTGATCGCGCTCGTCGACAAGGCGCGCCAGGGCGACCTGCTGGCGCGGATCAAGGGCGTGCGCAAGAAGTTCGCGCAGGACGTCGGCTTCCTGCCGCCGCCGGTGCACATCCGCGACAACCTCGAGCTCAAACCCAGCGCCTACCGCCTGACGCTGCGCGGCGCCGTCGTCGGCGAAGGCGAGGCCTATCCCGGCATGCATCTCGCCATCAACCCGGGCGGCGCGACGACGCAATTGATCGGCACCAAGACCACCGATCCGGCCTTCGGCCTGCCCGCGGTGTGGATCGAGGAACGCCAGCGAGAGGCGGCGCAGATGGCCGGATTTACGGTCGTTGATTGCTCGACCGTCGTCGCGACCCATCTTTCACACTTGATGCAACTGCACGCCGCCAAGCTGCTCGGCCGCGTGGAGACCCAGCAGCTCGTCGAGCACGTGACGAAGCTGGCCCCGAAACTGATCGAGGACGTGGTTCCGAAGATGGTTGGCATCGCCGCACTGCAAAAGGTCCTGCAGCTCCTGCTCGAGGAAGGCGTCCACATCCGCGACATGCGCTCGATCGTCGAGAGCCTCGCCGAATCGGCCGCCACGGTGACCGACCCTGCCGAACTGGCCCGCCGCATCCGCATCCACCTCGCGCCGAGCATCGTCCAGCAGATCTACGGCCCGACGCGCGAGCTCGAGGTCATCGCGCTCGAACCCGAGCTCGAGCGCCTGGTGACGCAGGCGCTCAATTCGCCGCACGGCGCCGCGCTCGACCCGGGCGTCGCCGAGACGCTCGCCAACAGCGCGGCCGCGTCGGCGAAGCGCCAGGAAGACCTCGGCCATCCGGCGTGCCTGCTGGTGCCCGACCCGATCCGCGCGCCGATGGCCCGGCTGCTCAAGCGCGCCGCGCCGCGCCTGCGCGTCCTCGGCCACAGCGAGATCCCCGAGACCCACTCCATCCGCATCGGTTCGATCATCGGCGCCGCCGCCTGATCGCCCCGCCTCTTCATCGGAGCCCCCTGCATGAACGTCCGCCGCTTCAACGCACGCACCTCGCGTGACGCCCTCGTCCTGGTTCGCCAGGCGCTCGGCGAGGACGCGGTCGTGCTGTCGACCAAGCCCTCGCCCGACGGCGGCGTCGAGGTGCTCGCCATGGCGCCCGAAGGCATGCGGCAGGTGGAACGGATGGCCGTGGCGGGCGCGCCGGCCGTCGCCGCGTCGCGGACGCTTGCCGGCCGTGCAGCCGCGCTCGACCCGACGCCCGCCAAGCCTGTCGAGGACGACGTCGCGCAGCTCGCGATGAGCACGCTGTCGTTCCAGGACTATGTCCGCGAGCGCATGCTGCGCCGGCGCCAGGCGTCGATCGCCGAGCAGGGCCGCCGCGAGCCGGCCGCCGAGCCGACGCCCGCCTCGCCCGCCCGGCTGTCGCCGGACCGCAGCAGCGTGCTCGAGCAGCGGATGAACGAGCGCCATGCCTCGCCGATCATCAGCGCGCCGGCGCTGCGCGGCACGGCGCCGCGCGAACCGCAGTTTCGTGAACCGATGCAGCGCGAGCCCGCGCTGCGCGAACCGCCGGTGCTGCGCGACGCCATCGCCGGTAGTGCTGCGCCGATCCACGTTCCCGGCCTCGCCGACCCGCACAGCGCGGTCCACGCCGCCGCGCCGCACGCGCCGCAGCCGCAGGTCGCGGTGCAGCAGGCCGCCCAGGCCGCGTCGTCGCGACGCGACCAGGACGACATGATGAGCGAGCTGCGCCAGGTGCGCGGCCTGATCGAGGAGCGCTTCGGCGCGCTCGCGTTCATGGAGAAGTTGAACCGCCAGCCGGCGCAGGCGCGCCTCACCCAGCGGCTGCTCGAGTGCGGCTTCTCGCCGGCGCTGATCCGAAAGCTCGGCGACTCGCTGCCGATGGACATCCCCGACGAGGGCGTGTGGGCCGCGAGCGTGCTCGAGCGCAATCTGCTCACCACCGAGCACGAGTCGCCGCTCGAGGACCAGGGCGGCGTCTATGCGCTCGTCGGCGCGACCGGCGTCGGCAAGACCACGACGACCGCGAAGATCGCCGCCGCGTTCGCGACCAAGTACGGCGCTGCCAACCTCGGCCTGATCACGCTCGACGCCTACCGGATCGGCGCCCACGAGCAGCTGCGCGCCTACGGCCGCATCCTCGGCGTGCCGGTGCACACCGCGCACGACCGGGCGTCGCTCGAGGACCTGCTCGAGCTGCTGGCGGGCAAGAAGATGGTGCTGATCGACACCGCCGGCATGGCGCAGCGCGACAGCCGCACCCGCGAGCTGCTCGACATGCTCGGCCACCGCCAGATCCAGAAGCTGCTCGTCGTCAACGCCGCGTCGCAGGGCGAGACGATCGAGGACGTGATGATCTCGTACCGCGCCTCGACCTGTGCCGGCATCGTGCTCTCGAAGATGGACGAGGCCGTCAAGCTCGGCCCGGCGCTCGACGCGCTGATCCGCCACAAGCTGAAGCTCGTCGGCGTCGCCAACGGCCAGCGCGTGCCCGAAGACTGGCACCGCCTTTCGGCCAACGCGCTCGTCGCCCGGGCGCTGCGCGGTGGCGGCAGCAGCGCCTACAAGCTCGACGCGAGCGACGTGAGCCTGATCTTCACCGCGCCGATGCCGCCCGCCGGCATGCCGGCGGCAGCCTCGCGCCCCGCCTTCCATGTCTGAGTCGCTCGACCTCGTCTCGACCGTTTCCGTCCAGTTCAGAGCCCGAACCACGATGCGCGACACCGCTTCCCGGCCGATGCTGCCCCTGGACCAGGCCGACGGCCTGCGCCGCCTGTTCGCGCACTCGCGCGTCTGCCACGTGCCGGTCGTGTCGAACCCGAACGTGGCGTTCGGCGGCGTGATGCTCGAGCGGCTCTGCACCGCCTTCGCCGAGCACGGCCGCCGCACGCTCGTCGTCGACGCCGCCGAGCGCGCCGGCGAGCCGTCCGAGATGGCGCTGCTCGACCTCGCCGACTGCATCGAGCCGCTGGCGCCGAGCGTCTCCTATCTCGCCGCCCGCGGCCTGCCGGTGCGCTTCACCGACACCTCGGGCTCGACCGCGCCGTTCCTGCGCGCCGCCGCCGAGGCCGCGCCCGACTGCGACGTCCTCCTCGTCCATGCGAGCGCCGCCGACCTCTGCCGGATGTTCGCCCGCCTGCCCGGCGAGCCGGTGCGGCCGCTGCTGCTGGCCGACGACCGGCCGGCGAGCGTCACGCATGCATTCGCCGCAATGAAATTGCTGACGCAGCGCGCCGGCCTCGTCGTCCACGACCTGCTGCTCGGCGCCGCCGAGCACTCGCCGCGCTCGGAGCGCATCGCGATGCAGATCGCGACCTGCGCCGACGACTTCCTCGGCGCGGTGCTGCGCGACTGGGTCCGCATCGACCCGGCCTGCGACGCGACCGAGCCGCCGAGCCCGGCGCTGCGCCGGCTCGTGCGCGAGCTGCTGCGAAGCGCCGCCGGCGAATCCGCCGCCGCCCATTTCGCCGTGCCGCCCGGCCTGCACGCTGCCGCCCCGGTGCGCGGCGCGGCGCGGCGGGCGCATTCCTGAGACATCCCCCGGAGCCCTCATGTACACCGCCAAAGGCCAGCTCGACCTCAATTCGACCTTGAAGCAGTACAGCACCCTGGTGCGGCGCCTGGCGCACCAGATGATCGCCAAGCTGCCCGCCAACGTCGAGATCGACGACCTGATCCAGGTCGGCATGATCGGCCTGGCCGACGCGCTGTCGCGCTTCGACACCGCGCAAGGCGTGCAGTTCGAGACTTTCGCGACGCAGCGCATCCGCGGCGCCATGCTCGACGAGTTGCGCGGCAACGACTACCTCTCGCGCGGCACGAGGAAGCAGCAGCGCTCGATCGAGTCGGCGGTGCACAAGCTCGAGCAGCGGCTCGGCCGCGCGCCGGTCGAGAGCGAAATCGCCCGCGAGATGGGCGTGTCGCTCGTCGAGTACCAGGAACTGCTGGGCAAGGTCCGCGGCACCCAGCTCGTCTATCTCGAGGACATGTCGGGCGACGAGGGCGACAGCGACTTCCTCGACCGCCACGTCGGCAGCGACGAGGGCAACCCGCTCGCGCAGCTGCAGGACCACCGCATGCGCGAGGCGCTCGTCGAGGCGATCAAGGTGCTGCCCGAGCGCGAGCAGTACGTGATGAGCATGTACTACGAGCACGACATGAACCTGAAGGAGATCGCCGCGGTGCTGAAGGTCACCGAGTCGCGCGTCTGCCAGCTGCACAGCCAGTCGATCGCGCGGCTGCGGGTCAAGCTGCGTGCCTATTGATCGGCATCCGTCGCCGGCGCAGGCGATCGGGCGCGCGAGCAGCGGAACCGGGCAGATGCTCGCCG